>DASTKT010000215.1:0-8855 GCA_035715725.1 Longimicrobiales bacterium | reverse complement strand
GTAAGGAGGAGCGATGATGCTCAAGGCGCGGAAGGGCTTCACCCTGATCGAGCTGCTGATCGTGGTCGTCATCATTGGCGTGCTCGCGGCGATCGCGATCCCGAAGTTCTCGAAGTCGCGGGAGCGGGCGTACTTCTCGGCCATGAGGAGCGACCTGCGCAACCTGGCGACGGCCGAGGAGATCTACTACTCCGCCAACAGCACGTACACGGGGACGCTGGCGGACATGGCGGACTTCTCGCTGTCGAAGGACGTCACGATCGGGGTGAGCGAACCGACCTCGGTCGGCTACTCCGCCAAGGCCACGCATAACCTGGCGGGTAGCGGCAAGGAGTGCTCGATCTGGTACGGCACGGTCGGGACGGTGCCGGCCTACCTCTCGGGCAAGCCTGGCGTGGTGGGCTGCACCGGCGAGTAGCGGTAGCCCGGGCGGAAGCCCGGCGCTACATTAGGCGGGGCCGGAGCGAGGCTGCTCCGGCCCCGCCTTGCTTGTTTCCCAGTGGTACGAATGCGTTCGCTTCCCACGCTGCGCCGCGAGCTCCTCGCCGCCCTCGCCGTCGTTTTCGCGGGGGCGGTGCTGGTCGCTGCCGGTGGAACCGTACTCCTCCAGCCGAGCCTCGAGTCGTCCACGCGCGGCGGCCTCTACATCGCCACGCTGCTGGGCGCGGATCTGCTGATCTTCCTGCTGTTCGGCCGGTACCTGGTCGAGCGGCGGGTGCTGGAGCCGCTCCGGCGCATGATCGCGGGCGTCGAGGAGATCGCGGCCGTGGACGAGGCGGTGCTGACGGAGCCGCCGCGGCCGCTGCCGAGCCCCGAGTCCGCGGAGATGGCGCGCCTCGCGGACGCGGTGAACCGGATGGCGGAGCGCCTGATGAAGAACCAGGAGGCGCTCGCCGCGAACATCCTGTCGCTCCAGGAGACGAATCGGGAGCTGGCGGGTGCGCGCGACGCGATCCTGCGGGCCGAGAAGATGGCCTCCGTGGGGCGGCTCGCCGCCGGCATCGCGCACGAGGTGGGCAACCCGCTGAGCGCGGTCATGAACTACCTGGGGCTGGCGGGGCGGGGCCTGGCGGACCCGCAGCGCCAGCTCATCGTCGCGGCGGAGAGCGAGTCCCGCCGGATCGACCGGATCATCCGCGGGCTCCTGGACTATGCCCGCGTCCGCGAGGCGCGGGCGCGCCCCGTGGACGTGAACGGCGTCATCGTGCAGTCCGTCGAGCTGATCGACCTGCAGGGCCGCTTCGCCGGCATCGACGTGACGCAGGATCTGTCCGACGATCTCCCCCCCATTCGCGCCGACCAGCACCAGCTCCAGCAGGTGTTCGTGAACCTGCTGGTGAACGCGGTCGATGCGCTCGAGGGCACGCGCTCACCCCGGATCCAGGTCCGGACGTCCAAGCAGCGGCACAATCCGGCGCTGATGCGGCCGGTCCATCGCCGGGACGATCCGCCGGGCGTCGACTACTCGCACCGCCGCCGGCTCGCGCTGGCCGGCCGCGTCCCGCGCGGCATGACGTTCCTCCCCGCGGGCGAGGTGGCGGTGATCGAGGTTATCGACAACGGTCCGGGCATCCCGGTCGAGCTGCTGGACCAGATCTTCGAGCCGTTCGTCACGACCAAGGAGCCGGGGAAGGGAACCGGCCTCGGCCTGGCGGTCTGCGCGCGCCTCATCGACGGGATGGGCGGCACGATCGCCGCCGACACGCTCCCCGAGGGCGGCGCCGTCTTCCGCATCTTCCTCCCCGCCTACGACCCGATGACCGCGGCCCTGCTCGAGGCCGCCGGCGTCGAGCCGGACGGCGAGTCGTCGGCGCTGTCGTCCGGCGGCGAGTGAGCGCCGTGAGCGCCCCCGGCGTCAAACGCTGGTGTGATCGGCACGCTTCCTGTATTTTACCGCTGCTCGTCGTAGGAATAGCGGCGGGTGCCGGCGCCGATGCCGGCCCGGGTTGAGCGCTATTCCGCGACGCCCCTTCCGTGGCATCCCCCATGAAGGTCCTGATCATCGACGACGAACCCGGCCTGAGGCAGACCGTCTCTCTCATCCTCGGCGAGGAGGGCTTCGAGGCCCAGACCGCCGCGGATGGCGAGGAGGGCCTCGGCCGCGCGCTCGAGCAACAGCCCGACATCATCCTCTGTGACGCGCGTATGCCGCGGGTCACCGGGCTGGAATTCGTCGAGCGCTACACGGCGCAGGGCGGCAACGCCCTCGTGATCGTGATGACGGCGTACGGCAGCACGGAGCTGGCGATCGACGCCATGCGCAAGGGCGCCTACGACTACCTGCCGAAGCCGTTCAGCCCGGAGCAGCTCATCCTCACGCTGCGGAAGGCGGTCGAGCGCGAGGCGCTGCGGCGGGAGGTCACGCGGCTGCGCGAGGAGGTGTCGATCGACCGGCGCTACGGGCAGATCATCGCCAAGTCGCCGGCCATGACGAAGGTGCTGGAGACCGCGGCGAAGGTGGCCAAGCACCCGTCGTCCGTGCTGATCACGGGGGAGAGCGGCACGGGCAAGGAGCTGATCGCGCGCCTCATCCACGCGGAGAGCGACCGCGCCGCCGCGCCGTTCGTCCCCGTGAACTGCGGGGCGATCCCGGAGAACCTGCTCGAATCGGAGATGTTCGGCTACGTCCGAGGCGCGTTCACCGGTGCGGATCGGGACAAGCCCGGGCTGTTCGAGGCCGCCAACGGCGGGACGGTCTTCCTCGACGAGATCGGCGAGATGCCGATGTCGCTGCAGGTGAAGCTGCTGCGCACGCTGCAGGAGCGCGAGGTCCGCCGCCTGGGCGACACGCGCACGCGTCCCATCGACGTGCGGCTCGTCTGCGCGACGAACAAGGACTTTGCCGAGGAGATCCGGCAGAACCGCTTCCGCCAGGACCTGTACTACCGCATCGCGGTCGTTCCCATCCACCTCGTGCCGCTGCGCCAGCGCCGGGAGGAGATCCCGCTCCTCGTCGCCCACTTCGTGGATGCGTACAACCGCAAGCTGCGGTTGGCGCTCAAGGGCGTGGAGAGCGACGCGATGCGCATGCTCCTCGAGTACCCGTGGCCCGGCAACGTGCGGGAGCTCGAGAACACGATCGAGCGCGCGATGGTGCTGGCCGAGGGGCCGAAGCTGACGGCGGGCGACCTGCCGCCGCACATCCACGCCCCCGTCGCCATGGTGGACGCCGCGCTCCCCGACGACGAGCTGTCCGTGAAGAAGCACGGCGCCGTCCTCGAGCGGCGCCTCATCCAGCGGGCGCTCGAGCGCACGGGCGGCAACAAGACGCGCGCCGCCGACCTGCTCGAGCTGAGCTCCCGCGCGCTCCTCTACAAGATCCGGGAGTACGGTCTGGAGTAAGCGCTCCGGCTCCGCGGTCGACACGGCGCGGCGCTCCGCTCGGCGGACGCCGCGCCGCTGTTTTTGGACCGTTCCCGCCATGGGTGCGCCCCGGTGCTCGGGGTAGCCTCCCGCCCATGACTCGCCGATCCGATTCTGCTGGCCACACGCTTCCCGAGCTCCTGGGCGCGCTGCTGCTGGTCGCGGCGCTGGCCGCGCTCGCGGTGCCCGGGCTCCGCTACCTGGAGGGCGCCGTCGCCGCGCGGGCGGCGCGGGACGCCTTGGCCGGCCTCGTCGTGCGGGGCCGGACGGTCGCGGCGGCGCGCGGGGGCGCCACGGTCGTCCTCGACCTGGCGGGGCGCCGTGCCTGGATCGACGCCGACGGCGGCCCGCCCGACGTCCTGGATCTGGGCGCGAGCTTCGGCGTGGCGCTCGCCGTCGACGGCCGGGGCGAGGATCCGGTGCGGCTCCGCTTCGACGGGCTCGGAATCGGCCGGGTGACGAGCCGGACCGTGCGCCTTCGGCGGGGCGGCGCGGAGGCGCGCCTCACGCTCTCGTCGTACGGCCGGGTGCGCGTATGGTGAGGCCGGGCTTCACGCTGATCGAGGTCGCGGTCGCACTCGGCCTCGTCGCGATCGCCGCGCTCACCGCCGGCGCCGCGGCCACGCTCTCCGCCGGCGCGCTCGACCGTGCGGAGGCGCGGGAGGCCGCCACCGCCGCTGCCGAGCTCGTCCTCGACTCCCTCGCGCAGGAATCCGATCCCCGCTCCGGCAGCCGGCTCGTCGACGCCGTGCCCGTCGAGTGGAGCGTCGCCGCGGGCGACCCGGTCCGGATCTGCGACCTGCGGGCGTACGCCCGCGGCCCCACCGGCGAGACGCTGACGTTCCGCAGCTACCTGGCGCCCGCGCCGGCGCCGCTCGGAGCCGCGCCGTGACCGGGCGCGCCGGCTTCTCCCTTGTCGAGACGCTCGTCGCTACGCTGCTCGCGGTGCTCGCCTGCGGCGCGGCGCTCGGGCTCGTCGCGATGGACGGCCGGCTCGCCCGGCTGCGCGCGGAGCGGGCCGCCCGCGCGGACGCGCTGCTCACGACCGCCGCCGTGCTCGGCGGCGAGCTGCGTGGGCTCCGCCCCAGCGAGGACCTCCGGGGCGTCGCGGGCGATTCGGTCGCGCTGCGGGCGTTCCGGGGCGCCGGCATCGTCTGCGGCATCGTCGCCGACGGCGTGCTCGTGCGCTGGCGCGGGCTCCGGGACCCGAACCCGGACAAGGACTCCGTGCTCGCGGTGGCGCCGCCCGCGCCCGCGGCCCCGCTCGGCGCGAGCGCCCCGGCGGTCGGGACGTGCGGCCTGCCGGATGCCGGTGAGCTGCTCCACTGGCAGCTCGCCGCCGCGCCGCCGGCCGGCGCGCTCCTGCTCGTCTTCGAGAGCGGCGCCTACTCGCTCGGTTCGGGCGCGCTGAGATACCAGCGCGGCGCCGAGGGGCGCCAGCCGCTCACCGGGGATTGGCTCGACCCCGCCACCACGCTCCAGGCGCTCGATTCCGCCGGAGGCCCCACCGCGGACCCGACGGCCGCCTGGGCGCTCTCCGCGCGCCTGGTCGGGAGGCCGCTCGCAGGCGGCCTCACCCGGCCGGGGTCGCGAGTGCGCGTGCCGTTCCTCGACCGCGCCGCGCCCGGCGCCGGGGCACTCCCGTGAACCGCCGCGGCATGGCGCTCGTCGTGGCGCTCGTGACGCTCGTCGTGCTCGCGCTCGCCGCCGCGGGAGCGGTGCTCGCCGCGGCGCAGGCGTTTTCCGCCGCCGCCGAGCGGACCGACGCGCTGCGTGCCCGCACGCTGGCCGGCTCCGCGGCCCGCATGGCCGCAGTCGCCGCGTGGCCGGCCGTCCGGCGGCTCCCGCCCTCTGCCGCGCTCCCCGGGCCGGACCTGGCGGATCGGTCGGATGCCGCCGGCCACGCGGCCATCCGCCGGCTCGCGCCCGGCTGGATCGCCATCGAGGGCGACGGCCGCGCTCGCCGCGCCCACGCCCGCGCCGGGCTCCTGCTCCGCCTCCTCGAGCTCCGCGAGCTGCTCGCGCCGTTCCCCGCCGCCATCACTGGCGCCTCGGTCGCCCTCGGCGCCACGGCCACGGTCGACGGCGCGGACCCGGCCGGCGCACCCGTGGGCTGGCCCGCGGCCTGGTGCGACGGCGCCGTCGACACGGTCGCGGCCGTCTTCGGCACCGGCGCCCGCGCCGGCGTCCTGGTCCCGGCGCCCGGCGCGCTCGGCGCAGCCGCCGGCGCCACGCTCGCGGGCGCGCCGCCGGTCGACGTCTCTGCGCCACCGGCGGCCGGAACCGCCGGGCTCGGCCCGCTCGACTGGGCTCGCATCGCCGCCGTCGCGGACAGGACCGAGACCGGCACGGTCCGGCTCGCCCCGGCCGCGGACGCCGGCGGCTGCGATCGCTCGGCCGCCGGCAACTGGGGCGACCCCGCCGATCCGGCCGGCTCATGCGCCGATTACGCCCCGCTCATCTTCGCGCCCGGCGACCTGCGCGTGGCCGGCGGAGCGGGGCAGGGGGTGCTCGTCGTTACCGGCAGCCTGACCCTCGACTCCGGTACGGCCTTCATCGGGCCGATACTGGTGGCGGGGAACGTCGTCGCGGCGAGCGGCGTGACGCTGGATGGCGCGCTCCGCGCCGGCGGTGCGGTGGCCTGGGATGGGATGGCGCGCTACCGCGCCTGCGCGCTCGTGCGCGCGGTCGCGCAGGCGCCGGGGCTCGCCCGACCGTTCCGTCCCCCCGGCCGATGGTGGCTTCCGGCTTACGAGTAGACTTTTCCCCGGTCGCTACTTTTTGCGTCGCCAGCGGACGCAGAGCGCGCATAAACGGTTGTGAAATATCAACTTTGTCTGGGGCACGGAAATCGTATGGGGGAGGCGCGCGTACTGTGGCGTCTTGCGACGGCCCGGCTCGACGCCGGCGCGCTCGACCGCTCCGTGGAGGGCACGTGAAGGCCGCTGAACCCGAAACGACCCGCTGGCTTCGATCCGACCGTGAAGGCTTCACGGTCGTCGAGCTGCTCACGGTCACCGTCTTCATCGCGATCCTGGCCGCGATCAGCGTGCTCGGCTTCCGGCGCGCCGAATCGAACCGCCGCGCTACCGGTGCGCGCAACACGTTCGTCTGGATGACGCGGCGGGCGCGCTCGCAGGCGGTGCAGCGCGGGACGCGCGTCGACTTCCGGCTCGATCCGAGCACGCGGCAAGGCACGATCACGGCGCGCTACGCCGCGGGGGATACGCTCCTGGACCAGGTGGACTTCGGGTTCGAGTTCAAGGCGACGATCCCGTCGGGCGACTCGGTGCGGATCTGCTACGGGCCGCGCGGCTTCGCGCAGCGCGGCTGCGGCACGACGGCGGGGACCAGCTCGATCCACTTCATCAACGGAACGGATACGGCGACGGCCGAGGTGCGGCCGCTCGGGCAGGTGAACGCGCCATGACGTCGCCGACGAAGGGAGTGACGGTGCGCGGCGGTTTCAGCCTGGTCGAGCTGATGGTGGCGGTCGTGCTGCTCGCGGTGGGGCTGCTGTCGATGGCGGGCATGTCCTCGTACGCCATGACGCGGATCCGCATGACCAAGGTGGACACGCGCCGCGCGATGGTCGTCGCATCGACGATCGAGCAGCTCCGGGCGAAGATGGGCGATCCCATGGGATACGACTCGGTGGCGGCGGTGCTGGCCTCGGGGCCGCTGTCCGTGCAGGGCTACAAGGTATGGTACGACATCACGTCGCTCGCACCGGACTACGACCGGAAGAAGATCACGATCTTCACCGAGGGGATGGGCTACCGGTCCGGCTGGAAGACCGCGGCGCGGGACACGTTCATCGTCACCTTCGCCAGGCCGCTCCGATGAGAATGAACGGCCGTGCGCCCGGCTTCACGCTGGTCGAGTTCCTGGTCGTGGCCGTCCTGGTCATCATCATCCTGACCGGCGTCTACAAGCTCGTCGTCTACCAGGACCAGTCGGGGCGTCAGGCCCGCGTGGTCACCGCGACGCAGCAGACGATCCGCACCACCATGCAGATCCTGCAGGCCGAGCTGCGCGAGGTCAGCACCTCCGGCGGCGACATCCTGATGGCGTCCTCGGATTCGGTGCGGATCCAGACCCTGCGCAAGAGCGGCTTCGTCTGTGGCCCGGCGACGACGAATAAACTCGACGTCTGGACGATGGGCGACCGCTTCGCCACCAACGATACGATCCTCGTCTTCTCCGACGGTCCGAGCGCGACGTCCATGACCGACGACGTCTGGCGCGAGACGTTCGTCACCGATACCGGCACGACGAGCTGCGCGAACGCGGTCTGGCCGAACTCGACCGTCCAGCGGATCGGGGTCTACGACGACGGCGTGCGCGCCAATGTGCGCAGCGGTGCGCCGATCCGCTCCATCGAGCGGCTGGTCTACGGCAACTTCATGATCAACGGCAACTGGTACCTCGGCCGGCGCGTCGGCGACCTGGCGACCCTGGAGCCGATCATCGGGCCGCTCGCCTCGCCGGCCAACCGCGGCCTCGTGCTCCAGTACTACGATACGCTGAACGCGCTGATCCCGGGCGCGAACCTGACCACCGCGGCGGGGCGCCGGGCGATCCGCCGGATGCGCATCACGATCGTCGGCGCCACGCCCGGCGCCGCCCGGCCACGCAACGGCAGCTACGTCGACTCCCTCACATCCGACGTCTACTTCCGCGGAAACTGAGGAGCCTCGCATGAACGCCCCGCAGCCGAACGACCGTCCGACCTCCGCCCGCGAAGGCTTCGCCCTCGCCGGCGCGCTCCTGGCCCTCGTCATCGTCGGCGCCATCGTGACCGGCACCTTCTACGCGGGGAGCGAGGAAGGGGCCATCGGCACCTCGGTCCTGCGCTCCGACGAGGCGATGTACCTCGCCGAGGCGGGGCTCAACAACACGATCGACGGCCAGCCGCGGTCGTACTTCGACGCGCTCGCCGACAGCTCGATCGACGACCTCGGCACGACGATCGTGTCGCTCCCGAACGGCGGCGCGCTCGGCACGTACACCGTCCAGGTGCGCAAGCAGGGGCCGCTCATCACGGTCATCTCGACGGGGAAGGCGGGGCGCGGCTTCTCCCGCGGCAGCCGGACGCTGGCCCAGATCGTCCGCACGGTCAACATGACGTTCCCGCAGGACCGCGCCATCACCAGCTTCGGCGGCGTGCAGATGGGCGGCAACGCGACGATCAACGGGACCGACTACGTGCCGTCGAATTGGACGGACAGCAACTGCACGGACCGCGGCGCCACCGATGCGATCCACAGCCGGGACACGACGCCGCTCACGACGTCCGGGAACTCGTACCAGCTCACCGGCCAGGTGAAGACCGACAGCACGATCGCCGATACTACGTTCTCGCAGTTCGGCGACGTCACCTGGACGATGCTGAAGGGGATGCGCGACAAGACGTACGCCGCCGGCGCCAGCGTGACCGGCACCGGGCCGTCGGTCTCGGGCGGCTCCTGCAACACATCGGTGCTCTCGAA
>DASTKT010000214.1:0-11059 GCA_035715725.1 Longimicrobiales bacterium | reverse complement strand
CCATGGGTCTTCAGCCGCAGGCCGAGCACGATGAGCAGGACGCCGAAGATGATGGCGTAGGCGCCGATGATCCACACCACGGCCAGCGCGCCGGGTCCGGGCGCGACGAGCAGCAGGATGCCGAACGCGAGCGAGGCGATGCCGGCCAGCGCCAGCAGCCACTCGCCGCTGATCAGCTTGCGCAGGCGGATCGCGGCCACGATCTCCAGGACGCCGGTGATGATGGCCCACGCGGCGATGAGGAAGAGCAGCGTGACGGCCGTGATCCCCGGCCAGAGGATCGTGATGACGCCGATGCCGATCCCCGCGACGCCGCGGATGGCGAGCGCCCACCAGGGGCTCCCCTCCTGCGCGCGCACGGCCGAGACGAGGCTGATGATGCCGTCGACGAAGGCGTAGGCGCCGAAGAGCAGGACCAGCGCGGCCAGCGTGATGCCCGGCATGAAGAACGCGAGGAGACCGAAGACGATCGCGAGCACGCCCTCGACCACCAGCACCCACCAGTTCCTTGTCAGATCGCCGATCATGGCTCCCTCTCGTAGAGGTTCAACGGTACGGGCCGACGGGACCTAATCGGCGGCCATGCGCTCGCCCCGGTCGAACCCGATGCGCGGACGCTCCGCGTCGGCCCGCTTGAGCCGCTCCGCGAGCTGCGCGTACTCGCGCTCCATCTCGGGAGTGACCGACGGGCGCACCTCCTTGAGCGCCCGCTCGAAGAAGCGCATCTCCACGGTGCTCGCCTCGAGGTTCTCGCGCAGCGCGTGCATCCCGGCGCGGCGCGTGAGATCCTCCAGGTCGGCGCCGCTGTACCCCTGCGTTCGGTCCGCCAGGTCGTCCAGGTTGACGTCGGGCGCGAGCGGCATCCCCTTCGTGTGGATGCGCAGGATCTGCAGGCGGCCCTCGCGGTCCGGCACCGGGACGTAGACCAGCTCGTCGAAGCGGCCGGGGCGCAGCAGTGCGGGGTCGATGAGCGTGGGGCGGTTCGTCGCGCCGATGACGACCACGCTCTGCAGCTCCTCGAGCCCGTCCATCTCCGCCAGGATGGTGTTGACCACGCGCTCGGTCACGGCCGGCTCGCCGAGCCCGCCGCCGCGCTGCGGCGCGAGCGACTCGATCTCGTCGAGGAAGATGACGGTGGGCGCGACCTGCCGGGCCCGCGCGAACAGCCGCGAGACCTGCTGCTCCGATTCGCCGTACCACTTCGAGAGCAGGTCGGAGGACTTCGAGGCGATGAAGTTCGCCTCCGACTCCCGCGCGACCGCCTTCGCGAGCATGGTCTTGCCGGTACCGGGCGGGCCGAACAGCAGGAACCCCTTGGCGGGGCGGATGCCCAGCCGGCGGAACGCGTCCGGCCGCTTGAGCGGAAGCTCGACGCCCTCGCGCAGCAGATCCTTCGCGTCCGCGGCGCCGCCCACGTCGTTCCAGCCGACGTCGGGCACCTGGATCATGATCTCGCGCAGCGCGGACGGCTGGACGCGCTTCATGGCGGTGGTGAAGTCGTCGTGCGTGACGCGCAGGTGCTCCAGCACCTCCGGCGGGATCTCGCCCTCCTCGACGTTGATCTGCGGGAGGTTGCGGCGCAGCGCCTCGATCGCCGCCTCGCGCGCCAGCGCGGCCAGGTCGGCGCCGACGAAGCCGTACGTGATGCGGGCCAGCTCGTCCAGGTTCACGTCGTCGGCCATCGGCATGCCGCGCGTGTGAATGCCGAGGATCTCGCGGCGGCCTTCCGTGTCCGGCACGCCGACCGTGATCTCGCGGTCGAAGCGGCCCGGCCGGCGCAGCGCCTCGTCGATCGCCTCGGGGCGGTTCGTCGCGCCGATCACGACCACGTTCTGCCTCGGCTCCAGGCCGTCCATCAGCGTGAGCAGCTGGGCGACGACGCGCCGCTCCACCTCGCCCGTCACCTCGGCCCGCTTCGGCGCGATCGAGTCCAGCTCGTCGATGAAGACGATCGCCGGCGCCGCCGCGCGCGCCTCCTCGAACACCTCGCGCAGCCGCTGCTCGCTCTCGCCGTAGTGGCTCCCCATGATCTCGGGGCCGGCGATGTGGTGGAAGTGCGCGTCCGCCTCGTTCGCCACCGCCCGGGCGATCAGCGTCTTGCCCGTGCCCGGCGGGCCGTAGAGGAGCACGCCCTTCGGCGGATCGATGCCCAGCCGCTGGAACAGCTCCGGGTGCTTCAGCGGCAGCTCGACCATCTCGCGGATCTGCTGCAGCGTCTCGCCCAGCCCGCCGATGTCGTCGTAGGTGACGTCGGCGCGGCGCACCTCCTCGGCCTCCGTGTACTCCGGCAGCAGCTCGACTTCCGTGTTCTCCGCGACCTGCACGATCCCGCGCGGCGTCGTCGAGATGACGCGCAGCCGGATCTCCTGCAGCGCGAAGGTGGGCTGGTCGAAGAAGCCGCGGAAGAACTCGTCGGAGAACATGTCCCGCTCGGCCGTGGCCTGCGGCCGGCGCTGGTAGCCGGAGGTCGAGACGACGTCGCCGGCCACGACCGGCCGGCGCAGCAGGGTGCGGCGGAGCACCTCCCCGGAGCCGCGCAGCTGCACGTTCGGCTGGGCCGGCGCCAGCGTCACGCGCCGCGCGGGCTTGGCGACCGCCTTCCGCACCTCGACGTGGTCGCCCATGCCGACGTCCGCGTTCGCGCGCTCGAGGCCGTCCAGGCGGATCGCGTCCACCTCCGCGTCCTCGGGGTACGGCCGCAGCGCGATGGCCGCGGTGGTCCGCTTCCCCTGGATCTCGATGACCTGGCCCTCCTCCAGCCCGAGGGCGTCGAAGGCACGCTGGCCCAGGCGTGCCACGCCCCTGCCGACGTCGCGCGACCTCGCGCCCGCCACCTGCAGCCGGATGGACTCGGTGCTCGCATTCGCCGCTGCCGCCATTGCCTCTCTCCTTCCGCCGATCCGTCGGCGCCTCACGTGCCCGAAGGGACGACATGTCCCACTCACGTAACCGCGGCGGCGGGGTGCCGACAATGTCGGGTCACCCGACCCGCGCTTCCCGTTCGTCTGACAGCGCGGCGGCCTGCGGGGGCGCCGTGCGCGGTCAGGCGTCCGGCGGGATCGCTTCCTCCAGCAATCCCGCCTCGTGCACGAGCTGCGCCAGCCGCCTCACCCCCATCTTCTCCATCACCCTGGCGCGGTGGAACTTGACCGTCTTCTCCGTGACGCCCATCTCGCGCGCGATCTGCTTGTTCAGCAACCCGGCGACGACGTGGTGGAAGACCTCCTGCTCCCGGGGGGTGAGCCGCTCGTAGCGCCGGCGCGCCGCCGCTTGGTCGGCCCGCTCCTTCCGCACGCGCGCCTCCTCCGCCAGCGCCGCGTCGATGGAGGCGAGGAGCGCCTTGACCGCGACGGGCTTGCGGAGGAAATCGATCGCGCCCGCCTTCATGGCCTGCACGGCGGTCGAGACGTCGCCGAAGCCGGTCAGGAAGATGATCGGCATGAACGAGCCGTCGGCCAGGAGCCGCGCCTGCACCTCGAGCCCGTCCAGGTCCGGGAGGCACATGTCCAGCACGAGGCACCCGGGCTTGAGGTGGCAGCCGTTCTCCAGGAACTCCCGGGCCAGGCGGAACGTCCGCACCTCCAGCCCCGCCGCGGTGATGATCCGCTCCAGCACCGCCCGCGTGAAGTCGTCGTCGTCCACGACGAAGACGCGACGTGTGCCGGCCACCGCGTCGCCGCGTGTCGCTGACATGTTGATGGCCCCCGATTCGACGGATTGCGCGTTTCCGTCGATCATCGGCGGCGGGGGGTGGGCGCGGTATCGGGCAACCGCGCAGGGGGGCTTCCGCGAATGCCCGGCCGCCTGCCGGGCAAGGCGGAAGCGTGTGGGGCGAGGCGGGGACCGGAAGGGGCCAGGCGAGGGGTCGAGCCCGCCGCTCGCGGCGCGGCACGCAGCGCGCGAGCGGCGCCGCGGGGCTCAGGCGACGAGGATCCCCGCCTGGATCGCGAAGCGGACGTAGTCGGTGCGGTGCTCGAGCCCGAGCTTCTCCTCGATGCGCTGCTTGTAGGCCGCGACGGTCTTGCTGCTGATGCGGAGCTGGCGGGCGATCTCCGCGCCGCTGTACCCCTGGGCCACGAGCCGGAGGATCGTCTGCTCGCGCTCGCTCAGCGCGTGGAACCGGCCGGTGGCCGTGCGGGCCGCGCGCTGCGGGACGACGGCCGCGGCGAGCAGCCTCGCCGCCGTGGGGCGCACGTAGATGTCGCCCGCGGCCACGACGCGGATCGCCTCGACCAGGTCCTGCGACGCCGCCTCCTTCGTCAGGTAGCCCCGCGCGCCCGCCTCGAGCAGCGGCAGCAGGCGCTCCTGCTCCGCGTACATGGTGAGGATGAGCACGCGCACGGTGGGCAGCGTCTGCCCCAGCTCGCGCAGCGTGGTCAGCCCGTCGCCGCCGGGCATGTCGAGGTCGAGGACGACGATGTCCGGCACGACGCGCCGCGCGAGCGCCAGCGCCGCCGCGCCGCTCTCCGCCTCGCCCACCACCGCGATGTCCGGCGCCGCGCGCAGCAGCAGGCGCAGCCCCTCGCGCACCATCTCGTGGTCGTCGGCCAGGATGATGCGGATCGTCTCGGTGCTCATCGGCACGCCGCGGCGCGCGTACGGTCGCGCCGCGAGCCTCGCCCCGAGCTCCACCAGCGCGCCCTGTGGACGGTGCTCCATCGGTCGCTTCGACATGCCCCGTACCGTGTGATGAAGCTCAGATCGGCGTCACGGCTTCGACGCCGGCGGGGATCGTGAACCAGAACGTGCTCCCCTGGCCGGGCGTGCTCTCGACGACGAGGCGGCCGCCATGCGCCTCGATCAGGCCCCGCGCGATCGAGAGCCCGAGCCCCGCGCCGCTCCCCCCGCGGCGCCGGGACTGCCAGAACCAGTCGAAGACGTGCGCCAGCTCGTCGGGCGGGATGCCGGGGCCGGTGTCGCTCACCGCGAAGCGGAGCGCGCTCGCCAGCCCCGACTCCCGTTTGCTGGCCTTCCGCGCCGACAGCACGATGCGCCCGCCGCTCGGCGTGAACTTCATGGCGTTGCTCAGCAGGTTGGACAGCACCTGCAGGAGCCGGCTCGGGTCGGCGGCGAACGGCGGGAGGTCGGTCGCGCTCTCGACGACGAACTCCAGCCCTTCCTCCTCGGCGACCGGGGCGAACATCACCTGCGCGGCGCCGATCACGTCCGCGGCCGTGGTCGGCCGGCGCTCCAGCGCGAGCCGGCCGGCGTCCAGGCTGGCGCGGTCGAGCAGGTCCTGCACGATCTGCTGCATCCAGGCGGCGGACCGCTGGATGATCTGCGCCATGTCGCGGATCCCGCTGAGCGGCGGCGGCTTCGGGTCGAGGAGCGCGGTCGCGCAGATCTGGATCGTGCCGAGCGGGTTGCGCAGGTCGTGGGAGACGATGCCGAAGGCGCGGTCGCGCGCCGCGACGGCGCGCCGCGCCTGGCGGAAGAGGCGGGCCCGCTCGAGCGCCTGGCCGATGCGGTCGGCGAGCGAGCGGCAGAACTCGACGTCGGCGGCCGCGGTGTACCGGCCGGCCGGCGGGGCGAGCGCGACCAGCCCGCTTACCCGGTCCGCGACGCCGAGCGGGACGCCGATCCCGGAGGCGACGTCGAGCGAGGCCAGCAGCGGCGCGAGCGCGGCCTCCGATCCCGCCACGTCGCCGGCGTCCGCCGCGGCCGCGGCGCGCCGCAGCCGGTCGAGCGCCACCACCGGCGCGGCGAGGAGCTCGTCGAGGCGGCGGCGCAGCTCCGCGGCGCGCCCGGTGTCGACGTGCGCCACCTCGGCCACGCTCGGCACCTCGTCGTCGCCCAGGTACAGGAGCACGAGCGCGTCCGCCGCGGCGGGGACGAGCAGGCCGGCGACCTCGGCGAGCGCGGGGCCGGGCAGCTCCGCCGTGGCGAGGAGCCGGCCGGCCTCCGCCAGCAGGCGCCAGCGCAGCGCCGCCGTCTCCGACGTCCGCACCGCCTGGTCGAGCTCCCGCAGCAGGCGCTGCCGCTCGCGCGCATAGCCGAGGATGCGCCGCAGCGTGGCTCCGTCCGGCGGCGGCTTCAGCACGTAGTCCTGTGCGCCCGCGCGCAGGGCCTCCAGCGCCAGCGCCTCGTCGGCGGTGCCCGTGAGCACGATCACCGGCACGTCCGACGCCGCGGCCCGCACGCGGTGCAGCGCCTCGAGCCAGCGTGCATCGGGGAGCGACAGGTCCAGGATCACGACGTCGACGGCCGCGCCCTCGAGCGTGGCGCAGGCCGCCGCCGCGCTGTCGGCCTGCAGGAGCCGGACGGGCGCGGCGTTCGTCGCCCCGATCTCGGGCTCGAGGCGCACCGCGATCAGCTCGGCATCCGCGGGATTGTCCTCGACCAGAAGGACGGTGGGAGAGGCGGTGCGTGCATCCTCGACCATGTCGGCTCCCCGTGGCGCTCGGCGCGCCCCTGCCGCTCGCTACCCATTGCCCGCGGGGCGTCCCGGCGATGCCGCGGCCCCGCACCAGAAGTCGCAGATGGCGCGCACCACCGCGCGGAACTGGTTGAGCTGCGCCGGCTTGACGACGTACGCGTTCGCCCCCAGCTCGTAGGCGAGCGCGAGATCCTCCTCCAGCGTGGAGCCGGAGAGCACGATGACCGGGATCGCGCGCAGCGTGGGGTCCGCCTTCAGCTCGGCGAGCACGCGGCGGCCATCGAGCCCGGGAAGGTCGAGATCCAGCAGGATCAGGTCCGGCCGCGCGGCGCGCACGAACGCGTCCGGCCGGCGGAGATACGCCAGCGCCTCCACGCCGTCCACCAGCGTCCGAAGCGTCAGCTCCGGGAAGTCGGCCAGCGCGTCCCGCAAGAGCTCGGCCTCCGCGGTGTTGTCCTCCACGTGGAGGATCTCCGTTCGACGCGCGCGGATGCGCGCCGGCTGCATCGCCTTCTGCCTCATCGCTCTCGCTCCGGGATCGTGAATCGGAACATGGCGCCCTCGCCGGGCGCCGACTCCACCCAGATCCGGCCGCCGTGGCGCTCGACGATCCGCTTGCAGATCGCGAGGCCGATCCCCGTCCCCTCGTGGTCGTCGTCCCGATGGAGCCGCTGGAAGATCTGGAAGATCCGGTCGGCGTAGGCCATGTCGAGGCCGATGCCGTTGTCGCGAACGGTGAACTCCCACTCGGCCGAGCCGCCCCGGACCCGGCGGTCGGCCGAGACGTGCACCCGGGGCGGCGCGTCCGGGCGGCGATACTTCAGCGCGTTGCCGAGCAGGTTCTGGAAGAGCTGCTCGAGCTGCGCCGCGTTCGCCACCACGGCCGGCAGCGCACCGAGCGTGAGCTGCGCGTCGGAGCCGGCGGGCTGGGCACGCAGCCGCTCCCACGTCCGGACGACCACCGCCGCCGTGTCCGTCGGCGCGAACGCGCCCTCCGCCGTGCGCACCTGCGCCAGCGCCAGCAGGTCGCCGATCAGGTGCTGCATCCGCTCGACGCCCGACACCATGTAGCCGAGCCAGCGGTCCGCCCGCGCGTCGAGCAGCCCGCGGTACCGCTCGGCCACGAGCTGGGCGTAGCTCGCCACCGTCCGCAGCGGCTCCTGCAGGTCGTGGGACGCGACGTAGGCGAACTCCCGCAGCTCCCCGTTCGAGCGCTCCAGCTCCGCCGCGTGCCGCGCCAGCCCCTGCTCCGCCGCCTTCCGCCCCGTGATGTCCGTCATCTGCGCCACCACGTACGCCGGCGCGCCGGACGCATCGCGGACGAGCGACACCGCGAGCACGATCCACACGACGTGCCCGTGCTTGTGGATGAACCGCTTCTCGAGGTGGTAGCGGTCCAGCTCGCCCGCCAGCACGTGGTTCAGCAGCGCGAGGTCCGCCCGCAGATCCTCCGGATGCGTGATCTGCTGGAACGTCAGCCCGAGCAGCTCCGGCTCCCCGTACCCGATCATCTCGCACAACGAGCGGTTCACCGCGCGAAACCGGCCGTCCGTCTCCACGAGCGCGAACCCGATCGCCGAGGCCTCGAACGCGCCGCGGAACCGCTCCTCGCTCTCCCGTAGCGCGGCTTCCGCCCAGCTCGCTCGCGCGCGGTCCCGCACGACCACGACGTAGAGCGGCGCGGACCCCTCCGTCACGTCCGCGACGCCGATCTCCGCCGGAAAGCGCGACCCGTCGCGGCGGCGGCCGACCACCCGGCCGCGCTCGGCCGCCTCCGACCGCGACCGGCTCACCGCGAACGGACCCGCCGACACCGGCCCGCCGTCCGCGGGCTCCGCCGACAGCAGCCGCTCCAGCCGCTCCCCGCGCACCTCGCCGGCCGAGAACCCGAACATCCGCTCGGCCGCCGCGTTCAGCGCACGGATCCGCAGCGCGCCGTCCGCCACGATCAGCGCCTCCGCGGCGCCGGTGGCGAGCGCGCCGAACGAGCCCGCGGAAGCGACGTCGCGCGGCCGCGGGCGAAACCGGCCGACGAGTCTCGTCAGGCTATCCATGGGCTGCCGCAGGGGACGTCGGCACCGAATGCGCTGGGGAGCGGCCGCCGAGCCCGCCGGGAGCATGGGCCCGGCACGGGATGCGACCCTTCGAAGATGCGCGGCCCGCCGTCGGGCCGCTGTCGGAGGACAAGGAATCGGCTGTCGGACAACCCGGAGCATCGGACCGGGGGCCGGACCGGGAGCGGGCGGCGGCGTCGCGCCGGCGCCGCCCGCCGGGTGGGCAGCGCGGTGAACGCGCGGCCCCGTGTTCGAGCGCCCGCGCAGACCGTCGGCCCCGGTACGGGCATTCGGGCGTGGGGATCGGACGCCCCGCGGAGGGGGAGATCGGGCCCGGCTGGAGCGATGGGGGAGGTGGAACGGCCGAAGCGAAGCAACGCCGACGCGGAAGCAGGCGAATCGCACGTGGTGGTGTGCTCCCACGTTATACCCGCGACGGAGCGGCGGCCAGGCTTCCGTGGGGCGGGCGAGCGGTCCCGACCGGGCCGCCCCGCGCGCGGGCTCCGGCCCCGTCCCGGCTTGTCCCGCCTCCGGAAGCCGGAATACATTCGCCGGCGACCCGACGAACACGCGACGATCCCACGACGTCCGTTCCGGGCCTGGGCGCACGAGATCCCGCCGCGCCGCGGCCGGGATGACGGCCGTCGGGACTCGGGAGGCCGAGGAGGCGAATGGTGCACGTGGACGGCGAATACCTGGCCCGCTCGCTGGCGGAGCTGGTGCGGATCAACTCGATCAACCCCGCGTTCAGCGGTGGCGCGACGAACGAGGCGGAGATCGCGCGCTGGCTCGCGGCGGAGCTGGAGCGGCTCGGGCTCGCGGTCGCGCTCCACGAGCCCGAGCCCGGGCGCGCGAGCGTGGTGGGCACGCTGAAGGGCGCGGCGGGCGGGCGCTCGATCCTGCTCTACGGCCACATCGACACGGTCGGCGTGGAGGGGATGGCCGACCCCTTCGCCGGCAGGGTCCGCGACGGCCGCCTCTACGGGCGCGGCGCGTACGACATGAAGTGCGGCGTGGCCGCGTGCCTGGCCGCGGTCAAGGCGCTGGCGGAAGCGGACGCGCGCCCGGCCGGCGACGTGCTCGTCGCGTTCGTCGCCGACGAGGAGGTCGCGAGCGTGGGGATGGCCGAGGTGCTCCGCCACCACCGGGCGGACGCGGCGATCGTGACGGAGCCGACGGAGCTGGAGCTCGTCGTCGCCCACAAGGGGTTCTGCTGGATCGAGGTCGAGACCGTCGGGCGGGCGGCGCACGGCAGCCGCTTCGACCTGGGGATCGACGCGAACCTGCGGATGGGCCGGTTCCTGGCCGAGCTGGATCGGCTGGAGGCGGAGCTGCGGCGCTCGCCGCCGCATGCGCTGCTCGGCCCGCCGTCGCTGCACGCCGCGCTGCTCCAGGGCGGGACCGGCGAGAGCACGTACGCGGCCCGCTGCCGCCTGGTCATCGAGCGGCGCACGCTCCCCGGGGAGACGCCGGAGCATGCGCTCGGCCAGGTGACCGCCATCCTCGACCGGCTGGCCGCGCAGGACCCGACCTTCCAGGCGACGGCGCGCGTCCTCCTCGCCCGCGACCCCTGGGAGACCGCCGTCGATGCGCCGGCCGCCCGGATCGTGGCGCGCGCCGCCGAGGCCGTGCTCGGCCACCCGCCCACCGTCGCCGGGCGGGCGTACTGGATGGACACCGCGCTGATCGCCGCGGCCGGCGCCGACGTCGTCGTCCTCGGCCCCACCGGCGCCGGCGCCCACGCCGACGAGGAGTGGGTCGAGCTCGAGTCGGTCCGGCAGGTCGCCGAGATCCTGGCGCGCGCCGCGGCGGCGTACACGGCGGAGCGGGAGAGCGGGGGAGTGGACGAGTGGGGGAAACGACAGCAGTCTCCCACTCCCCCGCTCCCCCACTCGCCCCCTCTGCCGTAAGGACGCGCCCTCGCCCATCTCGAGGCCGACGCCTAGAATCCGCCGATGGCCACCCGCGTCCTCACCCCCGCCGCCGAGGCCGAGGCCCCGGCGCTGCGCGCCTGGGCGACGCTCGGCGTGCTGGCGCTCGCCGAGTTCCTCGGCATGTCGCTCTGGCTCACGGCCAGCGCCGTGGCGCCGCAGCTCCAGGCGCTCTGGGGCCTCTCGGCGCAGCAGGCGGCCGCGCTCACGGAGACGGTGCAGCTCGGCTTCGTCGCCGGCACCGCGCTCGCCGCCGTCCTCAACCTGGCCGACCTCGTCCCGTCCCGCGCCTACTTCGCCGTCTCCGCCGTCGCCGGCGCCGCCGTCAACGCCGCGCTCCTCGTGGCGCCCGGCTTCGGCGCCGCCCTCGTCCTCCGCTTCCTCACCGGCTTCTTCCTCGCCGGCGTCTACCCGCCCGCCATGAAGATGGCCGCCACCTGGTTCCGCGCCCGCCGCGGCCTCGCCATCGGCGTCGTCGTCGGCGCGCTCACCGTCGGCAAGGCGATGCCGTACCTGGTGAAGGCGCTGGAGGGCGCCGGCGGCGTCTCGTTCGTGCTGCTGTCGACCTCGGCGGGCGCGCTCGTGGCCGCGGCGCTCGTCGCGCTCGCCTACCGCGACGGGCCGTTCCCGTTCCCGCGGCGCGCGTTCTCCTGGCGGCTCGTGGGCGCGGTGATGCGGCACCGCGAGACGCGGCTGGC
>DASTKT010000213.1:0-60603 GCA_035715725.1 Longimicrobiales bacterium | reverse complement strand
GCGCCGGCGCGGCCGGCGGCTTGCGCAGCGCCGCGCGCAGGATCCGCCCGTCGAGCGGCTCGGTCGGCTCTACGCCCGTCACCCAGGCCAGCGTCGGGGCGATGTCGACGACCCGGGCGAAGGTGGCGTAGCGCCCGGGCTGGAACGGCGGCCCGTAGAAGATCACGGGCACGTGCGCGTCCTGGTCGCTCGGCTGGCCGTGGTGGGCGGAGCCGCTCCCGCCCCAGACGTGGCCGGGCTTGAGCGTCACTCCGAGCGGGATCGGCTGGTCGCGCGGGATCATGTGCAGCCAGCGGCGGGTGACCGCATCGCCGACGGTGTCCTTCGTCGCCAGCGCGGAGATCAGGTCCGCGCGGGCGACGCCGGGGTTGCGCAGCGCCGCCGCCCGGAACGCGCGCACCACGGAGTCGGCGTTCACCCGGGCGCGCGTGAAGGCCGGGTAGTTCACGAGCAGGATGCCGTCCTCGAACGAGAGCGCGCCGGCGCCCACGCCGCGGCCGGCCAGCGACTTCGAGAACGCCGACGCCAGCGAGTCGAGGCTGACGTGCGCGGCCGCGGCCGCCGCCGGCGACGCCGCCCGAACCTCCGGCAGCGGCGAGACGCCGTGGTCCGCGGTCAGCGCGAACACCACCTGCGTCGAATCGCGGAGCGTGTAGAGCGAGTCGATGAACACGCCCAGCATCTGGTCGAGCCGCAGGATCTGGTCGTGGATCTCGCGGGAGTCCGGGCCGTAGCGGTGTCCGACGGCGTCGGTCGTGGACAGGGAGACCGCGAGCACGTCCGTGTGCGGCCCCGCGCCGAGCCGCAGCGTCCGCACGCCTTCCAGCGCCAGGTCCAGCGTGAGCTGGTCCATGAACGGGTAGTCCGCGAAGAAGCGCGCCGCGGAGTCGGGATCGGAGGGCAGCCGGTGCGGGAAGACGAAGTCCCGGCCGCCGCTCTCCGCCGGCACGCTGTCGCGCTCGGCGTAGGCGCTCGCCGGCCGCAGCAGCGCCCATTCCTTCCCCGCCATGGACTGCGCCGTGCGCCGCGCGTTGAAGCGCTGCACCCACGTCGGCAGCGTGTCCGCGTAGTACGTGCTGGTGACGAAGTTCCCGTTCGTCGAGTACCAGTACGCCTCCTGGTGGGCCCGCCCCAGCGGCAGGATCGCGCCGCGGTCCTTGCGCGAGACCGAGAGTGCCCGCACCTCCGGGTCCGCCGTGCGCAGCCAGTCCGTCAGCGTGCCGCCGCGGAAGCGGAACGGCGACGCTCCCGGCCCGGGACCGCCGACCAGCGGAGACTGCGGATCGTTCACGCCGGCGCTGTTGCGCACGATCCCCGTGCTCCGCGGGAACCGGCCCGACAGTGTCGAGGCGTGGCCCGGCGCCGTCTCGGTGATGGCGTGGTCCTGGAACGCGTTCGTGAAGAAGGCGCCGCCGCGCGCGAGCCGCGCGAGTCCACCCGTGAGCTGACTGGCGTACGTGTCGAAGTAGTCTTCCTTCAACTGGTCCACGGTGATCAGAACGACCAGCCGTGGCGGCTCGGCCACGGCGGGGCGCTGCTGCGCGGCGCCACAGGCGGGCGCCAGGATGGCCGCGACGGACGCGACCGTCTCGAGCAGGCGTCGGTGCATGGGCTCTCCCGATCGGACGGATGAGGGTTCGGCCCGAAATATACCACGATCCACCGGCCGTCGCGCCGTCCCTCGGCCCGAATGGCCGACCGCCCGGCACATCGTTACGTTATCGTGGCCTGCGGATTGCGCCGCCTGGCCTCCCCGGGCCGGCCCCTCCCGCCCGCCGGGCGGACCTCGGCCCGCAGCACCGTCGAACCCTCAACAATCCCGGACCAGAGCAGGATGAAGGCCTCTACGATGCTCCGCAGCGCGCCACTGTTCGCCACCCTCGCGTTCCTCGCCGCCTGCGGCAGCGGCGAGGCCCAGCCGAACGCTGGCTCCGACCGCGGCAAGGCCACGCCGGTCCCTGCCGCCCAGCCGGCCGCCCCCGAGGCCGGGCCTGGCACCCGCGAAGCGGTCGGGCATGCTCCCGACGTGATTCGCGGGATCTACTTGAACGCCTACGCGGCCGGTTCGCGCAAGCGGCTGCACCAGCTCCTCGACCTCGCCGACCGCACGGAGATCAACACGTTCGTGGTCGACACCAAGGACGAGCGCGGCCCGCACTACGACAGCCAGGTCCCGCTGGCGCGCGAGCTGACCACGCCGCGGGAGAACACGCTCCACGACCTGAAGGCGCTCGTCGACACGCTGCACGCCCACAAGCTCTACGCCATCGCGCGGATCGTCGTCTTCAAGGACCCGATCCTCTCGAAGGCGAAGCCGGAGTGGTCGATCCGCCGCCCCGGCGGCGCCCTCTGGATGGACAAGAAGGGGAACACCTGGGTGAGCGCCTGGGACCCGAACGTCTGGAATTACAACGTCCAGCTCGGCGAGGAGGCGGCCCGCGCCGGCTTCGACGAGGTACAGTTCGACTACGTGCGCTTCCCCGAGCCGTTCCCCAGCCTGCCGCCGCAGATCCATCCGCGGGCCAAGGGCGAGCGCTCGGACGCCATCGTCGCGTTCCTGGCGGAGGCCAAGAAGCGGATCCATCCGCTCGGCGTGCCGGTGGCGGCGGACCTCTTCGGCCTCTCCCCCGCCGATGCCGACGACATCAACATCGGCCAGCAGTGGGAGGCGATCGTCAGCACGGCGGACCACGTGCTGCCCATGGTCTACCCGTCGCATTTCCTCCCGACGCACCTGCCGAACGTGCCGCACCCGAACCGGATGCCGCACGAGACGGTCTACAAGTCGATCGGCGCCGGCGAGCTGCGCATCCAGCGGCTGAAGCAGGCCGGCGTGGCGCACACCGCACGCGTGATCCCGTGGCTGCAGGCCTTCAGCGCGCCCTGGGTGGACCACAACTTCCCGTACGGGCCGCAGCAGGCGTCCGATCAGATCTCGGCGGTCTACCAGACCGGTCTCGACGACTGGATCTTCTGGCACCCCGGCGCGAGGTACGAGCAGATCGCCGCGGCGTTCCAGCCCCGGACGGCACCCCACGCACAGAAGTTCGAGCCGACCCGGGAGCTCGTCTCCTTCGTCGACCTGCTCGATCGGATGGGCGTGAAGGCGCACCGAGGGCAGGCCGCGAAGCTCGCATCGACCGGGCGCTAGACGCGGCCGCCCGACCGCCGCGTACGACCCGCCCGGCCGACTCCCGCGCCGGGCGGGTCGCTCACATCCGCGCCACCGCGGGCGGAGGCCCTACCGCCGCGGGAGCGCGACCCGCTACCTTCCGACCCTGGCCCCACGCCCCCGGAGACCGCCATGACGCCATTCCCCATCCGCTCCATCCTCGTCGCATCGGACCTCAGCCCGAACTCCGACGTCGTGCTGCGGGCCGGCGCCACGCTGGCCGCGCGGGTCGGCGCCGAGTTGCACGTCATGCACGCCTGGGACCTCCAGCCCGTGCACTACGGCGATGCCGCGCCCGGCACGTTCGACGGGAACCTCGCCGCCGCCGATGCCGCCCTCGCCGCGCAGATCGAGCGCGCGGCGCCGGCCGGAACCCGCATCGCCAGCCGCAAGGTCGTCATCTTCGTCCCGCACCGCGCCATCGTGGAGCACGCCGCCCACGTCCGCGCCGACCTGATCGTCGTCGGCCGCCATCGCGCGACCGGCGGCGGCGGCGCCGCCGCCTTCCTCGGCTCCACCGCGGACAAGGTCGTGCGCTCGGCCCCCGTCTCCTGCCTCGTCGTCTACGAGCCGCTCCACCTCCCGGTCCGCACGGTGATCGCGCCCGTGGACTTCTCCGAGCCGTCGCGCGCCGCGCTCCGCCAGGCCGTGGCCTGGACGGCCGCGCTCCACGCGGCGGACGAGCCCGCCTGCCTGAGCGTGCTGCACGTGGCCAACCGTCCGCCCGAGGGCGACGAGCGCCTCGCCGAGACGCTCCGCGCCGAGCTCGGCCGCGACATCCGTCGCGCGGGAGAGGAAGCCGCCAGCGCCGACATCACCTGCACCATCGAGCTGCGCTGGGCGCGCGAGGCCGCCGACGAGATCGTCCGCTACACGGAGGAGATCGAGGGCGACCTGCTCATCATGGGCACCCACGGCTACGGCGCGCTCCGCCGCGCCCTCATCGGCAGCGTGGCCTCCGCCGTGACGCGCCGCGCCCCCTGCCCGATCCTGCTGGTGCCGCCGTCGATCTGGCGCGCGCGGGAGGAGCCCCGCTCCCCCATGCTCGCGCGGATCTAGACGACGGAGCGGGGGAGAGGAAGAGCGGGGGAGCGGGGGATCGCTTTTCCCCCGCTCCCCCACTCCCCCACTCCCCCACTCTTCCACTCGGCCGTTCAGCCGTCCTCCGCCCGCCCCTTCACGAGCTGCCCCACGATCGCCGGTACGAGCGCCGTCACCGCCACCACGAGCCACCCCGTGGGCGTTGGCGTCTCGACGCGCAGCACCCGCGCCAGCGGCGGAAGGTACGCCGTCATGAGCTGGAGTCCGACCGTCAGCGCCACGGCGGCCAGCGCGTACGGGTTCGACACGGCCCGGTGCAGCCCCGTGACGCGCCGGTTGCTGCGGGCGTTGCCGAGATGGAAGATCTGCGAGAGCGCCAGCGTCATGAAGCTGAGCGTCACGGCCCGGCGCGGCTCGCCCGGATATGCGCGCAGCCCCCACAGGAACGCGGCGAGCGTGGCGGCGCCGATGAGCATCGCGTACGCGACCGTCGCCTTGAGGACGCGCCCCGAGAGGATCGTGGACTCCGGCGCCCGCGGCGGCCGGCGCATGATGTCCGGCTCGCCCGGCTCGAGCGCCAGCGCCAGCGCCGGGAACGTGTCCGTCACGATGTTCATCCACAGGATCTGGAGCGGGTAGAGCGGCAGCGGCAGCCCCGCCAGCCCCGCGCCCAGAAGCACCGTGATCTCCCCGAGATTGCAGCTGAAGAGGTAGAACACGAACTTCCGGATGTTGTCGTAGACGACGCGGCCCTCCTCCACCGCCGCCGCGATCGTCTGGAACCGGTCGTCCGCCAGCACGATCCCCGCGGCCTCCTTCGCCACGTCGGTGCCCCGCCGGCCCATGGCCACGCCCACGTCGGCCGTCCGCAGCGCCGCCGCGTCGTTGATGCCGTCGCCCAGCATGGCGACGATGTCGCCCCGCTGCTGGAACGCCCGCACCAGCCGCACCTTCGCCTCCGCGGTCACCCGGCTGACCACGCCGATCCGGTCCGCCCGCTCGCGCAGCGCCTCGTCCGTGAGCGCATCCACCTCGGCGCCGCCGAGCGTCTCGTCCCCCGGCCGCAGCAGCCCCAGCTCCCGCGCCACCGCCTCCGCCGTCAGCCGCTGGTCGCCGGTCACCATGACCGTGCGGATCCCCGCCCCACGCAGCCGCTCGATCGTCTCGCGCACGCCCTCGGCCGGCGGATCGATCATCCCTACCAGCCCGAGCAGCGTCAGCCCCTTCAGCTCCGCCTCGCTCGTCCCGCCGACCACCCCCTCCGCCAGCGCGAGGACCCTCAGCCCCCGCGCCGCCATGAGCGCGTTGCGCGCCTCGACCCGCTTGCGCGTGGCGTCGTCGAGCGGCCGGTCGCCATCCAGCGCCGCGAAGCGTTCGCACCGCTCCAGGATCCGTGCCGGCGCCCCCTTGGCCAGCGCGACGAGCCGGCCATCCTCGGCCTGGTGGTACGTCGCCATCAGCATCCGCTCGCTGGAGAACGGCAGCTCCGCGGCTTCCGGCCACGCGCGCAGCAGCGCCTCCCGCTCGAGCCCGGCCTTCCGCGCGGCCACGAGCAGCGCCGCCTCCGTGGGGTCCCCGCGCGCCATCCACCCGGCCGGCATCTCCACCACGTCCGCCCGGTTCGCCAGCGCCGCCACGCGCAGCGCCCGGTGCACGACGGCCAGGACCTCCGGCGCCGGCGGGCCCTCCTCGTCCACCAGCTCCCCGACCGGCGCATAGCCGGCACCCGTCACCCGCACCTCGTGCCCGGCCACCCACACGCTCGTGACCGTCTGCTCGCCCGCCGTCAGCGTGCCCGTCTTGTCCGTGCACACCACCGTCGCGGCGCCGAGCGCCTCCACCGTCGGCAGCCGCCGGACCAGCGCGTTCCGCCGCGCCATCCGCCACACCCCGACCGCCATGGCGATCGTCACCACGGCCGGCAGCCCCTCCGGCACCGCCGCCACCGCCACCGCGATCCCCGTCTGCAGCACGAGCAGCAGACTCTCCCCCTTCAGCAGGTCGAGCACCGCCACCACCGCCGCGACGCCGAGCGCCGCCACCGCCAGCCGCCGGCCGAGCGCGTCCAGCCGCTTCTCCAGCGGCGTCTCCGCTTCGCCGGCCGCCGCCACCAGCTCGCCGATCCGACCGACCTCCGTCGCCGCGCCGGTCGCCACCACGACCGCCCGCGCCGTCCCCGCCACGACCGCCGTGGACTTGTAGACGATCGTGATCCGGTCCGGCAGCGGCGTCTCCTCCGGCAGCACCGCGTCCGCCCGCTTCTCCACCGGAACGGACTCCCCCGTCAGCGGCGCCTCCACCGTCCGCAGCTCCGTGGACCGCAGCAGCCGCGCGTCCGCGGGCACCGTCTGCCCCGCCTCCAGCTGGATCACGTCCCCGGGCACCAGCTCCCGCGCGTCCACCTCCCGCACCGCGCCGTCCCGCACCACCGTCGCCCGCTGCACCTCCAGCTGGATCAGCGCCTCGACGCTCCGCCGCGCCCGCAGCTCCGTCGCGAAGCCGAGCACCACGTTGATGACCAGCACGGCGCCGATCGCGATGGCGTCCACCACGTCGCCCGTCAGCAGCGCGGCGACGGCCGCCGCCGCCAGCAGCAGCACCACCACGCTCCGGAGCTGCGCCAGCAGGATCCGCAGCGCCGGGGTCGGCTTCGGCGGCCGCAGTGCGTTCGGGCCGTACCGCTCGAGCCGCGCGCGCGCCTCCGCCGCCGTCAGCCCGGTGGGCGACGACGCCAGCCGCCGCACCCCCTCGTCCGCCGGCAGCGCGTGCCACGGCGGCGCGCGCAGCCTCCCGGCCTCGCCCGCCCCCGCCTCTCCCAGTGCTTCCCGCGTCGTCGTCACGCCACCTCGTCCCGGCGGGGTCTCACCCGCCCCGTCTCGTCGGAAAACGCAAGTATGCGGACCCCCCGCCTCCCCGGAAAGGCGCGCCGTTCCGGCCGTCCGGGTTGTCCGGACCGCCGGAATCCGCTAGATTCTTCGCACGAACCGTAGCGGTCGTATGCGCGATTGCAGGGTGCCGGCACGCCGGCGCGGCCTTCCCGGGCCGCGAGGCGGCGCCGGGTCACGGCGTAGCCGGGGGCATGCGACCCCTCCCCACCCTCCTCGTTCCCACCGCTCAATCCGATTCCTCGCACGGACGCGACTTCCGCCCAGGGGGCAGGTGCGTCCGGAAGGACAATTCATGCGATTTACCGATTTCAAGCTCGACCCCGCGCTGCTCCGCGGCGTCCAGGACCTCGGCTTCGAGGTGCCGACGCCGATCCAGCAGGCGACGATCCCCGCCGGCATCGAAGGCCGCGACATCCTGGCGTGCGCCATGACGGGCAGCGGCAAGACGGCGGCGTTCCTGCTTCCCGTGCTGGACCGGCTGCTCCGCACGCCGGGACGCGGCACCCGCGCGCTCGTGCTGGTGCCGACGCGGGAGCTGGCAGCGCAGGTCGAGGAGCACCTCGCGGCGCTCGCGAAGCACACGCGGCTCCGCGGCGCGGCCGTCTTCGGCGGCGTCGCCATGCGGCCGCAGGAGGAGGCGTTCCGCCGCGGCGTCGACGTCATCGTCGCCACGCCGGGCCGGCTGCTGGACCACTTCCAGCACGACTACGCCCGCCTCCGCGAGCTCGAGGTACTCGTGCTCGACGAAGCCGACCGCATGCTCGACATGGGCTTCCTGCCGGACATCCGGCGGGTGCTCCGGCACATCCCCGAGCCGCGCCAGACGCTGCTCCTCTCGGCCACGTTGCCCGATCCCATCGTCGCCCTCTCGCGCGACCTGCTCGACGATCCGTTCACGATCGACGTCGAGCGCAAGGCCGCGCCGGCGAAGGGGATCACGCAGGCGCTCTACCCCGTGGCCGCCGAGCTCAAGTCCGCGCTGCTGCTCGAGCTGCTGCGCCGCGGCGCCGTCAACGAGGTCCTCGTCTTCACGCGTACCAAGCACCGCGCGAACCGCCTGGCCGAGTACCTCACCCGGCACGGCGTCTCCTGCGAGCGCATCCACGGCAACCGCTCGCAGGCGCAGCGCACCGCCGCGCTCGCCGGCTTCAAGGACGGCAGCATCCGCGTCCTCGTGGCCACGGACATCGTCGCGCGGGGGATCGACGTCGAGGCGCTCGGCCACGTCGTCAACTTCGACGTGCCGCACCTGCCGGAGGACTACATCCACCGCGTCGGCCGCACGGCGCGCGCCGAGCTGACGGGCGAGGCGTACACGTTCGTCTCCCCGGACGAGGAGGCCGACGTGCGCCAGATCGAGCGCGCCATCGGCCGGCGCGTCCCGCGCGTCGTCGTGGACGGCTTCGATTACGAGGCCCGGACCGCGGAGCGCTTCGAGGTGCCGCTCGCCGAGCGGATCGCGCAGATCCGGACGCGCAAGGCGGAGGAGCGCGCCCGCGCCCGCGAGAAGGCCGAGCGCAAGGCGCAGCGCGAGGCGGAGGAGGCCGACCGCCGCTCCCCCCGCGGCGAGGCCCGGCCGGCCGGCAACGGCTCGGGCGCGCCCGGCCGCGCGCCCCACGCGGAGCGCGCCGGCGTCCCGGTCGCTGCGGGTGGCGGCAACCGGCGTGGCGGGCGGCGGCGCCGCGGCGGCCGGCGAGGCCCGGGCGGGCAGTAAGCCCCGGCGCCGTCGCGAGCGATGCCCATGAAGCGGGGCCGGCGGGGATCATCCCCCGCCGGCCCCGCTTCGCGTCCGCTCCCGCTCCCCCGCCGCTACGGCTCCGATGTCGGCTCGATCGAGAGGAAGACCCGGGTCGGCGCACCGGCGCCCGCCGGCACCAGCGTCGCCTTCACGAGGAACCGCTCGACCCGGTTCTGCGGGTGGCGGTAGTTGTAGCGGACGATCTTGATCCCGCTGAACGTGCCGATCGCGGCGCCGGTCACGACGTCGCTGGCCCAGTGGTAGTTGTTGTAGATGCGCGAGACGCCGACCATCGACGCGCCGCCGAAGAGCACGCCGCCGACCAGCAGCTTGTACTCCTGCGGCCAGCCGCTCTCCTTCACCCAATGGCTGAACTCGGCGGTCGCCGCCGCGGCCACGGAGAACGCCGTCGTCGCGTGCCCGGAGGGGAAGGACTGGTACTTCGTCCCCTTCAACCCCCGGCCGAAGCCGAAGTCGAAGTTGTTGTTCGGGTCGAAGTACGGACGCCCGCGCCCGGCCAGCAGCTTGATCGTCGACGTCGCCGCGGTCCCCAGCAGCATCGCCTCCGAGCCGTGCACCGCGAGCCGCGTCATGCGCACGTTGTGCGTGAGCCGCCCCAGCCCGTACAGCCCCACCCCGATGATCTGCGGCGCCGGCTGCCCCATGAAGCGGAAGAACGTGAACGTCCGCTGCAGGAACCTGCTCTCCTGCCGCGTCGGTCGCTGCAGCTCCTTCGCCACGCTGACGTCGACCGGCGCCATCGCCACCGTGCCGGCCGCGAACAGCCCCGCCAGCACGGCGTCCCGGTACGTGAAGAACGGCGCCTGGTGCGAGGGCGGCGACGTGTCCGCGGGCGCCGCCTGCGCCGACACGGCCGGCGCGCCGCCGAGCGTCAGGGAAAGGAACACCACCAGCACGGTCCGCATAGCCTCCTCCGCACGCGTTGCGCGCCGGGGCCACGCAGCCGTCATGCCGCCGGCTGCGCCGTCCCGTCTCGCGCCGCGACCCGCCGCAGCACCGGCTCCAGCACTCGCCACACGTTGCCGGCGACGATGCGGTGCCCTTCCGCCGTCGGATGGATGTGGTCCCCCTGGTTCAGCCGCGCGATCCCCGCCACGTCCTGGAGCAGGAACGGGATCAGCGTGGCGTGCTCGTCCCGCGCGAGCTCCCGCCAGGCGCCGCGGAAGGCCACGGTGTAGCGCGGCCCCAGGTTCGGCGGCGCCTCCATCCCGGCGAGCACCACCTCCACGTCCGGGTAGCGCGCCCGCGTCCGCTCGATGATCTGCCGCAGGTTCGACTTCATGGCCTCCACGTCCTGCCCGCGCAGCGCATCGTTTGCGCCCAGCTCCAGCACGAGCACGCGCACCGGCTGGCGCAGCAGCCAGTCGATGCGCCGCAGCCCGTCCGCCGACGTCTCCCCGCTGACGCCGGCGTTCACCACGCGGAACGGCAGCCCCGCCGAGTCGACCTTCGCCTGGACCAGCGCCGGGAACGCCTGCTCCTCCCCCACGCCGAGCCCCGCCGTCAGCGAGTTCCCGAGGAACAGCACCACCGCCCGCCCGTCTTCGGCCGCTGGCGACGGTGCGGAGCCACCCCTCGTCGGCGTAGCTTCCCCGTTCGCCGCCGGCGCCGCCGACGTACTTTCCCCGTTCGCGGACGCCGCCGGCGGCGCGGCGCCGGACCGATCGCCGCCGCACGCGAGTACCAACGCCACGGTCCAGCCACCAAGAACGATCGCTCGTCGCATGAACATCGTCGTCAAGGGTCTCGAACAGACGTACCTCAGCGGCGGCCGCCCGCTCCAGGTCCTGCACGCCGTCGACCTGGAGATCGAGGCCGAGGCCTTCGTCGCGATCATCGGGCCGTCCGGCAGCGGCAAGACCACGCTCCTCGGCCTGCTCGCCGGCCTCGACCGGCCCAGTGCCGGCTCCGTCCGCATCGGCGACGTCGACCTGGGCTCGCTTACCGAGGACCAGCGCGCGCGGTTCCGCGCCGAGAACGTCGGCTTCGTCTTCCAGACGTTCCACCTGATTCCGACGCTGACCGCGCTCGAGAACGTGCGCGTCCCGCTGGAGCTGGCGGGCGACGAGGACGCGGCCACCATCCGCGCCCGCGCCGAGGCGCTCCTCGACCGCGTCGGGCTCGCCGGCCGCACCCACCACTACCCGGCCCAGCTCTCCGGCGGCGAGCAGCAGCGCGTCGCCATCGCCCGCGCCTTCGCGAACCGGCCCCGGATTCTGTTCGCCGACGAGCCCACGGGCAACCTCGACGCCGAGACCGGCCAGCGCATCGTCGACCTGCTCGTCGAGCTGAACCGCGAAGCGAGAACCACGCTCGTCCTCGTCACGCACGACCGCGACCTCGCCGCCCGCGCGCGCCGGGTCGTCCGCCTGGCCGGCGGCCGCGTCGTCGAGGACGTCCGCCGCGACGGGGACGGCGCATGAGAACGCCCTTCGCCTTCGCGCACGCCGCCCGCGAGCTCCGCTCCAGCGGCCGCCGCATCGGCCTCTACATGGGCTCCATCACGCTCGGCGTGGCCGCGCTCGTCGCCATCAACTCGTTCCGCGCCAACATCCTCGACTCCGTCGACGAGCAGGCCCGCCAGCTCCTCGGCGCCGACTTCCGCCTCCAGAGCAGCACGCCGTTCGCCCCGCGGATCCTCGCCGCCGTCGACTCGCTCCGCGCCGACGGCGCCGCCCTGGCGACGGTCACGTCCACCGCCTCCATGGCGCTGGCGCCCCGCCCGGGCACGACCCGCCTGGTCCAGCTCCGCGGCGTCGAGGGAGACTACCCGTTCTACACCCGCCTGCGCAGCGCGCCCGCCAGCGCCTGGGGCCGGCTCCGGCACGAGCGCGTCGCCGTCGTCGATCCCGCGCTCCTGCTCCAGCTCGGCGCCCACGTCGGCGACACGCTCGAGGTCGGCGGCCGCCGCCTCCCCATCGCCGGAACGATCGAGGACTCCCCCGGCGACGTCAGCTTCCGCGCCGCCCTCGCGCCCCGCGTCTACATCCCGGACGAGGCGCTGCGCGCCACCGGGCTCCTCGGGTTCGGCAGCCTCGTGCAGTACGAGATCTACGTGCGCCTCCCCGACGAGGGCGCGCGCCGCCGCTTCCTCGACGCCCACCGGCCGCTGTTCCGCGAGAACCGCATCGATATCGACACCGCCGAGGGGCAGGCCCGCGGCATGACCCGCGCCCTCGACTCCCTCTCCAAGTTCCTCGCGCTCGCCGGCCTCGCCGCGCTCCTCCTCGGCGGGGTCGGCGTCGCCAGCGCGATCCACGTCTTCGTCAAGGAGAAGCTCGACACGGTCGCCGTGCTGCGCTGCCTCGGTGCCCGGCAGCGCAGCGTCTTCGGCGCCTACCTCCTCCAGGCCGCGCTCCTCGGCCTCCTCGGCGCCGCCGCCGGCGCGCTCCTCGGCCTCGCCGTCCAGGCGGTCCTGCCGAGCGTGCTCGGGTCGTTCCTCCCCGTCGACGTCCCGTTCGCCATCGACGTCGGCGCGCTCCTCGCCGGCCTCGCCACCGGCGTCTGGGTCGCCTCCGTCTTCGCGCTCATCCCGCTCCTCGCCATCCGCAACGTCGCGCCGCTCCAGGCGCTCCGCCGCGACTACGAGCCGCCGCGCCGCCGCGATCCGCTCCGCGCCCTCGCCATGCTCGCGCTCGCCGCCAGCGTCGTCGCGCTCAGCCTCTGGCAGGCGCCGTACCCCCGCGCCGGGCTCGGCTTCGCCCTCGGCCTCGCCATCACCGTCGGGCTGCTCGCGCTCGTCGCGCTCGGGCTCGTGCGCGGCACCCGCCGCTTCTTCCCCGGCCGTGCCCGCTACGTCGTGCGCCAGGGCATCTCCAACCTGTACCGCCCGCACAACCAGACGACCGCGGTCACGCTCGCACTCGGCTTCGGCATCTTCCTCATCGCGTCGCTCTACCTCATCCATGGCGCGATCCTCGACCGCCTCTCCTTCGGCGGCGAGGCCGCCCGCGCGAACGTCCTCCTCTTCGACGTGCAGCCGGACCAGCTCCCGAGAGTCCAGGAGCTGTTCCGCCGGCAGGCCGCGCCGCTCTCCCGCATCACGCCCATCGTCCCGGCGCGCCTCCAGGCCATCAACGGCCGCACCATCCCGCAGCTCCTCGCCGACACCGGCCGCGCCCGCCCCCAGCCCTGGGCGCTCCGCCGCGAGTACCGCAACACCTACCGCGACACGCTGACGTCGACCGAGACGCTCGTGGCCGGCTCCTGGTGGGTGACGCGACGGCCGAGTCGGGGACCCGGAGAGCGGGAGAGTGGGGGATACGGCAGCGATCTCCCACTCGCCCACTCTCCCACTTCCCCGCTCGCCCCCTCGGCCGCCGCGCCCGCCCGCATCTCGGTCGAGGAGGGCCTCGCGCAGCAGCTCCGCGTCCACCTCGGCGACACCATCACCTGGGATTTCCACGGCGTGCCCGTGCCCTCCGTCGTCGGCAGCATCCGCCGCGTCGAGTGGGCCCGCTTCGAGCCGAACTTCTTCGTCGTCTTCGAGCCCGGCTCCATCGACGACGCGCCGCAGACCTTCGTCGCGCTCTCCGACATCCCCGACCGCACCCGGCGCGCGCGCGTCCAGGCCGAGCTGGCGCACCGCTTCCCCAACATCTCCGCGCTCGACCTCTCGCTCCTCCAGGAGACGCTCGACCGCATCATCGGCAAGGTCTCCCTCGCCGTCCGCTTCCTCGCCCTCTTCTCCGTCGCCGCCGGCGTGCTCGTCCTCGTCGGGGCGCTCTCCACCTCCCGCCACCAGCGCATCCGCGAGAGCGCGCTCCTCAAGACGCTCGGCGCGACGCGCCGCCAGATCACGCGCATCCTCTTCACCGAGTACGCCGCCCTCGGCCTCCTCGCCGGCCTCGCCGGAACGCTCCTCGCCCTCCTCGGCGCCTGGGCCCTCACCCGCTTCTTCTTCGAGATCCCGTTCCGCCCCCCCATCCTCCCCCTCGTCGCCGCCTGGCTGCTCGTCGCCGCCCTCGCCGTCGCCATCGGCGTGCTCAGCAGCCGCGAGGTCCTCCGGCGCCCGCCGCTCGCCGTGCTGCGCGATGCCGCGGAAGGGTGAAAACATGCCCTGGACATCCCCTCGGTCCGCGGTTACGTTTTGGGCCCTCCAGCGTCCCTGAGCGGGTCGAAAACGGTGGCCGAACCGGGGTTGACGCCCCCCAAGGCTCCCGCTATCTTAAGGGCCTGGACTTGTCGCGGGGTGGAGCAGTCTGGTAGCTCGCCGGGCTCATAACCCGGAGGTCGCGGGTTCAAATCCCGCCCCCGCTATTTCCCGACCTCGGCCCGGCCGGGGTTCTGCGACCGGGAGGACGCCATGACGACTCGACCGTCTCCGCGAGCTCGCTCGCGAGCCGGCGCCTGGTGCGCCGGTCCGGACGTCGCGTCTCAGGCGGACGCCCGGGGCTCGAAGGGAGACGGTTAGCGCGTCGCCGCGCACGAACCCGCTCCCCCGCCCCGCCCGCGCCGCCGTTCGCCGCGCGGGCTTTTGTTCGCCGGGTCGGGCTGCCGGTTGCGGCCAGGTAGCTCAGTTGGTAGAGCACACGACTGAAAATCGTGGTGTCGGCAGTTCGACTCTGCCCCTGGCCACTTCTTAGGTCCGTAGCTCAACTGGTAGAGCACCGGTCTCCAAAACCGGCGGTTGGGGGTTCAAGTCCCTCCGGGCCTGCTGAGCGACATACTGGCCCCCATCGTCTAGTGGCCTAGGACGCTGCGTTCTCAGCGCAGAAACCGGGGTTCGATTCCCCGTGGGGGTATGGGTGGGAGCGGCCCGACCGCTTCGCGAGGGGCGGCCGTCGGGCGGACTGCTCGCGTAGCTCAGTGGTAGAGCACTCCCTTGGTAAGGGAGAGGCCATGGGTTCAATCCCCATCGCGAGCTTGGACGGTCCCCATCGTCTAACGGTTAGGACACCAGGCTTTCAATCTGGGAACCCGGGTTCGACTCCCGGTGGGGGCATGGAGTCCGGGGTGTGGTTGCGGAAGCCGGGGCGCGGGCGTATCTCAGGGGTCGGCTGACGCATCGGTCGTGGTGGACAGAGCGTGAGTACGGGCGTAGCTCGGTTGCCGGGTGAACCGTCGGCGATTTCGCTACGCGAGCCAGGAAAGCAGTAGAGCGGGTGCGGGCGTAGCTCAGTTGGTAGAGCGTCTGCTTGCCATGCAGAAGGTCGCCGGTTCGAGTCCGGTCGCCCGCTCTGAAGACGAAGTTGGCCGTCGGCTCACGTCGCCGGCCGTGCGCAGCCGGGACGGGCGGACAGCCGGGATCCGGTGGGGCACAAGGGGCGGTAGCTCAGCCGGTTAGAGTGCCGGTCTGTCACACCGGAGGTCGCGGGTTCGAGTCCCGTCCGCCCCGCTGCAGGTGCGCTGATTGACAACACGGGTCGAGATCTCGGAGCAGCGGCCGGCGGCGTGGGCGTCGCGGGCCGCTCCGAACCGGGGCTGTAGCTCAGTTGGGAGAGCGCCTGAATGGCATTCAGGAGGTCAGGGGTTCGACTCCCCTCAGCTCCACTCCGCGAGAGGTCGCGGCACGCTCGGATGGCGGAATTGGTAGACGCGCAAGATTCAGGATCTTGTGGGGGATACCCCGTGGAGGTTCGAGTCCTCTTCCGAGCATTGGTTAGGGCGGGCAGCCGCCCGTCGGCCCACGTGCTGGAATTGGTAGACAGGCTGGTTTGAGGGACCAGTGCCGGCAACGGCGTACAGGTTCGAGTCCTGTCGTGGGCATGAGCGGCGCCTCCGGGCGCTCTTCCAGGTAGGCGCCCGTAGCTCAATTGGATAGAGCATCTGACTACGGATCAGAAGGTTTGAGGTTCGAGTCCTCACGGGCGCGCCACGGTGGGGTACCAAAGCGGCTAAATGGGGCAGACTGTAAATCTGCTGGCTCCGGCCTACGAAGGTTCGAATCCTTCCCCCACCACTTGCCGCGGCGACGCGGCGCCGGGCGCGTAGCTCAGTTGGTTAGAGCGCTACGTTGACATCGTAGAGGTCACAGGTTCGAGTCCTGTCGCGCCCATGGGTTGCACCAGGCAGAGATCCACGCCGCGGCCGCGTCGCCTGCGACGCCGCGTGCGGTCCGTACGGCAGTACCATCGGGGCTGTAGCTCAGCTGGGAGAGCGCTGCAATCGCACTGCAGAGGCCAGGGGTTCGAATCCCCTCAGCTCCATCGCCACCGTAGCTCAGTGGTAGAGCACTCGATTCGTAATCGAGCGGTCGTCGGTTCAAGTCCGACCGGTGGCTCTCCCGGATCCTCCGCGCCGCCGGCCGGGGTACCGGGGCGGGTGGAGATGCGGTAAATTAAGGAGTGGCGCGGAGGTAGGTTGGTTGACGCCGACGCGCGCCCCGGATTGTGGTCGGGACCGGCGTCGACTGGTCCGGCAGCTCAGTTGCCTCCGGCGACTTCGCAGGCGGCTCCACGCTACCGGTGGCTTCGGTCGGCGCCGCGGCTCTGTCGGGGTAGCTCAGTTGCCTTCGGGGCTTTGCCCCTCCGGCGACTTCGCACGAGCTTCCCCGCGACCGGTGGCTTCGGTCGATGCCCGGGTAGGTCAGCAGCTTTGCGCGGGAGTAGCTCAGTTGCCTTCGGCGACTTCACAGGAGCTTCCCCGCTACCGGTGGCTTCGGTCGATGCCCCGGATGCGTGAGCGATATCGCGCGGGAGTAGCTCAGTTGGTAGAGCATCAGCTTCCCAAGCTGAGGGTCGCGGGTTCGAGCCCCGTCTCCCGCTCTCATTGCCCCTTGGTGTAATTGGCAACACGCCTGACTCTGGATCAGGAGAGTCCTGGTTCGAACCCAGGAGGGGCAACTCGAAGCGGCCGCGCGCCGCCGGAACTCGATGGCGCGCCGCGAGAGCGGTGCGCCGTCCGCTGAGCAGGGCCGTACGACGGTTTGGAGAGGTAGCCAAGTGGTTACGGCAACGGTTTGCTAAACCGTCGGCCCCGCAAGGGCCGCGTGGGTTCGAATCCCACCCTCTCCGCTCGGCCGCGGCGCCGCCTCGGCCATCGGTCCTCGCGGCCGAACCTGGACGGGTGTCCGAGCGGCTTAAGGAGCACGATTGGAAATCGTGTGGGGTGAATAGCCCTCGTGGGTTCGAATCCCACCCCGTCCGCTCCGAGACGAGATCTCGACACGTGGGAGTCGTTGCGGTAACGGGGAGTAGCTCAGCCCGGTAGAGCACTGCGTTCGGGACGCAGGGGTCGCAGGTTCAAATCCTGTCTCCCCGACTGGTCGGAGGGATTCCCGGTCCCCCGACAACCGAAGAGGCCCGGTGACGCGCGAGCGTTGCCGGGCCGTTCGTTTTGCCCACGCGCTCCGCCGGCCCGCCGCCGCGCGGCCGTCGCGGGCGGCTCCGACCTCCGGAAGTGTCACACGACGACGCGAAGCCGCGAAGGAGTCGGTGACTGCGGCCGCAGCCACCCCGGCAGTCCCCCGAGCCGCCGGCATACGCCGGGAATGACATCATGTAACCGTTCCCGGGGGCGGCAGCATCCGCTGCGGGCGGGGATGACTGCGGGCTCGACTGCGGGCGGGGGCAGGGGGGACAACTGCGGGTCCGACGGCGGGTGGGGGCGGGGATCATCACAACTCCGGGTCCAACGGCGGGTGGGGGCGGGGACTGCGGGCCGGGGCGAGCGCGGGCGCGAGCGCGGGCCCACTGCGGGAGCACGTCGGGCGGGGGGCGCATCACCGGTCCCCTCGCTGCACCCGGCCGCTCGCTGCACCCGGCCGCTCGCTTCTCCAGGGCGAGGATGGCGGCCGGCAGCATGCCCACACCTGCACCGGCGAGGTCCTCGGCCTCGCGGACGTCCCGGTCGGTGAAGACGCGCCGGACCGCCCGCCGCCGCAAGACGGCTCGCGTCGCGTTCGCTTCTTCTCGCGCGACCTGATCGGTCGCGCTCTCCGCCTTCGCTCGGAAGGCGCCGCCCCGAGAGGGGCGCCTCCGCCGCCCGCACCCTGCGCATCCTGATCGAGCCGCATGGGTCCCCTCCTCAACCGAGGGCAGGGCCTCACCGAAGGACGCTGCCCCGCCGCCCGCCTGCAGTTGTACCCGCCGTGGGCCCGCGCTCGCGCCCGCGCTCGCCCCCACCCGCAGTCCGCGCCCCCACCCGCCGTCGGACCCGCAGTTGTCCCCCCCGCCCCCACCCGAAGTACCGGCCCCCGCCCGCCGTTCGACCTGAAGTTAGCTCGAGCGCCCGCCCGAAGTCATATCCATTCCCGCAGTTCCGACCTCCTCGTGAACGCTTACGACATCAAAACGGACGTCCGCTCCCCGGTGCGTCTCCAGTGCCCGGCGACCCTCCGTGCCCTCTGCGCCTCTGGTGAAAATTTCCATTCCCGACCGCGGCCGCGCCCGCGGACGCCGAAGAACGCCGGCATCCGGCCTCGGCGCGCCACCCGTTCGCGCAGCCAGGGAGTTGCGGGACGCGGCCGGAGTTCCCAACCTACAGCCGACGCCCGCGCGACGGCGGCATCGTGCCATTGGCCAGGGGGTGAGGCGATGTCGGTGCGACTGAAGGTGAACGGCAAGGCGGTGAGCGTGGAGGTTCCGGCGGATACGCCGCTCCTCTGGGTGCTGCGCGACGCGCTCGACCTCGTGGGCACGAAGTACGGCTGCGGCATCGCGCAGTGCGGCGCCTGCACGGTGCACCTGAACGGCAACCCGGTGCGCTCGTGCTCGCTCCCGGTGGGCGCGGCCGCCGGCGCCGAGATCACGACGATCGAGGGGCTCTCGCCCGACGGCTCGCACCCGGTGCAGCAGGCGTGGGAGGAGATCGACGTGCCGCAGTGCGGCTACTGCCAGGCCGGCCAGATCATGGCCGCGGCGGCGCTGCTGGCCCGGACGCCGAAGCCCAGCGACGCGGACATCGATGCCGCCATGAGCGGCAACCTGTGCCGCTGCGCGACCTACCTGCGCATCCGCGAGGCCATCCACCGGGCCTCGGCGATCGCCCGGAGCAAGTCCGCGTGACCGGCCCCGCCGCCCGGCGGTGAACCGGGCGGCCCGACGATCAGGAGGCACCGTGGAAAGCAAGCTCGTCAGCCGCCGTTACTTCCTCCGGGTGACCGCCGTGGCCGGCGGCGGCATGCTGCTCGGCTTCTACGCGGGACCGGCCGTGACACCGGCGGGCGCGGAGGGCGCGGCCGCGGGGCTGCCCCCCGAGGCGGTCCCGCTGAACGCGTTCGTGCGCATCGGGCCGGACGGCGTCGTCACCATCGTCGCCAAGAACCCGGAGATCGGCCAGGGCGTCAAGACGATGCTGCCGATGCTGATCGCCGAGGAGCTCGAGGTGGACTGGAAGGACGTCCGCGTCGAACAGGCGGACAGCGAGCCGGACCGCTACGGCCGCCAGTTCGCGGGCGGGAGCACGGCCACGCCGAACAACTGGGACGAGCTCCGACGGGTCGGCGCGGCCGGCCGGCAGCTGCTGGTCGCGGCGGCCGCGCGCACGTGGGGCGCGAGCGAGGCGGAGTGCTCCGCCGTCTCGGGCCGGGTGCACCACCGCCCGACCGGGCGCGTGCTCGGCTACGGCGAGCTCGCGGAGAAAGCCGCCACGCTCCCCGCACCGGACCTCAAGACGGTCGCGCTCAAGGAACCGAAAGACTTCCGCATCATCGGCACGCCGGTCCCGGGCGTGGACAACCCCGCCATCGTGCGGGGGAAGCCGCTCTTCGGCATCGACCTCAAGGTGCCGGGGATGCTGTACGCGGTCTACGAGAAGTGCCCCGTGTTCGGCGGGAAGGTCGCGAGCGCGAACGTCGACGAAGTGAAGGCGCTCCCGGGCGTGCGGCACGCCTTCGTCGTGGACGGCGGCACGGAGCTGACCGGCCTCCTCGGCGGGGTCGCCATCGTGGCCGACACGTGGTGGGCCGCGCAGAAGGCGCGGAAGAAGCTGGTGGTCCGCTGGGACGAGGGGCCGACCGCCGCGCAGAGCAGCGTCGGCTTCGCGCAGCAGGCCGAGGCGCTGTCGCACGGCCCCGCCGCGCGCACGCTCCGTCGCGACGGCGACGCCGACGCCGCGCTCGGCGGCGCCGCGAAGGTCATCGAGGCGTCCTACAGCTACCCGTTCATCGCGCACGCGCCGATGGAGCCGCAGAACTGCACGGCGCACTTCCATGATGGGCGGCTCGAGATCTGGGCGCCGACCCAGAACCCGCAGTCGGGCCGGGATCTCGTCGCGAAGACGCTCGGCATCCCCGCGAGCGACATCGTGATCCACATGACGCGGAGCGGCGGCGGCTTCGGCCGGCGCCTGATGAACGACTACATGGTCGAAGCCGCCTGGATCTCGAAGGCCGCCGGCGCGCCCGTGAAGCTGCTCTGGGCGCGCGAGGACGACATGCGTCACGACTTTTACCGCCCGGCGGGCTTCCATTTCCTGAAGGGCGGCGTGGACGCGTCCGGCCGCCTCGTCGCGCTGAGGGACCATTTCGTCTCCTTCGGCGACGGCGACCGCTTCGTGTCGAGCGCGAACATGGAGGGCAACGAGTTCCCGGCCCGCTTCATCGAGAACATCGCGCTCGAGTCGTCCGTCATGCCGCTCGGCGTGCCGACCGGCCCGCTGCGCGCGCCGCGCAGCAATGCGCTCGCGTTCGCCATGCAGTCGTTCCTCGACGAATTGGCGCACGCGGCGGGGAAGGATCCCGTTCGCTTCCGCCTCGACCTCCTGGCGAACCCGCAGGAGGGCGCGCTGTTCGACGCCGAGCGCATGCGCGGCGTGCTGGAGCTCGTCGCCGAGATGTCCGGGTGGGAGAAGCGCCGGGCGTCGGCGGGCCGGGCCGTGGGCGTGGCGTTCTACTTCAGCCACCGCGGCTACTTCGCGGAGGTGGCCGACGTCAGCGTCCGGTCCGACGCGCTCAAGGTCCACAAGATCTGGGTGGCCGCCGACATCGGCAGCCAGGTCATCAACCCCAGCAACGCCGTCAACCAGGTGCAGGGCGCGGTGCTCGACGGACTCGGCGCGGCCATGGCGCAGGAGATCACGATCGACCGGGGCCGCGCGGTGCAGAGCAACTTCCACGACTTCCGGCTGCTCCGGCTCCCGCACGCACCGCCCGTGGAGGTCTCGTTCCGGCGGACCGATTTCCCGCCGACCGGGCTCGGCGAGCCGGCGCTCCCGCCGGTCGCGCCGGCCGTCTGCAACGCGATCTTCGCCGCGACCGGGAAGCGGATCCGCTCGCTGCCGCTGTCGAAGCACGGGCTGCGCTGGGCGTAGCCGTCCGGCGGGTCGAGGGGAGGGTCCCATGCCCGCGTTGCCGTTGCAGTCGATCCTGGTGGCGACCGACCTCACCGAGGCGTCCGACCCGGTCGTGGCCGCGGCGGCCGCGCTCGCGCGGTGGACGGGTGCCGCGCTCCATGTCGTGCACGCCATCGAGTTCGGCGCGGCGCCGTACACGCCGGATCCGAGCGAGGCCAGGACGTTCTTCGGCCCGATCCACGCCGCCCAGCGCGCGCTCGACGAGCAGCTCGAGCGGGTGCTGCCGCCGGGACAGCCGGTCGCGAGCCGGCACACGGAAATCTCTTCGGCGCACCGCGCGATCCTCGGCTGGGCCGAGGTCGTGAGCGCCGACGTGATCGTGCTCGGGCCGCACCGGCGCCGCGGGGCGCTGGACCAGTTCCTCGGGACGACGGCGGACCGCGTGGTCCGGCGGGCCCGCGTTCCCTGCCTGCTCGTCCGTGGAACGCTCTCGCTGCCGCTCGAGCGCGTGGTCGCGCCCGTCGACTTCTCGGAGGAGTCCAGGGGGAGCCTGCGGCTCGCCGCGGCGTGGGCGATCGGCCTCGCCCCCGATGGCCGGCCGGCGCTCGTCGAGGCCGTGCACGTCGTCTCGAGCGTCCTGGACGGCCCCGCGTTCGACCTCTCGATCGTGAGCGACGAGCTGCACCGCGAGGTGCTGCGGGCACTGCGCCGCACGGGTCTGTCCGACGTGCCGATCGAGGAATCGGTCGTGCGGGGCACGCCGGCCACGGAGATCGTCGAGCGTGCCGGGAGCGAGCCGGGGGCGCTGGTCGTGCTCGCGACTCGCGGCTACGGCGCGATCGAGCGGGTGCTCCTGGGCAGCGTCGCCTCGGCCGTGGCCCGGGCGGCGACCTGCCCGGTGCTGCTCGTGCCGGCCGCGGCGGCACGCGGCCGGACGCGGGTGCGGCGGCCGCCGCAGCTCGTCGCGGAGCCGATCGTGGAAGGGACCACGGGGTGAGCGCCGCCGACAGCGAGTCGCGAAGCGCCGCGGGACGATCGGCCGGCTGGCTGATCGCCGGTCTCGGGCTCGGGATCGGCTACGCGGTCCTGCCCTACCTCCCCGGCCTCCTCGGTGGCGCGATCCTGTACGTCCTGACGGCGCCGCTGTGCCGGCGCGCCGCGCATCGGCTCGGTCCCCGCGGCGCCGCGCTGGCGGCGGTCGCCGCCGTCCTGGTCGTGATCCTGCTCCCCGGCATCTGGCTGGTCAGCGTCGCCGTCGGCGAGTTCCCGCGCATCGTCCAGAACCTCGGCGCCAGCCCGCTGCTCTCCCGGCTCCCCGCCGTGCGGCTCGGCGGCCTCGACCTCAGCGAGCAGTTCGCCCGGCTCGTGACGGACCTGGTTTCCTGGAGCTCCCGCCAGGCGGCCTCGGTGTTCGAGAGCGCGACCCGCGCCACGCTCAACCTGGTGGTCGCGCTCACGGCGCTGTACTACCTCCTCCTCGATCCGCGAACGATCTGGCGAGCGGCGCGCGCCTTCCTTCCCTTCTCCGACCCGACGGCCGAGGCGCTGCGGACCCGATTCCACAGCGTCACCGAGTCGATGGTGCTCGGCACCGCCCTCACCGCGCTCCTCCAGGGCACGGTCATCGGCCTCGCGTTCTGGGTCATCGGGCTCAGCAACGCTCTGTTCTGGGGCTTCGTCACCGCGGTCGCGTCCGTGTTCCCCGTCCTCGGGAGCGCGCTCGTCTGGCTCCCCGGCGTCGGCGTGCTGCTGCTCCAGGGCCGCTACGGCGCGGCCGCGGCGCTGGCGGCCGTCGGCGCCCTCGTCGCGTCCACGATCGACAACGTGGCGCGGCCGCTCGTCTACCGCCGCGTCTCGAACGTGCACCCGATGGTGACGCTCGTCGGCGCATTCGCGGGCGTCGGCGTGTTCGGCTTCGTCGGCGTCCTCCTCGGCCCGCTCGCGATCAGCTACTTCTTCGAGCTGCTGAAGGCCTACCAGGCGGAGTACGGGCCGGGACCGGCCCGCGCGGCGGAGCCCGCCGTGATCGCCGGGCGCTGACCGACCGCGGGTCGAACGCCGGCACACCGGTCAGCGTCCAGATGCGCGGCCGGACCCGCCGCTGGCGCCGCATCTCCCCGCCCGCCGCCCCGCCTCGCCCTGAACTTGCGCCGCGACCTCCGGCCGGGACCCAACCGGTCCCGCATCCGCGACATCCCGCACCCGACCCGCACCGAAGGAGGCCGTGATGGCGAACACGAAGCCGATCCCGCGCGAGCGGTGGACCGAGTACTTCGACGCGTTCTCGAAGAAGTTCCTGCGCGACGAGACGCCGGAGGCCGCGACCGTGCGGCTCCTCTCCGACGCGCTCGGCGACCAGGACGCGGTCCGCGACAAGCAGGTGATCGGCATCACCTACGACCACAAGGACAACCTGCTCGACGTGGCGCTCGAGGGCATCGACCACGTGGTCTACCATCCGCGGGAGATCCGGGTGGCCGAGGAGCCGAACGGGTTCATCCGCGAGATCGACCTCGTACGCGACGACGGCGAGCGCGAGGTCGTGCGACTCCAGACGAGTCGGCGGCGCTGACGGCCGCGGCGGCCGGGAGAGGCGTGGGCGCGGCCTCTCCCGGCGCCGGGCTCCGCCAATCCCTGACAACGTTTCCTCCAATCCCCGATCGACACCGTCCCGCCCACGCCGCGACCGTGGAGCATTCGCCTCGACCGTTCCCGCGTCCTCCGGGAGGTGCCCATGAGTCCCGACTGGCAACGCACGCTGCGCGACGGTCTGATCGCCGGCGCCATCGGCTACCTCACCGTCGCCCTCTTCCTCGGGCTCGCGAACACCGTCGCGGGACGGTCCCCGTTCTTCACCGCGACGCGTCTCGGCGAGCTGCTCTTCTACGGCGACCGCGCGCCCGCCGCGGCGGCCGGTCCCGCCATCGCCTACAATGGCGTGCATCTCGTGGCGTTCCTCCTCCTCGGCGTGCTCGCGGCGCGCGTCGTCCTGGGGACCGAGCGCCACCCGCAGGCCTACTACGTGGCGCTGCTCGGCGCGATCGCGTTCGTGCTTTTCGCCACCGCCGTCGCCGTCGCGTCCTCGACGCTCTTCCCGACCGGCTTCGCGACGTGGGTCTTCCCGGTCGTGAACGTCATCGCCCTCGTCGCCATGGGCGCGTTCCTCTGGACGACGCACCCGCTGCTGCGGCACGTGGGCGGCGACGAGGCCGCCTGAGCCGCCAGGCGACGGCGTGCTCCGGCGACGCCGGGCGGCGCCGGCGTCGCGGCACCGGGGCGTTCGCCCCCGCCGACTTGCGCCGCCCACGCGAGCGTCGCATGCTGGCGGCATGATCGAGAGCGAGCGGGACGCCGGCATCCACACGATCCGCCTGGCCCACGGCAAGGCGAACGCGCTCGACGTCGAGCTGCTCGAGGCGCTCCAGCGCGAGCTCGAGCGGACCGCCGGAGCCGACGCCGTCGTGATCACCGCCACCGGCTCGATCTTCTCCGCCGGCGTCGACCTCTTCCGCCTGACGACGGAAGGGGAGCCCTACGTCCGCCGCTTCTTTCCCCTGCTCTGCTCCTTCGTCCACGACCTCTTCGCCCTGCCGCGGCCGGTCGTCGTCGCGGCCAACGGCCACGCCATCGCCGGCGGCGCGATCATGGTCATGGCCGCGGACTACCGGCTGATGGCGGACGGGAACGGCCGCATCGGCGTGCCGGAGCTGCTCGTCGGCGTACCCTTCCCCGCCGCGCCGCTCGAGGTCGTCCGCTTCGCCGTGCCGCCCCACCGCCTGCAATCCTTCATCTACACCGGCGAGACGCTCCGCCCGCGCGACGCGCTCGCGCTCGGCATCGTCGACGAGGTCGTCGACCCCCCGGGCCTTGAGGCTCGCGCCCGCGACATCGCCGAGCGGCTCGCCGCCCTCCCGCCCGCCAACTTCCGCCTTACCAAGCAGGCCCTGCGGGCCGACACCCTCGAGCGCATCCGCCGCGACAGCGAGCGATGGGACGCCGAGGCGCTCGAGACGTGGACCGCGCCCGAGACGCACCGGCGCATCACGGAGTACCTCGAGCGCGTCGTCCGGCGCTGAGCCCGAGCCCGTCCTCACGTCCGCGGGCGACCCCCGCCTCCGGAAGTGTCACACGGAGACGCGGAGACGCGGAGGGGAAGCCGCGGGGTAGCGGCGGGCGGCCGGCCGCCGGTGTACGCCGGAAATGACATCAAAGGATAGTGCGCTCCCCGGCTTCCCGAAGCCGCCCGGCGACTCTCCGTGCCCTCTGTGTGCTCGGTGGTGGCAAATTTCCGTTCCCGTCCCCCCGCCCGCGGGTCCGCAGGAATGCCGCGCTCCCACGCCGTCGTCCACTTATTTGACAGCGTCAAGCATATCGCAGTACGTTAGCCTGCAATTGGTGCGTGGAACCGCCGCGAGACGGGGGAGGGTGCGATGACGGAGAAGGAGGGCCACCGGCGGGTGGAGGCGGTGCGGCGCTTCAACCGCTTCTACACGCGGCAGATCGGCGCGCTGGACGAGGGGCTGTCCCGCACCCCGTTCTCGTTGACGGAGGCGCGGGTGCTGTACGAGCTGGCGCACCGGGAGGAGACGACGGCGACGTCGCTGGGCGAGGATCTCGGGGTGGACGCCGGGTACCTGAGCCGGATCCTGCGGGGCTTCCAGGCCCGGGCGCTGGTGGCGCGGCGGCCGTCGGAGAGCGACGGACGGCGGAGCCTGGTGCGGCTCACGGAGGCCGGGGAGCGGGCGTTCGCGGCGCTGAACGCGGGGTCGCGGGACGATGTGACGGCGATGCTGGGGCGGCTCTCGCCGGCGGAGCAGGAGCGGCTGGTGGGCGCGATGACGGCGATCGAGGGGCTGCTCGGCGCCGGCCCGGAGCGCCGGGCGCCGTTCCTGCTCCGTCCGCATCAGCCGGGGGACATGGGGTGGGTGGTGCAGGCGCACGGCGCGCTGTACGCGCGGGAGTACGGCTGGGACGAGGAGTTCGAGGCGCTGGTGGCCGAGATCGTCGCGAAGTTCCTGCGCCACTTCGACCCGAAGCGGGAGCATTGCTGGATCGCGGAGCGGGATGGCGAGAACGTCGGCTCGATCTTCCTGGTGCGGGAGTCGGACGAGGTGGCGAAGCTGCGGCTGCTGCTGGTGGATCCGCGGGCGCGGGGACTGGGCATCGGCGGCCGGCTGGTGGAGGAGTGCGTCCGCTTCGCGCGCCGGGCGGGGTACGCCCGGATCACGCTCTGGACGAACGACGTGCTGGTCTCGGCGCGCCGGATCTACGAGGCCGCCGGGTTCCGCCTCGTGCACGAGGAGGTGCACCACAGCTTCGGGAAGGACCTGGTCGGGCAGACGTGGGAGCTGGCGTTGTGACACGGGCGTTGCCGAGCGGGGGAGCGGGAGATCGCCGTTTCCCCCACTCGCCCACTCACCCACTCCGCGGGGCGCGTCAGGGGTTGAGCGGAGCGCGCATTCCCGTTAGTTTTAGGGTCTCGGTCGGCCCGGCCCGACCGGTCCTGGAGGCGTAGTCCTAACTGGTAAGGCACCGCACTCGAAATGCGGCGGGCGCAAGCCCTTGGGGGTTCGAGTCCCTCCGCCTCCGCTGTCGCGCTGCAACGAGATCCGCCCCTCGTGCCCCGGGCACGAGGGGCGCGTTGCATCCACCCCTGCAGGCAGCCCGGCAGCCCGGGGGGAGCGTCCCCCGGGGGATCGCCGGCGGCACCGCGGCGCGGGGGCCGAACGTCGCCTCGCGTGGGGTGCGAGCCGCCGGCCACCGGCGCGTCACGCCGCGGGCGGGGCCGTCCCGACCTCGACCCATTCCAGCACGAACCTGACGCCGAGCTCCGCGGCGGGCGCCCAGGGGCCGGCGGGCGCCGCGAGCGGCGGCGGCAGCCCGAACGCCCGAGCGTGGAGCGTCGTCGTGCCGGTGAGGCGCAGGACGCGGGGGCCGGCGAGCGCGGCGGCCGGGCGGGCGAGCGTCGCGTCGATGCCGACGGCGCGGTGCACGCCGCGCAGCGCGAGCTCTCCCGCGATCCGGAACCGCCCGGGCCCGTCGGCCTCCGCGTTCCGGCTCCGGAACGTGATCGCGGGGTGATGGGCGGCGTCGAGGACGGCGGGGGTACAGAGGTATCGATCGAGGACGGCCGAGCCCGTGCGGATGGTCGCGGTCGTGAGGCGGACCACCATCGACGCGGTGGCGGGCTCGCCCTCCCCCAGCTCGAGCGTGCCGCCGCACCCCCAGAACCGCCCGCGTAGCTCCCCAGCCGCCGGTCGGGAGACGACGAACTCGACGGGCGCGACCTCCGGATCGAGGATGAAGCGCGAGGGGCGGGCGCGGGGCCGCGCCCCCGGAGAGCGCCACTCTCCGCCCCAGCCGCGCCGGTTCACGACGTACCTCCGTCCGGCGGCCGCCGGGGGCCCGCGCCGGCCTCGAGGCGCGGCCTTCGGGCCATGGGAGCGTCGTCGGGGAGCCGTCGCACGCGCGCCGGAGCCGGCGGCTCGACCGGCCACCGGTCGCCGACGTCGCCGGCCACGATGCCGTCCGACCGTGCGGCGTCCACGTCCGCGGGCACGAGGAGGACCGGACAGGCCGCGCGGCGCCCGATCGAGGATGCGATGCCGCCGATCAACCGGCTCCGGAGCTCGCCCTTCCGGCTGCTGCCGACCACGAGCAGGTCGGCGTTCTCCGCGAAGCGGGCGACGACGTCGTCGACAGGCTCGCTCCACCGGATCACGACGCGCATCGCCGGAGGGGGCGCGCCCGCGCCGGCGACGCGAGCCCACCGCTCGGCCAACCTGTCGTTCAGCACATCGGCGACCTCGCCGACATCCGCCAGGTACTCGCCGAAGAGCTGGAGCGGCCGGATCACGTGCACCACCACGAGCTCGGGCACGTCTCCTTCCGGCCCGGGCCGACCGAGCCCCGCCACCCAGGCGACGGCGGCGGAGAGCGCGGCCTCGGCCGCTCCGGAGAAGTCGTAGCCGACGACCACGCGCCGGAGCGGCAGCGGCAGCGGCAGCGGCGCGTTGACGATCAGGCAGGGCGCGGTCGCGCGCCGCATCACGCGGTCGGCCGTCGTCCCGAGCAGGCGGCCGAGCATCCGCCCGCGGTGCGGCCCAAGGACGATCAGGTCCGCCGCCACCTCCAGCGCGCGGTCCAGGATCGCGGCGTAGGGCTCGCGGAGCGTCACCGTACGACTGCCGACGAGCATGCCTCGCGCCGACCGCATCAGTTGCCGCTCGAGCTGGCGATCCGCAAACGCGACGTCCTCCTGGACCGTGCGCGTCGTGATCGCCTCGGGCGACGGCATGGCGAGGGCATGGATGGCGTGCAGCTCCGCCCGCATCGCCGCCGCGAGCCGGCCGGCGGCGTCCACGACGAACCCCGACCGCTGCTCGAGATCGCTCGCCACCAGCACCGAGCGGAGCCGGAGCGCCTTCAACGTTCCCTCCTCTGGTCGAGTCCCACGGCCGTCGCCGCGCCGACCTCGGACGCGTCGGAGCATGCGCTCGCCCGTACGGTCTCCGCGCGAGCGAGGTCGTTACGGACGCCGTGGCGGCGGCTCCGGCGCCACCCCCTCACCAACCCCTTACCGGAACAACCGCTGCACGGCCGGCTTCGTGACCTTCCCCATCGCGTTGCGCGGCAGCTCGGGCACCAGGCGCACCTCCTTCGGCACCTTGTACGGCGCCAGCCGTTCCCGGGCCCACGCACGCAGCTCGTCGGGGGTAGGCGCGCTCGAGCCCGGCGCCGGCACCACCGCGGCGCAGACGCGGTCGCCCCACTCGGGGTCGGGGACGCCCACCACCGCGCAGTCGGCCACCAGCGCGTGACCACGGAGCACCGCCTCGATCTCCAGCGCGGAGACCTTCTCCCCGCCGGTCTTCAGGATGTCCACCGACTCGCGCCCCAGGATCCGGTAGCTCCCGTTCTCGACGATGCCCCGATCCCCGGTGCGGAACCAGCCGTCGGGCGTGAACGCCCCGGCGGTGGCGTCGGGGCGGCGCCAGTACTCCCGGAACACCCCGGGGCCGCGCACCTGGATCTGCCCGGCCTCGCCGTCGGCGACCGGCCCCTCGCGTTCGTCGACCAGGCGGACCTCGACGCCGGGGAGGGGGCGTCCGACGTGCCCCGGCCGGCGCTCGCCGTGCAGCGGGTTGGAGAGCGCCATGCCGATCTCCGTCATCCCGTACCGCTCGAGGAGCCGGTGACCGGTGATCTCCTCCCAGCGCTCGAGCGTGGGGACGGGGAGGGCGGCGGAGCCGGACACCATCAGGCGCAGTCGCCGGGCGCCGGCGCTCCACGCCGACCGTGTCTCGTCGTCCGCACGGTCCCACGCGTCGATGAGCCGGCGGTACAGCGTGGGCACGGCCATGTAGAGCGTGAGGTCGCCGCGGGCCAGCCGGGTCCACACCTCACGGGCGTCGAAGGCGGGGAGGATCTCGCACGCCGCGCCCGACCAGAGCGCGCAGGTGAGCACGTTGACGATCCCGTGCACGTGGTGCAGCGGGAGCGAGAGCAGGATGCGGTCGCGCTCCGTCCACTCCCAGGCGTCGACGAGCGCGCGGACCTGCGCCTCGATGTTGCCATGGGTGGTGACGACGCCCTTCGGGCGCCCGGTGGTGCCCGAGGTGTAGAGCATCATCGCCCGGCGATCGGCGCTCAGCGTGGGCAGTCGTCCGCACGGGCCGTCCTGGAGGAGCGCGGGCGTCTCGATCACGCGGCGGCCGCGCTCGGCGGCCGCGGCGGCGATCCGGCCCACGAGCGACGGGTGCGCGACCACCACCTCGGGCTCGGCGTCGTCCAGCACGTAGGCCAGCTCGGCCGGCGGGTGCGACACGGCCATCGGGACCGCGATGCCTCCGGCCCGCCAGATCCCCCACTGCACGGCGACCCAGTCCCATCCCGGCGGGGCGAGGAAGCAGATGCGGGCCTCTTCGAGGTCGTCGCGTCCGGCGAGAAGGCGCGTAGCCACGGCGCCCGATGTCCGCAGGAGATCGTCGTAGCCGAAGTCGCCCTCGGGGGCCGCGATCGCGCGGCGACCGCCGTGGCGCTCGGCCTGGAGGAAGAGCGCCGGACCCGTCTCGTGGGTCATGCCCGCCCCGCCTCGCCGAAGCGGACCGCGGCGAGGATGCTCACGGCCGGCCGGGCGACGTCGCTCGTCCCCCTCGGCGCTCACCGGGCGGCCGTCGTCGCCGGCACCGCCTGCATCAGGAGCGCGAGCCCCCGGTCCAGCGCCTGGCCGCCGGCGCGCGCGCCCTTGTACTTCCCGAGGCGCACCACCACGAGGTGGTGGCTCGGGACCATGATCGTGTACTGCCCGCCGGCGCCGGCGAAGTACGTCGCCTCCTTCGGGACGGGGAAGGACCCGGTCCCGTTCACCCACTGGAACGCGCCGCCGTACTGGGGCCGGCCATCGGCGACCCACGCCGGCGCGAGCGTGCGCGCGTACTCGGCGTAGCCCTCGGGGAGGATGCGCTGGCCGTTCCAGACGCCGTCCTGGAGCCAGAGGTTGCCGAGCCGCGCCCAGTCGCGCGCAGGGAGGAAGTCGTAGCCCTGGCAGAGGAAGTTGCCGTAGGGGTCGGTCTCGATCACGGCGTCGCGCACGCCGATCCGGTCGAAGAGGGCGCGCTGCGGGAAGGCATGGTAGTCCTCGCCGCGCTTCTCCACCGCCAGGCGGATGAGGTAGTTCGCGAGCACCGGGTCGGTATTCCGGTAGCGTCCGACCGTGTTGGGCGGCCACTGCTGCGGCCGGGTGGCGGCGTAGTGGAAGGAGTTGACCCGCCCGGTATACAGGTACAGGTGGTCCGGGTAGCCGGGCGACGGATCGTAGTCCGGGTCCTGGGGCGCGCGGATCCGGATGCCGGACGACATGCGCATGATGTCGCCGATACGGATCTTCTGGCGCGGATCGCCCGGCTTCTGCCATTCCGGGATCGGCGCGGGCTGCCAGAGCGAGTACGCGCCCTGCTGGATGAGGACGCCCATCATCGTGCCGGTGATGCTCTTCCCCATCGACCAGCTCTCGAGCGGCGTGTGGATGCCGATCCCCTTGCCGTACCGCTCGCCGATGATGCGCCCGTTGTAGGTGACGACGACCGCCTCGGTCATCGCCTCCGGCGGGCCGAACGCTTCGTCGAGGGCGCGTCGCACGAGCGACGAGTCCAGCTCCGGCGGCAGCGGGGCGTCGGGGAGGACGTCGCCCATCGGCCACGGCGTCGTCGCCGCGTCCGGGAGATTGGGCTTCACCCACTCCGGGGCGAAGAAGACCGAGTCCTTGCCGACCGGCCGCGTGACGCATCCCTGGCTCTTGTAGCGCTTGGCCGCCAGCACGGCGCCGGACGGGAGCGTGAGCCGCACCTCCTGCCGCGCGCGGTCCACCACCGTATCGGTGACGAAGTGCCGCTGGTCGTAGGGGCTCGTGAAGTAGCCCACGTTCTCGGCGGCGTCGGCGGGATCGAGACCCGTGATGAAGACGGCCGTGCAGAGGATCTTGGCGAAGCCGGAGGTGTGGTGCTCCAGCGCATCGCCGGGGGGTGGGACGTACGGTGTCGGCAGCTCGAGGGACTTCGCCCGGGCGATGAGCGCCGCGGTCGCCGAGTCGCGCGCGCGGGCCGGCGCCGCGCGGGAGGTGGCGGGCGCGACCTGCGCGCTCGCGGCGGCGCAAAACGCCGCCAGCGCGGCGGCACACAGGACGAGCGGACGGACGGAAGGAGCGGTGCGCACGCGTCGAGCCTCCGATCGGGGTGGCGGTCGCGTGGAGAATGCGGCGATCGGTGCTCGGGCGGCAAGAACGCTCGCGGGCGGGTCGCGGTGAGCGGCGCATCGAACGTCGCGCCGACGAACGTGCGGCGCGACATCCCGACGTGGCGCAGTCCCGACCGACCTCCCACCTCCAGATCCGCGCGTCCGCGCCTCCTGGCGGCGGGAGCGATCTCATCCGGGTGTTCAACCGCCCGGGCGGCGGTTATGATGTCGGCGACGTCGCCGTCAGCCCGGGCATCCGCAGCCACGCGCTCGAGTCGATCGACCCGAGCGGTGAGCCCGCGTGCACGCCGCGCCCGGAGCTCCCGAACCAAATGAAGCCGGAGCCGACGGCCGAGTCCCGGCCGATCGGTCATCCGCTGCTGTGATGCAGTCCCTGCGCGCGGCGCGCTCGACGCCCCGGGGCCATCGACCGGCATCCCATGAACTCCGCCGACCCGCTCGCCGACCAACTCCAGGCCGACCTGGCGCCGGGCTTCCGCGTGCTGCGGCTCCTGGGCCAGGGCGCGGTCGCGCGCGTCTACCTGGCGACCGAGACCGTGCTCGAGCGGCTCGTCGCGATCAAGGTGCTGCGTCCGGAGCTGGCGGCGGACGTTGCGACGCGCCGCCGCTTCGCGCGCGAGGCCCGCAGCACCGCGCGGATCGTCCACCCGAACGTGGCGGCGGTGCACCGGGTGGGCGAGATGGCGGATGGTGCGCCGTACATGGTCCGGGAGTACGTGGAGGGGCGTACGCTGGCGGACGCGCTCGCGGGCGAGGGGCCGACCGATCCCGCGACCGCGCGGCGCGTCCTCGCGCAGATCGCGGGCGCGCTGGCCGCGGCGCACGAGCGGGGGATCATCCACCGCGACGTGCGGCCGGGCAACATCCTGGTCGAGCGGGGGACGGGGCGCGTCGTGCTGACGGACTTCGGCCTCGCCCGGATCGTGGAGTCGGGGAGCGGGCGCACGACGCGGATCACGCGGGTCGGCGAGGTGCTGGGGAATCCGCGCTACGCGAGCCCGGAGCAGCTCCTCGGCGAGCCGACGACCGTGGAGACGGACATCTACAGCCTCGGCGTCGTCGCCTACGAGCTGCTGACGGGGGAGGGTCCGTACGCGGGGCGCACGACGGCCGACATCCTCACGGCGCACGTGAAGGGCGTGCCGCGCGACCTGCTCGAGCTGCGGCCGGACGCCGGGGCCGATCTGGCGCGGCTGCTCGGCCGCTGCCTGGCCAAGAACCCGGCGCACCGGCCGAGCGCCGCGGAGCTGGCGGCCGCGTTCGCGGGCGCGCCGCCCGCGGCGGCCGCTCCGGAGGAGGACGTGCCGGCCGCGCCGCTCCCCACGTTCCTGCGCGAGCTGCATCGCCGGCGGGTCTATCGCACGGGCGCGGCGTACCTGGCCGGGGCGTTCGCGCTCCTCCAGGGCGCAGACCTGGTGCTTCGGGCGCTCCCCGTCCCGAGCTGGTCGTACAACGTCCTCGCGATCGCGGTGCTCGCGGCCTTCCCGCTCGTGCTCGTCCTGGCCTGGGGCTTCGACATCACGCGCGGCGGGATCCGGCGGACCCGCGCGCAGCCCGCGACGGAGAGCGCGGCCGGCGGGCGGGTCGTCTACCTCGGCCTCCGCGCGGCCGGCCTGGCGGTCAGCCTCCTCCTGGCGGCGCTGGTCGGGTGGTGGCTGCTGCGCTGAAATCGGCGAACGGCAGCCGACCCGCCGACCGCGTCTTTCCCTCCCCTCGCCTCAGCCCCCGCCCGCCGCCGCCACCGCCGCGAGCGCCTCGCGCACCTTCGCGCTCAGCGCCTGCGGCGTGAACGGCTTCTCGATGAAGACGACGCCGGGGTCCAGCTCACCCTGCCGCAGCACGGAGTCCTCCGTGTAGCCGGACATGAAGATGGTCGCGGCGCCCGGGTGGCGGGCGTGGAAGCGCGCGGCGAGCTCGCGGCCGTTCATGTCGGGCATGACCATGTCGGTGAGGAGCAGGTCGACGGCGGGCCCCGCCGCGTCGGACAGCTGCAGCGCCTCGGCGCCCGTCGTCGCCTCGAGGACGGTGTAGCCGGCGCGCTCGAGGATGCGGCGCACCATCGCGCGGACCGGCGCCTCGTCGTCGGCGAGGAGGACGGTCTCGCAGCCGCGGGTGACCGCGCCGCGCGGATCGGCGCGCGGGACCCGCTGCGCCGCGGCGTCGGCCCGCGGGAGGTAGACCTTGAAGACCGTGCCGTGGTCCGGCTCGCTGTAGACGGAGATGTAGCCGCCCGACTGCTTCACGATGCCGTACGCGGTGGAGAGGCCGAGGCCGGTGCCCTTCCCCTTCTCCTTGGTCGTGAAGAAGGGCTCGAAGAGATGCGCCTGCGTGTGCTCGTCCATGCCGCAGCCCGTGTCGCTGACGGCGAGCATCACGTAGGGCCCGGGCTTCGCGTCCCAGTGGAGCGGCGCGTGCACCTCGTCGAGGTCGACGTTGGCGGTCTCGATCGTGAGCCGGCCGCCGTCCGGCATCGCGTCGCGCGCGTTGACCACGAGGTTCATCAGCACCTGCTCGAGCTGGCCGGGGTCGGCGTGCACGGGCCCGAGGCCGTTCGCGAGGCGGGTGGCGAGGTGGATGTCGGCCGGCAGGAGGCGGCGCAGCATCTTCTCCAGCTCCGCCGTCAACGTGTTCAGGTTGAGCGGCTGCGGCTGGAGCATCTGCTTCCGGCTGAAGGCCAGGAGCTGGCGTGTGAGCGCCGCGGCGCGGCCGGCGGCGGCCTGGATCTCGGCGATGTCGCCGCGAGTCGGATCCGCCGGCGGCAGGTCCGAGAGCAGCATCCCGGTGTAGCCGGCGATGACCGTCAGCACGTTGTTGAAGTCGTGCGCGACCCCGCCGGCGAGCTGCCCGACGGCCTCCATCTTCTGCGCCTGCCGGAACTGCGCCTCCAAGCGCTTCCGCTGGCTCGCATCACGGATGATCGTGAGCACAGCGGGCCGGCCGTCGAGTGTCACCGGCGTGCTCGCCGACTCCGCGCTCAGCACCGTGCCGTCGAGCCGGCGGATCCGGCGCTCGACGAGCGGCGCGGGAACGCGGTCGTCCTGGCAGCGCCGGGTCCGTTGCTCGACGTCGGCGTGCTCCTCGGGGTGCGTGATGTCGAGCACCGACGCGCCGACGATGCCGGTCGGCGCCGCGGCGCCGACCAGGGTCACGGCGGCCTGGTTCGCCAGCAGGATGCGCAGGTCCCGGTGGACGATGATCGCGTCGGGCGAGAGCTCGACGAGCTGGCGGTAGCGCTGCTCGCTCTCGCGCAGCTCGGTGTTGGCGGCCTCCAGCTCGTGGGCGCGGGAGGTGAGGGCGCTGGCCGCGGAGCCGACCTGCTCGGCCATGCTGTTGAAGGCGACGGCGAGCCGGCCCAGCTCGTCGCGCCGCGTGCTCGAGACGCGGCGAGCGTAGTCGCCGCGCGCGATGTCCTCCGCCGCGCGCGTGACCTCGGCGAGCGGCGCCGTCACCTGACGGCTGAGCGCCCAGGCACCGGCCGCCCCGAGGGCGACGAACAGGAGCGCGATGAGCGCGATGTCGAAGACGAGCCGCGCCGCCGGCGCGAGCGCCGTGCGTCGCGGCAACTGGACGACGACGAGCCACGGCGTCGCCCGGACGCGCATCTGCACGGCGAGCATCCGCTCCCCGTCCGCGGCGGCGAACTCCGTCGGCGTGCCCATCGGCAGCCGACCCGGCGGCCCGGCGACCTCCTTCGACAGGTCGGTCCACACGTCGCGGGTCGCGTTGCCGATGCGCACGGTGGCGCCGGAGCCGATGAGGCCGCCGAGGAACTGCGCCTGGTTCCCGGCCGGGAAGCGGCGCTGCTCGACCAGCACCCCCAGCGTGTCGCCGCCGGCGTCGAGCACCGGCGCGACGACGGGGTAGACGACGTCGCCCGCGGCGCGCACGAGGGGCCCGACGCCGCTCGCGCCCGAAGCGGGCGCCACGTTCGGCGCAGCCGGTGGCCAGCGCGGACCGTCCTGGTCGGACGTCGCCGGCGCGCCGACGACGGCGAGCAGCGCGCCCGCCCGGCTCCAGAGCGTGATCGAGACCGTCTGCGCCGTGCGGGTGCGCGCCCGCTCGAGCGTCTGCTCCGCGGCGCGCTGGGTGGCCGCGCTCGGGTGTGCGAGGAACGCGACGACGGTCGAGTCGGCGGCGACCTGGCGCGCGTCCCGCCGGAGCCGCCGGGCCGCCTGCTCGAACGTGACCTCCAGCTCCCGGGTCACGCCCGCGAGGCGCGCACCCGCCGCGCGGAGAAGCGCGCTCTCGACCCGGTGGTACGCCGACCAGCACACGGCGGCCACCACCACCGACAGGAGGGCGGAGATCAGGAGCGGGAGCTTGCGCTTCAGGGACTGCAGCGGTTCCATGGCGCCGGCGCGGGTCTGGAGGATCTTGAGACCGACCGCAACTTCTGAGTCTCGGCACCGGATGGTCGCGACCTTAGGATACGCACGTGGCCGTGAGGCGGGCCACTGTCCCGCCGTGCCGGGCGACTATCCGGTGCCGGAGCCCTGTCGAAGGATAGATCCCCGACGGACCCGCCAGGTTCCACGCCGTCCGCCGCGCCCGCGCTCCGGCTCAGTCCGCCCGCCCGCCCCGCTCCACGTGGAACCGCAGCAGATCCGGCCGGTGGTAGTGGCCGGTCACGTCGAGCGTCATCCGCTCCTCCCGCACGCGGCGCAGGTCGAGGTCGGCGACGATGAGCCGCGGCTCGTCGTACACGGGCTCGACGACGTAGCGCCCATCCGGTCCGATGACGGCGCTCCCGCCGCGCATGATCCAGGCGTCCGGGCCGGGGACCTTGCCCGGATGCGGCTCCAGCTCGGGCGGGAGCGCGGCGGCGCGCATCAGCGAGCCGGCGACGAGGACGAAGCAGCGCCCCTCGAAGGCGTAGCCGCGGCTGGCCACCTGGAGCAGCTCGTGCGCCGTCGGCCAGAGCGCGGCATGGATGTCCTCCCCCGACTCGTGGAGCGCCTGGCGGGCGAGCGGCATCCAGTGCTCCCAGCAGACGAGCGAGCCCACACGGCCGGCGGGCGTGTCCACGGCGCGCAGCCCGTCGGCGTCGCCGGGGCCCCAGACCATCCGCTCGGTGTACGTCGGCACGAGCTTGCGGTGGTGGTTCAGCAGGCGGCCATCGACGCCGAACGTGAGAATGGCGTTGTAGAGCGTGCCTCGCCCGGCCCCGGCGTCGACGCGCTCGGTGACGCCGACCACGAGGACGACGCCGGCGTCCCGCGCCATGCCGGCCAGCGCCCGCGTGGCGGGGCCGGGCACCGCGACGCTCTGCTCGGCCATCCGCGCGAACACGGCCTTCACGGGCGGGTGGTCCCAGAGGGCGGTATCGCGGCAGACGTCGAGCCACGCGGGGTAGCCCGGGAGCCACGTCTCCGGGAAGACGACGAGTTGCGCGCCCGCGTCACCGGCGGCGCGCACGAGCTCGGCGGTCGCCGCGAGCCCGGCCTCGAGCGACGTCGCCACCTCCGCCTGCGCGATGGCCACGCGGACGTGCCGGCGCGGAGCGGCGCGCGGCTCCCCGCCCGGTGTGGCGACGGCCGCGTCGCCTCGGCTCTCGATCATTCGCAGCTCGCGTGAAGGTGGAGGTCCGGCCGGCGCGCGGTGCGGCCGCGCCGCCCGCCGGCGCGCGGGAACGTAGGCGCCGCGCGCGCCGCCGCACAAGCGAGCCGGGGCGGCGGAACGAACTTTTCAACTCCGGCCGGCAGCACCGAACGAGGAGGTCGGATGTCCGTGCTGCTGGAATCGTATCGCCTGGGCGACCTGGAGCTGCCCAACCGCATGGTCATGGCGCCGATGACGCGCAACCGCGCGCCGGGGTGCGTGCCGAACGACCTGATGGCGGAGTACTACCGACAGCGGGCCACGGCGGGGCTCATCGTGTCCGAGGCGACGCAGGTCTCGCCGCTCGGCCAGGGGTACCAGGCGACGCCCGGGATCTACTCGCCGGAGCAGGAGCGCGGCTGGCGGCAGGTGACGGATGCGGTGCACGCCGCCGGCGGCCGGATCTTCGCGCAGCTCTGGCACGTGGGCCGGGTCTCGCACTCGTACTACCACGGCGAGAAGCCGGTGGCGCCGTCCCCGATCCCGGCGCCGGGCAATGCGTACACGCCGCGCGGGATGATGCCGTACGAGACGCCGCGGGCGCTCACGACCGCCGCCGTGCGCGAGGTGGTGGAGGAGTTCCGGCACGCGGCGGCCGTGGCCCACCGCGCCGGCTTCGACGGCGTCGAACTCCACGGCGCGAACGGATACCTGATCGACCAGTTCCTCCAGAGCGGGACGAACCGGCGCCACGACGAGTACGGCGGCTCGGTCGAGAACCGCCTGCGCTTCCTGCTGGAGGTGACCGAGGCGGCGGTCTCGGAGTGGCCGGACGGGCGGGTCGGCGTGCGGCTCTCCCCGGGCGGCACGCTCAACGGCACGCACGACGACAACCCGGTGGAGACGTACAGCCGCGCGGCCGAGGCGCTGAACTCCTTCCCGCTGGCCTACCTGCACGTGGTCGAGGCACCGGTCGGCCACGACGGCCTCGACGATCACGGCGTCTGCTCGACGGAAATGGTCCGGCCGGTCTACAAGGGGACGCTCGTCACCACCGGCGGCTACACGCCGGAGACGGGCGGGCGCGCGCTCGCGAAGCGGCTCGCCGATCTCGTCGGCTTCGGCCGCCTCTTCATCTCGAACCCCGACCTGCCGCGCCGCGTCGCGCTGCACGCCGCGCTGAACGAGCCGCAGCGCGAGACGTTCTACGCGCCGGGGCCGAACGGGTATACGGATTACCCGATGCTCGAGGCGGCGTAGGGGGTCCGCGCGTTCGCGGGCGGCCGCACGTCCGATAAAAGCACACCGCGGAGGCGCAGAGTGCACAGAGGGGATACCGGCGTCACACCGGCCATCTGCGTACCCCGGACATGACATCAAAGGGAGGTGCGTCACCCCGGTGAGCCGCCGGCGCCCGCCAATCCTCTGAGCCCTCTGCGCCTCCGCGGTGAAATTTTCCGTTCCCGTCCCTGCCCACGCGCCCGGCGAGCGTCCTCTTCGCGGCTTGTCCGTTCAGCTCCGCGGCTTCGCGTGACGCCCCCCCTCCCTTCACGAGCCCCGCGCCTGGTCCCGCCACCCGCCGATGTGCTAGAATCCCGCGTCCCCGCCGCCACCCGGACCAGGAGACTCCGTGATGCCGCGCCGCTCCGCCCGGCTCCCCCGCATCCTCGGCGCGACCGCCGTCGCGCTGTCCGTCGCCCCGCCGCTCGAGGCGCAGGCCGTCCGCAAGTTCCCGGAGGATCCCCGCGTGCAGGTCGTGACGATCCCCGGGAAGCTGCCGAAGCCGCGCCAGGCGGCCATCGTGCTCCCGGCCGGGTACGCCTCCGGCGCGCGCCGCTACGCCGTGCTCTACCTGCTCCACGGCTACGGCGGCGGCTACGACAACTGGCTGACGCGCACGAACCTCCTCGCCTACACGGCCGACCTGCCGCTCATCGTGGTCATGCCGGACGCGGGCAACTCGTGGTACGCCAATGCGGTCCGAGATACGACGCAGCGCTTCGAGGACTACGTCGCCCGGGACGTGGTGGACTACGTCGATGCGAACTACCGCTCGCTGCCGTTCCCCCAGGCGCGCTTCATCGGCGGGCTGAGCATGGGCGGCTACGGCGCGCTCATGCTCTCGCTCAAGAACCCGGGGAAGTACTCGCTGGCGGCCAGCATCTCCGGCGCGGCGGGGCCGGTGCGGACGAGCACGGACATGGAGCTGGAGGCGGTGTTCGGTCCGGTCGGGAGCGAGGCGCGGAAGGCGGCGGACCTGGTCGAGCGGCTGCGCACGGCCGACCCGAAGCGCCTCCCGTACTTCTACCTCGACTGCGGCACATCCGACGGGCTGCTCGCGAGCAACCGCGAGGTCACGGCGGTGCTGGCGGAGCGCGGCATCCCGTACGAGTACCACGAGACGCATGGCGCCCACGAGTGGGAGTACTGGGACCGCCGCATCCAGGTCGTGCTCGGGCTGGTGCGCGAGCGGATCGCGGCGCTGGGGCGGTGACGGCGGCCTGCCGCGTCGCCGTGCGGCACATCCCGCTCCCGGGACGCGGCAACCCGCGGCGCGCCTTCCCGGGCGCGGCGGCGCGGCGGGAGCGGCGCGGCGGGAACGCCCGGCGGCACCTGAAATGCACGAGCCGGCGCCGGGCGAGCGGCGTTCATCGAGGGAGGCACGTCCATGTCCGCGGAAGCCAGACGGCGTGCGCTGCGCGCGGTGCTTGGCCTGGCCTTCGCAGCGGCGACGCTTGCCGGCTGCGCGCACCGCCAGGCGACCGGCGCGGAACGGCAGGCGCCGCTCCCCCCCGTCCGCCTCGACGCGTCGGACAACCGCGGCTACGCGCGCCTCGTGCTCGGCCAGGAGCTGACCGTGACGCTCCCGGTGCCGCCCGCCGCCACCCTGCTGGAATGGCGCGTCGGGGAACTGGACCGGGCCGTGGTCGAAGTGCGAGGGCAGCCGATGCGCGCGCCGAGCCTCGGCGAGGTCGGGTCGGCGCAGACCGAGACGTTCCGCTTCCGCGCCGTCGGCCCGGGCCAGGCGGACGTCGAGCTGTACCTCACCCGCGCGGGCGAGCTGCCGATGAACCAGAGCCAGGTCTTCGTCATCCACGTCACCGTCGAGTAGGCCGGCGCCGGCGCGCTCCGCGGCCCGACGACGCGCGCCGACGCCACTCGATACTAGTTTCCCACCCCCGGTCACTCTTTCCCGCGAACGGACGGCCGCATGCAGGAGATCATCGCCCGCCGGAGGCGACACCGGACCGACTTCATGCTGCGGCTCTACGCCCGCACCGACGCCAGCGTGGCCGAGTTCGTGTCCGCGTTCGACATCGGGGAGGAGCTCGGCATCGAGCCGGCGGAAGTGGCGAAACTCGTTGGCTACCTTGAAGAAAAGGGCTGGGTCATGGTCGACGACCACCGCTCCGGCCTGCTCCGCATCACGGCCGCGGGGATCGACCACGTCGAGTCGCTGCCGCCCTCGGAGATCGGTCCCGGGGACCCGTCGCCCGAAGGCGACGCCGCGGGTTGAAACCCTGGCGCAGGCCTTGCCGTAGTAGAAGGCGAGGCGATTGCGAAACCCACCTTGTGGCCCCCTTGCCACGCCATTCCAGTCGCCCATTCCAAGGGCAGCCATCGTGCGGGATGGCTGCCCTTTTTTTTCCGGGCGCCGCGGCGCCCGAGTGAGCCAGGCCCCCCCGGGCGGGAACTTCCCTCGCTAGAGAACGGCGTCCGCCTCGATCTCCACCAGGATCGCCGGATCGATGAACCCCGCCACCACCACCATGGTCGTGGCCGGGCGGGCGCTGCCGAACGCCTCGTCGTGGGCGGTGCCGACGTCCATCCAGTGCTCGGCGTGGCGGAGGTAGATGCGGGTGCGCACGACGTGCTCCGCCTCGGCGCCGGCCTCGCGCAGCGCGGCCAGGATGATCTCGCAGCAGCGGCGCGCCTGGTTGTACGGGTCGCGCGGATGGAGGATGGAGCCGTCCTCGCCCACGGGCGCGGTGCCGGAGACGTGCACGTCGCGGCCGGCCCGCACGGCGCGTGAATACCCGATCATCGCGGCCCACGGCGCGGCCGTGGGGATCCGTTGGCGCTCGAGCATGGGCTCCTCCGGAGGGTGAGGGAGGTCGGAGAATCGGCGGTCGCGCTCACCTCCGCAAGCGCGCGCAGCGCTGCGAGGGCCCGACCGCGATCCGGGCGGGCTCGTTCGAGGCGTTCCGGGCGGCGGCCGCGACCCCGCCCGCGATGCCCCAACGGCCAATGGCCGGCCCGCGGCCCGCGGCCGGAGATTCACGCTGTCGCGCCACGCCGCGAGGGCGCCGCTGGACCGGGATACGATCGGAGACCCGAGAATGCAGAGCAAACTGGTGGGCGGCGGGAACGGCTCGCCGCGGATGTGGGTCATCGTCCTCGAACCTGGCGAAGAGGCGAAGGAGAGCCTCCTCGCCTTCGCCGCCCAGGAGCAGATCGGCGGCGCGTCGTTCGTCGGCTTGGGCGCGTTCGAGCGCGCGGTCGTGGCGTACTTCGACTGGGAGCGGAAGGCCGGCCAGCCGATCCCGATCCGGCAGCAGGTCGAGGTCCTGTCGCTGGTCGGCGACGTCGTCCGGGGCGAGGACGGCGCGCCCGACCTCCACGCGCACACCGTTCTCGGCCTCTCCGACGGGACGACGCGCGGCGGGCACCTCATGGAAGGCCACGTACGACCGACGCTCGAGGTGACCCTCATGGAGACGCCCGCGCACCTCGTGCGGCGGATGCACCCGGAGCTCGGCTCCGCGCTCATCGAAATCGCTTGACCGGGCCGCGGCGCCGGACGCCGCGGGGCGCGTCCTCGAGCCGAAACCGCGTCGCCCGCGTCGCCGGCCCACGGGTCCGGCGTGCGCCCCCGGCGTGCAGGCGCGCTACCGGTCCCCGCCGGCGCCGCCGCGCCGAGTCCACTCCACGCCGAGGTAGAGCGCCCGCCCCGGCGCGGTCGTCCCCGACACGTCGAGGTAGCGCGCGCCGGTGAGGTTGCGGCCATCCAGGTAGAGCGACAGCTCCGGCCAGCCGGCGCGAAGGCGCGCGTCCACCAGCCAGTGCCCGTCCTCGCCCGCGCGGCGCTCGTACGCGGTCCGCGCGCCGAAGCCGACGCCCCGCCCGAGCGGCCGGTCGAGCGCGAGCGACGCCGTGCGGTCGAGCGGCCGGAGCGCGTACTTCGAGCCGGCGGCGGCCTCGTCCGCCGTCAGCGACAGCGCCGCCGCGCGCACGGTCCAGCGGGTGCCGAGCGGATCCAGCGTCGAGCCCTCGAGCTCCACGCCGCGGAACGTGACGCGGCCGACGTTCCGCGCGAACCAGGGGGAGGTGGCGGGGGCGCCGGCGTCGCGTACCCAGTCGATCAGGTCGGTGGCGCGACGGACGAAGCCGGTCGCGGAGAGGCGCGCGCCGCTCCGGGCGACGAGGTCCGCCCCCGCCTCCCCCGCCCACGCCCGCTCCGGGCGCAGCTCCGGGTCGCCGACGTTGGCGGGGTCGCGGTAGTAGCGGTCCGTCCACGTCGGCGCGCGGAACGCCCGCCCGGCGGAGGCGCGCAGCCGCAGCGCCGGCGCGGCCCAGACCGCGCCCGCCAGCGAGGGGGCCAGGAACGCGCCGTAGCGCGAGTGCCAGTCCTCGCGCAGGCCGCCGGTCAACACCGCGCGCCCGACCTCACCGACGGAGACCTCGCCGAACGCCCCCGCGCGCGACTCCTCCCGGTCGCCGAGGCTGCTGCTGCGCAGGATGTCGCGGTAGCCCTCCACGCCCCACGCCAGGCGCGTGGCGGGCGCCATCCAGCGCCCGACCAGCTCGGCGCCGGCCTGCCAGGAGCGGTGCACGTTCTGGTAGAAGGACGGGTCGTCGCGCTTCAGCACGAAGTCGTCGTCGTGGCGACGAATGCTGACGCGCGGCGTCACGGCGAGGCGCGCCGCGGCGGGCGCCGCCCAGCTCAGGAGCAGCGTGCCGGTGCGCGTCTTCTCGTACTCGTCGTACGGCGCCGCCGGCGGCGTGTAGAACGCCCGCGCGCCGAAGTCGCGCGCCGCCCAGCCCACGTCCGCGCGCAGATCCCGCCCGCCGACGCCCACCGCTCCGCCGCCGTGCAGCACGGCCGCCCGGACGTCCGTCCCGGGGCGGAAGCCGTCCGAGCGCTGGAGCTCGACCGCCGCCCGGCCGTGGGCGCCGGCCGAGCCGCCACCGGCCCGCAGGCTCGCCGTCCCGCTGCCGAACGAGCCGCCCTCGGCCCGCGCCGTCACCCCGCCGGCGCCCCGCGTCACGATGTTGATGACGCCGCCCAGCGCGTCGGCGCCGTAGAGCGCGGAGGCCGGACCGCGCAGGATCTCGATCCGCTCCACGTCGTCGAGCGGAACGGTCTGGTCCAGCGCGAAGTGCGCCGTCTGCGGGTCCGTCGCCCGCGCGCCGTCGACGAGCACGAGCACCTGCTCCGCGCTCGACCCGCGGATCCCGACGTCCGCCTGCGCCGGCGAGCGCGCCAGCACGTCCACGCCGAGCGCCCACCCGAGCACGTCGGCGAGCGTCCGGGCGGGGAGCCGGCGAATGTCGTCCGCGGTCAGCACCTCCACCGAGCGCGTGGCCGAGGGCAGCCGCGGATCCGCCCGCGAGCCGACGCTCACGCGCAGCGTGTCGAGCGGGTAGGGCGTCTGGCCGGCGAGCGGCGTGGCGACGAGGGCGAGGAGGAGCGTGGCGGACGGGAGCGACTGAAGCTTCATCGGTCGAGCGATCGCGGGTCGGAGAGTGAAACGGGCCCCCACGCCCGCGCGCTCGTGCCGGGCGTCGGCCCCACCAGGAATGTCCGGAAGTGGCGCGAACCTACCCGCGCGCGCCGGGCCGGGCAACCACGCGCGGCGCTGGAACGGGCGGTCGGACGGTCTAAGCGCCGCGGCGGGTGGAGGGTTCCGGCGCGCCGCAGCGTGGCGTCGCGCGCCGGGGCGCGGGGTTGTAACCTCACCCCGCTTCCGCCCCCGGGGATTCGAGCACCCGGACGGACGGCGCTCGGCGTGGGGGCGCTCGCGTCCCGGGCCCGGAACACCCAACTTACCGGTGCCGGCGATGCGGTGCGTTCCTGGGCGGCGGTCCGCATCCGGCCCGCCCTCGCCGTGATCGGCAGACCGTTCGTTCACCCCGCGCCCGGAGTCTGCCCGGCGCCGAAGACGAAATGCACTGGAAGTCACTTCGTGGAATCCTGCTCGCGGTCGCGCTGGTGCTGTGCACGGCCGCGGCCCTCGCCGCGCAGGCACTCGAGATCCGCTTCCTCGATGTGGGACAGGGAGATGCCGTCCTGGTGCAGAGCGGCGGCAAGACGGCCCTCATCGACGCCGGCCCGGCGGACGCGGTCGCCGGGCGGCTGCGCAAGCTCGGCGTGACGTCGCTCGATCTCCTGCTGGCGAGTCACAATCACTCGGACCATATCGGCGGTGCCGACGCCGTGCTCGAGCGCTTCCCGGTCCGCTTCTACCTCGACAACGGCCAGCCGGCCACGACGCGGATCCAGTCGCGGGTGTTGAGGCTCGTGCAGCGCAAGGGCGTCACCTACCTCAAGGCGACGCCGCGCACCATCGAGCTGGGCAGCGCGAAGCTGCACATCCTCCCCTCGCCGCTCGCCGGCCGGACCGACGAGCAGAACGACCAGTCGGTGGTCGTCCTGGTCGAGCAGGGCTCGTTCCGGGCGCTCCTCGCCGGCGATGCCGAGGTGGACGAGATCAACGCGCTCCTGGCGACGGATTTCCTCCCCGACGTCGACGTCCTCAAGGCCGACCACCACGGCAGCCGCAACGGCGTGACGCCGGCGTGGCTGGCGCGGACGAAGCCGGAGGTGATCGTCATCAGCGTCGGCGCCGGCAACAGCTACGGCCACCCGCACGCCCAGGCGCTACGGTACTACCAGGCCGGCGGCCGCCGGGTCTACCGGACCGATCGCGACGGCGACGTCGTCGTCCAGGTGGACACCGCCGGCACCTACCGGGTGAGCACCCGCACCGGCACGAAGGCGGGCTCTTCCTCCTCCGCCGGACCGGCGGTACTCTCCCCGCGCTCCCCGCCGGGACCGGCGCCCGCGCGGTCGGAGGCCGCTTCCACGGGTGCCACCGCGCGTTGCCGGGATGGCACCTTCTCGTTCGCCCGGACCCACCGCGGGGCGTGCTCTCACCACAGCGGCGTCGCCGTTTGGCTCGACGGCGGCTCCCCGAGGAGGTAGGCCATGGCGCGCACGACCGAATCGTGGGTGGTCGATTCGCTGGAGGACGGCGTCGCGGCCCTGGAGGGCGAGGACGGCCGCATTATTCACGTGCCGGCGCGGTGGCTCCCGCGCGGCTGCCGCGAGGGGGACTGGCTTCGGGTTTCCCGAGAGCAGACCGGCCGCGGGAACGCGGCAATCACGTTCGACACCGACCCGGAAGCGACCCGGCGCGCGCGGGAGCGCCTCCGCAAGCAAGTCGAGGAACTGGAAGGCCGCGATCCGGGCGGCGACCTCAAGCTCTGACGGCACCACGAGCGGATCGCACCGGACGCTGTAGCCCAACGCTCCGCCGGCGCCCGGGCGCCGGCGCGCCGCCGTGGGGCACCCCTCCACGAAATCGTCCGATGCGCCCGTCCGGTGGTCCGGGCCTACCCGCCGTCCGGTCGCCAGCCAGGCCTCTCCCACGGCGTCAACGGCGATTCAGCCTCTTCGTCTCGAGCGCGGCGGTGAACCCGGCGCTCACGATCATGACCAACGTTCTCAGTGTCGGGGACCACCTGTTCCAGCGACTTCGGTGAGGGTCGTCGACACCGGCGCGCCCGGGGGCGCCGGGCACGGGAGTTTCATCGCCGGCCAGAGCAATTCCTGCAAACCGGGAGTGGGCATGGCAACGGCAGTAATAGGTGGGGAGGAGCGGGGCGAGCGGATCCTGAGAATCGGGCAGTTCCTGATCCGTTACGGGTTGGTGCTGGTGATCGCGTGGATCGGTGCCCTGAAGTTCACCGACTACGAAGCCGAGGGGATCCGTCCGCTCGTGGCAAGCAGCCCGTTCCTGGGGTGGCTGTATGGCGTCCTGAGCGTTCGGGCGGTTTCTGCGCTGTTCGGAGTCGTGGAGCTCACGGCCGCCGCCCTCATCGCCATCCGGCCGATTTCGGCCAGAGCATCCGCCATCGGGAGCGTGATCGCGATCGGACTGTTCCTCACGACGCTGAGCTTCCTCCTCACGGCGCCGCAGGCCTGGGCGCAGGAGGCCGGTGGATTCCCGATCCTGTCGCACTCGCCCGGACAGTTCCTGCTCAAGGACGTCGTGCTGCTCGGCGCCGCGGTCTGGACCCTGGGCGATTCGCTGCAACGCGTCGAACAGCCCTGAGGAAATCGCTGCCCGACACGAAGCGAATCGGAGGAATGACCACAGGGTCGTGACTCCTGAGCGGGAAGACGAAAGGAACCGAAGACGAACGTGAGCAGCCACCATCCCTGATTCGTCGGCCGCGGCTCACGAATGCGTGCGACGGAGTCGTCGGCAGCGCGAGGGATCCGACCGGGGAGCGTGGGGCGGGCCGCGAATCTCCCCGCCGGCTGCGAAGTACACCGTTCTGACGGGCGAACACCGTGTCGGGGATGATCCGGAGACTCTGTTCAAGTCCCTTACCGGCCCCGCCGAACCGGTGCCAGTTCTCGCCGACTTGTGCCAGTTTCGGTCCGATCGGCGCCGGATTTGCCCCTACCCGCGAGTAGGGCCGGGTAGGTTCAGGACTGCGGCATCACGGCCGCCCGGAGGCGATTCGCGGCTTCGCCATGCGGCAGAAGCCTTGTGGCACGGGCTTGTTCGAGGGTCGCCGTTCCGCTATCTTTCGGGTTCCTCGGGACGTAGCGCAGCCCGGTAGCGCACCTGAATGGGGTTCAGGGGGTCGCGGGTTCAAATCCCGCCGTCCCGACTGGAGAAAACAAAGCCCTGCAACGGTTTCCGTTGTGGGGCTTTGGTGTTCCTGCCCCGGCTGGAAAGAATTGCGCTGGCGGCATCCCTTCGTCGCAGCGTTCGCCGTCGGGATGCCGACGCTACAACCGCAGGGCCCTCAGGCACTCCAATCCTCCCGCATACGGCAGCGGCAGCTTCAGGAGCTCGGCAACGAATCCGGCGGCGATCGCATCGAGGTGAAGCCACTTGGTCGCCTGGGCGGCGCGCCATAGATTCTCGCCACCTCCTTCGCATACGGAACGAGCCCATGCGCATCGGCGACATGAACTGGATGCAGGTCCAGTCGTATCTCGAGCACGACGATCGGGCCGTGCTGCCGCTCGGGAGCACGGAGCAGCATTCTTACCTGCGCCTGACCGTGGACTGCATCCTCCCGGAGCGTGTCGCCGTCGAGGCGGCCGAGCCGCTCGGGATCCCCGTGTTCCCGGTGCTCGCATACGGTGTGACACCCTACTTCAGGGAGTTTCCTGGATCCATCTCGCTCAAGGTCGAGACGCACCTGCGGGTCGTGCGGGACATCCTCGACGGGATGGCGCACAGCGGCTTCCGGCGCATCCTGATCTGCAACGGGCACGGCGGGAACGGCGCGGCAGCGCAGCTCGCGCAGGAGTGGGCCGCCGACCACCCGGGCTGCCGGGTGCTGTTCCACAACTGGTGGAACGCGCCGCGGACCTGGGCGAAGGTGCAGGAGATCGATCCGGTGGCTTCGCACGGGTCGTGGATGGAGAACTTCCCGTGGACGCGCCTGCCCGGCGTCGAGGTCCCGAAGCACCAGCGGCCGATGGTGGACATGGCGCAGGTGCGCGCGCTCGATCCGGTCGCGCTCCGCAACTACCTCGGCGACGGAAACTACGGCGGCCTCTACCAGCGCTCGGACGAAGAGCTGCTCGCCGTATGGGACGTCGCGGTCGAGGAGACGCGCGCCCTGCTGACGGGCACCTGGGGGGCGCCATCGTGATGGCGCGGACTCGAATGCTCATCTGGGGGGCGGGCGCGATCGGCGGCACGCTGGGCGCGCACCTGGCTCGCGCGGGGCACGACATAACCCTGGTGGACACGGTGCGTGATCACGTGGACGCGATCAATCGCTCCGGTCTCCGCCTCACCGGACCCATCGCGGAGTTCACGGCTCACCCGCCGGCGTTCACGCCGGATACGCTGCGCGGCGCCTGGGACACCATCATCCTGGCCACGAAGGCCCAGCACACGGACGCCGCCACTCGCGCGCTGCTGCCGCATCTCACCGAAGATGGCTGCGTGGTGTCCGCGCAGAACGGACTCAACGAGCTGAGCATTGCGGCGATCGCGGGCGAGGCCCGAACGGTCGGCGCGTTCGTCAACTTCGGGGCGGACTACCTGGAACCGGGGGTCATCCACTATGGCGGCCGCGGCACGATCCGGCTCGGCGAGGTATTCGGCCCGGCCGCCGGCCGCCGTAGCTCGCCGCGCGTCAGCGCGCTGTGCGAGGCGTGGCGCGCTCTGGATGAGCGCGCGGCCGACACGGAGAATCTCTGGGGCTATCTCTGGGGCAAGGAGGCGTACGGTGCGATGCTGTTCGCCAATGCCCTCACGAACGATTCCATCGCCGACGGCCTCGCTCGCCCCGAGCATCGCGATCTCTACGTGGCCATCGCGCGCGAGATCCTCGCCGTCGCGGATGCGCGAGGCGTGCGTGGCGAGCCGTTCGATGGCTTCGATCCCAACGCGTACCGGCCGGACGCCCCGGCCGGCTCGGCCGAGCGCTCGCTCGACGCGCTGGTCGCCCACAACCGGAAGTCGGCCAAGACCCACAGCGGGATCTGGCGCGACCTTGCCGTCCGCAAGCGGCCGACGGAGGTGGACGCCCAGCTCGGCATCATCGTCGAACTGGGCCGCGACGCCGGCGTGCCCGCTCCCCTCACGCTGCGGCTGGTCGCGCTGATCCACGAGATCGAGCGGGGCGAGCGGCCGCTGTCGCTGGACAATATTTCCGCGCTCGCGGCCGGGATCACCCCGTGAACCTCCAATTCGGCGGCCGCACGGTCATGGTCACGGGCGCCGCGCACGGCTTCGGCCGCGCGATCGCCCTCGCGTTCGCAGAGCGCGGCGCCGCCGTGTGGGCCTGCGATGTGATCGAGGATGAGCTCAGGGAAACCGAGCGGTTATGCCGGGCGGCGGGCGGTTCGTGCTCGGTGCGCACGGTGGATGTCCGCGACAAGCGCGCGATCGAGCGCTTCGTGGCCGAGGCCGGCGACGTGAACATCCTCGTGAACGACGCGGGCGGCGTCCTGGGGCAGATCGGCCGCCCGCTGGAAGAGGTCACGCCCGAGGAGTGGCAGGCGATCTTCGACGTGAACGTGACCGGCGCCTTCTACTGCTCGCAGGCCGTGGCGCCGCGCATGAAAGCCGCCCGCCAGGGCCGAATCGTCAACATCTCGAGCGGCGCCGGGCTCGGCGTGAGCCTCACGGGCATCCAGGCGTACGCCTCGGCCAAGGCCGCGCAGATCGGCCTCACCCGCCAGCTGGCGCACGAGCTGGGTCCTTGGGGCATCACGGTCAACAACATCGCGCCCGGGTTCGTGCGCTCCAACCCGACCACGGAGAAGCAGTGGGAGTCGTACGGCATCGACGGCCAGCGTGCGCTCGTGGACAAGATCGCGCTCAAGAAGCTCGGCACGCCCGAAGACATCGCCTGGGGCGTGCTGTTCTTCGCCTCCGAGTACGCCGGCTGGATCACCGGTCAGGTCCTTTCCATCGACGGCGGCAAGTAGCGTGAACAGGCAGGTGCTGGCGAAGCTCGCCGCGAGCCACGAGCAGGTGCTCGGGCAACTGGTGGAGTTCGCCTCGATCCCGAGCGTGAGCACCGATCCCGCCCACGCCGGCGACGTGCAGGCCGCGGCGCGCTGGGTCGCGGACCGGCTCGGCGCCGCCGGACCGCTGGCCGTCCGTACGATCGCCACGCCGGGCAACCCGGTCGTATACGGCGAGTGGTCCGGCGCTCCCGGCAGACCGACCGTGCTGGTGTACGGCCACTACGACGTTCAGCCGCCCGATCCGCTGGAGCCGTGGGTCAGCCCGCCCTTCACGCCGACCGTGCGCGACGGCAGGGTGTACGCGCGCGGCGTGTCCGACGACAAGGGGCCGATGCTGATCCCGATCGCGGTCGCCGCTGCGTTTTTCGACGCGGCGGGCCGCCTGCCGCTCAACGTGAAGTTCATGTTCGAGGGCGAAGAAGAGGTCGGCAGCCCGAACCTCGAAGGCTTCATCACGCGGCATCGCGAGTTGCTGACGGCCGACGTGGTCCTCTCGGCCGACGGCGCGATGTGGCGGCCCGACGAGCCCTCCCTCACGGTTTCCAACCGTGGCCTGGTCGGCCTCGAGCTGACGCTCACGGGACCGTCCAGGGATCTCCACTCCGGGCGGCACGGCGGCAGCGTCGCCAATCCGCTGCACGCGATGGCGCGGCTCATCGCCTCGCTGCATGACGCGGACGGCCGCGTGGCGGTCGCGGGCTTTTACGACGCGGTGCGGGAGCTGAGCGGCGAGGAGCGGGCCGACATCGCGCGACTGCCGTTCGATGAACAGGCGTATCTCGGGCAGGTGGGAGCGGCGGCGCCGTTCGGTGAACCCGGCTACACGACGCTCGAGCGCCAGTGGACCCGGCCGACCATCGAGGTGAACGGCATGTGGGGCGGCTACCAGGGGCCAGGCTCGAAGACGATCGTGCCCAGCGCGGCCCACGCCAAGCTCACCTGCCGCCTCGTCGCCGACCAGCATCCCGCCGCGGTGCTGGACGCCGTGGTGCGCCACCTCGAGCGCCACGCGCCCCCGGGTACGCGCCTGAGGATCCGACGCGATGAACACGGCGCGCCGGCGGCGCACATCGAGCGCGACCATTGGGCGCTCGAGGCGGCCGGGAGGGCGCTGCGCGCGGTGTACGGGGTGCAGCCGCTTATGGCGCGCATGGGCGGCACCCTGCCGGTCGCGGAAGTCTTCCAGCGCGTACTGGGCCTGGCCACGGTGTACTTCTCCTTCTCCACCGGCGACGAAGACTTCCACGCGCCGAACGAGTTCTTCCGCCTGCGCCGGCTGCACGAAGGGCTCGCCGCGTGGGCGCACCTCTGGGACCTCCTCGCGGAGCGCGCGGCATGAGCGGCTCGACCACGGAACTCCGGCGGGCCGAAGCGGCCGTCGAGGCGCGCAGCGCCGAGCTGAGGAAGGAGCTGGGCGTCCGCGATCTGGCGCTCACGCAGATCCTGTTCATCATCGGACTGACGTGGATCGGCGTCGCCGGAAAGCTCGGGCCCTCGCACGTCGTGATGTGGCTGCTGGCGGTGCTACTGTTCTTCCTCCCGCTCGCGGCCGTGGTCATCTGGTTGAACGATCTGATGCCGCTCGAGGGCGGGATCTACCAGTGGGCGAAGCTCGGCTTCAACGAGGCCATTGGCTTCATGGTCGCGTGGAACCTCTGGCTCTACGTCGTCCTGTTCGCGTCGGAGCTGGGGCTCACCGTCGCGACCTACCTATCGTACGCGCTCGGCCCTCGTGCCGCGTGGATGACGACGAGCGCGCCGTTCGTGTCGCTGGCCTCCGTCTTCGCCATCGCGCTGCTGGCCGGCCTCGCCTTCTTCGGGCTTTCCCTCTCGAAGTGGGTGCACAACGCCGGCGGCCTGTTCATGATCACCATCTTCGGGGTGCTCATCCTCCTGCCGTTCCTCGGGCTCGCCACCGGCCAGCTGCATTCGTTCCACCCGTTCCGAACCGAGATGCCCGCGCCGACGCTGTTCAATCTGAACATCCTCGGCAAGCTGGCGGTCGGCGCGTTCGCCGGGTTCGAGTACATGGCCATCCTGGCCGGCGAGACCCATTCGCCGGCGAGCGCGGTGAAGAAGTCCGTGTACATCGCCGCGCCGGTCATCGCGCTGTTCTTCATCCTCGGCACCGCGACCATGGTGGCGTACGTCCCGCGCGAGCAGATGGACCTCATCGGCCCGCTGCCGCAGGTGCTGCGCGTGGGCTTCGGGCCGTTCGGCGTCGCGGGCCCGCTGGTGACGATCGCGATCCTGATGACGCTCGCGATGCGCGTCTCTCAGATCAGCGTCGCGTTCACCGCCGTGACCCGGTTGCCGATGGCCGCGGGTTGGGACAGGCTCCTGCCCGGCTGGTTCAGCAGGCTGCATCCGAGGTACCGGACCCCGGTGAACTCGATCGCGATCGTCGCGCTGTTCTCCTTGGGGTTTTCCGTGATCAGCCTGGTCGGCGTCGGGCAGGCCGAAGCGTTCCAGCTGATCTTCAATGCGAGCGGGATCTTCTACTCGCTCACGTACGTGGTGCTGTTCGCGATCCCGCTGATCGGCCTGCGCGGCGTGACGCCGCGGCCGCCATGGTGGGTCAAGGGTGCGGCGGTCGCGGGCCTCGTGATGACGCTGCTGTACACCATGCTCTCGGTCTTCCCGATCATCGACGTCGTCAGCGTGCAGACCTTCGCGCTCAAGATCACGGCCGTGATCGTGCTTCTGAACGCGGTGGGCGTCGGTATCCTGGTCGCCGGCCGGCGGCGGTCGAAACTCGTCGCGCAACCCGGAACGTGACATGGGCAAGCCAGTCGTTCTGCTCGCGGCGCTCGCGTGCGCCCTGATTTCCGTTCAGGGATACAGTTCCAGCCCCCACTCACTGGCGGGCGACTGGGACGTCTACGTCGCATTGAGCGCCCGGCCCAAATTCGGCTTCGAGGGCTGGCGCCGCATGGGCTTCGCGCACTTCGCCGGCGAGGACTCGAACAGCGTCGGCTACCTCAGGCGGCGCACGGGCGAGCCGATGATCGTCGCCAACCAGGTCGCGACGCACGGCGACTCCGTGATCCTGACGCAGGACGCGCGGGTCGTGATGCGCGCCGCCTGGCACGGCGACACGCTCGCGGGTCTGCAGTACGTGAACGACCACGTGCTGGATCGCCGGTTCCGGCTGGTGCGCCGCAGCACGCCCGGCGTGGTCGAGCACGACTACCAGGTGTGGAAGATGCCCGCGTCGGACTCGACGTATGCGGTCACCGAAGACACCCTGGTGTTCATGCCGACGCGCGACGGCGCGCGGCTCGCGACCTATGTCGCGCGGCCCGTGGGGAGCGGGCCCTTCGGCGTGGTACTGCAGCGGACGCCGTACCGGCGCATCCTCCACGCCGCTGGCGTGTGGTGGGCCTCGCGCGGGTACATCTTCGTAGCGCAGCACGTGCGCGGCCGCGAGGAGTCGAGCGGCGACGTGAAGGATTTCGGCGACTACAGCACCGACATCAACGACGGCTACGACGCGGTGGAGTGGGCGGCGCGGCTGCCCGGCGCCAACGGCAAGGTCGGGATGATCGGGCACTCCGACGAAGGCCGGCTGGTGTGGCTCGCCGCCGTGAGCAACCCGCCGCACCTGGCGGCCATCTCGCCCACGGCGGCCACTCCCGATCCGTGGGTGATCGTCCCCTATGCGGCCATGGCGTTCGGACCCATCAACGTGGACTGGGCCTGCCTGATGCGGAACCGGACCATGGACCCGCACACCGCCGACCTCGACATCGGCGAGGCGATCACTCACCTGCCGTTGGCCAATCTGCCACAGCGGCTAGGCTGCGGCGACGTGCCGTTGTGGGACCGCTGGGTCGCGCATTCCACACTCGACTCGTATTGGCGCGCGCACGCGGCCACCACCTACATCGACGAGGTGAGGGCGCCGGTCCTGTCCATGGCCGGCTGGCACGACGATTCGCGCGGACCGATCTACTACACGGACTCGCTGCTCAATCATCCCCACCATCCCAACTGGCACATCGTCATGGGCGTGGGCGCGCACAAGGGCGTGGACTACGTGGCCGGCGACTTCGGGCCCGACGCGCGCTATGCGTATCGGGACCTCCAGCTGCGCTGGTTCGACCACTACCTGCTCGGCAGAGACAACGGCGTGGAGAGGCGGCCGCACCTCGACATCTTCGTCCAGGGCGACAACACCTGGCGCACCGAGAACGAGTGGCCGCTCGCGCGGCAGCGCCTGACGAACTTCTACATCTCCTCGGGTGGCCACGCGCAGACCAGCAACGGGGACGGCGTGCTCGACAGCGTGCCGCCCGCTCCGGGTACCGCGGCGGCCGACACGTTCACCTATGATCCCTCGAATCCCACACCGTATCTGATCGATTCGCGCGAGCTCGAAGAGTCGCTGAACGAGGACTACAGCGCGCTCAACGCCACGCGCCGCGACGCGCTGGTCTTCACCTCGAAGCCGCTTACCCGCCCGCTGGAGGTGACGGGCGAGATGACGGCGCGCCTGTGGGCCGCGACCGACCGGATGGACACCGACTGGTCCATCATGCTGCTCGACGTGTGGCCCGACGGGCATGCCGAGAGGGTACAGGACGGGCTGGTGCGGGCGCGGTTCCGGCAGAACATGTCCAAGCCGGTACCGGTCGTCCCCGGCAGGGTCTACCCGTACGACATCGACGTGTGGTTCACGTCGAAGGTGTTCGAGCCGGGGCACCGCCTCCGGGTCAGTATCGCCTCGGCGCTGTTCCCCAAGTACGACCGCAACCTCAACACGAACGGGAACTACGAGCGCGAAACGACGTTCGTGGTGGCGCACCAGCGGATCCTGCACGACGCAGAGCATCCGTCGCACATTACCCTGCCGGTCATTCCGCGGTAGGGGCGGGCGGCCACGACGCGCACCTCCCGCCGATCCGCACCGGAGCGCTGGAGCCTGGCTCCTGCGGGCCACGGCGTCGCACGAGCCGTCACACACGGGCGGCTAATATCAGGCGGTGCTCATGGTGAGGGGATGAGCCTGGGGTCCCCGTGCGCGCCTGGCGGGGAGACGACCTGGACCAGCCCCTGCAGCGGCCGCCTCCGGTTCTTCGACACTACAACGTCTTCAGGAACTCCACGAGATCGTGTCGCTGTTGCGGGGACAGCCTGAGAGAGCGCAGGCGGACATAGTGGTCGACCACCGCGTCGAGCGTCTTCGCGCTCCCGTCATGGAAGTAGGGGCCCACCAGCTCCGGTGGATGGTATAGCCCGCGCAAGGGTGTGGTACGGTACTTCTTCGTGACACTCCGCGCTGCCTGCACCGGGTCCTGTCCCACCTGGGCCGGATCGTGCAGGATGCCCTGGTTCACGTCGGTATAGGCAGCTTGAGGGAGATGGCAGGTCGAGCACTGCCCGGCACCCGTGAACACCGCCCGACCACGCTGGGCCGCCGCCGCATCGTAGCTCCCCGGGACCGGAGCCGGCGTGTTCAGGCTGTGCTGGTAGAAGCGCAGGGCCGGAAGCGTTGGCGTGACGAGATCCGGCGTTCGGACCAGGTGGATGCCCAGGCGCCGGTCCGTGAAGCTCCCCTGCCCATGCATCTGGGTCACCGCAACGTACGCGTTCCAATAGGAGATGGTGTCGTCGCCCGTGTAGATCACCTTCCGCACCGCCCGCAGGCCGAACGCGGGCGGTAGAACCGTGGGCAGGTTCTTGCCATCGATGTTGTATCGCGCGTCGTACATCCCCTTCCCCCACGACGTGTACACCGCCTTCTGCGCCGCCGTGAGCTTCGGCGAAAGGGCGACGATCGCGCCCACGTTCAGATCGCGGTTCGGCCAACCGTCCAGCCGGTGCCCGATCCCCGGCGCGAACGAATTGTCGACGGTCGAATGGCAGAGCGCGCAGGTTATTCCGAGGCGGGTCAGTGTGTCGCGCCCGCCGACCGTCCGCACGGTTCCCTTCAGCCCGACCACCGCGTTGAGCTTGAGCAGCGTCACCGTCGTAGCCGGGCTCTTCAGGTCCACCTTCCCGGCCTTCAGGGCGTCTTTCACGCTCTGCGGCAACGCGTCCGCGTCCACCTTGAGGCCCACCTGGAGCGCCATCTCCGGGCTGACGGAATGCTCGATCACCTCGTGATGCCGCAGCGTGTCGGTCCAGAATACCTCGTCTCCGAATGTATCGTAGCGGAAGATCTGCTTCCCTTGGGCAGCCAGTTGCTGGTCGAGCCTTCGCCTGACCGCGTCGTCTGCCGCGCGCGGCGCACCGAAAACCAGGGGCGCCGCCAAGGCTCCGGCGGCCACCGTCGCCACCCAACCCGACCATCCTTCCCGCACCATGTCGCCTCCAACGCCAAGGGTTGCTGGCGTTATGCCGCTCGTAGTCATTTCACAGATCCGTTGAGCCCTTCGGGGTAGAAGCCGCCTCGCCCCGCCTTGCCACCGTAGACGATCTTGCGAACCTGCTGCGGGTCGCGCGCCACGGTCATGCCCCGCTCGGGATCGGTGGAGAACGGGCGGCCTTTCGTCGGCGGAATATCCAGATCGTCGAAGGCCGGGCTTTCCACATTGTGCGAGAGGGCGAGGAAGCGAATCGTCCCCGAATGCTCGGCCTCGGTGGCGAGGATCCTCGCGGCGGCCTGCACGTGCGGCCCGCCGCGAGCGCCATTTTCGTAGTGAAGCGTGTTCCTTTCGATACTTCTTTCCTTGTCAGGGTGCGGTGAACGTGCCGCGGTCTTACGTCGGGGTATTCCCGTTGATCTTTACGCGCGGCGGTGCCGGAGACTGCGGGAAGTCGTAGAAGCGTCCGGCGGCTGTTCCCTTCTTCCCAAGGCCGAACCCGGCCTTTTCGGCGGCTGCCCCGATCTCGCCGACAGTTGAAAATTCGAAGACCGCGAATCCGAGGTCGTTCGGAGGGCTCACGCCGGCGAGAGATTGCCCGAGCACGCGATGCTCGGACTCGACGCCGGCGAGCTCGGCGGCGTAGCGGGCGAGTTTCGGCTGCCCTGCCGCCGCGGCGGTCGTCACTCCCAGCAGATACGTATTCACGAACAGATGCTCGCCGGCCGCGACGCCCTTGCCGACGGCTGTAAGGTCGAGGGCGTTTCCGGCGCCGCCGAAGAAGCCGTCCGGAATCCAGAACCGCATCGTCGCCGGGCGATAGAGCTTGTGAATGAACTCCCAATGGTCAAGCTCGGCTGCATATACGCCGTCGAAGATCGCGGACACCGAGCGTGGAACGCGATTCACGCCGGCGCGTCGCACCAGTTCGGTGAGGATCGTGACCGTCAGCGCCTCGGTCGTGGACGCGAACACGCCCCATTCTTCGACCGAGTCGGCGGTATTCGGTTCGTGATGCGCGTCGGTGCGCGCATCGCCGGCACGGACGCCAGCGCCCGCCGCCGCGATACCGACTGCTCCCAGCGCCGTGCGCTCGAGGAACCAACGTCGTGTGCGTTTCGACGCAGACGCGTCGCGGAGCGCGCGACCGATCGCGTCGACGGCTGATGCTGATGAATGGCGAGACACCACAATCCTCCTTCGTGCTGTGGCTGGGGGGGCGGCGGGAGAACGTCCGATACCCAGCCTTATGTGACCCCGCTGGTTCTGCTCAGCCAGTTGGTCTAATGTTAGAACTCGGCCTTTATTCGAGGTTGAGCGCGAAGTTCTCACATCTTCATCAGTGACCGAGGAGCGGGTGTCAGCGCGCTTCGATGCGTGACTGGCGGTCGTGCCCCCGGCCAGGGCCGAGGCGCCCAATACTACTGCCCCTAGTCCCAGCTTTCTGTTGAAGTCGCGGCGAGACAGTAGCCGCCTGTCACGTGATCGAAGAAGTCGCTGCTCATGCCTGCCTCCTACGGCGTGCCGAATGGGTGGCGCCGGGCGGAGATCGGCATCTCCGCCCGCTTGTCCAGCATCGCGGCGGTCATCGGTGCGCGATGTGGCGGGGGAGGGGGGCATCGAGGCGAGGCAAGCTGTGTACCCGGCCGTGATCGCGATGGGCCTGACGGGAGTTGGGGTGAAGGCTGGCTGAATCATCGTGCGACCAGAGAAGCCCGGTGGGACCGATCCACGGGCCTGGGCCGTGCGGGCGCTCCGGGGTCCCGGCTCTGTCCGCCACCCCTGCGAGGCGGGCGCGGGAGAACCAGGACAGGAGGAAGTGAATCGCCCCGGGATTGCCGGAGGCTCCAACTCTTGAGAGGTTGGGGTCATGACCAAGGCAACGAAGTACTCCGCGGAGGTGCGGGAGCGGGCGGTCCGGTTGGTCCGCGAGCACGAGTCGGAGCACGCCTCCCAATGGGCAGCGATCGTCTCCATCGCCGAGAAGATCGGCTGCTCGGCCGAGACGCTGCGGCACTGGGTGCGCCAGGCCGAGCGCGATCGCGGGCGAAGGCCGGGCCTTACGACGGAGGAGCGGCAGCGGCATAAGGAACTCGAGCGGGAGAACCGAGAGCTACGGCGCGCGAATGAGATCCTGCGCAAGGCGGCGGCTTTTTTCGCCCAGGCGGAGCCCCGAGGCCGCAAACCGAAGTGATGGTGGCCTTCATCGACCGCCACCGCGAGGCGTACGGAGTCGAGCCGATCTGCAGCACCTTGCCGATCGCTCCGTCCACCTACTACGCGCACAAAGCGCAGCAGCGCGATCCTGATCTCCGCTCGGCCCGTAAGAAGTACGACGAGGAGCTCCAGGAGAAGATCCGGCGTGTCTGGCAGGGCAACTTCGAGGTGTACGGCGTGCGCAAGGTGTGGCGGCAGCTGAACCGGGAGGGCACGGCGGTCGCCCGCTGCACGGTGGAGCGGCTGATGGGTGAGCTGGGGCTCGCCGGCGCCGTGCGCGGCAAGAAGTTCAAGACCACGGTGCCGGACGAGAATGCCGCGCGGCCACTGGACGTGGTGGAGAGGAACTTCACGGCGGAGCGACCGAACCAGCTCTGGGTGAGCGATTTCACATACGTGGCGACGTGGCGCGGCTTCGTCTACGTGGCGTTCGTGATCGACGTCTTCAGCCGACGGATCGTGGGCTGGCGAGTCTCCAGCTCGCTCCGGACCGACCTGGCGCTCGATGCGCTCGAGCAGGCCCTCTGCGAGCGGGAGGAGGAGAGGGCCGAGCGGCTCGTGCATCATAGCGACCGGGGGTCGCAATACCTCAGCATCCGCTACACGGAGCGGCTGGCCGAGGCGGGCATCGAGCCGTCGGTGGGCAGCCGGGGCGACAGCTATGACTGCGATCTTCCGGGTACCAGTCGTTCGGTGCTCCCGGGTGGGGTGGTCTGACCCCTGTTATGATCGACCGCGTGTCCTTGCGTTGACGTGTCGATCACTCCGCCCGGGAGATCCGGAAGTGGCCTGTGGCCCGGAACAGCAGTGACCTCATAGGAGCCTGATCCTCAGGATTCCCTTCGCAGTCCTGTCCGCTCTTCCGTGCCTGGGACCATGCATCTCCCCAGCGGAAGAGAGTGTGACGATGCCCAGCCTGGACCTGCGTAGGAATGAGATCGTGGTCGGCGTGGATACCCACAAGGACGAGCACGTAGCCGTGGCGCTCGATGGGATCGGCGGAAGTCGAGGGTCGTATGCCCTGCCCGCCACCCCTGAGGGGTACGCCGGCCTATACGCCTGGGCTCAGGCCCAGGGACGGGTGGTCGCATTTGGCGTCGAGGGTACGGGCAGCTACGGCAGTGGACTCGCCCGCTTTCTCCGCCGCCACGGGGCGACCGTCTACGAGGTTTCCCGCCCACCCCGTCGGGGGGAGCGGCGCGCATCGGGCAAGTCGGATCTGGTGGATGCGGAGCATGCAGCGCGACAGGTCCTCTCGGGAGAGGCAGCCGCGGTGCCCAAGGCGACGGACGGCAGCGTCGAGGTGCTCCGCCTGATCAAGATCGCCCGCGACACGGCCGTAAAGTCCCGCACGCAGGCGATGATCGCGTTGAAGTCTGCCCTCGTGACCGCACCCGACGAGCTGCGGAGCGAGCTGGAGGGTCTGAGCGACTTCCGCCTGATCACGGCCTGTGCCGCGCTGAGCGACGAGCTGCCCGCGGAGCCCGCGAGTGCAGTCCGTTACGTGCTGCGCTCCCTGGCGATTCGCTGGCTCGCGCTCCACGAGGAGATCAAGGGGCATGCTCGTTACCTGAAGCAGATCACCGAGGAGACGGCGCCCCAGCTCACGGCTCGGTTCGGGATCGGATTCGACTGCGCGGCCGAGCTCCTGGTCGCGGCCGGCGACAACAGCGATCGCATCCGGAGCGAGGCTGCCTTCGCGAAGCTCTGTGGCGTCTGCCCGATCCCCGCCTCTTCGGGACGGACCACCGGGCGACATCGGCTAAATCGAGGGGGAAACCGGCAGGCCAACGCAGCGCTGTACCGAATCGTGATCGTCCGTCTGCGCTGGCACCCGCCGACCATCGACTACGTCGCTCGACGAACTGCGGAGGGACTGACGAAGAAGGAGATCATCCGCTGCCTGAAGCGCTACGTCGCGAGAGAGGTCTATCGTCTCCTCCCTCGGTCCGCCAAGCAGGACGCCCGAGACCTCGCCAACGCGGCTTGACAACTATAGGAGCATCAACGCG
>DASTKT010000212.1:0-17550 GCA_035715725.1 Longimicrobiales bacterium | reverse complement strand
AGGCTGGACGCCCGCCCGGGCCTCCGGCGCGGCCGTAGGTCGCCGGCGGGGTAAGCGTTCACGAGGAGGTCGGAGCTGCGGGAACGGCCACGACTGCGGGCGAGGGCCGGGTGGGACCACTACGGGTCCGACGGCGGGTGGGGGCGGAGACGGCGGCTGGGGGCGGGCGCGGGCGCGAGCGCGGGCCCACGGCGGGTGCAACGACGGGCCGGGGGGCGGGGCAGCGTCCTTCGGTGAGACCCTGCCCTCGGCTGAGGAGGGGACCCGTGCGGCTCGACCGGGTGCGCAGGCTCCGGGCGGTGGAGGCGCCCCTCTCGGGGCGCCGCCTTCCGAGGGAAGGCGAAGAGCGCGGCCGATCAGGTCGCGCGAGGAGAAGCGCGCGAGATGCGAGCCGTCTCGCGGCGGCCGGCGGTCCGGCGCGTCTTCATCGACCGGGGCGTCCAGACGCCAGGGACCTCGCCGGTGCGCGGGTGGGCAGGCTACCGGCCGGCATCCTCGCCCTGGAGAAGCGAGCGGACGGGCGGAGCGCCCGGAGGTGAAGCGCCCGGGGGTGCAGCGCCCGGAGGTGGAGCGCCCGGAGGTGGAACGCCCGGAGTGGAGCGCCCGGAGGTGAAGCGCCCGGAGGTGAAGCGCCCGGAGGTGGAGCGCCCCGGCGGGTGAAGGGACCGGACCGGTGATGCGAGCGGACCGGTGATGCGAGCGGACCGGTGATGCGCCCCCCGCCCGCCGTTGCACCCGCAGTGGGCCCGCGCTCGCGCCCGCGCTCGCCCCCACCCGCAGTCCCCGCCCCCACCCGCCGTCGGACCCGTAGTGGTCCCACCCGGCCCTCGCCCCCACCCGCAGTCGAACCCGCAGTGATCGCCGCGCGCAGCATCTGCCCCCGCCCCGTGAACGGTTCCCCGGCGGGAGGGGGTGGGCGCGTCCGCGGCGCTCAGCGGCCGCTGCCCCGGTCCGCGCGCTTCTCCTCGGAGCCGGCGCCCGGCGCGCGTACGGCGCGGATCACGACGTCGTGCACCGCCGTGCGCAGCGCGATGTGCTTGTGGTTGTCGGAGCTGGGGTCGACCCGGTTCGTGAGGAGCACGACGAAGAGGTCCCGGGCCGGATCGATCCAGAAGCTGGTCCCGGTATAGCCGGTGTGGCCGAAGGCGCGGCGGCTGAAGGGGCCGTCCGGGTCGGGGAGGTCGAAGCCGAGCGCGCGTCCCGCGATGCGCGCCGAGGCGAAGCGCCGGACCGTCGCGGCGCGCGCGAGCTTGTTCGACTCGCCCTGCACGCCGCGGAGCAGCTCGCGGCAGAGGACGGCGACGTCCCGCACGGAGGAGAACAAGCCGGCATTCCCGGCCACCCCGCCCAGCGCGTCCGCGTTGGAATCGTGGACGCGCCCCTGGATCGGGCGGCCCAGCACGCGGCTGAACTCCGTCGGCGCGATGCGGTCGAGGTCGAACGGCGAGTGCCCGACCGGCGAGAGCGGCGTGAACGTCGTCTCGCGCAGGCGCAGCGGGCCGTAGACGCGGGACTGCAGGTACGCGTCGAGGCGCCGGCCGGTGACCCGCTCGATGACGGCGCCGAGCACGATCATGCCGACGTCGCTGTACTCGGATTCCCGTCCCGGCCGCGCGATCAGGTGGGTGTGCGACAGCCGGCGCAGCCGGGAGGTCCGGTCGTCCCCGATCGCCCACAGGTCGCGGTCGGGGGGAAGCCCGGACGTGTGCGACAGCAGGTGCCGGATGCGGATGCGGGAGGCGGCGCCTCTCCGCGGCCAGTAGCGCAGGTAGCGCGAGACCTTCGCGTCGAGGTCGAGATCGCCGGCCTGCACCAGCCGCATGGCGGCGAGCGTCGTGGCCAGCGGCTTCGTGAGCGAGGCGAGGTCGTAGAGCGTCGAGTCGGTGACCTCCGGCGCGGTCGGCGCCCAGTCGGTCCGGCCGTACCCCTTGAGCCAGACCAGCTTGCCGTGCCGGCCGATGGCCACGGCGGCGCCGGGCGTGGCACCATCCGCGATGGCCGCCGGCACGATCGAGTCCAGCGCGGCCAGCATGACCGAGTCCATGCCGACCTCCCCCGGCGATGCCACCGCCGGCGGGCCCTCCGGCCCGAGCGATCGGGCGGGGGGTCCGGGCGAGATCGAGAGGACGAGGATCAGAGCCGCGGATGCGAACATCGGTGACAGCGCCCGGAAGTGTGGCGTGCGAGAACCCGTGGACCGCGCAGCAGGAAGATGCCGGGAGGCGCGCAGCGTGCCCGCAGTATACGAGCGCGCCGCCGCCTCGCCAATAGGCATTCCGGCCGATGGACCTCCGACCCATCGGCCGGGTCTATCGCGGAATCGTGACCCGCCGCGGCGCGAGCGCGGCGGGGCGGGCCTCGACCGGCCTCGCGTCGGGGCTGGGAGCGAGGCGCGGCCGAGGCGGCGGCACCCAGCTCCGCAGAACCGCGTCCAGGACGCCCGCGGCGACGAGCAGCGCGAGCCCGATCAGGAGCATGCGGACGCGGCGCCAGGTCGTCTCGCGCGGCGTCGCCTCGGGTCGGCTCCGTTCGAGGGTCTCCATGCGATCTCCAGCCACGCTCAAGGATGGACGAGGCTGCGCCGCCTCGGTAACGCGCCCGGCGCCGGACCGACCGGCACCGGCGCCGGCGAGGCGGGCGCCGGCAGATCGTCGAGCAGCGCCGCGGCCCAGTGGAACACGTTGTTGGCCTCGACCGCGCGGCGCAGCTCGCGCATCCGCTCGCGGCGCTCCGCTTCCGGCATGGCCAGCGCGACGCGGTAGGCCTCCGCCAGCTCGGCGATGCGGTTCGGGTTCACGCGCAGCGCGGGCCGCAGCTCCGCGGCCGCGCCCGCGAACTCGCTCAGGATGAGCACGCCGTCGCCATCGGCGCGCGTGGCCACGAACTCCTTCGCGACGAGGTTCAGCCCGTCGCGGAGCGAGGTGACCACCATCACGTCCGCGGCGCGGTACAGCGCCGCGAGCGCGGTCAGGTCGACGCGGCCGTAGAGGTAGTCGACGGGCACCCAATCGGAGCGCCCGAAGCGCCGGTTGATCCGCCGGACGAGCGTCTCGACGACCTCGCGCAGGTCCCGGTACGCGCCGATCTCCTCGCGCGAGGGCACCGCGACCTGCACGAGCGAGACCTGGCCGCGCAGCTCGGGGTGCATCTCGAGCATCCGCTCGAAGGCGAGGAGCCGCTGGGGGATCCCCTTCGTGTAGTCGAGGCGGTCGACGCCGACGAACAGCGCGCCGCCGCGCGCGCGCAGCTCCGCCACCTGGGCCAGCACCTCGGCATCCGTCCCGAGCCGCGCGAACGAGTCGACGTCGATCCCCATCGGGTGGACCTTGACGCAGGCCCGCCGCCCGCCGACCCGCACGTCCGAGCCGCGCGTGACATAGCCGATCGACTCGACGGCGCGGAGGAAGTTCCCGGCGTACTCCGACGTGTGGAAGCCCACGACGTCCGCCCCCAGCATCCCCTCGAGCAGCTCCGCGCTCCGCGGAACGGCCTGGAACACCTCGGGCGCCGGAAACGGCGTGTGCAGGAAGAAGCCGATCGGCACGTCCGGACGGCGCTCCCGCAGCAGGCGCGGGAGCAGGAGCAGGTGGTAGTCGTGGATCCAGACGCGATCCCCGGGACGGAGCTGGCCCAGGATCGCCTCGGCGTAGCGTTCGTTCACCGCCCGGTAGGTGCGCCAGTCCTCGTCGCCAGCCGGCGGCTCGTCCGTCCAGCCGTGCAGGACCGGCCACAGCACGCCGTTGCAGCACCGCCGGTAGAAGCGGGCGACTTCCTCCTCGTCGAGCGAGATCCCGACGGTGGCGCTCCCATCCATGCCGGGAGCCGGCTCCGCGATCCCGTCGTCGACCTCGCCGGCCAGGCCGCGCCAGCCGAACCAGACCACGGGCCACTCCCGGGCGACGCCGCGGAGGCCCGTCGCGAGCCCGCCGTCGCTCGGGCGGGTCTGGACGACGTCGCCTTCCACGCACGCGGTCACGGGCAGGCGGTTCGAGGCCATGAGGACGCGCCCGGTCGGCGCGCGCCGTCTCGGACCGGCTCGGGTGATCGTGGCTCGCCCGTTCATCATCAGCATGGTCCCCCCCTTGCTTCGGTTACCTCTCGCTTCCGCTCCATCCAGCTCACATCACGTGCAGCCGGCGCGAGGCCGCATCCTGCGCCCGCGCCGGAGCGGGCGCGCCGGCCGGCTCGACGCCCAGCGCGCGGCAGCCTTCCGCCAGCTCCGAGACCCGTGCCGCGAAGCCGGCCAGCGCGCCGAACAGCCGCTCCGTCGCCTCTGCCAGGCTGTGCGCGCCGGTCGAGCCGCTGTGGTCGACGAGCGCGCACCGGAGGTGCCCCTCCAGCGCGCGCTCCAGCTCCGCCGCCTCGGCCAGGTACCGGCGCGCCAGCACCAGCCGGCTCCGCTCGGCCTCCGGGTCCGGGAATCGGGCTCCGATCAGAGCCACGGCGGCGCGCAGCTCACTCCACGGCAACAGCACGCGCCCACCGTTCGTCTCGTCCATGCGTCATCCTCCATTGCTGCCGATGTCTCCCACGCCAGACGCGGCGGCCTTACTGGCGCGATGCCCGCGTTTGGCGGCACCGCGCCGACCGGTTACCTTGCGCGGACTGTCCGCGTCGCTCGCACACACTGGACCGCGGCCTCGCCCGGCGGCCTCGCCCGCTCATGATTGCGCAACGTACAGGGGGCGGCTCACACGATCCTCAGGTAGATCTCAAGCGGGTTCTGGTTCGGCTCAAATGATTCGGCTGCAAACACTTGGAGGTGCCGCGCTCTTCGGGGCGGACGGGGCGCCGGCGCTCGGGGCGGCGTCCCATCGCCGCACGCTCGGGCTCCTGTCCGTCCTCGCGGTGGCGGGGGACACGGGAGCGAGCCGGGACAAGCTGGTCGGCATCTTCTGGCCGGAGACCGCGCCGCGGCGGGCGCGCCACTCGCTGACCCAGGCGCTGTACGCGGCGCGCCGGGCGCTCGGGTGCGACGACCTGTTCGTGACCGGCGAGGATGTGCGGCTGAACCCGGACCGGATCGAGAGCGACGTGGCGGAGCTCGAGGCCGCGCTCCGGGCGGGCGACGACGCGGCGGCCGCGGCGCTGTACCGGGGCCCGTTCCTCGACGGCTTCTTCCTGTCCTCGCCGGAGTTCGAGCGGTGGCAGGCGAGCCAGCATGCGCGGTTGGAGGGGGAGGTCGTGGCCGCGCTGGAGCGGCTGGCGGCCGCGGCGGAGGCGGAGGGGGACGGGAAGGCGGCGGCGGAGCGCCTGCGGCGCATCGCCGAGCTCCGGCCCTCCGACCCGGTGATCGCGGCACGGCTGATTCGGACGCTGGGCGCGGTCGGCGACCGGGGGGCCGCGATCCGGCACGCGCAACTGCACGCGAAGCGGCTGCGCGAGGAGTTCGAGCTGGATCCGGACCCGGCGGTGATGGCGCTGGCGGAGGAGCTGCGCGAGCCGCGGCCGCGGGCGGGCGGGGCGCCGGCGGCTCGGGGCGCGCGGGCGGCGCCCGCCGAGCCGTCCGGTCCGGCCACGGGCGCAACGCCGGCCGAGCCCGCCCAGCCGTCCGCGGGCGAGGTGCCGGCCCATCCGCCCGTGCGGCCGACGCCGGTCGAGCCCGCCGAGGCCGACGGCACGCAGGTCCTCCCGATCACGCGCGCCGCGGACCGGCGCCCGCCCGGCACGGCGTCCGTGGCCGTGAGCGTTTCGCCGCGCCCGGTCGGCCGCGCGCCGGCCGGCTCGGCCCGGCGGCGGCTCCGGCGGCGGTTCGTGGCGGCCGCGGCGCTGGCGGTCGCCGGCGTCGCCACCGTTTTCGCGCTGCATGGGGGGGAGTCGGCGAGCTCGCGGCTGCCGCCGCTGGACCAGCGCGTCGTCGTCGCGCCGTTCCGGGTGAGCGGCGCGGACCCGGCGCTGGACTACCTGCGGGAGGGGATGGTCGAGCTGCTGTCGACGCGGCTGGCCGACGACACGGCGGCGCGCTCGGTCGATGCCGGCGCGGTGATCGCCGCGTGGCGCGAGGCGGGGATCACGGGCGCGGTGGACGTTTCCCGGGATTCGGTCGTGCGGCTGGCGGCGCGGTTCGGCGCGGAGCGCGTGATCGTCGGGAGCGTGGTGGGGCGGCCGGGGCGCGCGATCCTCGGCGCCGCCGTCGTGGAGGTGGCGTCGGGTCGGGTCGGCGGGCAGGCGAGCGTCGAGGGCTCGACCGACAGCCTGACGAGCCTGGTGGACCGGCTGGCGGCCCGGCTGCTCCTCTCCGAGGCGGGCCAGGACGAGCGGCTGGCCGATCGGACCACCGGGTCGCTTTCCGCGCTGCGGGCGTACCTGGCGGGGGTGCAGGCGTACGCGCGCGGGGACTACGCGCTGGCCGCGAACCGGTACGCGGACGCGCTCCAGACGGACTCGACGTTCGCGCTGGCGGCGCTCCGCCGGGCGCTCGCCGCCGACCGGCTCTACGACTTCGAGGCGGAGCGGCGCGCACTCGACCGGGCCTGGCGCTTCCGCGAGGGGCTGAGCGAGCGGGACCGCGCGCACCTCACCGCGCTCGTGGGGCCGCGCTACCCCGCGGCGTCGAGCGGGCCGGAGGCGCTCGCCGCGTGGCGGGCGGCGGCGCGGCTGGCGCCGAACCGCGCCGAGGTCTGGTACGGGCTCGGCGCGCGCCTGGCCGAGGACCGCGAGCTGGCCGGCCCGGAGCAGGTCCACGACGCGGCCGGCGCGGCGCTCCAGCGGGCGGTCGAGCTCGATCCCGACCATGCCCCCGCGCGGCTGCTCCTGGCCCGCGTGACCGGGGACAGCTCGGGCATCGCCGGCGCGGGGCCCGGGCTCCCGGGCGCGGATTCGCTCCAGCCGTTCGCGCCGTTCCTGCGCTGGCGCACCGCCGCGGCGCGCGCCGACACCGCCGCGCTGACGCGGCTGGCCGCCGCGGTCCCCCGGCTCGGGCCCGCGAACCTGCGCGCCCTCGCGGCGGCGAGCCAGTTCGACGCGGTGCGCGTCGAGGACGGCGCCCGCGCGCTGAGCTCGCTGCTGGCCCGCGCCGCCACGTCCGACCAGGCGTTCGACCTGCTCCTCGCCGAGCACAGCCTGGTGCTGAACCTCGGCCGCCCCGCCGCCGCGATCGAGCTGACCCGCAAGCTGCAGCGGCTGAGTCCGGCCACGCGGGCGCACCTTCGCCTCCGGCTCCTCGACGACGTCTACGCCGAAGGCGACAGCGCCGCCGCGGCGGCCGCGGCCCGCGAGATCGAGCGCACGAGCCCGGGCGCGGACCCTCCGGGCGCCGACGCGGACGCCTGCGCGCTCGGACAGTGGCGGCTCGCACGCGCGGACACGGCCGCGGCGCGCGCGGCGCTCGCCGCGCTCGACCCCGAGGGGAGCTTCGACCCCGTTCCCGTGAGCGTGCCCGCGCCGATCTGCGCGGAGCTGCTCGAGGCGTCGCTGGCCGTGGCGGCCGGCCGGTCGGACGCGCGCGCCCGCGTGGCGCGGCTGGACTCGCTGGTGCTCACGACCACGGCCGCGGGCGACGTCGCCGCGTACGGCAACATCGCGCTCTCGCGCCTGCACCTCCGGCTCGGCCAGCCGCGGCGGGCGCTCGACGCGATCCGGCGCCGGCCGTACCTGTCGGCGGCCTGGCCGCGCTACCTCGCGACTTCGTTGCGGGAGGAGGGGGATCTCGCGCGCCAGGTGGGGGACGCGGAGGGCGCGCTGGCGGCCTACCGCCAGTACCTCGCGCTGCGCGCCGATCCGGAGCCGGCGCTCGTGGCCGCGGCGGACAGCGTCCGGCAGATCGTGGCGGCGCTCGCCGCCGGCGAGCAGTAGCGGCCGCGGGTCGCGGCGCGCGCCGGCGGCGGCCGGGCGCCCGCTACGCCGCGTCGGCGAGATCGAGCAGCAGCGAGGCGACCTCGTCCGGGCCGCGGAGCCACGCCACCGCGGCGCTCCGCTCGGCCGGCGACTCGGCGACGAGCACGCCGTCGCCGATGCCGGCGAGCGCGCGGAACGCCTCCTCGTCCGACTCGTCGTCTCCGATGAAGACGACGGGGACGAGCGAGCCCTCGGCGATCCGGAGCGCGTGCAGGAGGAACCGGACCGCCCGGCCCTTGTCCCAGGCGACGTCGGGGCGGATCTCGACGACCTTCTTCCCCGAGCTGAGCCGGATGCCGGCGGCGCCGGCGCAGAGCGAGTCCACGCGCTCCCGGACGCGCGCCTCCCCGTCCGGGCCGGCCACGAGCCGGTAGTGCACGCTGAGCGTCAGCCCCTTGTCCTCCACGATCGCGCCGTCGATCCCGGCGAGCCGCTCCCGCAGCGCCGCCGCGAGCGCCGTCAGGCGCGGCCGGATGGCGGCAGCGGGCTCGTAGACGTGCTCGACGCCGGGCCCCTCGAGCTCCATCCCGTAGTTTCCGCCGTAGAAGACGCCCTCGAGCGCGACGCGCGCGCGCACGTCCTCCAGCGCCCGGCCGCTGATCACGGCGAGGTCCGTGTCGGGACGGGCCGCGAGCCGCTCGAGCACGCGCCGGCTCCCGGGCGCGAGCGCCGCCGCCTCCGGCCGCGCCACGATCGGCGCCAGCGTGCCGTCGTAGTCGACCGCCACGAGCATCCGGCCCGCCCGCCGCCGCGCCGCGATCCAGGCGTCCAGCCGTTCCCGTGCGTGGGGAGTCACGGTGCGCGCCGCCCCGGCTCAGGCCATCGCCGACCGGCGGCGCCGCTCCTTGCGGCGCGCCAGGCCGAGGAGCTGCGGCAGCGTGACGACGGAGCGGATCCGCAGCCGCAGGCGGCGGTGCGGAAGCTCGACCTCCACGATCTCCCCGGTGCGCCGGCCGAGCAGCGCCTGGCCGATCGGCGAGGCCAGAGAGACCTGCCCGCCCTCGATGTCGATCAGCTCTCCGGCCATCAGCGTGTACTCCAGCTCCGCGCCCGCATCGACGTCCACCACCCGGACCGTCGAGCCGAAGCCGGCACGGTCCAGGGTGATGGCCGCGGGATCGGCCTCGACCAGGCCGGCCGTGACCTGCCCCAGGAAGCGGATCCTCTCCTGCAGCTCGCGGCGCTCCGGCGAGGCGGACTCGTCCGCGTCCGCGCCGCCCGCCCGCGCCAGCGACGCATCCATCTCCTCCATCAGCACGCGCGAAAGCCGCTCCAGCTCCTCCCCGACGCGCCTCTTCAGCTCGGCCACCATGTCTCTCCCCTGTGGAGTCGTGGGTCGTTCCGCCCGGGCGGCCCCGCGGCTCGGCGCAAGCGCTCCGCGCGGCCGGACCTCCCATGCATACGGTCTCCGGCCGGCGTACGGCGTTACGGCGCCGCCGGACGGAAAGCCACCGGCTCCGCGCGCGCTGCGCCGCGCCCCACCGCGTACGGACGCTCACGGGGATCGCTCACGTCTCGGAGTCGCGGCCGCGCACGATCCTCAGGGGAGGGGCTCCGCCGCCAGCTCCCGCCAGACGGCGGGGGAGACCAGCAGGACGGGGGTGGTCGCGCGCTGCACCACGGCGCTGGACACGCTGCCCAGCCCATGCTCGGTGCCCGCCGGGTGCCCGTGCGTCCCGAGCACGATGAGGTCGCTCCGGTCGGCCGCCGCGCGTTGCAGGATCGAGGCCGCGGGATCGTCGCCGAACTCGAGGGCCTGCTGCACCTCGACCCCCGCGAACCCCGCGACGCGGTCCCGCACCAGCGCGACCTCCCGCTCCAGCGCCGCCGTGTCGCCTTCGCCGTCCGCCTCGTGCGCGGCCGGCGCGACGTGCAGCGCCACCAGCCGGGTCGGCTCCGGCGAGCCGGGCGTCGGCCTGCGCCGCAGCGCCGACGCCCACGTCAGCGCGACCGCCAGCGCACCCCGCGCGGCCCCGGCCGCATCGATCGGCACGAGAACCCTGTCGAGCGGCAGCGGGAGCTCGACCGGCAGCACGAGGCACGGCACGTCGGCCGCGATCACGACGCGGTAGGCCGTGCTGCCGAGCCCGGGCGGCCGGTTCGGCCGATGCGGCCCCAGCACGATCGCGTCCGCACCGATGCGGCGCGCCTCCCGGACGATCGCCTGGTCGGCCGGCCCGGACGGCATCCGGACCTCCTCCAGCACATCCGGGCCGCACCCGGCCGCCCGAAGCTGTTCCGCCAGGGCGCGCTCCGCCTCGGCCGCCGGCCCAGCGGCCGCGTGCACCACGTGCACCGCCGCGCCGGTCAGGCGCGCCAGCTCCGCCGCCGTGCGCAGGCCGGGGAGCACGGCGTCGGTGAGATCGGTCGCCACGAGGACGGTTCGGAGCGCGAGCGGACGCATGTCGCCCTTCTCGACGGGAGCGGTCCGGGACCGCGCTCGGCGGCCGCAAGAAACATGCGGCGCGCGCCCGGCGAGGCCGGACGCGCGCCCACTCCACCCCGGGCTCGGACGCTCACCGAACGATCAGCGTCCCCTTCATGGTCGGGTGGTACAGGCACGTGTACCGCTCCGCCCCCTTCCGCCGGACCACGAGCGTCCAGCTCCCGCCGGCCGCCACGTTCGCCGAGTCCCACCCGCGCCCGTCCGCCGTCGCCGTGTGCGGCACCACGTCCCGGTTCACCCAGACCACCGTGTCGCCCACCGCCACCCGCACGACCGCCGGCCGGAACTCGAAGCCGCGCATCTCCACCACGTGCCGCTTCGGCTTCGCCCCACCCGCGCCGGCCGCCGACCCGGAAACGACCGGGACCAGGACGCCGAGCAGGAGCACGCGTGCCGCCCGCCCCCACCCACCACGCCCGGTCCCCGATATCGGCGCCATCCCGCTACCTCAGCGAGCCTTCCAGCTCCTGCGCGTGGCGCAGATGCGCCACGAAGGCCGGGCGCACCCCGATCAGCGTCTGCTTCAGCTCGCCGTTCGTCGCGCTCGGGATCAGCAGCTGGTCCACCGCGTCGATCACCGCCTGGTGGTACGCCACCTCGTGCGCCATGTACGCACGGTCGAACTCCGCGCCCGACTTCGCCTTCAGCTCCCGCTGGAACGCCGTCCCGTCCTCCCGCAGCTTCCGGCTCACCGCGCTCTCCACCGGCGTCACCCCCAGCTTCGTCACCAGCGCGCCCGCCTGCTCGTTCACCGCCCGGTGATCCCTCGCCATCGTCTGCCCGAACTCCTTCACCGCCGGGTTCGTCGCCTGCGCCACCGCCAGGTCCCCCGTCTCCGCATCCACCGTGTTCGCCACGACCACGATCGCCGCGATCTCCGCGTCGCTCACCCGCGCCGGTGCCGCGTTCTCCGCTGGCGCCGCCGTCGCGGCCGGCGCCGCCTGCTCCTCCTTCGCCGCCGGCGTCGGCCCCGACGCGCAGCCGAGCGCCAGCATCGGGATCGCCAGGAGCACGCAGGTCACACCATATCGGACCGCCATCTCGCTTCCTCCCGTGAAAAGGGGACTCGCCCCCGGTCCGGCTGGCGGTGGCTCCCGTCGCGGTCGCCCCACCCAGCCGCTAGGGGAGGATACGCCGCCGCCTCCCAATAAGTCAAGAACTTTGTTGATTTACTTGATTTGATGACGAGAGCGCGCTACCGTTGCCGCAACGGAACCGGAGGCGACGATGACCGCGACGGGATGGCGCCAGCGGCTGCTGGCCAGCACGCGGGGCCGGGTGCTGGCGCTGCTTCGGTGGGGCCCGCGCACGGTGGCGGACCTGGCGGAGGCGCTCGGCGTGACGCACAACGCGGTGCGGCTGCACGTCGGCTCGCTGGAGCGCGACGGTCTGATCGAGCAGGGGGGCGTGCGGCGGGGGCCGCGCAAGCCCGCGCACGTCTATCGGCTGACGCCGGAGGCGGACGCGGTGTTTCCGAAGGGGTACGCGGCGGTCCTGCTCGAGGTGCTCGGGCACATCCGCGAGGAGCGTGGGGAGGAGGGGCTGGAGGAGCTGCTGCGCGCGGTCGGTCGCCGGGCGGGGGAGCGGGCGCGGCCGGGGAGCGCGGATCTGCGCGCCCGGCTGGACGCGGCGGTGGCGCTGCTGGGCGAGCTGGGCGGGCTGGCGCGGGTGGAGGAGTCGGAGGATGCGATCGTGATCCGGGGCTTCAGTTGCCCGTTCGAGTCGATCGTCGGGGAGAACCCGGAGGCGTGCGCGCTGGCGGAGGAGCTGGTGGGTGGGATCGTGGGCGCGGAGGTCCGGGAGTGCTGCGACCGGACCGGTGCGCCGCGCTGCGCGTTCCGGGTCGGGGTAGTGCCGGAGCCGCGCGCGGCGTCCTGAGGTCCGGGACGCGGGCTCTCTTCAGTCGCCGGCGGGCGTGCCGGGCACCGCGGCCAGCGCCTGGAGCAGCGCCGTCGCCGTGAAGGGCTTCACGACGAGGGCGACGCCTTCGTCGAGCACGCCGTGGTGGACGATCGCGTCGTCCGTGTAGCCGGTCATGTAGACGACGCGGGTTTCCGGACGCTCCGCGGCGATGCGGTCGGCGAGCTCCTTCCCGCTCATCCGCGGCATGACGACATCGGTCAGGAGCAGGTCGATGGGGCCGGCGTGCCGGCGCGAGAGCGCCAGCGCGCCGGGTCCGTCCTCGGCGACGAGGACGGTGTAGCCGGCGCGCTCCAGGATCCGGCGCGTGATCCCGCGCACCTCGCGCTCGTCCTCGGCGACGAGCACGGTGCCGGCGCCGCGGGCGGCGGGGAGCGCCGGAGCGGGCGCCGCCGGCGCGGCCGCCGTCGCCGGCGCGAGCGGCAGCAGCACGAAGAAGGTGCTGCCCCGCCCCGGCTCGCTCTCGGCCCAGACGTACCCGCCGCTCTGCTTGACGATGCCGTAGACGGTGGAGAGCCCGAGGCCCGTGCCGCTGCCGACGGGCTTCGTCGTGAAGAACGGCTCGAAGATGCGGGCGAGCGTCGCGGCGTCCATCCCGGCCCCGGTGTCGCTCACGGAGAGCCGGACGTAGTCCCCCGGCGCCACGTACGCCTGCGGGCGCCTCCGCTCGGTCACGGCGAGACGGTCGGTGCCGAGCACGAGCCGGCCGCCCTTCGGCATCGCATCCCGCGCGTTCACGACGAGGTTGACGATGACCTGCTCGATCTGGCTCGGGTCGGCCATGATCGCGCCGAGGTCGGCGCGTGCGCTCGTGACCAGCTCGATGTCCTCGCCGATCAGCCGGCGCAGCAGCCATTCCAGCTCGGTGAGCGTATGGCCCAGGTCGAGCCGCTCCGGGCGGAGCACCTGCTTCCGGCTGAACGCCAGGAGCTGGCGCGTGAGGCCGGTGGCGCGCTCCGCCGCCCGGCGGATCTCGTCCAGGTCCTCGCGCAGCGCGTCCTGCGCGGCGTGCTCCTCGAGGAGGAGCTCCGCGTGGCCGCTGATGACGGTCAGGATGTTGTTGAAGTCGTGGGCCACTCCGCCGGCGAGGCGGCCGACGGCCTCGAGGCGCAGCACCTGCCGCAGGTGCTCCTCCTTGTCGCGCAGCGCCTCCTCGGTGCGCCGGCGCTCGGCGAGATGGTGGATGTTCACCAGCGCCGACGCGCCGCACGACGCGACGGCCTCCAGCACCTCGACATCCTCGGCGGCGTAGAGGTCGGGCGTGTAGCTCTGGACTGAGAGGATCCCGAGGACGCGGTCGCCTTCGAGGATCGGCGTGCGGATGACCGACTCGGGCGGGCCGCCGCCGGCCCAGCGCACCGCCCCGGCCGCCAGCGGATCGGTCGAGCAGAGCGTGCGGAGCGAGCGCCGCTCCCGGACCACGCGCTCGCTGGGCGTGCCGGCGAGCGCGACGCGCTCCTCCAGCCACTCGCTCTCCCCCGCGACGCTGGTCAGCACCGCGAGGCTGCCGGTCTCCTCCTCGTGGAGCGCGAGGCAGAACACGTCGAACGGCATGACGCGCGCGCAGGCGCTCCGCAGCACGTCACGGAGCTCGTCGAGCGCCTCCGCGCCGATGACGCCCGCGGCGGCCGCGGCCACGGCGCGCATCCGCTCGGCCGTCGCCCGCGCCCGCTGCTCCGCCGAGCGCGCGGTCTCCTCCGCACGGCGCTTTTCCGTGACATCGCGGGCCGCGACCACGATCGCCGGCCCCCAGCGGCTGCCGTCGTAGCGGTTGGCCCGGAGCTGGAGCACGCGCCAGGAGCCGTCGCGATGGAGCGCGCGGACCTCGGTGAACCGCTCCGGGTCGCCTTCCCCGCGCAGGCGGCTCGCGGTCCGGTCGTCGAGACGCTGCCAGTCCTCGGGGTGGATGAAGTCACGCACCGGGCGGTCCGTCGCCTCGGCGGGACGGACGCCGAGCACCCGCTCGACGGCCGGCGTGATGTAGCGGATCGTCCGCGAGGCGTCCACGAGGACGATCAGGTCGGAGACGTTCTCGATCAGCGAGCGGAAGTCCGCTTCCCGCTCGTGGAGCGCCGCCTCCGCGCGCTTCCGCGCGGTGATGTCCTGCACCATCGCGAACGCCGCGCGCGGCCGCCCCTCCGCATCGCGCAGCAGCGAGACGCTCAGGTCCCCCCAGACCAGCTCGCCGTCCGCGCGGATGTAGCGCTTCTCCATCTGGTAGCTGTCCCGCTCCCCCGCGCACAGCTCGCGGAACAGCCGCTCGTCCAGCGCGAAGTCCTCGGGATGGCTGAAGCGGGCGACGTCTTCCAGGAACTCCGCGGCGCTCACGCCGAGAAACCGCTCCAGCGCCGGGTTCGCTTCGAGCCGGCCACCGTCGAGGTCGCTCACGAGGATCCCGATCGGCGAGTTGGCGAAGATGGCGCGGAGCCGCTCCTCGCTCCGGCGCAGCGCCTCGAGAATGCGCGGGCCTTCGACAGCCATACTGCGTCTGTACTCCACTGGTGATGAGCGAGCGTGGTCCGGGAACCGGCGGACCGAAGGACGGCCACAGCGGGAGCGGGGAGGCGGCGCGTCTGGGTTCGTAAACACATGAGTTTGCCGCCTGGCGCCGCCGGAGGCAAGGGGCCCGACCCCGGGCCGGCGTGCCGGGCCCCGGGTCGGGCCGCCGCGCGGAGGCGGCCGGACGGGGGCGACGCGGCCCGCGCCGCCTTCCCTTCCTCGCGCCGCGGACGGGGGTTAGATTCAGCGGTCGTCCCTACCATCGGGAACCCCGGAGGCTCCGCGCCCCCGGGGTTGTTTCGTGCCCGGCGCGGGGGGCGGGGACACGACGAGGAGAGCTGGATGTCACCAGACAGGAGCGAGCAGGACGGGTCGGCCGTGGACGTCGCCGCCCACCCCGCCGGCGCGGGCGCGGAGGCGACGGGCCGCGCGCGCCTGCGCGCGGAGGTCTCGCGGCGGCGCACGTTCGCCATCATCAGCCACCCGGACGCGGGGAAGACGACGCTGACGGAGAAGCTCCTGCTCTACGGCGGCGCGATCCACCTGGCCGGCTCGGTGAAGGCGCGGCGGGCGGCGCGGCACGCGACCTCGGACTGGATGGAGATGGAGCAGGAGCGCGGCATCTCGATCACCTCGAGCGTGCTGCAGTTCGATTACGACGGCTTCCGGATCAACCTGCTGGACACGCCGGGGCACCAGGACTTCTCGGAGGACACGTACCGCACGCTGGTCGCCGCGGACAGCGCGGTGATGCTGCTGGACAACCGCAAGGGCGTGGAGGAGCAGACGCGCAAGCTGTTCGCGGTCTGCAAGCGGCGGCGCGTGCCGATCGTGACGTTCGTGAACAAGTGCGACCGGGCGGGCGAGGATCCGCTGAAGCTGATCGACGACGTCGAGCGCGACCTGGGCATCGCCGTCTACCCGATGACCTGGCCGATCCTGCGCGGCGACGAGTTCCTGGGCGTCTTCGACCGGGTCGCGCGGCGGATCCACCTGTTCGAGCGCGGCCAGGATCACGGGCAGCGCCGCGCGGGCGAGGAGGTCCGCGGCCTGGAGGATGCGTCGGTGGCGCGGCTGATCGGGCCGGAGGCGCATGCCCGGCTGCTCGAGGAGATCGCGCTCCTCGACGCGGTCGGCGCGGGCTTCGACGCCGCGGCGTTCCACCGCGGCGAGGTCACGCCGACGTTCTTCGGCAGCGCGCTCACGAACTTCGGCGTGGAGCCGTTCCTTCGCGCATTCCTGGGGCTCGCGCCCGAGCCGGCGCCGCGGGAGACGGAGCAGGGCGGGGCGATCTGCCCGGATCAGGCCGCGTTCACCGGCTTCGTGTTCAAGATCCAGGCGAACATGGACCCGAAGCACCGCGACCGCATCGCCTTCGTGCGCATCTGCTCCGGCGCCTACGAGCCGGGGATGACGGTGAAGAACGTCCGGACCGAGCGGGACATCCGCCTGGCCGCGCCCACCCAGTTCCTGGCCCGCGAGCGGACGCTCGTCGAGGAGGCCTGGGCCGGCGACGTCGTCGGGATCCACGACCGCGGCAGCCTCCGCATCGGCGACACCCTCTCCGCCGACGGCCCCATCAGCTTCGCCGGCATCCCGCGCTTCTCGCCGGAGCACTTCGCCAGCGTGAGCGTGCCGGACCCGCTCCGGCGCAAGCACCTGGATACCGGGCTGCGCCAGCTCTCGGAGGAGGGCGCGGTCCAGGTCTTCTACGAGGAGGGACTGACCGGGCCCGCGCCGATCCTCGGGGCCGTCGGGCTCCTCCAGTTCGACGTGCTGGTGCACCGCCTCGAGCACGAGTACGGCGTCGTCGCGCGGCTGCATCGGCTCGCGTACGTGGCCGCGCGCTGGGTCGAGGGCGACCCGCGCCAGATCCGCGAGCTGGCCCGCGGCTACGGGCGCGCCCTCGTGCACGACGCCAAGGAGCGCCCGCTCTTCCTCTTCGAGAGCGAGTGGTCGCTGCGCGAGACGCTGCGGAAGCCGGAAGGGCTGACGTTCCACGACGTCGCACCGTGAGCGGAGCGGACCGGCCGTAAGCGTTCACGAGAAGGTCGGAGCTGCGGGAACGGCTTCAACTGCGGGCGGGGGCGAGCCCGAGGTGACCGCGGGTTCAACGGGGGGCGGGGACTGCGGGCGCGGGCGAGGGCGAGGTGGGACCGCTCCGGGTCCGACGGCGGGCGGGGGCGGAGACTGCGGGTGGGGGCAGGCGCGAGCGCGAGCGCGGGCCCACGGCGGGTGCAACTGCGGGCAGGGGCGGGGCAGCGTCCTTCGGTGAGGCCCTGCCCTCGGCTGAAGATCGGACCCGTGCGGCTCGACCGGATGCGCAGGGTCCGGGCGGCGGAGGCGCCCCTCCTGGGGCGGCTCCTTCCGAGCGAAGGGAAGAGCGCGGCCGATGAGGCCGCGCGAGAAGAAGCGAGGGAGACGCGAGCCGTCTTGCAGCGGCGGCGGTCCGGCGAGACTTCACCGAGCGGGACGTCCGAACGCCAGCGACCTCGCCGGTGCGGGTGTGGGCGTGCTCATGGCCGCCAACATCGCCCTGGAGAAGCGAGCGGACGTGTGAAGCGCCCGGAGGTGGAGCGCCCGGACGAGTGAAGAGACCGGACCGGTGATGCGACCGGACCGGTGATGCGCCCCCCGCCCGACGTGCTCCCGCAGTGGTCCCGCGCTCGCGCTCGCCCCTACCCGCAGTCCCCGCCCCCGCCCCCCCTTGGACCCGGAGTTAGCCCGGCCTCGCCCCCTCCCCGGCCCCCGCCCGCAGTCCAACCCGCAGTCACCCCTGCCCGCAGCGTCTGCCCCGGCCCCGTGAACGGTTCCCGAGATGGTCCGCCTGCTTGGGCGCCTCTGCCTTC
>DASTKT010000211.1:0-10678 GCA_035715725.1 Longimicrobiales bacterium | reverse complement strand
GTTTCACCGGTCCAACCCCCAAATGGATGCTTCCGCCACGACGACCCGGCGCCGCCCCCAGCGGGTCTCCCCAGCTCCCCTGCTCCCTGTGAATGACAATCCGTTCAAACGCCGACGAAGCTTCGCCGCCCCGCTTTCCGTCGCCGTTCTCTGCGCCCTCTGCGCCTCTGCGGTGCAAACGCCGTTGATCCGTTCCCGAGAATCGCCTCACCGCCACACGTACACCCGCGCCACCCTCCGCTCCACGCCCTCCAGGTCCTTCGGCACCGCCACCTCGAGCTCCAGGACCGGCGCCAGCCCCGTGGCGTCGAAGTACGCCCGCTCCGCGTCCGCGACGAGGACCCGCGCGCCCGCCGTCCGCGCCCGCGCCAGCAGCGCGCGCTGCGGCGCCGCGCGGCGCCGCTCGTACGCCAGGTCGCCGCACAACACCACGTCGAACGCCTCCACGCGCTTCGTCTCCGCCGTCAGGTCCGCGAGCAGCGGCGTGACCGCGAGCCCCTGCCGCGCCGCCGCCAGCCGCAGCGTGGCGATCGCCCACGGATCGACATCGTTCGCCACGACCTCGGCCGCGCCGGCCCGCGCGGCCGCGAACGACGCCACACCGCCGCCGGCGCCCACGTCGAGGACCCGTTTCCCGGCCACCCACTCCGGCCGGTCCAGCAGCACCCGCGCCAGCGCGACGCCGCCCGCCCACGGGTAGGCCCAGAACGGCGCCGGCAGGTGGCGCCCCGCCAGCCGCTCGGCGGCCTCCCACACCTCCACCACGCCCCGTCCCTGGAACGCCGACACCTCCGGCACGAGCGGCACCGGCCCGAAGGGAGCGTAGTCGTCCAGCAGCTCGGTCAGCGCCGCGTCCGGCGGCGCCGGCGCGAACTCCGGCTCCGAGGGGGATGGGGAGAAGGAGGCGGGGAGCTTCGGCTGCATCCCTGGCGTGGGTCGGTCGCGCTCAGGCGCCGGCGCGGCCGTGACGGGCGTGGATCCCGGCCGCGATGTGCCGGGCGAGGCCCATGATGGTGAGCGATGGGTCGACCGACACCGACGTCGGCAGCGCGGCGCCATCCGCGACGTACAGCCCCTTCACGCGGTGCGCCTCGCCCGTCGGCCCCGCGAACGAGTCCGCGGGGTCCGTCCCGAGCGGCGCCGTCCCCATCAGGTGGCTGCCGGCCACGAACTGCGCGTTCGGCTGCACCGACTTCAGCGTGATCCGGCCGCGCACGTCCGCCTCGTTGCGGACGACCGTGCCGTAGACGTCCGGGATGTGGACCTCCCGCGCCCCCGCCGCCAGGAAGATGCGCGACGCGTTCTGCAGGTACTCCACGGCCTTCTGCTGGTCGATGCCCCGCACGTTGTACTTCACCTTCCGCACGCCGTCATCGAGGTAGACGCGCCCCGGGTTCGACTCGTCGATGATCGACATCAGCGAGCCGAAGTGCCGGTACTTCCGCATCATCGCGGTGTGGTCCCGCCCCGTCGCCGACAGCACCGCCGCCGTGATCCCCGGCGACTGGTGGCTCGACAGCATCGTGTACCCGCCACCGCGGTACTCGCCGTCCGCGCCGAGCTTCAGCTCCCGCCAGTGATGCACCGAGTACGCACATGGGATGCCGGCGACGTTGTCGATCTCCCGGCCGAAGTCCGCGAACACGAAGAAGTGCGGGTTGAGGTAGAAGCGTCGCCCGACGACGGGGTCCTCGAAGTTCCGCAGCAGCAGGTCCGCCGTCCCCAGCGAGCCCGCCGCCACCACGACGAGCGGCGCGTCCACGCGGAAGCGGCCTCGCGCCGCCTTCGTCGCCCGGTCGAGGAACTCGCCCTCCACCCCGACCGCCCGGCCGCCCTGCACCAGGATCCGGGCGACGTGGGCGTCGCTGTACACCCGCCCGCCCGTCTTCGACACCCGCGGGATCGTCGTGATCAGCTGCGAGCTCTTCCGGTTGTACGCGCAGCCGAACTGCGTCCAGCCGCAGCCGATGCAGTCCACCCGCGCGGTCGGCACCGCGTGCCCCGTCACGCCCAGCGCCTCGCACCCCTTCCGCACCAGCCGGTTGTTCTCGTTGAACAGCCGCTCCTCGGCGATGTGGATGCCGAGCTCCTTCTCGATCACGTCCCAGTGCGGATCCAGCTCCGCCGGCGTCATCCACTCGATCCCGCTCTTCGTCCGCCACTTCTCCAGCCGGTCGTGCGGCGTCCGGAACGAGTCGCCCCAGTAGTGCACCGTGCACCCGCCCACGGCCTCGGCGTAGTTCAGGAACACCGCGTTGTCGTCCGAGGAGTCCATCCCCCGCCGGCCGTTGAACTCCCGCATCGCGTCCTCTTCGCGCTGCGTGAAGTCCTCCGCGCGGAAGAAGCCGCCCTTCTCCAGCATGACCACGTCCCACCCGCGCTCGGCCAGGTACGCCGAGAGCGTGCCGCCGCCGGCACCGGTGCCCACGACCACGATGTCGGCCTTCTCGCGGACGTCGCTTCTCCGGTTCGTCCCCTGGATGATCATGCGATGGGCCCGAAATCGACGGGTGTTGCGGGGATCTTCACGCGCTCCGGCCACGGCCCGGGGAAGTGCGTCAGCGGCCGCGTCGAGTCCTGCGTGTAGGCGTAGTAGTAGACGAACGACTTCACCGCCTGGAACGCGCCGCGCCGCAGCGCGAAGCGGCTCGTGCTCCACCCGCGCAGGTAGTCCAGCCGGTCCGCCGCCCCCAGCGACGTGAACGGCCGCAGGTGCCCGCCCAGGATCGTCAGGTGCTCCAGCAGCCCGAGCACCGTCTTCATGTCGCCGCGGATCGGCTCGCCCACCGCCGCCAGCTCGCGGTCCACCTCCGCGGCCACCGCCGCCGGGCTCACCGGCACGTCCACCAGCAGCGCCTCCGCCGCCGCGCGCATGACCGCGTACTCCTTCGCCGAGAGCGCCCGCAGCGCCGTGCCGTCGGCCGCCGCCTGCGGGTAGTCCGCGGCGCACCCCGCCGGCAGCAGCGAGCCCAGGACGATGGCCGCGGTCCCGCCGCTCGTCGCGCGCAGGAAGCCGCGCCGGTCGTACAGGCCGGCCGGGGCCGGCGCCGGCCGTTCGTGGGAGGAGCTCATGGACGAACCCGGAAGGAGGTGTGTGACCCCGAAGCTAGACCGACCTCCCACGTTTCACAAGTACTGCACGAGCATATGCCTGCACTGTTCTTGTCCCATCCCGCGGGGCGCCGTACCTTCCTGTTCCGAACACCCTTTTTTTTCGAAGCTGCGCCGACGTCCGGGCGTCGCCGGGAGCAGGGCATGCGCGCCATCCGATTCCACTACCGGCCGGTGCGGTACCTCTGGACGCGCTGGGCGGCCGCCCGTCGGCCCGCCCTCGCGCTCGGACCGCTCGGCTGCGTGGCCATGGACGACGTCGCGCCGCCGCCGCTCCCCGGCCCCGACTGGGTCCGCGTCGAGACCTCCCTCAGCGGCATCTGCGGCAGCGACCTCGCGGCGCTCACCGCCCACGACTCCTTCACGCTCGAGCCGTTCGGCGCCTACCCCTTCACGTTCGGCCACGAGAACGTCGGCCGCGTCGTCGAGGTCGGCGCCGGCGCCGCGCCCTGGAGCGCCGGCGACCGCGTCGTCGTCAACCCGATGCTCTCCTGCGCGCAGCGCGGCCTCGAGCCGCCCTGCCCCGCCTGCGCCCGCGGCGAGTACGGCCTCTGCCGCCGCACCACCGACGGCGCCGTCGGCACCGGGCCGATGATCGGCTACTGCCCCGCCGTCGGCGGCGGCTGGTCCCGCTTCTTCGTCGCGCACAAGAGCCAGCTCCACGCGCTCGGCGAGCTCTCCGACGAGGTCGGCGTGCTCACCGACCCGTTCGCCTCCGCGCTCCGCCCCGTGCTCCTGCACCCGCCGCGCGAGGACGACACCGTCCTGGTCATCGGCGCGGGCACGATCGGCGCGCTCACGATCAAGGCGCTCCGCCTGACCGGTTGGACCGGCCCCATCGCCACGCTCGCGCGCTACCCGTTCCAGCGCGAGCTGGCCGAGCGCGCCGGCGCCTCTCCCATCTTCGCGCGGCGCGAGGAGGTCTACGCCTGGGCCGCGTCGCTCCCCCACGCGCGCAGCTACCGGCCGACGCTCGCGCCGAAGTTCGTCGAGGGCGGCCCCTCCCTCGTCTACGATACCGTCGGCACCCGCGGCTCCGTCGGCGACGCGCTCGCCCTCGCGCGCGAGGGCGGCCGCATCGTGCTCGTCGGCGCCGCCGCCAAGCTCTCCGCCGACTGGACCCGCATCTGGTACCGCCAGCTCGCCGTCGCCGGCGTCTTCGCCTACGGGCTCGCGCCGCTCGACGAGCAGGAGCGCGACATCTACGACGCCTCGCTCGACCTCATCCGAAGCGACGGGCTCCAGGAGCTCGGCATGCTCACCCACGTCTTCGATTTGGAGGATTATCGTGCAGCCATCTCCGCCGCTCTCGACAAAGGCGGTCACCGCTCCATCAAGGTCGCCTTCCGGCCCGGCGCCTGAACGGCTGAACGCGTTCACGAGGGATCCCTTCGAAGGCTACTTCGAGGGCAAGTCGGCGGACGACCTGGTCGAGCCCGGCTCGCTCCTCGATACGGCCAACGTCAAGCGCTGGTTCGAGATCTTCGGCGACGGGCTCCCCGAGTCGCTCTACACGTACCAGCTCCCGCTCGCGCGCGCGGCCGGACCCGAGAGCGGCGCGCTCGGCTCCGACTTCGTGATGTTCTCGTCGTACAGCTACCTCGGCCTCATCGGCCACCCCCGCCTGACGGCGGCGGTGAACGACGCCGTCGAGCGCTTCGGCACATCCTGCGGCGGCGTCCGCCTCCTCACCGGCACCCTCGAGCTGCACCTCGAGCTCGAGCGCGAGCTCGCGGCCTTCCTCGGCCACGAGGCCGCCGCCACCTTCGCCTCCGGCTACGACGCGAACATCGCCGCCATCACCGCCCTCTTCGGGCCCGACGACCACGCCATCCTCGACCAGTACGCGCACCAGAGCATCCAGGACGGCGTGCGCATGGCCGGCTGCCAGGCGCGACGCTTCCGCCACAACGACATGAGCGACCTCGAGCGCCGCCTGCGCCAGGCCCGCAGCAAGGGCGCGAAGCGCATCCTCGTCGCCGTCGACTCCGTCTTCAGCATGGACGGCGACCAGGTCCCGCTCGCGCAGGTCATCGAGCTGAAGGACCGCTACGGCGCGTTCCTCCTCGTCGACGAGGCCCACTCCATCGGCGCCATCGGCGCCGAGGGCCGCGGCATCTGCGAGGCGCAGGGCGTCGACCCCCGCCGCATCGACATCGCCACCGGCTCGCTCTCCAAGGCGATCCCGTCCTCCGGCGGCTTCCTGGCCGGCTCGCTCCCGCTCAAGATCTACATCCAGCACGGCAGCGCGCCCTACATCTTCTCCGCCGCCGTCACGCCCGCGAACGCCGCCGCCGCGCTCGAGTCGCTCCGCATCATCCTGGACGAGCCGGAGCACCTCGTCCGCCTGCGCGAGAACACGCGCGTGCTCCGCGACGGCCTCTGCCGCCTCGGGCTCCCCACGGGCCCCTCGACCACCCCCGTCGTCCCCGTCCTCCTGGGCGACGAGTGGCGCGCCTACCGCTGGGCCCGCCGCCTCCTCGCCCGCGGCGTCTTCGTCTCCGCCGTCACCTACCCCGCCGTCTCGCCCGGCCTCGCGCGCCTGCGACTCTGCGCCACCGCCGCGCACCGGCCCGAGCACTTCCAGCGACTCTTCGACGCGCTCGAGGAGTGCCTGGACGTCGAGCGCCGCAGCGGCGGCGCCGGAGGCGCCGCGCACGCTTCGCTGTAGCCGCGCCTGCGGCGCGGCGCACGCTGGCGCTGTCGCTCGCCTGGCGGCGAGCGCACGGTTCCCTGTCGTGGCCCTGCGGGCCACGCACGCTGGCGCTGTCGCTCGCCTTCGGCTCGCGCACGCTCGCTCCGCTCGCTGTCGCGGCCTCCGGCCGCGAGAACGGCCACACCGCTGGCTAGGCCGGCGCACGGGTTCGCGGGCGGGAGCGTGGCGGCCGAGGCGGACGGCGGGAGAACGGATCGGGTAGGGGGACGGGCAGGGGTACGGGTACGAGTGCAGGACCACGAACGGCGGCGGCATCGCTCGGCCGCGTGCGGGCGCCGCGCTGGCGGCCCCGCGAGACCGCGAGAGGGCGCCGCGCCGGCGACCCTACACCCCGCGGCGCGCAGCGCCGCTACAGCCGCGTAGACGGCGTGCGCGGCCGAAGGCCGCTACAGCGCAGCGTGCGGCGCGCCGCAGGCGCGACGACAGTGAAACGTGCGTGGCGCGCAGCGCCACGACAGCGAGCAACGCGAGCGTGCGCGAGCCGCCAGGCGAGCGTCCGCTAGGCGCGCCTGCGGCGCGCCTAGCGGACGGCGAATTCCCTCGTCCGCCGCAGCAACCTCCTCCCCATCGCCGTCTCCACCTCCAGCCGGTACACGCCCGGCCTCAGCGAGCGCATGTCCACCCGGCGCAGCACCTGGGTCACGCCATCCGCGCCCGGTCGGGCCTGCTCGTCGAAGGACAGCGAGATCGGCGCCCTTCCCCGGCCGAAGAGCTTCTTGACCGCGCCGCCGACGCCGGCGCCGCCCACGGGCACGACCCGGATCCGCGTGCGGAACGCGGCGCCGGCGGGCACGTTGTACAGCTCGTAGAAGAGCGAGACGACGGCGGCCGCCGGGAACTGGCGCGGCGGCACGAGCGCGAGCTCCACGTCGCCGCGGCGCCAGCCCTTGCCGGCGCCCTCCGCCATCACGACGTCGCTCATCATCGCCGTGTCGCCGGTGAAGGCTGGCACGTCCAGCGGTCCGGCGTAGGCCGTGCCGGAGCCGCCGGCGGGCGACTTCACGGTCACGCGGTGGGCGTAGCCGCTCCCCGGGGGGAGCTGCAGCTCCATCGTGGCGCGGAGGTTCTCCGCGTCGCCGAGCCGCTTCGGCGCGCGGAAGAAGCGGACGGAGTCCGCGCGGAACGCGCGGGCGCTCGCCGTGTCGGTCACGAGCACGTCCAGGGCGAGGCCGTAAACGACGCCGTCGGGCGCCGGCCGCGCCTGCATCGCGGTGCCCGGCACCGCCACGGCGACGAGGAGGTCGGTCCGGCCGTTCGTACCGCGGAACGCGTACGTGTCGTAGTAGAACGGCAGCGGCACGCCGAGGCTCGGGACGAAGCTGTCGTGGGACAGCGCGCCGACCGCGGCCCGCGTGGCGTCGGCGGCCAGCGCATCGCGCGCGGCGGCGAAGTCCGCGGCGATCGAGGCGAGCGAGCGCTCCTGCGGGCCGTCGGCGTGCCGCGCGGCGCTCAGCGCCGTGCGATAGCGCTCGGCCAGCAGGCCGAAGCGAGGCTCCAGCGCGGCGCGGTCCTCGAGCATCTCGAGGATGCGGTCCGAGCAGCCCAACGCTTCGGTCGTGCTGACGCACGGGCTCGCCGCCCGGAGCGGGTCGGCCACCAGCGCGAACTCCGCGGCGCGCCGCGGCGCGACGAAGTGCAGCATGAAGTTCCCCGCCGGGCGCCGGTAGAACCAGCTCTCGTTCGGCAGGTCGGCGCCGACGGTCCGCACCACGGTGTCCGGCGCGCCCAGGAGCACGTACACCAGGCCGCGGTCGTCCAGCGCATCCTCGTGGTACGACAGGCGGATCGCGCTCACGTCCGTGATCCCCGCCTCCCGCTTCCCGGTGCGCCGGTAGCGCTCCACCGCCACGCGCAGCCGGTGGTAGTGCTCCGCGATCCGCTCGCCGGGCGAGGCGCCGGACTCCGCCGCGCGCCGCGCCCAGAAGCGCTGCACCCACTCCCCCCGTCCAGCCGGCGGCTCGGCATCCCATTCCTTGCGCTCGCCGGCCCGCGCGATCGGCGCCAGGTCCTGGAAGTACGCCGCCGCCGCGGCCTCGCTCATGTGCGCCGCGCCGTCCAGGTAGAGCGCCGCGCCCAGGCTGTCGCGAGACGCGGCGAACGCCGCCTGCGCGCCGAGCAGCCGCGCCATCGCCACGTCGCCGCCGTGCTCCTCGTAGCACCGCGCGTACTCCGCGGCGCTCGGGTCGCCGAGCAGCACCGCGACACGTGCACGCCAGAGCCACACGTCCTTCGGCGCGGCCGCCGGCCGGCTCGCCGTGGAGAGCGCACCGGCGGCGTCGCGCAGGTCGTCCGGCTCGCGCGAGCCCGAGGCCAGCTTCCCGAGCTCCACGGCGGCGCCCGCGTGCGCCGAGTCCAGCGCGATCGCCTTCTGGAACTCCCCCCGCGCCCGCGACACGTAGTCCTTGCCGATGGCGCCCTTCAGGTCCTCCCAAACGGTGACCGCGGAGAGGATCCCCCACGGCGACGGGATCTTCGCTTCGCCGTGCTCCAGGATCTCCTGCCCACGCTGGAAGTGGGCGTCGGCGGAGTCGTCGCCCGACCGGCCCTGCGCCCGCGAAGCCGCGGGGACGCTGGCCAGGAGGAGGGACAACGCCAGAGGAACGCGATGGCTACTTCTCATGGCGACCTCGGAAAAGACAACGCCGGACCGCGCTCCCGGTCCCGGACCTCGAGGGCGAGGCCCGGGACCGGGAACGGCCCGGCGTCAGAAACGACGGATCAGGTTCAGCGTTTCGTTGTCGAACAGATGCTCCCAGTTCGGGTCGCTCGCCTCGCTCCGGTCCGTCGTATAGACCAGGTGGTAGACCCCCATCCCGCTCATGTCGTAGAAGACGTACTTGTCTCCACGACCTTCGGTGAACTTCCAGATCTCGAACGGCCGGTTGAAGCCGCCGCTGCGGACCTCCGGCTGGGTGAAGCGCTCCGCCGGCGCGCCGTGCGTCACGTAGATCCGCCCGCGGTCCGTGGCCCACCCCGGGCGGCTCCCCTCCCCGAACTCGTGGTCCGCGGATGCCACGCGGGCCATGTACGACGCGTACGCCTCGTTCGGCGTGGCCGGCGTCGGATCGCGCCGCCCCCAGAAGCGCTCCATCAGGCGACGCTTCCCCGCCGCGTCCAGCGTCCGGTACGTGCGCAGCTCGTCCGCCTGCGCCAGGTACTTCGACGCCTCGTACACGCGGTCGAGCTGCGTCTCGCTCGTCCCCTCGAACAGCGCGCTCCCCACCTCCACCGCCGGTGCCCCCACCACCACGAGCGGCCGCTCCGTCGTCACCGTCGTGTCCGGGAACCGGACCCGCAGCGCGAGCGTGTAGTCGCCGGGACGGACGTCGACCAGCGGCAGGTGCAGCATCTCGACGCCGCCCGCCCGGGGATAGCGCCGCCGGCCGGCCGGCAGCTCCCGCTCGAACCGGCCATCCCGACTGCGCAGCAGCAGCGAGACCTGCGCGACCGTCGTGTCCGCCGCCGAGGCCGGATAGACCTCCGTGTACAGCGAGACGTCCGGCTGCCCCGTCGACACCGCGTCCTGCAGGTTCGGCGTGATCACCGCCGTGCCCCGCTGCAGCTGGCCCACCGGCGTCGTCTCGCCCGCCTTCAGCGGCCGGATCTCGGTGGCCAGGAGCAGGTCGCCGACCACCGGCCGTGCCGTCGCCGCGCTCAGCTCCCGCGCCGCCCGGATGCTGTCGTGGCCCAGCGAGTCCACGACCGTCACCTCCAGGCGATAGCTCCCGGGCGCAAGGTTCACGCTAAGGTTCTCGACCGCGTCGGCCGCTGCCGGGATCGGTCCCTTCGGCACCGCCACCCCCCGCGACCACTCCTCGCGGTGCAGCACGGTCCCCTTCGCGTCCCGGAACGCGAGCGTCAGCCGGTAGCTCGCCGTCCGCTCGTGGCCCGACGGCCCATCCTCGAACGTCAAAGTCTTCAGGGGGATTCGCACGAAGCCGACGACCGCCGTGACGTTCGGCTCCCGCCAGTAGCGGTATAACGAGATCTGACTGGTATCCGGACCCTGGCCCGCCAGGGCCAGCGCGAGCAGCGCGTACATGGGCCCCTCCTTCCGGGTGTGCCGGACGAACATCGGTCGCCCCCCGCGCCGCCGCCCGCATCCCGGGGCGAGCCGTCGGCTTCCCGGGGCGAACCGTCCGCCCCCGCACACGGCCGCGCCCCCCGCGCGCGAGCGGGCCCGCCGCGGCGCGTCAGGGGTTTGCTGTCGCGATTCGGAGGTGAGGCCGGGGTCGTGAACGGAAGGGGCGTCACGCGGAGACGCGGAGACGCGGAGACGCGGAGCCGCGGGGCGGTAGGGTCCGTGGTCGCCGGGCACGCGGCTGAACGCCCGGGCCGGCGTCGGCGAGGGCCGGTTCGATCTCGCTCTCGATCTCGTGTTTTCGCTGTTCGAGCCCGAGCCCAGCGCCGCGGGGCGCGGAGCCCGAGCCCGCCCAGCGGCGTTCATCGGCGTTCGCGGTCGCGGCTGCGTGCGGGAAGGGAAATGTTCACCGCAGAGGCGCAGAGGGCGCAGAGGATTGGCGGGCGGCGGAGGCTCGCCGGGGTGACGAACCTCCCTTTGATGTCATGTCCGGCGTACGCCGGCGGCTCGGGGTGATGCCGGAAGGGTGCGGCCGCCCTCCGCGGCTCCTCCGTGCCCTCGGTGGCTCCGTGTGACACTTTCGGACGTGAGGCCGCCCGCGGAAGGAAACCGCGCCCCGCGCACGCGCCCTACTCGATCACCACGAACTCCCGGCTCCGCCGCGCCACCGCCGTGCCGCCCTGCGTCGTCACCTCGATCCTGTACCCGCCCGGCTTGAGCGAGCGCAGGTCCACGCGCCGCACGACCTGCACGACCCCGTCCGCGGACGG
>DASTKT010000210.1:0-19158 GCA_035715725.1 Longimicrobiales bacterium | reverse complement strand
GCCGCGCCCACGACGGACGGCGTCCGGCTGGAGCTGGAGGCCGAGCTGGCCCTCGACGGGCTCGGGCTCGGCGATTCCATCGCCCTCGACGGCGTCTGCCAGACCGTCGTCGCGCTGGTGCCGGGCGGCTTTGCCGTCGAGGCCATCGCCACGACGCTCTCGCGCACGACGCTCGGCGGCTTCGCGCCCGGCCGCCGCGTCAACCTGGAGCGCTCGCTCGCGCTCGGCGCGCGGCTGGGCGGCCATCTCGTGCAGGGGCACGTCGACGGGGTGGGGGAGGTGCTGCGGATCGAGCGCGCCGGGGAGCACGTGCTCCTCGACGTGCGCATGCCCGAGGTCGTGGCGGAGGTGACCGTGCTGCACGGCTCCGTCGCCATCAACGGCGTGAGTCTGACGGTGAACCGGCTCCCCGCGCCGGACGTGCTCCAGGTGGCGCTCATCCCCTACACCTGGGAGCACACCAACCTCTCGGCGCTGACGCCGGGCTCGCCCGTGAACCTCGAGGGCGATATGATCGGGAGGTTCGTCGTTCACCACCTGAAGCGCCGCGGAACTGGCGGGGTAGAAGGTGGCGAAGGGATCTGACCCGCCAGGAGGCGGTATGCCGTTCGACCGAGTCGAAGACGCGATCCAGGACATCCGCGACGGGAAGCTCGTCATCGTGGCCGATGACGAGAACCGCGAGAACGAGGGCGACCTCGTGTGCGCGGCCGCCAAGGTGACGCCTGACCTGATCAACTTCATGGCGACGCACGCCCGCGGCCTCGTCTGCGCCCCGCTCACGCCGGAGCGCCTCGAGGCCCTCGGCCTGCCGCCGATGACCGAGCAGAACCAGGACTACATGGGGACGGCGTTCGCGGTTTCCGTCGACGGCCACCCGCGCTTCGGCGTGACGACGGGGATCAGCGCCGCCGATCGCGCCCGGACGATCCAGCTCCTGGTCGATCCCGCGACCCGGCCCGGCGACCTGCGCCGCCCGGGCCACGTCTTCCCGCTCCGCGCCGTCCCCGGCGGCGTGCTGCGGCGGGTCGGCCAGACCGAGGCGTCCGTCGACCTCGCGCGGCTCGCCGGGCTGCCGCCCGCCGGCGTGATCTGCGAGATCATGAACGCCGACGGCACCATGGCGCGCCGCCCCGAGCTGGAGCGCTTCGCGAAGGCGCACGACATCCGCTTCATCACGGTGGCGCAGATCGTGGCCTACCGGCTCCAGCACGAGCGGCTCGTGCACCGCGTCGCCGAGGCGACGCTGCCGACGCCGTTCGGCGAGTTCCGCATCGTCGCGTTCGAGAATGCGCTCGACGGGCGTGAGCACGTGGCGCTCGTGAAGGGCGAGATCGCCGGCAAGAGGAACGTGCTGGTGCGCATGCACTCCGAGTGCATGACCGGCGACGTCTTCCATTCCATGCGCTGCGACTGCGGCGAGCAGCTCCACGCCGCGCTGCGCCAGATCGAGGAGGAGGGGGAGGGCGCCGTCGTCTACCTCCGCCAGGAGGGACGCGGCATCGGCCTCGCCAACAAGATCCGGGCGTACGCACTCCAGGACTCCGGGCAGGACACCGTCGAGGCCAACGTCTCCCTCGGCTTCAAGCCGGACCTGCGCGACTACGGTATCGGCGCGCAGATCCTGCTCGACCTCGGCCTCAGCTCGATCCGGATCCTGACCAACAACCCGCGCAAGATCGTGGGGCTCGAGGGCTACGGGCTCAAGATCACGGGACGCGAGCCGATCCAGATCCAGCCGACGGACCACAATCGCGGCTACCTGGCCACGAAGCGCGAGAAGCTCGGCCACCTGCTGCCGGAGCCGCTGGTGGAGCCGCCCGCGGTCGAGCCGACCGTGGCGGAGCCCCCGCCGGCGCGGCGCCCGTCCCGGGAGGTCGAGGCGTGAGGGAGATCCGTGGAGCGCTCAACGGGCGCGGACGCCGCTTCGTGATCCTGGTCAGCCGGTTCAACGAGCTGGTCACGGAGCGGCTGCTCACGGGCGCCCGGGCGTGCCTGTTGCAGCACGGCGCGGCGGAGGACCAGGTGGACGTGGTGTGGGTGCCGGGCGCGTGGGAGCTGCCGTCGGCGGCGCTCCGCGCCGCGCGCACCGGACGCTACGCCGCCATCATCGCCCTCGGCTGCGTGATCCGCGGCGAGACGCCGCATTTCGACTACGTGGCCGGCGAGGCGTCGAAGGGGCTCGCGGCCACCGCGCTCGAGACGGGCGTGCCGGTGGCGTTCGGCGTGCTCACCACCGACACACCGGACCAGGCGCTGGCCCGGGCCGGCGGCAAGGCCGGCAACAAGGGCTGGGACGCCGCCCTCTCCGCTCTGGAGATGGCGGATCTGTTCGAGAAACTGGGAGACGAGCGTGCGGGCGCGTAGTCGAGCGCGGGGATGGGCACTGCAGGTCCTTTATGCCTGGGAGGCGCGGGGCGGCGACGAAGGGCTGCTGGATGTCCTGAGGGATTTTTCCGAGGAGCGGCGGATCTCGGCCGAGAGCCGGCCGTATCTGTCGGAGCTGCTCCGGACGGTCGCCGAGCACCGGCGGCAGATCGACGGCGCGCTCGAGGAGGCGCTCACGAACTGGCGCCTGGAGCGCCTCTCGGTCGTGGATCGCAACATCCTGCGCATCGCGGCGGCGGAGATCCTGTTCCTCCCCGACGTGCCGCCGCGCGCCTCGATCCACGAGGCGCTGGTCCTCGCCGAGAAGTACGCCACGTCCGAGAGCCCGCGCTTCGTGAACGGCGTACTGGACGCGCTGCTTCGCAATACCGGCGGCCCGCGGCGGCCGCCCGAGGACGGGGGGAAGTCGCCCTGAGACTCCTCGTCCTGAACTGGCAGGACCGGCTCAACCCGCAGGCGGGAGGGGCGGAGATCCACCTGCATGAAATCTTCGGCCGGCTGGCGCGGGCGGGCCACGAGGTCTCCCTCCTCGCGTCGGGGTGGAAGGGCGCACCGGCCCGGGCCGAGATCGACGGCATCCAGGTGCACCGCGTCGGCGGGCGTTATACATTCAACCGGGCCGCCCCGGGGTACTACCGGTCCGCGCTGATGCACCAGGGGTTCGACGTGATGATCGAGGACCTCAACAAAGTGCCGCTCTTCACGCCCTTCTGGGCGCAGAGCCCGCTGGTCCTCCTGGTGCACCACCTCTTCGGCACGACGGCGTTCCAGGAGGCTTCCCTCCCGCTCGCCGCCGCCACCTGGCTGCTGGAGCGCCCGCTTGGCCGGGTCTACCGCGGCATCGCCGTCGAGGCCGTCTCCGAGAGCACCGCGGACGACCTCGTGCGGCGCGGCTTTTCGCGGGACCGGATCACCGTCATCCCGAACGGTGTCGACCTCGAGTTCTTCTCGCCGGAGCCGCTCGGCCTCCGCTATCCGGAACCGACCGTCCTGTACCTGGGACGTCTCAAGCGCTACAAGCGCGTGGACCTGGTGATCCGGGCCGTGGCGCGGCTGCGCGACCAGGGCGTGCCCGCCCGGCTCGTGGTGGCCGGCACGGGCGACCACGGCGACGCGCTGCGCGCGCTGGTGGACGAGCTGCGCCTGGGGGATCGCGTCGAGATGCCGGGCTTCGTGTCCGAGGACGAAAAGCGGTCGCTGTTCCGACGGAGCTGGGTGCACGCGTTCACGTCACCGAAGGAGGGGTGGGGGATCTCGAACCTGGAGGCGGCGGCGTGCGGGACCGCGACCGTCGCCAGCGATTCGCCGGGACTCAGGGACTCGGTGGTGGATGGCGAGACGGGCTTCCTCGTTCCCCACGGGGACGTGGACGCGCTCGCCGCCCGCCTCGGGCTGCTCCTGGGCGATCCCGTGCTGCGGGACCGCCTCGGAGTGCAGGCGCGAGCCTTCGCCGAGCGCTTCACGTGGGACCGCTCCGCCGCGGAGACGGAGGCCCACCTGGAGCGCGTGCTGGCTCGCGCCGCATGAGGGGAAGCATGGAATCCGTTCAAGGAGGACGCATGGAGACCATGGTCACCGCACGGCACTGCACCATCTCCGATACCCTTCGGCGGCAGACGCTGGAGCGGCTGGAGGCGCTTTCCCGATTCGAGCCGCGCGTCCAGTCCGCCCACGTATGCTTCGTCTCCGACCACGGCGCCCACCGGGTCGAGGTCCGCGTGCAGGGCACTCGCGGCCGCAGCATGGTCGCGACGGCCACCGGGGCCACGTTCCGGGCCGCGCTCGACGGCGCGGTCGAGCGGGTGGCGCGCCAGCTCAAGCGCCGGCGCGAACGGCTGACGGCGCACAAGGGCGCCCCGCCCTTGACCATTTCCTGAGCGGTTGGCCCGCGGGAGGCGCGTGAAGACGCTGACGGTGGACGAGCTGTTCAAGGCCAAGCGCCAGACGCTGGGTCTCGAGCTCCTGACGGCGCGCTGCGACCTGGAACGGAAGCTGGCGTCGGCGACCGTCTCGAGCCCGGGGCTCGTCCTCGCCGGCTACACGGATCGCTTTCCGAAGGGGCGCATCCAGATCCTCGGGGAGACGGAGATGTCGTTCCTCCAGTCGCTCCCCGAGGATCAGATGCGCGAGACCCTCGAGCGCTTCTTCTCGCTGGACATGCCGGCCGTCGTGGTCACGAAGGCGCAGGACGTCCCGGCGGTGATGCTGGAGATCGCGTGCGCGCAGGGCGTCGCGGTCTTCCGCTCCAGCCTGAAGACCGGGGACTTCTACCGTCGGATCCAGCCGTACCTGGAAGAGCAGTTCGCGCCGTCGACGACGATCCACGGCTCGTTGGCGGACGTGTACGGCGTCGGCCTGCTGTTCGTCGGCCGGAGCGGGATCGGCAAGAGCGAGTGCGTGCTCGACCTGGTCGAGCGCGGCCACCGCCTGGTGGCCGACGACCTCGTGCACGTCACCCGCCGGGGACTCGACGTGCTCATCGGCCGGGGGCATGCGCTGCAGCGCCACCACATGGAGATCCGCGGCATCGGCATCATCGACATCCCGGCGCTGTTCGGGATCCGCGCGATCCGGCAGCAGAAGCGGATCGAGCTCGTCGTCCAGCTCGAGGAGTGGAACGATCAGGCGTACTACGATCGGACCGGCCTCGAATCGGACGAGGTCGAGATCCTCGGCGTCAAGCTGCCGAAGGTCACCGTGCCGCTGAACCCCGGGAAGAACATCACCGTGCTCTCGGAGGTGGTGGCGATGAACCTCCTGCTCAAGTACGCCGGCGTGCACTCGGCGCAGGCGTTCAACCAGAAGCTCCAGTCGACGATGCGGCCCCTGCGGGAGTATCTCGAGGAGGATTATGAGTGAGGACGTGCCGGTCCGGGGGATCATTCTCGGGCACGGCTCCCTGGCGGAGGCGTACGCCGACGCCATCCGGCGGATCACGGGAGCAGGCGACGATGCGCTGCTCGCGCTGAGCAACACCGGCCTCTCGCCGGACATCGTCGCCGAGCGGCTGCGGGCGCTGACGGGGGAAGGGCCGGTGATCATCTTCACCGACCTGCCGGGCGGGAGCTGCGGCTTCGCGGCGCGGCGCCTGTGCCAGACGGTGGAGAACGTCGCGGTCCTCTCGGGCGTCAACCTGACCGTGCTCCTCGAGTTCATCATGCACCGCGGCGAGCCGCTCGCCCAGCTGGTCCCGCTGCTCGTGGAGAAGGGGCGCGCCGCGGTCTGCTGCGCGCCGCCGCAGTTCGAGCGCAAGGAGAGCAATGGCCATCGTGCTGCTTCGGGTTGACGAGCGGCTCATCCACGGCCAGGTCGTCGTCGGCTGGGGCACCAGCCTGCACCCCGACCGCATCGTGGTCGTGGATGACGAGCTGGCCGCCTCGACCTGGGAGCAGGAGCTCTATACCTTGGGGCTGCCGACGCAGCTCAGCGCGGAGTTCGCCACCGTCGCCGAGGCCCGCCGCGCGCTGCCGGACTGGCTCGACGGCCCGGGGCGCGTGATCGTGCTGACCCGCGACGTGCGCACCATGCGCCGGCTCGCGGAGGACGCGCTCCTGCGGGGGCGCGAGGTCAACATCGGCGGGATCCACTACGCGCCGGGGCGCCACGCCATCCTCCCGTACGTCTACCTCAGCGACGAGGAGCGGACGGAGATGCGGCGCCTGGCGGACGAGGGCGCCGTCGTCACCGCCCGCGACCTGCCGGGATCCCGTCGCGTCGACATCGGCCAGCTTCTCGGCCGGCACTGACTCATGAACTGGCTCGCCGTCGCGCTGCTCGGCGGGATCGTGGGGCTCGACTCCACGGCGTTCGGGCAGGTCATGCTCTCGCGGCCGCTGGTCGCGGGCACGCTGACCGGCCTCGTCCTCGGCCGGCCGCTGGCCGGGCTCGCGGTCGGACTCGCGCTCGAGGTCTTCGCCCTCGTGATCCTGCCCGTCGGCGCGGCCCGATACCCCGAGGTCGCCACCGGCGCGGTGGCGTCGGCGGCGGCGTACGTCGACGCGACCGGCTACGGAGCCCCGGAGCCGTTGCTGCTCCTGGCCATCGCCTTCGGGCTCGTCTGGGAGAACGTGGCGGGGCAATCGGTCATCCTGATCCGGCACCAGAACGAGCGGCTCGTCGCGGGAGACCGGACGCTGAACTCGCTCACCGCCCGCTCGCTGGAGCGCCGCCACCTCACGGCGATGTCGCTGGATTTCGCGCGCGGCGCGGTGGTCTCCCTCGTCGGCGCGCTGGTCGGCTCGGTGCTGCTCCGCACGGTCGCACCCTACTGGGCGCTCGGCTCCGCCGTCGCGCTCGGGATCATCGTCGTGGGCGGGAGCGGCATGGTCGGCGCGACGCTCCCCCTGTTCGGCGGCTGGAGCGAGCGGCGCGCCGCGTTCGTCGTCGGGATCGCATGCGGGCTGTTGATCCTGCTGTTCGCGTGACGCCGCTCGGGCGCGCCGTCCGCGCAGGGATGTTCCTGCGCTCTTTCGCGATCCAGGGGTCGTGGAACTACCGGACGCTGGTCGGCGCCGGGCTCGCGTTCTCGCTCCTCCCGGGGCTGCGCGCGGTGTACGGCCGCGCCGGCGAGCGGCTGGACGACGCGGTCCGCCGGCACACCGGCATCTTCAACAGCCACCCGTACCTCTCGCCGATGGCGATCGGCGCGATCGCCCGGTTGGAGGCCGAGGGCGAGGATGCCACGGTCATCGACCGCTTCAAGTCGGCGATCCGCGGCTCGCTGGGAACGCTCGGCGACCGGCTCGTCTGGGCCGGGTGGCGCCCGGTCTGCCTGCTCTTCGCGCTGGCGCTCCTGCTGGTCGGCGTGCCATGGTGGGCGGGCGTCGGAGGGTTCCTGCTCGTCTACAACACCGGACACCTGCTGCTGCGGGTGTGGTCCTACCGCCTCGGGTTGGAGCGGGGCAGGGGGGTCGCCGAGCAGCTCCGGCACTCGGCGGTGCCGCGGCTACAGCGGCTCCTGACCGTGGCCGGTGCGTTCCTCGCCGGCGTCGTGCTGCCGCTGGTGGCGAGCGGCCGTCTGGTCGGGCTCCGGCTCGGGCTGCCGTGGGCGCTCGCCGCGGCGTTGGCCGCGTTCCTCGGCGCCCGCTACGGCGGGGTCGTCCGGCGGCCGATCGTCCTGGGCCTCGTGGGAATCGCCCTCGTCGGCCTCTTCCTCCAGCTCGTGCGATAAATGCCCGAATCCGCTGAAGTCGAACGCACCATCGCCATCCGCAACAAGTACGGCCTGCACGCCCGGCCGGCCGCGGAGTTCGTGAAGCTGGCGAACCGCTTCCGCGCCGAGGTGTGGATCCGCAAGGGGGATCTCGAGGTGAACGGCAAGAGCATCATGGGCGTCATGATGCTGGCGGCGGAGTACGGCAGCGAGATCACGGTCCGCGCCAACGGCGAGGACGCACCGACGGCGCTGGACGAGCTCTCCGCGCTGGTGGAGCGGGGATTCGGGGAGGAGTGAGCGACCCGTGGCGCTGATCCGAGATGGCATCCCCGCCTCGCCGGGGATCGTGGTGGGACCGGCGTACGTGCTCCGCTGGGCGGTGCCCCGCGTGCCGCACGTGACGGTGCCGCCGAAATCGGTCGCCAAGGAAGTCGCGCGCTTCCACGAGGCGCGCGAGTGGGCGCAGGCGCGCATCCGCGAGATCCAGCTGCAGACGGCCGAGCGGCTCGGCCCGGTCGAGGCGCAGATCTTCGAGCCGCAGATCCTCATGCTGGACGACCCGGATCTGGTGGACGGCACCGTCGCCTACATCGAGCAGAACCACCTCTCGGCCGCCCGCGCGTTCGAGCTGCGCATGCTCGAGTACCAGTCGGAGTGGAGCCGGAGCGGCCACCCCATGATCATGGACCGGCTGAACGACCTGCTCGACATCGAGCTGCGCGTCGTCAACCGGCTGATCGGCCTGCCGGACCCGGACTTCACGCTCTCCGACGCGGACCAGCGGGTGATCCTGGTCGCGAAGGACCTGACGCCCACGATCACCGTGCAGCTCGACCGGTCGCGCATCCTCGGCGTGGCGACGGACGCGGGGACGCGCACGTCGCATTCCGCGATCCTGTCGCGCTCGCTGAACCTGCCTGCGGTGGTCAGCCTGACGGACCTCTCGGAGCGGGTGCAGAACGGGCAGCAGCTGATCCTGGACGGGCGCGCCGGCCGGGTGATCGTCGAGCCGACCGAGCGGGACAAGGAAGTCTACCGGGAGCGGGACATCAAGATCCGGGAATGGGAGCAGGAGCTGCTCTTGCTAGCGCACCTGGAGGCCGTGACACCGGACCGGCAACCGGTGCAGCTTCGGGCCAACATCGACCTGCCGGGGGAGGCGGAGACCGCCCGGGTGCACGGCGCTCAGGGGGTCGGGCTGTTCCGCACGGAGTTCCTGGTGGTCGGGCGCAGCTCGGCGCCCGACGAGGACGAGCAGTACCGGGCCTACCGGCACGTGGCGGAGTCGTTCCCGCACCAGGCGGTGTTCATCCGCACGTACGACCTCGGCGGCGACAAGTTCCCGCTCTTCCTGCACATGCCGGCGGAGGAGAACCCGTTCCTGGGGTGGCGGGCGATCCGCGTCTGCCTCGACCAGCCGGACCTGTTCCGGCCACAGCTCCGGGCGCTGCTGCGCGCCACCGCCCACGGCGACGTGCGCATCATGCTGCCGCTGGTGAACGAGGTCCGGGAGCTGCAGCTCACCCGGGAGCTGCTCGAGGAGGAGGCGCACCGCCTCGAGGAGGACGGCGTCCCGTTCAATCCCGGCTACAAGGTCGGGATCATGGTGGAGACGCCGGCCGCGGCGCTGATCGCGCCCGAGCTGGCGCAGTACTCCGACTTCTTCTCGATCGGCACGAACGACCTCGTGCAGTACACGCTGGCCGTCGACCGCGGCAACGCCCGGCTCGCGCCGCTGTACACGCCGTTCCACCCCGGCGTCATCCGCCTGCTGAAGGCCACGGCGGACGCGGGGCGGCAGGCCGGCATCGAGGTCAGCGTGTGCGGCGAGGCCGCGGCGAATCCCCTGGGCGTCTTCCTGCTGCTGGGCCTCGGCATCACGGCGCTCAGCGTCGGGTCGGCGTCGCTGCCGGAGATCAAGAAGGTGATCCGGAGCGTGCCGGTGCACGAGGCGCGACAGGCGGTGGCGGAGGCGCTGGAGCTGGGCACGCCGGAGGCCGTCACGGAGGCGCTGACGGCCGGCCTCGGCCACTGGATCGACCTCTCCATCTTCGGCGGCCGCTGGAACTTGTCGCCGGAGCAGTGACGGGCTACGTTCCACCCCCGATCCCACCCGAGCACAGGAGAATCCGTTGGGGCGCACCCTCTTTACGTCCGAGTCCGTCACGGAAGGACATCCGGACAAGATCGCCGATCAGATCAGCGACGCGGTACTCGACGCCATCCTGCTCGACGATCCGCAGGGTCGCGTCGCCTGCGAGGTCCTGGTCACGACCGGCCTCGCGCTCGTGTCGGGGGAGATCACCACGACGACGTACGTCGACATCCCCGGCCTCGTGCGCGGAACCATCCGCTCGCTCGGGTATATCGACTCGTCGTACGGCATCGACGGCGAGACGTGCGCCGTGCTGACCACCATCGACCGCCAGTCGCCGGACATCGCCCAGGGCGTCAACCCGGGCGGCGCCGGCGACCAGGGGATGATGTTCGGCTACGCCACGGACGAGACGCCGGAGCTGATGCCGGCGCCGATCCAGCTCGCGCACCGGCTGACGCAGCGCCTCGCGGCGGTGCGCAAGAGCGGGCAGCTGCCGTGGCTGCGGCCGGACGGGAAGGCGCAGGTCACGCTCGAGTACGACGAGGATCGTGCGGTCCGCGTCCAGACCGTGGTCGTGAGCGCGCAGCACTCGCCCGACATCGCGCTCGACGAGCTCCGCGGCGAGATCATCGAGCGGGTGATCAACCCGGTGATGCCGGAGGAGCTCTACGATCCCGCCGACTGCACGCTGTTCGTGAACCCGACCGGCCGCTTCGTCGTGGGCGGGCCGCACGGCGACACGGGGCTGACCGGGCGCAAGATCATCGTGGACACGTACGGCGGCGCGGCGCGGCACGGCGGCGGCGCGTTCAGCGGCAAGGACCCCTCGAAGGTGGACCGCTCCGGCGCCTACGCGGCCCGCTGGGCGGCCAAGAACGTCGTGGCGGCGGGGCTCGCGCGCCGCTGCGAGATCCAGCTCGCGTACGCGATCGGCGTGGCCGAGCCGGTCTCGATCCGGGCGGAGACGTTCGGGACCGCGCTCGTGTCCGAGGACGTGATCGCCGCCGCGGTGCGCGAGGTCTTCGACTTCCGCCCGCGCGCGATCATCGCGAGCCTCGGCCTGCAGCAGCCGATCTACCGGCCGACGGCCGCGAACGGCCACTTCGGCCGCGAGCCGTTCGTCGAGCGGGTGGATTCGCGCGATCTGGAGTTCTTCACGTGGGAGAAGACCGACCGCGCCGCGGACCTCCGCGCGGCGGCGGGGGTCTGAGGAATCGGGCGCCACGCCGGCGTTCCGACCGAAGGGAGTATCCGATGGCTGGCCCGTCGATGGTCGAAGTGAAGGTGCAGAGCCTGGGGCTCGACCGCACCTCGAACACCCCGGTGGTGATCCTGCAGGAGAAGGAGGGCGCCCGGGTGCTCCCGATCTGGATCGGGCCGGGGGAGGCGAGCGCCATCGCCATGGAGCTGGCCGGGATGAAGTTCTCCCGCCCGCTGACGCACGACCTGTTCGCGTCCGTGATCCTGGGGCTGGGTGGCTCGCTCCAGCGCGTCGTGATCACGAAGGTCGTCGACAACACGTATTACGCCGAGCTGATCATCCAGCGCGGCGCCGAGCTCATCAGCATCGACGCCCGACCATCGGACTCGATCGCGATCGGGCTGCGGATGTCGGCCGCCATCTTCACGAGCGACGACCTGCTCGAGACCAGCTCGATCGAGGTCGCGGAGGCCGAGGAGGACACGTCGGAGTTCAAGCCGGCCGAAGAGCGCCCGGCGGGCCTCAGCGCCGACGAACTGCGGGAGCACCTCCGGCGCCTCAACCCCGAGGACTTCGGCCGCTTCAGCCCATGACCCCATCGCCCGGCGCCGCGCGCCTCGCCCTCCGTTCCGCGATCGTCCTGGCGCTCGCGCTCGTCTTCACGCCGATCGCCCTGCGCGCCCAGGCGGCCGCCGGCGCGCCGGCGGCCGCGTCGACGCTCTTCGGGACGGTCGTGGACACGGCCGGAACGCCCGTGGCCGGCGTCGAGCTGACGCTGCACCGCGTGACCGGCCAGAGCGGTGCGCCGGTCGCCCGTGACACGAGCGACGCGCAGGGTCGCTTCCAGCTCGCGATCCCGGCGGAGCGCGACCCGGACGCGATCTTCTTCGTCGCGACCCGCTACAACGGCGATCTCTACATCGGCCAGACGTTCAAGGCGCCCTACCCGGCCGGCCAGCCCTACACGCTGACCATCGGGGTGAACCCGATCCGCCCGGAGGCCTTCCAGCCGCAGCCCGGCGCCACGGCCGCCGCCCCGGTGCCGGAAGCCGCGCGCGAGGACGATCAGCGGGCGGGCCGCCTGTTCTTCGCGGCGATCCTGGCGCTCGCCGCGCTCGGGGCACTCGGCTTCGCCGGCGCCCGCTGGCGGCGCGAGCGCGTGGAGCGGCGCCGGCGCGGCCTCGTGCTGGAGGTCGCCGCGCTGGACGAGCGCTACGCGGACCGCGTCGCGACGCTGCCGCCGGAAGAGGCGGAGTCCTACCATCGGCGGCGCGCCGCCCTCGCGGCGAGGGCCGCCCGGTCCTAGCGCATGGGCCTCCTCTCGCTCGACTCGGTCATCCTGCAGTCGTTTGCGTACAGCGAGACGAGCAAGATCCTGCGCCTCCTCACCCGCACGCACGGCGTCCGCTCGGTCATCGCGAAGGGTGCGCTACGGCCCCGCAGCCGCTACGGTGGCATCCTGGAGCCGTTCACCGACGGCGTCGCGACGCTGCACCTCAAGGAAGGCCGCGACCTCCAGACGCTGGGCGGCTTCGAGCTGCGCCGGAGCCGCCAGGGGCTCGGGCGCCATCTGCTGCGCTTCGGCGGCGCCTCGCTCCTCGCCGAGCTGCTCCTGCGCACGGCCAGCGAGGAGGCGCACCCGGAGCTGTTCGACGCGTTTCGGCGCGGGCTGGATGGGCTCGACCGGGCGGCCGACGCCGAGCTGGAGTCCGTCGTGCTGGCCGAGTCCTGGCACCTGATCGGCCACCTCGGGTTCGCGCCGGCGCTCGACTCGTGCCTGGCGTGCGGCCGGGACGTCGAGCCGGAGGAGGCGACGACGTTCGATTACGCCGCCGGCGGGATCCGCTGCCCGGAGTGCGCCCCCGGCGCGCCCGGCCGGCCGCTGCCGCCGCACGCGCGGGACGCGCTGCTGCGGCTCGGCCGGCGCGAGCCGGTGCCGCTCGACCGGACCGAGGCCCACTGGCAGCTCCTCCGCCGCTTCCTGCTGCACCACGTGATCGAGGGGCGCGAGCTGCGCTCCCTGGACTTCCTCGAAGCCGCCCTGACGGCCGCGTGATGCGTCGCCTGATCCTCGGCACCGCCGGTCACATCGACCACGGCAAGACGGCGCTCGTGCGCGCGCTCACCGGCGTCGACACCGACCGGCTGCCGGAGGAGAAGCGCCGCGGCATCACGATCGACCTCGGTTTCGCCTCCCTCCCGCTGGGCGACGACCTGCAGCTCGGCATCGTCGACGTGCCGGGGCACGAAGCGTTCATCCGGAACATGCTCGCCGGCGCCACCGGGATCGACCTGGCGCTCCTCGTGGTGGCCGCCGACGAGGGCGTCATGCCCCAGACCCGCGAGCACATGGCGATCATGGAACTGCTCGGCGTCCGCTCCGCGGTCGTGGCCGTGACCAAGGCCGATCTCGTGGAGGACGACTGGCTCCAGCTCGTGCTCGAAGACGTGCGCGGCCAGCTCGACGGGACCGCCTTCGCCGATGCGCCGCTCGTGCCGGTCTCCGCGATCACCCGGGCCGGGCTGGACGAGCTCCTCGCCCACCTCGCCGGCGCGGCCGAGCGCACCCACGAGCGCACGGCCGACGACCTGTTGCGGCTCCCGATCGACCGCGTCTTCACCGTCCGCGGCACCGGCACGGTCGTCACCGGCACGATCTGGAGCGGACGCGTCGCCCGGGACGACACCGTCACGATCCTGCCGTCCGGACGCCCGGCCCGCGTGCGCGGCGTCCAGGTGCATGGCGCCGAGGTGCCCCGGGCGGTGGCGGGTCAACGCGCGGCCGTCGCCCTGGCGGGCTTCGAGCGCGAGCAGCTCGCCCGCGGCGACAGCGTGGTGCGCGAGCCCGGTTGGGCCGCGGCCTCGCGGCTCACCGCCCGGGTCCGCCTGCTCGAGGCCGCCGCCTGGGAGCTGCGCCCGAACCAGCGCGTCCGCTTCCACCTCGGCACCATCGAGGTCATGGCCCGCGTCCGGCTCCTGGATGCGGAGGCGCTGGCGCCCGGCGACGAGGGGTGGGTCCAGCTCCGGCTCGAGACGCCCGTGACCGCCCGCGCCGGCGACCGCTTCGTGCTCCGGTCGTACTCGCCCGTCACCACCATCGGCGGAGGACAGATCCACGAGCCGGCGGCGCCGAAGCGCTACCGCCTCGACCCCGCCACCGCCGAGCTCATTGGTGCTCTCGCGTCCGGCTCCGACGCGGCCGTCCTCGCCCGTGTGCGCCTGGCCGGCTGGAGCGGCGTGGCCGAAGATCGACTGGCCGTCGAGACGGCGCTCCCTCCCGCGGCCGTGGACGCCGCGCTCGGCCGCCTCGACGGCCGCGACGTGCAGCGCATCGAGGCGCTCGTCGTCGACCGGGCGCTCGCGCTGGCGGCCCGGCAGGCGCTCGTGCGCCGCGTCGAGGCGTATCACGCCGAGCAGCCGCTGCGCCCCGGCATCGAGCGCGAGGAGCTGCGCCGCGCGGTCCCACCCGCCGCCGCCAACGCCGTCGTGACGTGGGCGCTCGACCGCCTGCTGGCCGAGGGCGAGCTCGTCGCGCAGGGGCCGCACGTCGCCCGCCGGGGCTTCCAGCCGACGCTCAGCCCACAGCAGGGCGCGCTCCGCGACCGACTGCTCGCCGCGTTCGAGCGCGCCGAGCTCACGCCGCCGTCGCTCGCGGAGCTCCCCGCCGACGTGCGCGACCATCCCGACCTTCGCGCGCTGCTCCGGCTCCTCGAAGCCGACGGGAAGCTGGTGCACCTCGCCCCGGAATTGTACATTTCGGCGCTATCCATTCATGCCGCAATCGCCGTCGCACGGGAGCGCCTGGCCGGACGAGCCGCTCTCGCGCCGACCGATTTCAAGGAGATATTTCCGGTCTCCCGGAAATATCTGATTCCTCTGCTGGAGTGGTTCGACCGGTCGGGGGTCACGACGCGCCGCGGCGATCTACGCTACCTGAGCGGGTATGACGCAGCACATGAGATGCAGGATCGCAGGTGAGGTCCAGAGCGCGACTTGACCGAAATGGGCTCAACTCGAGGCTTGACGGCCCGACGCAGGAGGCGTAAACTCAGTGTGCCCCGGAAGTGCGGTTTTGTCGCAACGGATCCTTCACCCTAACGGAGGGCGATCGCACCCTTAGCTACGGCACAGCAGCAACTGTGCGGAGGTGACCATGAGACGCGGTTTCGGCGTCGGCGTCATCCTCCTCCTCGCGCTCGGCGTCTTCCCAAGCAAGGCCTTGAGTCAGCAGGCGGGGAGTGGCCCGGGCGATGGGAGACCGAGTAGGTCCCGGCTCGAGCAGAATTATCCGAACCCGTTCAACCCGACGACGACGATCCCGTTCACGCTCTACGACGAGGACATCGTCAACGGGAGGGCGGTGGTCACGATCCGGATCTTCAACCTGTTGCAGCAGTTGGTTGCGATCCCGGAGGCGAAGAACCACCCGGCGGGAAAAGTGCCGGTGGACGGGCTGCCGTACACGAGCCCGGGGTCCTATGAGGCGTTCTGGGATGGCTACGACAGGGATCACCGGAAGGTGGCGTCCGGCATCTACTACATGCAGATGCTCGTGAACGGCCGGCCGGTGCAGGTCAAGAAAATCCTCGTAGGCAAATAGGAGTCGCTTAGCGAATCCCTTCCTGGTCCGAGAAGAACGAGCCGCCGCCCCTCCCCGGGGCGGCGGCTCGTCGTTTACCGGGGCGCGGCGGCGTCAGTCGAGGATGTAGAGGAAGCTGCCGCAGTGCTCGCAGTTGAGCAGGTCGTCGTGCCGGCCGCCGGCGGACGTGGGCACGGCGGTGAAGCAGCCGTAGCAGGTGCCGTTGAGGACGGGGACGACGGCGCGGCCGCGGTCGTCGATGCGCTCGAAGCGGCCGCGAATGATGGGCGTGAGGGACGCCTTCATCTCGGAGATCTTCTCGTCGAGGTCGCGAATGGCCTCGTCGACATTGATATGGAACTCTTCCTCCTCCATCCGGCGGAAGTGCTCGCCCTCGACGAGCTCCCGGCGCTGGGAACGGAGGTCCTGGATCTGGAGGAGGATTTCGAGCTGCGGGTGCATCGGGGTGTCTCCCTTGGTGGCGGAGCTAATCGGCCTTCTGTTCGAGGAGCTCGAGGAACTGCTCGGGCGAGTCGATCTCGGCGAGCCGGCCGACGACGTCGGGCTCCTTGGCGAACTGGGCGATCTTGCCGAGGACGGGAAGGTACTGGTTGCTGACCTCGAGGGGCGGCGCGACGATCAGGAAGAAGAAGCGCACGGGCTGCCCGTCGATCGCCTTGAAGTCGACGCCGTCCGGCTTGCGGCCGAAGGCGACGCGCAGGCGGTTGACGACGAGAGAGCGGCAGTGGGGGATGGCGATCGAGCGGCCGATCCCGGTCGAGCCGAGGTTCTCGCGCCGCTTCAGCATCTTGAACAGGATGGCCTGGCTCTTCTCGTCGAGAGCGAGCAAGGTGATCAATTCCCTGAGGACCTCGTCCTTCGACTCGCCGGCGAGGTTCAGGTTGATCAAGTCTCTATTGAAAAACTCACGTAACTCCATGAAGGCCTCCGTTTTGGCGGCCTCGAGGCGGGCCGCGGCGCTGCAAAAGATACGCCGACCCGGGAGCGGTGTCAAAACGGCGTGGGATCAAGGGATCGGGGCCCCGGGGGCGCGATTGATCGGGCTCCGGGCGGGGGTTAAATTTCAAGGAATGTCGAACCAGCTTCTGAGCATGCTCGAGGGCGGGCGAGTCCCGCTGTACCTGGCGCCGCAGGCGGGGGTGAGCGAGTCGCCGTTCCGGCGGCTTTGCCGGCGTTTTGGCGCGGACGTGGTGGTGAGCGAGTTCGTGAGCGCGGAGGGGATCCGGCGCGGCGACCGGCGCACCTGGGAGTATCTCCGCTTCGAGGACGCGGAGCGGCCGATCGGCGTGCAGATCTTCGGCGCGGACGCGGACGCGATGGCGGAGGCGGCGGCGCTCGTGGAGGAGGTGTACCGCCCGGACTTCGTGGACATCAACTTCGGCTGTCCGGTCAAGAAGGTGGTGACGCGCAACGGTGGTTCGGGGTGCCTGAGGGACCTGGAGCTGGTGGAGCGGATCATCCGTGCGGTGAAGGGCGCGATTTCGCTGCCGACGACGGTCAAGATCCGGAGCGGTTGGAGCGAGGAGCTGCGCAACCCGGTGGAGATCGCGCTGCGCTGCCAGGATGCGGGCGCCGAGGTGCTCACGCTGCACGCGCGGACGCGGACCCAGATGTACGGCGGCACGGCGAACTGGGACGAGATCGCGGCCGTCGTGGCGGCGCTGGACATCCCGGTCGTCGGGAACGGCGACGTGTGGAGCGGGGCGGACGCGCGGCGGATGCGGGAGCACACGGGGTGCGCGGGGGTCATGATCGCACGCGGCTCGCACGGCGCGCCCTGGATCTTCGGGCAGGCGCGCGCGGCGCTGGACGGCCAGCCGGTCCCGGCGGACCCGGGGGTGGCCGAGCGCTTCGCCGTGATGCTGGAGCACGCCCGGAACGCCATCGCGTTCGAGCACGACGAGGGTCGGGCGATGGTGGAATTCCGGAAGCACCTCGGGTGGTACACCAAGGGGCTGCCGAACGGCAAGGCGCTGCGGCAGGAGCTGTTCGAGATCCGCACGCTGGCCGAGGTCGAGGCGATCCTCGAGGCGTACCTCGAGGCGAGCACGCTGGTCGCCGCGTGACGCGCGAGCAGGTTCTCGAGCTGCTCCGGTCGGTGGCCGAGGGGCGGGAGACGGCGGCGGGCGCGCTGGACCGCCTCGCCTGGCTGCCGGTCGAGCCGGTGGGCGCGGGGGAGGCCGGCGACGTCGCGTTCGCGCGCGTCGACCACCACCGCGCGCTCCGGCAGGGCTACCCGGAGGTGGTGTTCGCGGAGGGGAAGACGACCGAGCAGGTCGTCGAGATCTGCCGCCACCTGGCTCGCCGCGGCGGCTTCCTCGCGACCCGGACCGACGAGGCGACGCGCCGCGCGCTGACCGAGGCGTTCCCCGCGGTCGAGGTGAACGCGCTGGCGCGCACCGTCCACCTGCCGGGCGCCGAGGCCGCCGCCGGGGCGCGCCCGGGCCCGATCCTGGTCGTGGCGGCCGGGACGAGCGACCTGCCGGTGGCCGAGGAGGCGGTGGTCACGGCGCGCGCCCTCGGCAACGACGTCGAGCGGCTCTACGACGTGGGCGTGGCCGGGCTGCACCGCTTGCTGCTGGAGTCGGACGCGCTGCGCCGGGCCGCCGTCGTGATCGTCGTCGCCGGGATGGAGGGTGCGCTTGCCTCCGTGGTGGGCGGGCTCGTGGCCGCGCCGGTGGTGGCGGTGCCGACGAGCGTCGGCTATGGCGCGGCGTTCGGTGGGCTCGCGGCACTGCTCGGAATGCTCACGAGCTGCGCGGCGGGGGTGACCGTGGTGAACATCGACAACGGGTTCGGGGCGGCGTGCGCGGCGAATCGCATCGTTCGCGGCCTGCTCTCCCCGGTGGGGATCCGGGGTGGCGGGGTGGGCGGCCGGTGAACGGATCGGGTAGGGGTAAGGGTACGGGAACGATGTCGGAGCGTGGGGGGCGGCGGCGCGGTGTGGCGGGCCGACTCGCGGGCGGTTGAACCGCGGGGGGTTTTCCGCTAAATTAGGTGTTGCGGGGCCGACTTGGTTTCGACGTGTTTAGTGAAGTCGGTGCTGCGTGCCGAGGTGCCGTCACCTCGTAAAAAAGCGGCAAGACACGACAAGTGCCAACTCCAATCTGGCGCTGGCTGCGTAACTAAACCTTACGCGCCTGTCTCCTGTCCGGCCGGGTCCCGAGGCTGGGCTCGAGGCACCGATAAATCGGGCTGGCTCGACCGCGACGCCTTGCCGCGGGCGAGCGAGACACAGTAAGGCTGGTCCCCGAGACGCGGTCCGCAGGCGGCCGAGGGGACGAGATCGGAACCGCGGAATACGCACGTAGAGGCGCTGAGGGATCTATTCGCGGACGCGGGTTCGACTCCCGCCGGCTCCATACCTTTCGGGGAACGCCCGAAGGCTGCAAACACCCCGGTGTGACGCGAAGATCGTCGCACCGGGGTTTCTGCACCTGGACAGCATGTCCGGGCATTTAGCACACACCTAGCACACCCCCCCGTCCTAGAATACACGGTCCGCACGTTCTGACGCCTCCGCGTCGGTCGCGGGCTCCTGGGGCGGCACCGGAAATCAGTGGCGTGAACGGCTCGGCCAGGCCGGCGACACCGTCGCGCTGTGCGCGCGAATGGTGTACGCTGTCACCCGGCCTTGCGACCACCCAGGGGCCAAGACACGAATCCGGAGGGCTGATGAATCTGCCGAAAGTCGGCACTGCCGCCGACGCGAATCT
>DASTKT010000209.1:0-6046 GCA_035715725.1 Longimicrobiales bacterium | reverse complement strand
CCGCCCCGCGCCCCTTCCGCATCCCGGGATGTTCGGAGCGGGCTTCTCCCGACAGCCCGTGCCGCATCCTCCGGTCGCGGGACCGCGCCGGATCGCGCAGCTTTTCCCCAGAGGGCACGCCGGCGCCATGCTCTGGCGCGCTTCTTGTGTCTACGGGGGCGGCCATGCCCCCCCGAACGATCCCGAAGACCTCTGGAGCGGATATGCCGAATCCCCTGGTGTTCTATTTCGGCGGCGGCCGCGCCGACGGCGGAAAGGACGACAAGGCGCTCCTCGGCGGCAAGGGCGCGAACCTGGCCGAGATGACCCGCATCGGCATTCCGGTTCCGCCGGGGTTCACGATCACGACCGAGGTGTGCAACCTCTACCTCCGGGCGGAGACGTACCCGCCGGGGCTGGAGGACGCGGTGCGCGCGGCACTGCGCCGCCTGGAGGCGGACACCGGCAAGACGTTCGGCGGGGACGACCCTCTGCTCGTGTCGGTTCGGAGCGGAGCCGTCGCTTCGATGCCGGGGATGATGGACACGATCCTCAACCTGGGGCTCACGGACCACACCGTGGAGGCGCTGGCGCGGGAGTCGGCCAAGCCGCGCTTCGCCTGGGACTCGTACCGGCGCTTCGTGCAGATGTACGGCGACGTGGTGCTGGGCGTGCCGTCCGGCGAGTTCGAGGCGCTGATCGACCGGAAGAAGGAGGCGCGCGGCGTCGAGCACGACACGGGGCTGACGGCGGAGGACCTGGCGGAGCTGGTCGCGGAGTTCAAGGCGCTCGTGCGGACGCGCACCGGCCAGCCCTTCCCCGGCGACCCGGACGCCCAGCTCTGGGGCGCGATCCGCGCCGTCTTCCGCTCGTGGAACACCCAGCGCGCCATCGACTACCGCAAGGTCAACGGCATCCCCGACCACCTGGGCACCGCGGTCAACATCGTCGCCATGGTGTACGGCAACATGGGAGACGACTCGGGCACCGGCGTGGCGTTCACGCGCGACCCGAGCACCGGCGAGCGGCGCTTTTTCGGCGAGTTCCTGGTGAACGCGCAGGGGGAGGACGTGGTGGCCGGGATCCGCACGCCGCTCTCGATCGAGGAGATGGCGACGAGGTTCCCCGAGGCGTACGACGAGCTGCTGCGCACGCAGGATACGCTCGAGCGCCACTTCCGCGACATGCAGGACCTCGAGTTCACGGTCGAGCGGGGACGCCTGTTCCTGCTCCAGACGCGGACCGGGAAGCGCACCGCGCAGGCCGCCGTCCGCATCGCGGTGGACATGGTGGAGGAAGGCCTGATCCACGAGGACGAGGCGGTGCTGCGGGTCGATCCGCGGAAGGTCGTCGAGCTGCTGCACCCGCAGATCGATCCGTCCGCGGAGCCGGAGCTCCTGGCCTGTGGGCTGCCGGGCTCCCCCGGCGCGGCGGCCGGGAAGGTGGTGCTCGACCCGGACCGGGCCGTCGAGTGGGCGCAGGCCGGCGAGCCCGTGATCCTGGTCCGGCGCGAGACCTCGCCCGACGACTTCCACGGCATGGTGGCCGCGAAGGCGATCGTGACCTGCCGCGGCGGGATGACATCCCACGCGGCCGTCGTCGCCCGCGGGATGGGGAAGACGTGCGTCGTCGGCGCGCACGGCCTCGGCTGCGACGAGGGCGCCGGCATCCTCAAGGCCGGTGACGTCGTGGTGCACGAGGGCGACTGGATCACGGTCGACGGCACGAGCGGGAAGGTGTTCCTGGGCCAGGTGCCGACCGTGGCGCCGGAGCTCTCCGGCCAGTTCCGCCGGCTGATGGAATGGGCGGACGCGGCCCGCACGCTCGGCGTGCGCACGAACGCGGACACGCCGGCGGACGCGGCCAAGGCGCGGGAGTTCGGCGCCGAGGGGATCGGGCTGTGCCGCACCGAGCACATGTTCTTCGACGGCGACCGTATCACCGCGATGCGCGAGATGATCCTCGCGTCGAGCGCGGAGGCGCGCACCGCGGCGCTCGCCAAGCTGCTGCCGATGCAGCGCGACGACTTTCTCGGGATCTTCCGGGCGATGGACGGCCTCCCCGTGACGATCCGGCTACTCGATCCGCCGCTGCACGAGTTCCTCCCCCGCGGCGAGAGCGAGATCGCCGCGTTCGCCCGGGCGTCGGGCATCGACGAGGAGGCCGTCCGGCGCGCGGTGGACAAGCACCGGGAGGCGAACCCGATGCTCGGCCATCGTGGCTGCCGCGTCGGCATCAGCCACCCGGAGGTCACGGAGATGCAGGCACGCGCGCTCTTCGAGGCGGCCGTCGCAGCGGAGGCGGACGGCGTGAAGGTGCGCCCCGAGGTCATGGTGCCGCTCGTGGCGGACGTGCGCGAGCTAGCGCGGCAGAAGGAGGTCATCCAGCGCGTCGCCGAGGAGGTGTTCGCCGAGGCCGGCCGCGAGATCCCGTACCTCGTCGGCACGATGATCGAGCTGCCCCGCGCCGCGCTGACCGCCGACGAGATCGCGGCCGAGGCGGACTTCTTCTCCTTCGGCACGAACGACCTGACGCAGACCACGCTCGGCCTCTCCCGCGACGACGCGGGCAGCTTCCTGCCGCTCTACGTCGAGAAGGGCATCCTCCCGGACGACCCGTTCCAGGTGCTGGACCGCCCCGGCGTCGGCCGGCTGATCGAGGTCGCCACGCGCGAGGGGCGCCGGGTGCGGCCGGGGCTGAAGCTCGGCATCTGCGGCGAGCACGGCGGCGAGCCGCGCTCCGTCGCGTTCTTCCACGAGGTCGGGCTGGACTACGTGTCCTGCTCGCCGTTTCGCGTCCCGGTGGCGCGGCTGGCCGCGGCGCACGCCGCGCTCAAGGCGCGGCGCGCCGACGAGGCCGCCGCGCAGAACGAGGTGCGCCGGCGCCCCGGAACCGCGGCGGAGGCGCCGGCGGCGGTCTACGGCGACTGACGCGCCGGAACCGGCGCGCGGAGCGGGCGGTACCAGCCGGAGCCGCATTCATCTTGCATCTCCGGCACTCGCCGCATAGACTCCGCCATGGGAACCACCATTCGTTCCGGAACTCACGGGACCCTCCGAGCGGCCGCCCTCCGGCCGCTCGCGCGCATCCTACCCCTGCTCTTCCTCGGCGCCGCGGCGTGCGGCGGCCGCCCCGAGCCGCCGGCCGTACCGGCGCCGCGCCCCGCGGCGGAGACTCCCGCGACACCGGACACGCTCGACCTCGTCCTGCTCGGCACCACGGACGTCCACGGACGCGTCTACCCGTACGACTACTACACCGGCCGGAAGACCGACTACGGCCTGGCGCTCCTCGCGCCGCTGGTCGACAGCGTGCGCCGCGCGAACCCGGGCCGCACCCTCCTGTTCGAGTCCGGCGACGTCCTGCAGGGCAACCCCCTCGCGTTCGTCTACGCCCGCGTGCGCGGCAACGAGCCGAACCCGATCATCCGCGCGATGAACCTCGTGGGGTACGACGCGGTCGCCGTCGGCAACCACGAGTACAACTACGGCATCCCGGCGCTGGAGAAGGCGGTGCGGGAGGCGAAGTTCCCCATCGTCGCCGCGAACATCTTCCGCCATGGCACGACCGAGCACGCGTTCGCGCCGTACGTGCTGCTGCCGAAGGTGGTCGCGCCCGGGGACACGATCCTGATCGGCGTGACGGGCAACACGCCGCCGGGCGTCGCGGTGTGGGACAAGGCGAACGTCGAGGGGAAGCAGGACTTCCGCGACGTCGTCGCCTCGCTGAAGCCGGTAGTGGCGGAGATGAAGGCGAAGGGCGCCGACGTGGTGGTGGTGCTCTCGCACGGCGGGCTCGAGGGGACGAGCTACGACACGGCGGCCACGGGCGTGCCGGCGGAGAACGCATCCGTCCGCGTCGCCCGGGAGGTGCCCGGCGTGGACGTGATCTTCATGGGGCACACGCACCGGGAGCTGGCCGACAGCACGATCGGCGGGGTGCTGCTGACGCAGGCGAAGAACTGGGCGACGAGCCTGGCGGAGGTGGAGCTGACGCTGCGCCGCCGCGCCCCGGGCGACTGGGCGGTGGTCCGGAAGCGAGGGAAGATCCTGCGGCCGGACCCGGAGCGCGCCGACACCGCGCTCCTCGACTCGCTCCGGTGGGCGCACGAGCGCACCGTCGCGTACGTGAACTCGGTGGTCGGCCGCTCGACGGCGCGGCTGGAGGCGCGGCGGGCGCGCGTCGAGGACACGCCGATCCTGGACTTCATCAACGAGGTGCAGCGCAAGGCCGCGGGCGCGGACCTCTCCGCGACGGCGGCGTTCTCGCTGGAGGCGCAGATCCCGGACGGTCCGGTGACGCTGGCCGACATGGCCGGGCTCTACGTCTACGACAACACGCTGAAGGCCGTGCGGATCACCGGGCGGCAGCTCCGGGAGTACCTCGAGAAGTCGGCCGAGTACTACCGCGGCTGGCCGCCGGCGGGCGGGCGGACGGTCACGGACTTCGAGGTCCCCGGCTACAACTTCGACGTGGTGAGCGGCGTCGACTACACGATCGACCTGTCGAAGCCGGTCGGGGAGCGCATCGCGAGCCTGACGTTCCGCGGCACGCCGGTCACGCCGGAGCAGACGTTCACGCTGGCGCTGAACAACTACCGGCAGACCGGCGGTGGCGGCTACGCCATGATCGCCGGCGCGCCCGTGGTCTACGACCGCCAGCAGGACATCCGCGAGCTGCTCGTGGACGAGCTGCGCCGCCGCGGGACGATCCGGCCGTCGGACTACTTCCGGCGGAACTGGCGGATCGTGCCGTCCGAGGCGGCGGCGAAGGCGCTGGCCGAGCAGACGTCGCGCGAGGCGGCGGGCCAGCGGGCGGGCGCGGCGCCGCCGAAGCGGCTGCGCGTCGTGGCGACGACGGACCTGCACGGACATCTGCTCCCCGAGACGTACCGCTGGTCCGAGGGGCGCGAGGTCGGCGGCGCGGCGGCGCTGGCGGCGTACTTCCGGCTCGAGAAGGCGGGCTTCGCCGGCCCGACCGTGCTCCTGGACGGCGGAGACGTCATGCAGGGCACGCCGATCTCGAACCTGGTGGACGGCCGCTCGACCGTGGGGTACTACAACGCGGCGGGCTACCGCGGCGTGGCGATCGGCAACCACGAGTACGACTGGGGCGTCCGGACGCTGCGCGCGCGGGTCGGCCAGGCGGAGTGGCCCTGGCTGGCGGCGAACGCGTTCGTGGCCGGCACCGACACGGCGCCCTCGTGGATCCGGCCGACCGCGCTCCTGGACGTGGATGGCGTGAAGCTCGGCATCGTCGGGCTGTCCACGCAGGAGACGCCGACCACGACGAAGGCGGAGAACGTCCGCGGGCTCGAGTTCCGCTCGGGCGCGGCGGCGATCGACCGCTGGGTCCCCGAGCTGCGGCGCCGCGGCGCCGACTTCGTGGTCGTCGTCGCGCACAGCGGCGCGCTCTGCGACTCCGCGGGCACGGCCTGCCGGGGCGAGATCGTCGACTGGGCCCGGAGCGCGCGGGAGAAGCCGGACCTGATCGTCGCCGGGCACACGCACCGGGTGGTGCGCACCGTCGTGAACGGGATCCCGATCGTGGAGGCGGGCTCCTACGGCCAGCGCTACGCCGTCGTCGACCTCGAGAAGGCGGCGAGCGGCGGCGCGGCCCGCGCGTGGATCCGCGACATCCCGGTGGCGTACGCCGACCGGGTGGCGCCCGACAGCGGCATCGCCGCGCTGGTGGAGCGCTACCGCCGCGACGTCGGCCCGAAGGTGAGCGCGCGCATCGCCACGCTCGCCGAGGCGCTCCCGCACACGCACGGCGAGTACGCGCTCGGGCGCCTGATCGCGGATGCGCAGCGGCGGGCCACCGGCGCGCAGGTCGCGCTCATGAACAACGGCGGCATCCGCGCGGACCTGCCCGCCGGGCCGGTCACGTGGGAGCAGCTCTACGAGCTGGCCCCGTTCGGGAACCGGCTGGTCGTCCTCACGCTCACGGGCGCGAAGCTGCGCCAGGCCGTCGAGCACGCGCTACGCGGCGGCGAGCCGAGCGCGCAGGTGAGCGGCCTCCTGGCGACGTACGACCCGGCCGCGCCGCCGGGCGCCCGCGTCGTCTC
>DASTKT010000208.1:0-29054 GCA_035715725.1 Longimicrobiales bacterium | reverse complement strand
GATGGCCTCGGAGCCGCCCTTGAGCTGGAGCCCGTGCTGCTGGCGGTAGCCGACGCCGAAGGGCGTGGCCTCGGGATCCTTCGTCAGGTTGTAGCTCGTCACGCTGTCCTGCGCGCAGACGCCGGCCGAAACCTGGAAGAGGTAGCACTGCACGGTGTTCGTGCGGCTCGACGTCGTCGACGAGGTCGTGCCGGTGCGCCAGCCCCAGTACGCGGTCGGATAGTCGTTCCGATCGGAGATCGCGGTCTGCTCCGTGAAGTACGACCACTGCGGGCGACCGGCGACGCCGCGCTTCGTCGTGATGACGATCACGCCGTTCGCGGCGTCCGTGCCGTAGAGGGTGGAGGCGGAGGGGCCGCGCACGACCTCGATCGACTCGATCTCCTCCGGGTTGATGTCGTTGATGCGGGCTGGCGTGGTGCCGCCGACGCTGATGTCGTCCGAGAGCGACCCGCTGGTACCCTCGACGCGGATCCCGTCGATCACGTAGATCGGGTTGTTGCTCAGCGAGAGCGAGCTGAGCCCGCGGATGCGGACGCGCACGCCGGCGCCCGTCTGCGTGCCCGGGATCACCGCCACGCCCGCGGCGCGCGAGGTGAGGAGGTCGGCCATGTCGGAGACGGCGCGCGTCCGTGTGACCTGCGCCGCGTTGACCTGCGCGATCGCGTTGCCGACCTCGATGCGCCGCTGCTCGCCGGTGGCGGTGGTCACGATCGGCGCCAGCGTGACCGGCGCCGGCCGCAGCGCGAAGTTGGCCGTCGCCGCCTGCCCGGCGACCACCGTGAGCTGCTGGCTCTGCTCGGTGAAGCCGATCCGCAGCGCGCGCACGGTGACGGAGCCGGGCGCGACGCCCCGGAGCGTGAACACGCCTTCACTGTTCGTCTGGGCGCCGAGGTTCGTGCCGACCAGGACGACCTGGGCGGCGGATACCGGCTGGCCGGTGGTGGCGTCGGTCACCCGGCCGGTGACCATGGTTTGCTGCGCGACGGCCGAACCCGCCACAACGGCGGAAAGGATGGCCGCGAGCGCTATCGGGCGGAGGACTCTCGGGGGACTCATATCGCACGCCTCTCCAACGGATGTGGTTGGGATGGCCGCCGCTCCGCGGACCGTCCACACCGGTGGTGGTGGGACGCCCGGAACGGCGCCGCAGCGCCCCCGACATCGGGGCGAGAGTCGAGCATGAACGGGAACTGGCGAGGTGGCGCGAATCAGGTCGCCATCGTCGGCCCTGGCCCGCTCATCGTGTCCTGCCATCGGTGAGATAGTGCGCATTCTAGAGCGCGCGGTCGAATACGGCAATGGATACCGGCCAAAATGCGGTCGCCGATGGTGATGCGGGCGCTCGACGGTCGGATGGACAGCGGGCCGATAGTGCTCGGGGTCGGGCGGCGCGGGTCAGCAGGATGGAGAGTGTCGGGGGGCGCGCCGGTCAGCGGATCGGAGTCCCGGGGGAGCTTCGGTGTCCCGTGGGCGCGGGGGCGGGCGTCCACGGGGCGCCGCGGCCGGCCGTGCCGGCGGGCGCGGTTACGGCGGGCGGCGGCGATCGGGTACGTACAAAAGACGAGGCGGCCGCCTTACTGCTGACGACCGCCCGCCTTGCCACGGCGCTCTCCCCGGAGTTCCCGCTCGCCGTGACGACCATGTTGTGCGTGTATTGTCGGCACGCGGCGCGGAGGACTTTAATCCGGCGCTCACGGTCGTTTCCGGCGGTGGTGGTGGGTTGCGGGAAAAGCGTTGCGGCCGTGTGGATCCAGGGGCGGGTGCCGACTTCGGGTGGCGCTCGCGGGTGGGCGCGGCCTGCGGTACGCCGAACCGGGGTGCCGGTCGGGCCGTCGGCGGTCGCGGGCGGGGCGGCGGTAGCGTCGGTGACGGCGCTGGCGGCGCGGCGTTGCACGGGTGCGGCGGTGCACCGGGTCGGCGGTGCGGCGGTGCACCGGTGCGGCGGGAACGCCTGGCGGACTTGACCTGTTGGCGGCGGAAACGCCTGGCGGACTTGACCTGCGGGTGGCGGCGGGGCGATCATGAGGCCGCTAATCCGACAGGAGCGAGTCATGGAGCTGGTGCGCGGCGGATACCGCGCGGCCATGAGCGTCATGGCCGGCGCGAAGCACGTGCTGCTCGGCGATTGGTCAGGGACCACGATGGCGTTCGTCGCGATCGGGATCGCGGCGCTCGGCGTGATGCTGATCCGCAGCTCGGCGCCGCGGCGCTGAGCGGTCGGGGCCACGGCGGCCGGTGCGAGAGCGGCTTCGGCGGCATGCCGGGGCCGCTTTCGTGGCGTCGGAGAGGGGTGGCGGGGCGTGGGCGCTTCAGCGCGGCGGTCGGCCGAACGATCCTCAGGGGGTGGGGTCGCGCGGGACGTAGCCGAGGCGAGGCTTGGATGGAGGACGGCATGCGACGGAGGTGGAGCGTAGTCGTCGCGGGGGCGCCGCTGCTCGCGCTGGCGTGCGTGGCGGCGCCGCTCGTGGCGCAGCGCGCGGGCGCGCGGCGGGCGGGCGGGCCGCGCGCGGCGCCGGCCGGCACGGACGTGCGGGGCGCGCCCGGCGCGCAGGGGGCGCCGGCCTGGGACGGCGGCCCCGACGAGGAGGCGATCGACCCGATGGAGGCGCGCCGGGAGGCGATCGAGCGGTGGCACGAGGAGCGCCGGGCGTGGCTGGAAGCGAGGCGCGAGGGGTGGCCGTCGGTGCCGGCGGACGCCTGGAGCGGGGACGCGGGGCGGGGAGCGGGACGGCCGGCGCGCGGCGCGGCGGCGTGGGACGCGGCGGCGTGGGACGCGCGGGATGCGTGGGACGGATCGGGGGCCGCGTCATGGGCCGCGGACGGCATCGGCGGCGATCCGTCGTTCGGCTCGAGCGCGTTCTGCCTGTCCAACGGCGCGGCTGATTTCTTCCGCGGGGCTCGGGGTCGGGACCGGGCGCGGCGCTGCGGCGGGTTCGACGGCTTCGGCCGGTTCGACCCCTGCAGCCGATTCGACGGCTTCAACCGATTCGACGGCTTCAACCGATTCGGCCGCTTCGACCGGTTCGACCGCTTCGGGCGCTTCGACTGCTTCGGCGCCTTCAACCGGTTCAGCCCGTTCGGCGCCTTCGCTGCGCGGGGTGCGTTGCCGCCGGGGTATCTGCCGTTCCCGTCGGCGGATCCGTATGCGTACCCCTATCCGAACCCGGCGCCGTATCCGGTGCCGCACCGGTTCGAGCGGCGCTTCCACCCGGACGAGGCGCCGTCGCGCGAGCCGCCGGACTATCCGGCGGATCCGTATGCGGCCTTCGGCGGGTACGGATATGGGTACGGGTACGCCCCGTACGGCGGGTACCCGGGCGGGTATCCGGGCGGGTGGTCGGGCGGGTGGCCGGGCGGATCCTCGCCGCCGGGCGGGGCGGGCTCGTCGCGGCGGTGGGATGGCGGCTTCGGCGGCGGGAGCGGCGTCGCGGACTGCGCGGTGGTACTGGGGGCGACGTCGCGCGGCTCGGCGTTCCGGGTGGTGATGCGGCCGTCGCTGGAGGGGGCGGGGAGCGGTGCGGAGCTGCTCGCGGGGGTCTCGCGGCGGCTGGCGGCGGGGACGCCGGTGGTGCTGCGGGGAGTGGACGGGGTGGAGGTGCGGCTGACGTCGTCGGCGCGGGCGAGGCTGGGCGTGGAGCGCTGCGGCGGATAGCTCAAGTCTGCCGGCGCGAACGACGATATTCCGGGTACCCGGACCGTGAGCAGCGCGCCGCTTCGGCGCACGCCGGATCCGGCGGCGGTCTCGGTATGCGGAAGGAAGCGTTCCAGCCATTCTTCGAGGAGTGTCCGGTCGCCGCGGTGACGGTGGACCGGGCCGGCCGGATCCGGAGCTGCAACCGGGAGGCGACGTCGGCGTTGCAGCGTCGCCGCGACGAGCTGGTGGACACGCCGCTGCTGGCGTGCGTGGCGCCGGAGGACCGGGAGCAGACGAAGAGCTGTTTTCTGGAGGTGTTCCGGGATCGGCCGCAGGCGTGGCGGGTCTCGATCCGGCGCGGGGACGGCCTGACGCGGCGGGTGGAGATCCGGGCGCGGGCGCTCCCGGGCGGCGCGGAGGAGGAGACCGCGTACGCGTTCCTGGTTCCGACGGGCGCGGAGGAACCGCTCCGGCCCGAGCTGGTGCGTCTGGCCCCCCTGCTGCAGAACCTTCCCGGCCAATTCGTGGCGATCCTCGATGCCGAGGCGCGAATCCGCTTCTCGGTCGGGCTGGCGCGCACGCACTGGCATGCGGACGCGGACTGGCTGGGGCAGGAATTCGTGCTACTGCTGGATGCGACGCCGGAGAACGAGCACGCGTTCGGGGCGCTGCGGGCTCACGTCGAATCGGGCGCCTCGTGGGCGGGCGTGCTGTGGCACGGCCGCGCGGACGGGGCGCGGTTCCCGGTGGAGACGTTCGCGCTGCCGAGCCGCGATCCGCGCACGGGCGCGGTGATCGGCGCGCTGGTGGCGGGGCGCGATGCGAGCGCGGAGCACGATGCGCGGGACGCGGCCGCGGCGGCGGAGCGGCTGGCGGGGATCGGCCGCTTCGTGACGGAGCTGGCGCGGACGCTGGAGGAGCCGGTGCGGCGCGCGGCGGCGGCGCTGCGGCGGGCGGACGGCGGGGCGGATGCCGCGGCGGAGGTGGAGCGGATCGAGCGGCTGGTGGGCGGGCTGCTCGGCTTCGCGACGGACGTGGCGGCGCGGCCGGAGCCGCTGTCGTGCGGGGCGGCGCTCGCGGAGGTGGCGGCGCGGTGGCGGGAGCGGATGGCGCGGGTGCCGGTCGAGCTGAGCCTCGACATCCCGGCGGAGCTTCCGGCGGTGTACGTCGATGCCGCGGCGCTGGACCACGTGCTGGACGAGCTGTTCGGGAACGCGTGGGAGGCGGTGCTGGGCCGGCCGGGCGCGCGGATCCACGTGGAGGCGACGGAGCAAGCGGGGAGCGTCGCGATCCGCGTGCGCGACAACGGCTCGGGGCTCCCGTCGGACGCGGCCCGGCGGATCTTCGAGCCGTTCTTCTCGACGCGGGAGGGGCGGCTCGGGCTGGGGCTGGCGGCGGCGCGACGGGTGGTGGAGGCGGCGGGCGGGCGGCTGTGGGCGGAGCGGGTGGCGCTCGGCGGAACGACGCTCGCGCTCGAGCTGCCGCTGGAGCCCGCGACGCGGGAGCTGCCGTTCCGTCCGGTGCCGCTGGAGATGCCACGCGAACGGTCCGTGCTGGTCGTGGACGAGGACGCCTCGAGCCGGGAAGTGCTGCGGCGCGTGCTGGCGCGGGTCGGCTACCGCGTGAGCGAGGCGTGGAGCGGGCGGAGCGCGCTGGCGCGGATCACCGCGGCGGAGCCGCTCCACCTGGTCCTCGCCGACCTGCGGGTCGGGGACGGCACCGGCTTCTGGCTGCTCAACCGGCTGCGCGCGGATTTCCCGGAGGTGCTGCGCCGGACGGTGGTGATGACGGGCGATCCGTCGCTGGCGTCGGTCGACCAGGCGACGCGGGAGACCGGCTGCCCGGTGGTGCGCAAGCCGCTCGACTTCAAGGTGCTGCTGGAGGTGATGGACGAGGCGGTGGCGCGCGCCGGCGGGTGAGGACGGCGGCGTCGCCCGCGGGGTTCGCGGGCGGGGGCCGCGGTGAGGCGAACGCGAAACGGCCCGGGCACCACGAAGGCGCCCGGGCCGTTTGCTTGCGCCGGCGCGGCGACGCGCCGCCGGCCGGGGTGACGCCGCGTCCGCCGGTCTACGCGGCGTCGGCGGGGGCCAGGTCGAGCGGGCAGCGCAGCCCGAACGTCGAGTCGGGGAGCACGAGCTGCCGGGCGACGCGGCGCCGCGCGTTGATGGCGATGGGGCCCTGCAGGTTGGCGGTGCAGCGGTCGGCGGCGGTGCGCGGGAGCGTGACCGTGGCGAGGATCGCGATCTCGGAGCTGTCGCCGGCGGCGAGCTCCCCGACGTCGTGGTCCGCGAGCTCGACGGAGTAGCCGTCGAAGTAGAGGAACGGATCGACGAGGAGGAAGCGGAGCGCCGGGTGCTCGAGGGAGCGGAGCCAGAAGAAGCCGGGGCGCGCGGTGGCGGTGAGGTGGAACTCGCGGCACTCGGGGAAGCCGAGGAGCCCCCTGGGGAACAGGATCGGGCGGTCGGCCTCGGCGGCGAGGTCGGGGCGGCCGGCGAGGGGGAGAACGGGTGCGTCCGCGATCATCGCAGGTAATCCGAAAGCGTAGTGGACATGATGCGGGAGGTCGCCACGAGGGCGGCCTGGTAGGCGGTCTGGCGGCTGACGAGCGTGGTCATCGCCTCCTCGAGGTCGATCTCGCCGAGGTCGGACTTCGTGCTCTTGAAGCCGACCTCGAGGGCGTCGATGTTCGAGCCGGCGATGTCGAGCTGGTTCGTGCGCGCGCCGACCTCGCCCAGCAGGTCCTGCAGCTTGTCGAAGCTGGTGGAGAGGCCGGCGAGCGAGTCCCGGATCGCGGCGCCGTCGTTATTCTGGAGGCCGGTGGCGAGCGCCTTCAGCGACTGGAGGAGCTGGGTGTCGCCGAAGACTTCCTGGCCGTCGTGGGTGACGCCGATCGCGCGGCCGGAGGCGATCTCGACCTTCGTCGGCACGGCGGCCTGCCAGCCGGCGACGAGGCCGTTGGCATCGACCGGTGCCTGGTCGGCGAGCGCGCCGCCGAAGAGGTAGGCGCCGTCGATCTGCGTGTTGCCGAGCTGGACCGCCTGCTCGATGAGCTGGTTGACTTCACCCAGCGCGACGTTGCGGCTCATGGCGGTGGAGGTGTCGCCGGCCTGGGCGACGCCGATCTCGCTGGCGCGGCTGAGCAGATCACCGAGCTGGTCGAGGACCGCTTCCTCGGAGGAGAGGCGGCCGCGCGCCGCGCCGATGTTGCGCCGATACTGGTCGAGCGCGCGCAGCCCGCTCGAGCTGCGCATGATCTCCGCGGCGGCGACGGGGTCATCGGACGACGTGCGCACGCGCAGGCCCGAGGCGGCGCGGAGCTGCGCGTCGCTCATGGCCGAGAGGTTCCGCTGGATGGAGGAGAGGGCTTCCCGCTGTAGGATGCTGTTCGTGATCCGCACCGAGCCCTGCCGATCTTCGGGAATGCCGCGCCGGTCCTGTTGCCTGGCGCGCCAACGCGGTTTACCTTCCGCAGTATCGTCCGGCTATCCCCACGACTTGAACCCACCCGTCATAGTCGGCACGCCGTTTCTCAGGATCCATGGCCAACATTCTCTGCGTCGACGACGAACCCGCGGCGCTCCTCGTCCTGAAGGAGACGCTGGAGCGGGCTGGCCATCGTACGGTCTGCGTGCACAACGTCGAGGCGGCGTTCGCCGTGCTGGCGCGCGGCGGCGTGGACCTCATCATCTCCGACTACCGGATGCCGGGGAGCACGGGGCTGGAGTTCCTGTCCCGGCTGGGCCGGGAGGGCTTCGACATCCCGCTCGTGATGACGACGGGGTACGCGAGCATCGAGCACGCGGTGGCGGCGATCAAGGCGGGCGCGGTCGACTACGTGACGAAGCCGGTGCGGCCGGCGCAGCTCGAGCTGGTCGTGGAGCAGGCGCTCGAGTTCGTGCGGTTGCGGCGGGAGAACGCCGCGCTGCGCGAAGAGGTCTCGCAGCTCCGCAACGAGCGGAAGGTGCTCGGGGAGAGCCGGGCGCTGAAGCGGGTCCTCGACACCGTCGCCACCGTCGCGCCCACGCGGGCTACCGTATTGCTGCAGGGCGAATCCGGGACCGGCAAGGAGCTGATCGCCCGGACGATCCACCAGCTCAGCGACCGCTCCGACGGCCCGTTCATCTCCGTCAACTGCGCGGCCATGCCCGAGACGCTGGTCGAGAGCCTCCTCTTCGGCCACGAGAAGGGCGCGTTCACTGGTGCACTGAAGCAGGTCAAGGGCGCGTTCGAGCGGGCCAACCGCGGCACGCTGCTGCTCGACGAGATCTCGGAGATGCGGCTGGACCTCCAGGCCAAGCTGCTGCGCGTGCTGCAGGAGCAGGAGTTCGAGCGCGTCGGCGGGAGCGCGCCGATCCGGGTGGACGTGCGGATCGTCGCCACGACGAACCGCGACCTGGCGGCCGAGGTCAAGGAGGGGCGCTTCCGCGAGGACCTGTTCTACCGGCTCACGGTCGTGCCGATCCGCATCCCGCCGCTGCGCGAGCGGATGGAGGACATCCCGGTCCTCGTGCAGGCGTTCGCCGCGCGCACGGCCCGCGAGATCGGCAAGCCGCTGGATGGCGTGGCGCCCGAGACGGTGGCCCTGCTGCAGCGCTCGAGCTGGCCGGGCAACGTGCGCGAGCTGGCGCACGCCGTCGAGCGCGCCGTCATCCTGAGCACCGACTCCACGCTGCGGCCGCAGGCCTTCGCCGGCCAGCCGTTCGGCCTCGCCGCGGGCGCGTCCGGCTCCGCCGCCGTCGACGCCGGCGCGATCGACTCCCCCGGACGCGACGATCCCGCCGCCGGCGCCGCCGGCGAGCTGCAGATCCGGCTGCGCTCGTTGAACATCGCCGAGGCGGAGGCCACCCTGATCGAGCACGCGCTGCGCGTGACGAACCAGAACCGCACGCGCGCGGCGGACCTGCTCGGCATCAGCGTGCGCACGCTGCGCAACAAGCTGAACCGTCCGGAGGGCGAGGTGGACGCCGAGTAGCGGCGCGGCTCCCCCGGCAATTGTCTCCGAGAGCGCCCCGGCAGATCCTGCCGGGGCGCCCGCTTTTTCCGCCCCTCCCGCCTCCGCAGCCGAATTCGCATCCGCAGCCGGTCCGTTGTCGTTCGTGTGGTCATAAGATCCGATGTTGTAACATGTTGCGTCCACTCCTCCATCTCGCGGAATGGGCGGGACCCGCCGCCGCGCCCGCCTGGAACACCGCTTGCCCCCCGCTGCGCCGAACCGCACGCACCCCGAGCGGAGGCGACGACGCCATGCTGAGCGGACTCATCGGACGGATTTCGACCGTCTCGATGCTGAAGGAGGGGCTGGACGCGTCCAGCGCCCGGGCCCGCGCGATCGCGAGCCGGGTGGCGAACGCGAGCGATCCGGGGACGTTCGGCGCGGCGCTGAATGGGGCACCGGGTGGCGCCGCGGGGCCGGGCCAGCCGGTGGACCTGGAGACGGAGATGGTGTCGCTGGCGGACGAGCAGCTGCGCTACCAGGCGACGGCGTCGCTGCTGCAGCGGGTCTACGCGCAGGTGCGGGCGAGCGTGAGGGAGCGCTGAGATGCCGATCGGGCCGATAGGCGGAGGGCAGGGCGGCGTGTTCCGGCCGCTGTTCCGGTCGCTGGCGATCGCCGCGAGCGGCTTGTCGGCGCAGCGGCGGCGGATGGATGTGATCGCCGGGAACATCGCGAACGCGGAGACGACGCGGACGCCGGGGGGCGGTCCGTACGCGCGGCAGGGCGTGGAGCTGGCGCCGGCGGTGGTGCCGACGGAGCCGGTCGCGGTGACGCCGATCGCCGGGGAGCTGCCGGGCGGCGTGGCGGCCGGCGAGCTCCCGGCGCCGGCGCTCGAGGCGGACGCCGGCGTGGAGGTCGTCGCCCAACTGCAGGACGCGACGGAGGGCCCGCTGGTCTACGACCCCGGGCACCCGGACGCGGACGCGTCGGGCTACGTGCGCTACCCGAACGTGCGGGTGACGGACGAGCTGGTGGACCTGATGGACGCGCGGCGCGCGTACGAGGCGAACGCCAGCGTGTTCCAGGCGATGAAGGGAATGCTGCGGAAGGCGATCGAGATCTAGGGCGCCGGGAAAGACGCTGTAAACGTACCCGTACCCCTACTCGTACCCCGCCGTCCCTGCGGAAAAGCCGGGCACGGGCAAGGGCACGGGTAAGACACGACGCACGAACCCTGGACTGAGCGGATATGTCGATCCAGAACGTCGGTTTGACGACGAATGCGCTGCTGCCTGCGGGTGCTGCGCGTGCGGGTGGCGCGGAGGAGCGCCGGCCGGTGCCGGCGCGACCGGCGCACGCCGCGCCGTCGAAGGCGGCGGACGCGCGGTCGGCGCCGGGCGCGGCGAGCGCGGTGCCGGTGGAAGCGCCGGCGGGCACGGACCCGGAGCTGTGGAGCGTGCTCACGACGGAGGAGCGGGCGTTCTTCGCGAAGTTCCAGGCGGCGGGCCCGCTGACGTACGGGCCGAAGACGCCGGCGGCGGCCGAGAAGGCGATCCCGCGAGGCGGGCGCCTGGACGTGACGGCGTAGCATGGCGACGCCATTGAGCGGGATCGGCGCGCGGCTGCCGATCGGCGGGGACACGGGGCTGCGCCCGCTGGCGATCGGGCCGAGCGGGGGCACCTCGTTCGCCGACACGCTGAAGCAGGCGTTGGGCGAGGTTTCGGGGCTGCAGGACCAGGCGCGGGACAGTATCGCGGCGTTCCTGCGCGGCGAGCCGGTGGAGCTGCACCAGGTGATGGCGGCCACGGAGGAGGCGGGAATCGCGCTGGACGCGCTCATCGAGATCCGCAACAAGCTCACCGACGCGTACCGCGCGGTGATCAACATGCAGAGCTAGCGACAGGCGACGATGCCGGAGACGCTGCGGGCCGTGGTGGAGCGGGTCGGAGGCGAGCGTCGCATGCTCGTCCTCGTGGTCGGAGCGGCCGCCATCCTGGCGGTGCTCGGCTTCGCGAGGTGGGCGTCGGCGCCGGCGTGGGTGCCGCTCTTCCCGGGGATGGCGCTGGAGCGCGTGGCGGAGGTGACGCCGAAGCTGGACGATGCGGGGATCGCGTACCGGCTGGACAAGGGCGGCTCGGAGATCCAGGTGCACGATTCCGAGCTGGCGAAGGCGCGCGTGCTGCTGGCGAAGGACGGCTACCCGTCGAAGGGGCGGCCGGGCTTCGAGCTGTTCGACCAGCCGTCGTGGGGGATGACGGACTTCACGCAGCGGGTGAACTACCGCCGCGCGCTGGAGGGTGAGCTGGAGCGCACGATCTCGCAGATGCGCGGGATCCAGGGCGCGCAGGTGCACCTGGCGCTGCAGGAGGCGACGCCGTTCCGCGACGAGCGCCGGCCGGAGCAGGCCTCGGTGGTGGTGCGGACGCGGGGCGGCGCGCGGCCGGAGGCGGACGTCGTGGAGGGGATCGCGTCGCTCGTGGCGAGCAGCGTGGACGGGCTGGAGTCCGACAACGTGGCCGTGCTCGACGACGCGGGCCACCTCCTCTCGGGCGGCCAGCCGGGGAGCAGCGAGGGGCTGACGAAGCGGCAGCTCGCGCTGCGGCGCGAGGTCGAGAGCTACCTGGAGCAGAAGACGGAAGAGCTGGTCGGGCAGGTCGTGGGCGCCGGGAACGTGCGCGTGCGCGTCGCCGCGGCGCTCAACTTCGACCGGGTCGAGAGCACGATCCAGAGCGTGGACCCGGACGCGCAGGTGGCGACGCGGGAGGAGAAGACGGAGATCACGCCCGGCCCGAACACGCCCGGCGCCGCCTCCACCGCGACGAGCGCCACGTACGACGTCACGCGCAAGACCGAGACGACGTCCGGCGGCGTCGGCAGCATCAAGCGCCTGACGGTGGCCGTGCTGCTGAACGACAAGCCGGCGGCGAAGAAGGGCGGCGCCTCCCAGCCCCGGACGGCGGACGAGCTGTCCCGGGTGGACGCGCTGGTGCGCAACGCGGTCGGCATCGACACGACGCGGGGCGATGCGATCTCGGTCGTCTCGATCCCGTTCACCGCGGCGCCGGCGGAGGCACCCGCCGCGGCGGAGAAGCCGGACCTGCTGACCCGCACGAAGGACTTCCAGCGTCCGGCGCTCATGGCGCTGGGGATCCTGCTGGCGTTCGTCATCGCGTGGAGGGCGCTGGGCTCGCTGCGGCCGGTGCAGGTCGCGGCGCCGGTCGCCGGGGCGGCGGCGGAGCTGGGCGCGGGCGGCGCGGCCGCGGCGCTCGAGCCGGAGCGGGTCGTCCCCGCGCTGGCGGCGCCGACGCGTCGCCAAATCGCGTTCGCGGCGGAGCAGCCGGACATGGCCGCCCGGGTCATCCGGGCCTGGATGAAGGACTGACATGGCCACCGGCTACCATCCGCGCACGCTCGCGATCGGCGACCTGAGCGGCCGCCAGAAGGCGGCGATCCTGCTGGCGGTGATCGGGCCGGAGGCGGCGGCGGACATCACGTCGAGCCTGTCGCAGACGGAGCTGGAGGAGATCTCGCTGGAGATCGCGCGCCTGGAGGAGATCCCGATCCCACTGGCCGAGGCGGTGCTGGCCGAGTGGGAGCAGACGGGCACCGCGGCGCTGACGCTGGCATCCGGCGGCGTGAACAAGGCCAAGGAGATCCTGGAGCAGGCCGTCGGCGCGCAGAAGGCGGCGGTCATCTTCAAGCGCATCGAGGCGCAGCTCCGGGAGGCCGTCGGCTTCACGAAGCTGAAGCAGGCGGACCCGCAGCAGGTGGCCACGCTGCTGCGCAACGAGCATCCGCAGACGATCGCGCTGATCTGCGCGCACCTCGACCCGCAGCGCACCGCGTCGATGATGCTGGAGCTTCCCGCCGCGCTCGGCAGCGAGGTGCTCTACCGCATGGCGAAGATGGAGAAGGTGCTGCCGGAGGTGCTGCAGATCGTCGAGCGCTCCTTCGGCAGCGACGCGGGGCTCTCCGTCTCGCAGGACCTGGCGGAGTCGGGCGGGCCGGCGGCGGTCGCGGCGGTGCTGAACCACGTCGGGACGAGCCTCGAGAAGGAGCTGATGGACGCCGTCGCGCAGCAGGACGCCGAGCTGTGCGAGCAGATCAAGAACCTAATGTTCGTCTTCGAGGACATGGTCCGCCTGGACGAGCGCTCGCTGCAGCGCGTCATGCGCGACGTCGACATGAAGCAGCTCGCGGTGGCGTTGAAGGCGGCCAGCGACGAGCTGAAGCAGAAGATCTTCGCCTCCATGTCGCAGCGCGCGCTGGGCGCGCTCCAGGAGGAGATGGAGTTCCTGGGGCCGGTGAAGGTGCGCGACGTGGACGCCGCGCAGGCGGGCGTCGTCAAGCTGGTCCGGGCGCTGGAGGAGTCCGGGGACATCACGATCTCCTCGGGAGGCGACGATGTTCTCATCTGACCCCGCGGTCTTCGCCACGCCGCCGCGCGTGCTGCCGGACCCGGTGCCGTGGGCGCCGCTGGCGCTCGGCGAGCCGGCGGCCATCGAGGCCGCCCTGCCCGACGCCTCGCCCGACGACCTGGCCGCGCTGGAGGCGTTGCAGCGCGAGGAGGAGCTGGAGTCGGCGTTCGCGCGGGGCTACGAGGCGGGTGTCGAGGCGGCGCGCCGCCAGGATGCCGAGAAGCTCGGCGCCGCGCTGCGCGCGCTGCAGCAGGCCGTGGCGGCGCTGCGCGCGGCGGAGGCGCAGCGCGAGAGCGCGTTCCACGACAACCTGTGCGCACTGGCCGTCGCGGTCGCGAACCAGGTCGTCGGCCGCGAGGTGCGCATGGACGGGCAGGTCGTGATGGAGCTCGTCCGTCGCGCCGTCGCCGAGTTCCCGCTGGACCAGGCGCTGCGCGTGCGGATCAACCCGCACGACCTCTCGACGCTGTCCGCGCTGTCGGCGGCGGAGGCGCCGCCGATCGCGCCGGGGCGGGAGCTGACCTGGGTGCCGGATCCCGAGCTGGGGCGTGGCGGCGTCGTGGTCGAGGGGCGGGAGCGCATCCTGGACGGCCGCCTGGACCTGGCGCTCGAGCGCCTGTACCGGACGCTCGCCAATGGTTGACGCATTGTTGCAGCGGGTGGGCGGCGTGCCGCGCTTCGCGGCATACGGCCGGGTGACCCGCGTGGTCGGCCTGGTCGTGGAGGCGGTGGGGCTGGAGGCCGCGCTCGGCGACCTGTGCAGCATCAAGGTGGGCGGCGCCGGCCAGACGCTGCTGGCGGAGGTAGTCGGCTTCCACGAGCGGGGCCTGCTGCTGATGCCGCTCGGCGACCTGGGCGCGATCCAGCCGGGGTGCCCGATCGAGCCGCTCCGCCGCCAGTTCGGCGTGGATGTCGGCCCCGGCCTGCTCGGCCGGATCCTGAACGGCCTCGGCCAGCCGATCGACGGGCGGGGCCCGATCGGGCCGACGCAGCGCGTTCCGCTCGCCGCCGGCCCGCCCAGCCCGCTCGAGCGCGAGATGATCGGCTCGCCGCTCGTCACCGGCGTCCGCGCGCTCGACGGGCTGCTGACGCTCGGCCGCGGCCAGCGCGTCGGCATCTTCGCCGGCAGCGGCGTCGGCAAGAGCACGCTGCTCGGGATGATCGCGCGCTACGCATCGGCCGACGTGAACGTCATCGCGCTGCTGGGCGAGCGGGGCCGCGAGGTGCGCGAGTTCCTGGAGAACTCGCTGGGACCGGAGGGGCTCGCGCGCTCGGTCGTCGTCGTCGCCACGGGGGACGAGGCGGCGCTGGTGCGCGCCCGCGGCGCGCTCGTCGCCACCGCCATCGCGGAGCACTTCCGCGACCAGGGCAAGCACGTGCTGCTCATGCTCGACTCGGTCACGCGCGTGGCCATGGCGTGGCGCGAGATCGGGCTCGCGGTCGGCGAGCCGCCGACGACGAAGGGCTACCCGCCGTCCGTCTTCGCCTCCTTGCCCCGCCTGCTGGAGCGCGCCGGCAACGGCGCGCGCGGCGGGATCAGCGGCGTCTACACGGTCCTGGTCGACGGCGACGACTTCAACGAGCCGGTGGCCGACGCCGCCCGCGGCATCCTCGACGGCCACATCGTGCTGAGCCGCCGCCAGGCGACGTCCGGCCACTTCCCCGCGATCGAGGTGCTCGAGAGCAAGAGTCGCGTGCGGGACCACATCATCGACGCCGAGCAGCGCGCGGCGGCCGAGGCGTGCCAGCGGCTGCTGGCCGCATACCGCGACAAGGAGGACCTGATCGCGGTCGGCGCCTACCAGGCCGGCGGCGACCGTCTCGTCGACGCGGCGGTGCGGCTGCGGGAGGAGCTGAACGGCTTCCTGCGCCAGCGCCCGGACGACCACACCGGGTACGCGGAGACGCGGGCCAGGCTCCTCGAGCTGGCCGCCCGCGCCGGCGTCTGACCCCGAGAACGTGCTCATGGACGGCTTCAAGTTCCGGCTGCAGAAGATCCTCGAGCTGCGCCAGTGGCGCGAGCGCGAGGTGGCGCGGCGCCTGGCCGCGGCGCGGGAGGACGCGGACGAGGCGCGGCGCGTTCACGACGCCATGAGCGCCGTGCACGCCGCCGGCCTCGACCGGATGGCGGAGGCCCACGGCTCGGCCGGCCCGGCCGGCCAGCTCCAGAACCTGGCGCACATCGTCGCGCTGCTGCAGGAGCGGCTGGAGACCGCCGCCAGCGCGCGCGAGGCCGCCGACGCCAGGGTCGACACCGAGTTCCAGCAGCTCGCCGCCGCGGTGCGCGAGCGCCAGCTCCTGAGCGAGCTCCGGTCCCGCCAGCTCGTGGCCTGGTCCGCCGGGCAGCGCGAGGCGGAGCGGAAGCTGATGGACGAGATCGCGCTCACGCGCCACACCCGCGGCGCCGGCCTGCCGGCGCAGGAGAGCCAATGAAGCGGATCATCATCTTCGCCGTGGCCGGGCTGCTGCTCGGCAGCGGCGGCGGCGTCGGGGCCGCCTACATGCTCCGGAAGGACGCGCCGGCGGGCGGGAAGGCGGGAGCGCCCTCCGCGGCCGCGCCGGCCGCCGGCGCCGCAGCCGCGAAGCCGGCGCCGGGCGCCGCGGACTCCGTGCCGCACCCCGCCGGCGCGCCGGCCACGGCCGCTCCGGCTGCCGCCACGACGGACCCGCCCGCGCCCGCCGCCGCCGCCGACCCGGCGCCGACGGGTTCCGAGGCCGGTTCCGCGCCCGCGGCGCCCGTACCCGCGGCCCCCGCTGCGCCGGCCGCCGCCGCCGACGGCCGCGGGCCCCAGCGCCTCGCCAAGATCTTCGCCGCGATGCCGCCGGCCCAGGCCGCGCGCGTGCTGCAGCAGCTCGACGACCACCAGGTCGAGGCCGTGCTCCGCTACATCTCGGACCGCAAGGCCGCGGCGATCCTGGCGAGCTTCCCGCCGGAGCGCGCCGCCGGCCTGACCCGCTCGGTGATGGCGGGATCCCAGGGGGGAACATGATCTCGAATGCGCTCTCGGGGCTGCTCGGCCGCGTGGCGGCCGGCGCCGACACCGCGCGGTCCGGCCGGGCGGAGGCGCAGTCGCGCGCGTCCGCCGCTCACGCCGCCGACCCGTCGACCGACCCGTTCGGCGCCGCGCTGGCCGCGGCACTCGGTGCGCTGCTGCCGCCGGCGGCGGTCCAGCCGGCGCCCGCCGCGCCCGCGGCATCCGCCGAGGGCGGCGCCGCGGAGACGGAGGATGCCGCGGCCGGCGCGGATGCGGCCGCCGGCGCCTCCGGCGATGCCGGCGGGCTGCAGGCTTCCGCGACCGGAGCGCTCGGCACGGACGCCGCCGGCGCCGCGCAGGCCGCGGGCGGGGTCGCCGCGGACGCGCTCGCGGAGGCGACGGCCGGCGCCCCGGGCAAGGAGACGGCGAAGGCGGCGGCCGCCGAGGCGAAGGCGGCGGCCGGCGCCGCGGCCACGGCCGCGGGCCTCGACCCGACGCTGCAGGCGCGTCTCGCCCGCGTCGTCTCGCGGATGCGCGACGAGTATGGCCGGGACGTGGCCGTGGTCGAGGGCGTCCGCAGCCAGGAGCGGCAGGACCAGCTCTACGAGCAGGGGCGCTCGCGACCGGGCGCCGTGGTGACCTGGACACGCCACTCGCAGCACACGCTCGGCCGGGCCGTGGATGTCACGGTGGACGGCTCGTACGACGATCCGGAGGCGTTCCGGCTGCTGGCGCAGGTGGCCGCCGAGGAAGGGCTGCACACGCTGGGCGCGCGCGACCCCGGACACCTCGAGCTGCCGCGCGGAATCGGCGAGGCGGTCCGCGCGGTCCGGCTGGAGGTCGCACCCGCCTTCGGGCGGAACGGCACCGCGGCGCCGGCGGCGGTCGCGGCGGTCGCCGCGCCGGCGCCGGTGGCGGGCATCGCGCCCGTCGCCAGCGTGGCGAGCGTGGCCGCGGTCGCGCCGGTGGCACGGCCGGGCGCGGCGGTGGCGCCGGAGTCCGGCGCAGCCGACGTCGCCCGGGGCAAGGGACACGCCCAGGCCGACGCGGCGCCGGCAACCACGCCCGTCGCCGGGAAGGAAGCCGGCTGGAACGCCGTGGACACCGGCCACGCGGGCGGCCGTTCCGGCGCCGGCGGCCGGGACGCGGACCGGCGGCCGGCCGACGATCGCGGCACGCCGGCCGGCGCCGCGACCGGCGCCGGCGGCCAGTTCGCCGCTCCGGCGGAGGGCGCCACCGCGCAGCGCGAGACCGCGTCGCCGCGTCCGGCGCCCGGCGCGGCCGGCCCGGACGTCGCCGCCCGCGTCGGGCGGGTCCTGGAGGCGCAGCAGGGCGCGGAGCTGCGGCCGCTCTCGCGGGTGCTGCTGCACCTGGACGGCGATGGCGACGGCGCGGGGAGCATCCGGGTGAGCCTGCGAGGCCCGTCCGTGGAAGCGACGATCGACCTGGCCGACCGCGCGTCGGCCGACCGGCTGACGCCGCGCCTCGGCGAGCTGCAGCATGCGTTGGCGCGACGCGGGCTCGAGCCCGCGTCGCTGGAGGTCCGCTCGCCGGCGGCGAGCGCGACGACGACTACGGGGATGGCCGCACGAGCGGCGGCCGAAACGATCGCGGCGCCGACGCTCGCGCAGTCCGGCTCCGATGCCCGCCCGCACGGTGAGCGGCACCCCGGGCAGCAACCCGGCGGGCAGCCGCGCGAGGGCGAACCTCAGAGACAGCGCTCCCGGCGGGAGCGGAGAAGGGAGGACGCGTGAGTACGACCCCGATCTGGGGCAGCCCGTGGGCCCAGACGACCGGCACCGGCACGGACACGGCGGCGGCCGCGCCGGCGCCGCCCGGCGGGAAGCTCGGCAAGGACCAGTTCCTCCAGCTGCTCGTCGCGCAGATGCGCAGCCAGGACCCGATGGACCCGTCGAAGCCGGACGAGTTCGCCGCGCAGCTCGCGCAGTTCTCCTCGCTCGAGCAGCTCGTGCAGCTCGGCGACCAGATCAAGGCGCAGACCGATGCGACGACGACGCAGACGCAGCTCTTGCAGGCGCTGGCGGGCGGGATGAACTCGTCGGCCGCGGTCTCCGCGCTCGGCCGCACCGTGGTCACGCAGGGGAACGAGATCGCGGTGGGGAGCGGGAGCGCGCCGACCGTGGCGTTCGACCTGGCGGCGGACGCCGCGGCCGGCCAGCTCCACGTCTTCGATGCCGCCGGCCATGAAGTCCTGACGCAGAGCCTCTCGGCGTCCGCGGCCGGCCGCCAGACCCTCGCGCTCGACCCGGCCGCCACGCTGCCGCCGGGGAAGTACACGTACGTCGTCGAGGCCGCGGACGCGGCCGGCAAGGCCGTGGACGTGACCCCCTACAGCGTCGCCCGCGTCGATGGCGTCCGCTACGGCACCGATGGGCCCGTCCTGCTGGCCGGCCCGATGGAGATTCCCATGAGCGCGGTCGTCCAGATCGCCAACTGACGAGGAGAGCCCACCATGATGCGTTCGCTCTACGCCGGCGTCTCGGGCCTGCGCAACCACCAGGTCAAGCTGGACGTGATCGGCAACAACATCGCCAACGTGAACACCGTCGGCTTCAAGTCGAGCCGCGTCACGTTCAAGGAGGCGTTCGCGCAGCTCGTCCAGGGCGCCAGCAAGCCGTCCGGCTCGGATGCCGACGTGCAGGGCGGCACGAACCCGGTGCAGGTCGGCCTGGGCATGAACATCGGCAGCATCGACCTCCAGTTCACGCAGGGCAACCTCGAGAACACGGGGATCGTCACCGACCTGGCCATCCAGGGCGACTCGTTCTTCGTCGTCTCCGACGGCAGCCAACGTTACTACACGCGCTCCGGCAACTTCCAGCTCGAGGCCGGCGGCCGGCTGGTGTCCGCGACGAACGGCTTCGTCGTCCAGGGCCGCATGGCCACGAACGGCGTGCTCTCGGACTCGATCAAGGACATCACGCTCCCGTTCGGGCAGAAGGCCCAGGCCCAGGCCACCACGGGCGTGAACATCGGCGGGAACCTGCGCGCCGACGCGCCCGTCTACGACGCGACGGATCCGACGACCGCCGCCGGGCAGCGCCAGACCGCCATCAGCGTCTACGATTCCCAGGGCGCCAAGCACGACCTGACGATCACGTTCACGAAGACCGCCGACAACACCTGGGACTATGCGATCACCGCCAGCGGGCTGGACGGCTCCGCCGCCGCGCCCACCGGCGACACCGGCACGCTGACGTTCAACGCCGACGGCAGCCTGAACCTCGCCACGCCGCCCGCCGACTTCGTCTTCACGCCCGACGGCATCGGCGCGACGCAGGCCATCAAGATCGACTTCGGCGCCGACGGCGAGATCAACGGGCTCTCCCAGTTCGCCGCCCCGTCCACCGCCGTGCTGCGCGAGCAGGACGGCTACACCATGGGCCTGCTCGAGCGCATCTCCATCGACCAGACCGGCACCATCACCGGCGCCTTCACGAACGGCGTCACCCAGACGCTCGGCCAGATCGTGCTCGCCGACTTCAACAACCCCGCCGGCCTCGTCCGCACCGGCAACAACATGTACACGGTCTCCGCGAACTCCGGCGCCCCCGTCCTCGGGTACGCCGCCGAGGGCAGCCAGTCGACCGTGACGTCCGGCGCGCTCGAGATGTCCAACGTCGACCTCGCCCAGGAGTTCACGAACATGATCACCGCGCAGCGCGGCTTCCAGTCGAACGCCCGCGTGATCACGGCGTCCGACGAGATGCTCCAGGAGCTGGTCAACCTGAAGCGGTAATCCTGGCAGAGGGGAGCGTGGGGGAGTGGAGGAGCGCGAGACGCTGCGCTCCCCCACTCGCCCGCTCCCCCACTCTCCCACTCCGCTGCACGGCAATCTTCGCCGCTCGCCGCCCGGCAGATCCTGCCGGGCGGCCGCTTTCGCCGCCGTCCCGGCGCGCCCCACCTTCCCGGGCGCATCGTCGTATCTCGCTGATAATCCGTCACTTGTCCGTTTCCTTCCGGGCGCCGCGGGCTGGTATGCGGCGTGCCTATGAGGGGGGCGAGCCGCATCGCGTCAGACGTTCGGCTCCTCAACGCAGACAACCGGTCGGTGCGCGGTGCCGCGCGAAGGAGGAGGCCTTTGAGCGAGGTCGAGGTCCCGCAGGGGGAGGCGGCGTCCCCCCCGAAGAGCAAGGTGCCGGCGATCATCGCCCTCGTGGTCGGGGTGGCGGCGGGCGCCGGAGCCGGTTTCGTCGGGCTCAGCATGCTGACGGCGCCGCCGAGCGTGGAGGCGGCGGGCGCGAAGTCGGAGAAGAAGTCGAAGGAGAAGGAGGGCGAGGCGCGGCCGCTGTACGTGCTCGAGAACCTGGTGGTGAACCCGGCGGGCACGAAGGGGCAGCGGTTCCTGATCATCACGGCGGCGCTGGAGGGCGACCGGCCGGAGGACGCGGAGGCGCTGAAGCACTCGGACGCGCAGCTCCGCGACACGTTCCTGCGCATCCTGGGGAACAAGACGGTCGATGAGCTGACGGACCTGAAGTTCCGCGAGGCGCTGAAGCTGGAGCTGCGGCGCGGCGCGGCGGCCGTGATCGGCAAGCCGGACCTGCACGCCATCTACCTCCCGCAGTTCGTGCTGCAATAGCGCCGTGACGAGCGAGACGCGTCCCCAGCCGGAGATCGATCTCCTCTTCAGCGGCGGCCAGGCGCCCGCGCCGGCCGCGCCGGGCCATGGCGCCGCGGCGGAGCCGCGCCCCTACGACTTCCAGCGTCCGAACCTGATCTCGAAGGATCGGCTGCGGACGTTGCAGGCGATGTACGGTCTGCTGACGAAGTCCGTGGAGGGGTGGCTCACGGGGCGGTCGCGGGGCGGCGTCGAGATGACGCTGACCGGGATCGAGCACCTCAGCTACGGCGAGTTCGTGCTCTCCCTCCCCATGCCGTCCTGCTCCTACGTCTACGACCTGAAGGGCACGGGGCAGCAGGCGGTGATCGACCTGGGCCGCGACTTCGCGTTCTTCGTCGTCGAGCGGCTGCTCGGCGGCTCCGGCGCGCCGCTGACGCAGGATCGCGCGCTCACGCCGCTGGAGCGGATGCTCGTGCGCATGGCCGCCGACCAGGTCGCGTTCCAGCTCACCGACGTCTGGCGCGACCACGTGCCGATCGAGCTGGTGCTCGACCGCTTCGAGTCGCTCCCCGAGATGCTGCAGATCGCGAACCGCGAAGACCCGGTGCTGGTCGGCAACATCGAAGTCGTGGCCGGCGGCAGCCGCAGCGTCGCCGTCGTCTGCCTCCCGTTCAGCGTTCTGGAGAAGTTCTTCACCGGCACCGGGATGCAGCGGCGGCAGACCGTCGTCGCGAGCGAGCGGGAGCGCGAGATCGAGCGGCTGCACGCGGACCACCAGCTCCGCGGCGCGCGCGTGCCCGTGACCGTCCGCATGCCGACGTTCTCCGTGCCGCTGCGCTCGCTGCTCGCGCTCACCCCGGGCGCCGTGCTCCCGACCAGCCTCGCCGCCGGCACGCCGGCGACGGTCTTCGTCGCCGGCCAGGCCCGCTTTCGTGCCCAGGTCGGCGGCGCCGGGGCCCACTACGGCGCGCAGATCCTGGAGTCCCTGACCACCGGGCTCGACACCGGCCCGACGCTCTCGCAAGTGAGGTTCAATCCGATGAGCACCACGGAACCGACGCTCGGTCCGGACGCGCCCGCGGAGGCCGCCGGCTTCGCCGCGCTCGACCCCGCGGCGCAGGGCGTTGCCGGCCTGCCGCTGACCGCGCTGTACGGCCTCTCGCTCCCGGTCGCCATCGAGCTCGGCCGGACGAGCCTGAGCATCCAGGAGATCCTCGGGCTCGGCCGCGGCTCCGTCGTCCAGCTCGAGCGCCTCGTCGGCGAGCCGGTCGACGTCTTCATCGGCGACCGCCGCTTCGCCGAGGGCGAGGTCGTCGTGCTGGGCGAGAACTTCGGCGTCCGCATCACCCGGATCATCGCCTCGCCGGCGGTGGTGGAGGAGGCGCGGTGAGCTTCGGCGCGCTCGCCGGCATGGCGGCCGCGCTCGGCATCGCCGTCGCGCTCCTCGGCCTCGCCGTGCGCGCCGCCCACCGCTGGGTCGGCGGGCCCGGCGCGCGCCGCCCGCGCCTCCCCATGGAGGTGCTCGGTCGCCTCGCGCTCGGCCAGCGGCAGGGGCTCGCCGTCGTGCGCATCGGCGAGCGGGTCGTCGTGCTCTCGGTCGGCGACGGCGGCGTGCGCCCGGTCGTCGAGCTGGCGCCGGGCGAGGTGCTCGGCGCCGGGTCGGCGGACGCGGCTCCCGCGGTCGGAGCGGGGGAGTGGGGGAGCGGGAGAGTGGGCGATCTCGGCGCGGCGGTCTGGACGCGCCTCCGCGCCGTCACGCGCGGCGCGCCGCTGGTGCTGGCGCTGCTGGCCGCGACGCTCGCGGCGTTCGCCTCCCGCGGCGAGGCGCAGCAGGTGCAGCAGGCCGCGGCGCGCGCCGCCCAGCAGCCCGCTGCGGCCAGCCGGGCCGCGCAGCCCGCGATCGGCGCACTCCAGCCGCCGGTCCCGGCCGCCCGCGCCGCGCAGCCCGGCGCCGCGTCCGCGCAGCCCGGCGCCGCGCCCGCGCAGCCCGCCGCCGCGTCCGCTCCCCCGCTCGCCCCCTCGCGGCCCGCCGGCCCCGCTCCGCGAATTGATCTGCAGTTGGGCGGCGGCAACGCCTCCGACCTGCGCCTCAGCGGCACCGTCGGCATGGTGCTCTTCATCGGCCTGCTGGCCACGCTGCCGGCGCTGCTGCTGCTGATGACGAGCTTCACGCGGATCCTGATCGTCCTGCACTTCCTGCGTCAGGCGCTCGGTACGCAGACGGCGCCGCCGGGGCAGATGCTGGCCGCGCTCGCGCTCCTGCTGACCGGCTTCGTCATGGCGCCCACGCTCTCGCGGGTGAACGAGCAGGCGCTGCAGCCGTGGATGAACGGGCAGATCGACCAGGCGACGATGATGAAGACCGCCGTCGTCCCGTTCCGCGAGTTCATGCTGCGCCAGACGCCCGACAAGGACCTCGCGAAGTTCGTCGAGATGTCGGGCCAGCCCGCGCCCGCCAGGGCGGCGGAGGTCTCGCTCCCGGTGCTCATGTCCGCGTTCGCGACGAGCGAGCTGCGCGCGGCGTTCCAGATGGGCTTCGCGATCTTCCTCCCGTTCATCGTGGTGGACCTGGTCGTCTCGGCGGTGCTCACGAGCATGGGGATGTTCATGCTCCCGCCGACGATGATCGCGCTGCCGTGCAAGCTGTTGCTGTTCGTGCTGGTGGACGGCTGGGCGCTCGTCTTCCAGAGCCTGGTCACGAGCTTCAAGTAACGGGATCCTCAGGCGACGATGCCTTACGCCCTCGTCCTCGACCTCGCCCGCGGCGCACTCGTGCTCTGCCTCGAGCTCGCCGGGCCGCTGCTGCTGGTCGCGCTCGCCGTGGGCCTGCTCGTGAGCGTGCTCCAGGCCGTGACGCAGATCCAGGAGCAGACGATCGCCTTCGTCGCCAAGCTCTTCGCGGTCGGCGCGGTCTTCCTGCTCATGCTCTCCTGGTCGCTGCACGAGGCGGTGAAGTACACCGCCGAGCTGCTGCGCAGCCTGCCGACGCTGGTCTCGTGACCGGCCAGGGCTTCGATCCGCTCGCGCCGGGCGCCATGGACGCGGCCGTGCTTCTCGGCGTCCGCGTCGCGGCGCTCGTGCTCATCGCGCCCATCTACTCGGCCGTCGTGGTGCCGAAGATGCTCCGCGCCGGCCTGATCGTGCTGCTCACCGTCGTGCTGCTGCCGCTGGCCGCGCCGTCCGTCGGCACCGCCGCGCTCACGCCCGCGAGCTTCGCCTCCGAGTCGCTCGTCGGCTTCGCCATGGGGCTCGGCGCCGCGCTGCTCATCGCCGGCGCCGAGACCGCCGGCGACGTGCTGGCCGTGCAGACCGGCGTCTCCGGCGCCGCCACGCTGGACCCGACCACGCAGACGAGCACGCCCAGCCTCGCGGAGTTCTTCCGCCTCGTCGTGCTCACGCTGCTCCTCGTCTCCGGCGGGCACCTGCTCTCCATCGAGGCGCTCGTCCGCAGCGTGAAGGTGATCCCGCTCGGCGCGCCGGTCGACGCCCGCGCCGGCCTCGGCGCCATGGCGTCCATGGGCGGCTCGCTCTTCGTGCTCGGGCTCCGCTTCGCCGCGCCGGTCATCGCCGCGGTGCTGGTCAGCAACCTGGCGCTCGGGATCCTGTCCCGGACCGTGCCGCAGCTCAATGCGCTCGCCGTCGCGTACCCGGTCCAGATCGCCGTCGGCCTCGTCGCGCTGATGGCGTCGATCCCGCTCGTCGGCGCGTTCGTGGCCGGCTGGCCGCTGCACTACGCCGACACCGTCGACCACCTGCTCGCCGCCCTGACCGGGCGGGGGGGCCGCTGACGTGGCCGACGCCTCCTTCGAGGAACGCACCGAAGCGCCGACCCAGCGGCGGCGCGACGAGGCCCGCCGCAAGGGTCAGGTCCCGAAGAGCACGGAGTTGACCGCCGCGTTCCTGCTGCTGGCGTCCGCCGTGGCGCTGAACACCGGCGGTGAGGGGCTGGCCCGCATGTTCGCCGAGATCTTCGTCTCGTCCACCGCGCTCGGCCCGCAGGCCGGCCCCGGCGACCTCGTCGAGTTCCTGCGGAGTCTCGGCTGGAAGGTGCTGGCCGCGCTCGCGCCCGTCGTCCTCGTCCTGGCCGCGGTCGGCGGCGCCGTCGCCGCGGCGCAGGCGCGCGGCGTCTGGTCGACGGAGGCGCTCGCCCCCGACTTCTCGCGCATCGCGCCCCACAAGAACCTGGGCCGCCTCGTCAGCATGCGGGCGGTCGTCGACCTGGTGAAGTCGCTGCTCAAGCTCGCCGTCGTCGGTGGCGTGCTGTACGTCGCGCTGACCGGCGCGTGGCCCGAGCTGGTGTCGCTCTCCGAGCGGTCGCCGGCGGCACTGCTGTTCGCCATGCGCGACCACGCCGTGCACCTGCTCATGACCGCGGGGCTCGCCTTCCTCGGCCTCGCCGGCGCCGACTACGCCTGGCAGGTCTGGCAGCACGAGCGGCAGCTCCGCATGACGAAGGACGAGGTCAAGCGGGAGATGAAGGAGTCCGAGGGCGACCCGCTGCTCAAGCAGCGCATGCGGAGCGCCGGCCGCGCCCTCGTCCGCAGGCGCATGTTCCGCGACGTGCCGAGCGCCGACGTCGTCGTCACGAACCCGACGCACATCGCCGTCGCGCTGAAGTACGATCCCGAGGTGTCCCCGGCGCCGATCGTCCTGGCCATGGGCGAGCGCAAGGTCGCCGAGCGCATCAAGGCGATCGCGCACGAGAGCGGCGTGCCGGTCCTCGAGAACAAGCCGCTCGCCCGCGCGCTGCTCGCCACGGCCCGCGTCGGCCTGCCGATCCCCGTCGAGCTCTATGTCGCCGTCGCCGAGGTGCTGGCGTTCGTGATCCGCCAGCGCAAGGCGCGCGGTCCCGATTGGGCGCGGAGCGCGTTCGCATGAGCGCCGCCGTGACCCCGTCGCGCTGGTGGAGGCACGCCGAGATCGCCGTGGTGGTCGCGGTCGTCGCGATCCTGGCGCTCCTCGTCCTGCCGCTGCCGCCGCTCCTCCTCGACCTGGCGCTGGCCACGAGCTTCGCCGCCGCGCTGGTCGTGCTGCTCGTCTCGCTCTATACGACCGACCCGCTGGAGTTCAGCACCTTCCCCACGCTGCTCCTGCTCATGACGCTCTACCGCCTGGCGCTGAACATCAGCTCCACGCGCCTCATCCTGGGCGCGGGGCAGGCCGGCCGCATCATCGAGGCGTTCGGCAACTTCGTCATCGGCGGCAACTACGCCGTCGGCGTCGTGATCTTCCTGATCCTCGTCGCCATCAACTTCATCGTCATCACGAAGGGCGCCGGGCGCGTGGCCGAGGTGGCCGCCCGCTTCACGCTCGACGCCATGCCCGGCCGCCAGATGAGCATCGACGCGGACCTCTCCGCCGGGCTCATCGACGACACCGAGGCGCGCCGCCGCCGCGAGCAGATCTCGCGCGAGGCGGACTTCTACGGCGCGATGGACGGCGCCGGCAAGTTCGTCCGCGGCGACGCGGTGGCCGGCCTCCTCATCACCGGCATCAACATCGTCGGCGGCATCTTCATCGGCGTCGTGCAGCGCGGGATGCCGATCTCGAAGGCGCTCTCGCACTACACCGTGCTCACGGTGGGCGACGGCCTGGTCACCCAGATCCCGGCGCTGATCGTCAGCACCGCCGCCGGCATCATCGTCACGCACTCGGCGGGCGGCACGCACGTCGGCACCGCGCTCGCCTCCCAGATGACCGGGAAGCCGAAGGCGCTCTGGATCACCGCCGGCGCGCTCGGCGCCCTCGCGCTCGCGCCCGGCCTGCCGATGCTCCCCTTCCTGGCGCTCGGCGGCATGGCCGCGGCAGGAGCCCGCGCCGCGCAGCTCCGCGAGAAGCAGCGGGCGCAGCAGGCGCAGGTCACGCCCGCCGCGGCGGGGAAGCTGGCCGCCGGCGCCGACGCCCGGCCGCAGAACGACTCGCCCGTCCACGACCTGCTCCAGATCGACCCCGTCGAGCTCGAGGTCGGCTACGCGCTGATCCCGCTCATCGACGAGCGCGAGGGCGGCGATCTGATGGAGCGGATCCGGCTGCTGCGGAAGCAGGCCGCGCTCGACGTCGGCGTGCTCATTCCGCCGATCCGCATCCGCGACGACGTCCGGCTCTCGCCGAACGAGTACGTGATCCGCCTGCGCGGCAGCGAGATCGCCCGCGCCGAGGTGCTCCCGCGCCTCGTCCTCGCGCTCGACACCGGCGCCGTGCTCCACGAGGTCGCCGGCATCCCGACGAAGGACCCGAGCTTCGGCATGCCCGCCGTGTGGGTGCAGCCGGCGCAGCGGCTCGACGCCGAGTCCGCCGGCTACGTCGTGGTGGATGCCTCGACCGTCGTCGCCACGCACCTCATGGAGACGCTGAAGACGAACGCGGCGGAGCTGCTCGGCCGGCAGGACGTGCAGGAGATGGTCGACACGCTCAAGCAGACGTACCCGGCGCTCGTCGAGGAAGTCGTGCCCGCCAAGGTCTCGCTCGGCGTGCTGCACCGCGTGCTCCAGCGGCTGCTGCGCGAGCGCGTCCCGATCCGCGACCTGGTCACGATCCTCGAGGCCATCGCCGACGCCGCCGAGCTGACGAAGGACCCCGAGGCGCTGACGGAGCACGTGCGCCGCGCGCTCGGCAAGGCCATCGCCGAGCAGTTCGCGGACGACTCCGGCACGATCCACGTGCTGAACGTCGGGCCGCGCCTCGAGGCCGCGCTCATGGGCTTCTTCTCGCCCAGGAGCGCGCGCACCGAGAACGCGCTCGCCATGGACCCGGACCAGCTCACGGCGCTCCTGCGCCGCCTCGACCTGCTGGCCCGCAACCATTCCGCGGACGGCCGCCCCGTCCCGCTGCTCACGCCGCCCGCGCTCCGCGTCGGCGTGCGCCGCCTCATCGAGCCCGTGCTCCCCACGATCCCCGTGCTCTCGCTGGCCGAGCTGCCGCCGCAGGTGAACCTGCAGGCCGTCGCCACCTGGGAGGTGCCCAATGCAGCTTGAGACGTTCCGCGGCCCCGAGCTGAGCCGCCTCCTCCGTGACGTGAGCGCCGCCCGAGGCGACGACGCGCTCATCCTCGCCACGCGCCGCGTGCGCCATCAGGGCCGCGACCTGTTCGAGGTCGTCGTCGCCGACGCCGGCGCCGTCGAGCGCTTCCGCGCCCGCCTCGAGGCCGAGCCGCCGCGCAAGGTCCGCAACGGCGAGCCGCGCCCCTACGTCGTCGCCCTCGTCGGACCCACCGGCGCCGGGAAGACGACCACCGCGGCGAAGCTCGCGCTGCACCCGCGCGGCTTCGGCGATGTCCGCGCCGGCCTCGTCACGCTGGACACGTTCCGCGTCGCCGCGCTCGAGCAGGTCCAGACCTACGCCGACATCGCCGGCCTGCCGTTCGAGGTCGTCTACGACGCCGCCGAGATCCCCGGCGCGCTCCGCCGTCTGTCCGAATGCGACGTCGTCATCGTCGACACCCCCGGGCGCAGCCCGCGCGGCGGCGAGGCCGAGGAGTGGCGCGGGCTGCTCGCCGCGCTCGATCCCGACGAGGTCCACCTCGCGCTCCCCGCCGGGCTCCGCGCCGACGTCGCGCTCGCCATGGCCGAGGCGTTCCGCCGCTGCGGCACGACGCACCTGCTCCTGACGAAGCTCGACGAGGTCCCGGGCGAGGACGGCGTCGCCGAGCTGGCCGACCGCATCGGGCTCCCCGCCCGCTGGGTCACCGACGGCCAGGAGGTCCCGAGCGATCTCCGTCCGGCGGCCGCGCGGCTTCTCGAGTCGCTCGGCGCGCCGGCGCCGGCCGCGCTGCGCATGGCCGTATGAACGGCCAGCTCGACGTCGTCCGCCGCTACCTCGCCACGCGGGGACCCGCCGGCCGGCCCACCCGCCACAACGTCGTCGTGGTCGGGGGAGGGAAGGGCGGCGCGGGCGCGTCCACGGTCGCCGCCCTCATCGCCTGGGGCGCCGCCGCGCTCGGCCCGACGCTCCTCGTGGACGCCGGCGACGATGCCGGCACGCTGCGCATGCTGCTCGGCCTGCCGGAGCTCCCCGGGCTCGAGGCGCTCCGCGGCGCGGCCACCGGCCCGCTCGACCTCCGCGCGCCGCTCGCGCCCGACCTCTGGTTCACCGGCGCGACCGCGGCGGACGCGCCCCTCGGCGGCGCGGAGCAGCGCGCCCTCTACCGCCGGCTCGCGGCCACCTACGGCGAGTATGCGCTCGTCGTCGTGGACGCCGGCTCGACGCTCCAGAGCATCGCCGCCGCCTGCGACGCCGGCGCCGCCCGCTTCCTCGCCGTCACCGCCGAGGACCGGATCTCCGCGGCCGCCACGTTCGCGCTCGTGAAGGTGCTCGCCGAGCGGCAGCCGGAGCTGGCCGTCGACATCGTCGTCAACCGCGGCTCGGGGCCGTCCACCGCCTACGAGGCCGTGCGCGCCGCCGCCGCCCGCTTCCTCCAGCGCATCGTCGCGCTCGCCGGCACGATCCCCGAGGACGCCGCGCTCGCCCGCGCCGCCCACGCCGGCGACGGCGTCGCCGCCATGGCC
>DASTKT010000207.1:0-3865 GCA_035715725.1 Longimicrobiales bacterium | reverse complement strand
GCCCTGGACGAACTCCGCGAGCGCGCCGGCCTGGAGGTCGGCGCCGTCGACCTCGACCACGAGCGGCGGCGCGATCTGCCGCTCGGCCCGGTTCCAGAGGCGCGGCGGGTAGCTGTGGAGCCCCCAATCGTCGCCGGGCGGGACGTGGCGGCCGGAGCGCACCCGCTCGAACAGGTGGCCGGCCGCGAACGCGCGCCCGGTCCGGGCCAGCGCCGCGTCCACCACGGCGCGCAGGCTGCCGCCGGGCGAGACCTCCGCCAGGTACGCCGCGTCGCTGGCCGCGGCGATCCCGGCCAGCACCTCGAGCGCCCGCTCCGCGAGCGCCAGCGCGGCGGGGTCCACGACCTGGGCGCCCGAGAAGAGCGCCTCGAAGCGCGCGGCATCCACGCGCCCGGCGGCGAACACGCCCAGCTCCTCCGCGGCGCGGCTCGGCCCGCTCGGCGCCGGCGCCGCGTGGACCGCCAGGAACGCCCTGACCTGCTCCGCCGCGGCCGCGACCGCCGAACGGAACGCTTCCCGCGGCGCCGCGAGCGCGCGCAGCGCCTCCCCGACCCGCTCGTCAGACGGCATATCGGTCGAGCTCCTGGTTGAGCAGCCGGATCTTCTCGTCCGCCGTTCGCGTCGCCACGCGGCGGATCTCGTCGTAGCGGGGCCGGCTCTCGTCCCGGAAGAAGACGCCGAGCCGCACGTGCTCCGATGGCTCGGCGAGCCGCCGGGCGGCGTCGAGGTCCGCCGGGTCGTGCGGGATCCGCGTCGCGTAGATGCGGTCGAGCTCGGGGAGCAGCACCCCGTCCTCGTGCACGAGCAGCTCGATGTTGGCCGGCTTCCGCACCAGCTCCGTGAAGATCGGCTCCGTGTACTGCGGGCAGCGCTGGAGGATGCGGACGAACGAGAAGCCGTCGTGCCGGTAGGCCGCCTGGAGCGTCGCGAACAGGTGCGCGGGGATCCACTCCGCGGTCTGCGCGACGAAGGACGCGTTCGTGACGCCCAGCGTCGCCTCGATCGGGTTCAGCGGCGGGAGCCAGCTCCCGCGCGGCTGCGTGTTGCTCGGGTAGCCGCGCGGCGTCGTGGGCGAGGTCTGCTTCTTGGTCAGGCCGTAGATGTTGTTGTCGAGCAGCAGCGCGGTCATCCGCACGTTGTAGCGCACCGCGTGCAGCCAGTGGCCGGCGCCGATCGAGCAGCAGTCGCCGTCGCCCATGACGACGAAGACGTTCAGCTCCGGGCGCGAGAGCTTCACGCCCGTGGCGACGGGGAGCGCGCGCCCGTGCACGCCGTGGAAGCCGTACGTCCGCATGTAGTGCGGGAAGCGGCTGGAGCAGCCGATGCCGGAGACGAAGACGGTCTTCTCCGGCGGGAGCTGCTCCGCGGCCAGCAGCCGCTGCACGGCGGTGAGCACGGCGTGGTCGCCGCAGCCGGGGCACCAGCGGGCGAGGGCGCCCTCGAAGTCGGCCATGCCGAAGACGCGGTCGTCGTCATCCACGGCGAAATCGAGGAGCGAGCAGGCGTGGCTCACGCGGCACCTCCCTGGCGCGCGTTGGCGCGGATGAGATCCACGATCGCGGCCGGGCGCAGCGGCTCGCCCATGACCCGGCCCCAGCAGTCGACGTCGACGAGCGTCGCCGCCCGCAGCAGGAACGCGAGCTGGCCCAGGCGACGGTTCTCGGGCGTGATGTAGGGGGCTCCGGGCTCGTCGCAGTAGTTGAGCTCGACCGTCATCACCTTCCGGAACCGGCCGAAGATCTCCTTCAGCCCCGGCTGGAGCGGCGAGAGGAACGTGAGGTGCGTCGACGAGACGGCGATCCCCTCGCCGCGGGCCCGCGCGACGGCCTCCTCGATCGCGCCGCGGGTGCTCCCCCAGCCGACGATCAGGAGGTCGCCCCCGGGGTCGCCGTTCACGGCGGGCGGCTGGAGCATCTGCTGGAGCACGGCCAGCTTGCGCGAGCGCATCGCCGTGCTGCGCTGGTAGACCTCGCGCGTGTAGGTGACGCGCCCCTTCTCGTCGTGCTGCAGGCCGGTCACGGTGTGCATCCCGCCGGGCTGGCCGGGGAGGATCCGCCGCGCCAGGCCGGTGCGCGCGTCCCAGTCGTACGGCCGCAGCCCTTCCGGCACCGGCGCCTGGTCCGGCGGCGGCGCCATCCACGCCGCGCGCGGATCCGGCCGCGGGAACGGCTGCACGCCCGTGGCGAGGTTCGCGTCCGAGAGCACGAAGACGACGGTGCGGAACGCCTCGGCGATGCGCCGCGCGGTCACCATCGCATGGAAGCACTCCTCGATCGTGGCGGGCGCGAGCACGACCTTCGGCGCGTCTCCCGGCTGGCCGAACATCGCCGCGAGCAGGTCGGACTGCTCGACCTTCGTCGGCAGGCCGGTACTCGGCCCGCCGCGCTGCACGTCCACGACGACGAGCGGGATCTCCATCATCACGGCGAGGCCGAGGAACTCGGTCTTGAGCGCGAGCCCGGGCCCGGACGTGATCGTGAAGGCGCACTTCCCGGCGTAGGACGCGCCGATCGCGACGCCCACCGCCGCGATCTCGTCCTCCGCCTGGTGCAGCACGCCGCCGTACTCCTCGAAGACCTCGCCCAGGTGGTGCGAGACGGAGGTGGCGGGCGTGATCGGGTACATCGCCGCCAGCTCCATCCCCGAGGCGACGGCGCCCAGCGCCAGCGCCTGGTTGCCGTTCATCACGACCATCGGCACCGTCGCGGGGCTGGGCGGCACGTCGATGCGGAAGTCCAGGTGCTCGCGCGCCCAGGCCACGCCCAGCTCCAGCAGCGCCACGTTCGTCTGGTAGACCTGCTCGGACTTCTTGCGGAAGGCATGGGCGATCTGCTGCTTCACCAGCTCGAGGTCGCGGTCGTAGATCCAGCAGAGGAGGCCGAGGGCGAACATGTTCTTCCCCTTGGCCGCGTTGTCCACGATGGTCAGGCACTGCTCCTCCATCGGGACCTGGACGACGCGGTAGCCGGTGCCGCCCAGCTCGCGCAGCGCCTCCTCCCACTGCCGGCGGATCTCCTCGTCGTCGTGCGCCGCCCACTTGTTCTCGAGGAGGACGACGGCATCGTCGGCCAGCGCGCCGATCTGGTGCCGCGCCAGCAGCACCTGCTCGTTGAAGGCGACGACGAGGTCCGTACGATCGCCCCAGTTCGTCACCGGCCCGGAGCCGAGCCGGATCCGGTTCCCGCTCGCACCCGCCGGCGTGCGCGGCGGCGGCTGGATCTCCGCCGGGATGATCTCCACCGTCCAGACGCCGTTGCCCATCTTCGCCGAGACCGCGCCGAAGACCTGGCCGCACTTCTGTGCGCCCTCCCCGGAATCGGACAGGATCTCGACGGTGTGCTCGGCGCAGCGGAGCGGGGTGGGCGCGGGCTGCGCGCCCGCCGTTGGAGCGGGGTGGATTGAGGTTCCTGCCGGTATCGTGGTCGCCATGATCGACCTTCGCCTGACCGGGATTCGCCGTCCGGAATCCGGAGCGGACGGCGTGAATGCACCGGCGCAAGTTAGGCCGCGCCACTGTGGGGAAACGTAGGGCTATCGCGGAAAGTTGTAGGCGAAATCCCGAGGCGGGCTTGTGGTGCGATCCCGGACGGTGGAGGGGGCGGGGGGGCTCGGCCGACGGGCACCGGCGGGGGCCGGGGCTCGTGGACCTGGACGCGTCCGGATCCGTTTGCGTCCCCGGGGTTCGGTGACGCCGCAAGCGTTCACGGGGGCGGAGTCAACCGCTTCGGGCGGGGGAGAGGACGAACTAACGACGGGTCGAACGGCGGGCGGGGGCGGAGACTGCGGGCGAGGGGGACCACTCCGGGTCCGACGGCGGGTTGGGGCGGAGACGGCGGGTGGGGGCAGGCGCGAGCGCGGGCGCGGG
>DASTKT010000206.1:0-7398 GCA_035715725.1 Longimicrobiales bacterium | reverse complement strand
GGGGGGGGGGGGGGGGGGGGGGGGGGTCGCGGGTCACGAAGCTGGGGTAGCGGGCACGGGCGCGGGCACGCGCACGGGTAGAGGAACGGGCACGGGTCTCTTTTCCTTCCGCGCCGGATCCTTCCGAAGACCCGCTCCCTTGCCCGTTCCCGTGCGCGCGCCCGCGCAGCGGGTGCCCGTGCCCCCTGGCCCAGCTTCGTGACCCGCGACCCCCCCGACGGACCGCGGCGACGCATCCCCTCCGGAATCCAACACCGACGCACCCCCACCGCCTTCCCTCCTTCCGGGGGGAACATGCCTTGCGGCGCCGTCCGGCTCCGGGTTCAATTCTCCGCCGCAACCGGAGGGCGAGCGCGCCCCCGGGCAGACGAGACCACCGAAGCCAGAGTCAATGTCCGACACGATCGATACCGCGGGTTTTTCCGACCTCGCGCTGCGCCCCGAGCTGATCTCCGCGATCACGGCGCTCGGGTACGAGGAGCCGACGCCGATCCAGCGGGAGGCGATCCCGCCGCTGCTGGAGGGGCGAGATGTGCTGGGGCAGGCGGCGACGGGGACGGGGAAGACGGCGGCGTTCGCGCTGCCGCTGCTGCAACGCTGGGCGGAGACGGAGGAGCGGGCGGCGCCGGCGGCGCTGATCCTGGTGCCGACGCGCGAGCTGGCGATGCAGGTGGCGGAGGCGGTGCACCGGTACGGGCGGCCGCTGGGTGCGCGGGTGCTGCCGATCTACGGCGGGCAGCCGATCGGGCGGCAGCTCCGATCGCTGGAGCGGGGCGTGGACGTGGTGGTGGCGACGCCGGGGCGGGCGCTGGACCACATCGCGCGGGGCACGCTGCCGCTGGCGGGGGTGCGGGTGGTGGTGCTGGACGAGGCGGACGAGATGCTGGACATGGGCTTCGCGGAGGACATCGAGTCGATCCTGGGGGAGACGCCGGCGGAGCGGCAGACGGTGCTCTTCTCGGCGACGATGCCGCCGCGGCTGGCGGCGATCACGCGCCAGTACCTGCGGGACCCGGTGCGGATCCGGATCGAGCGGGAGACGGCGGCGCCGGGGGAGGCGCCGCTGGTGCGGCAGACGGCGTACGTGGTGGCGCGGGCGCACAAGCTGGCGGCGCTGGGGCGGGTGCTGGACGTGGAGTCGCCGACGGCGGCGCTCGTCTTCTGCCGCACGAGGAACGAGGTGGACGAGCTGACGGAGGCGCTGACGGCGCGGGGGTACCGCGCGGAGGCGCTGCACGGCGGGATGAACCAGGAGCAGCGGGACCGGGTGATGGGGCGGCTGCGCAGCGGTACGGCGGAGCTGCTCGTGGCGACGGACGTGGCGGCGCGGGGGCTGGACGTGGAGCAGCTCAGCCACGTGGTGAACTACGATGTGCCGTCGGCGCCGGAGTCGTACGTGCACCGGATCGGCCGGGTCGGTCGGGCGGGGCGCGAGGGCGTGGCGATCACGCTCGCGGAGCCGCGCGAGCACCGGCTGCTGAAGAACATCGAGCGCGTCACGCGGCAGCGCATCGTCGTCTCGAAGGTGCCGACGGTGGCGGACCTGCGGGCGCGCCGGCTGGACCTGACGCGGGCGGCGCTGCGGGAGGCGCTCCTGGAGGACGACCTGGACCACTTCCGCGTCGTCGTGGAGGCGCTCTCGGACGAGTTCGACGTGATGGACGTGGCGCTGGCGGCGGTGAAGCTGGCGCATCAGGCGGAGAGTGGCGGCGCCGAGGAGGAGGAGGAGATCCCGGAGGTGCAGCCGCGGCCGGAGCGGCCGGCGCGGGAGCGTGGCGCGAGGGCGGGCGGCTTCGCGCCGCGCGGCGGCGGACGCGAGCGCCGGCGCGCGCCGGCGGGCGGGATGGCGCGGATCTTCGTCGGCGCCGGGCGGCAGGCGGGGATCCGGCCGCAGGACCTGGTCGGCGCGATCGCGGGCGAGACGGGGCTCTCCGGGCGGGAGATCGGCGCCATCGAGATCGCCGACCGCTTCTCGCTGGTCGAGGTGCCGGAGTCCGCGGCGGCGGAGGTGATCCAGGCGCTGCGGGACACGAAGATCCGGGGGCGGAAGGCGACGGTGCGGAGGGAGAGGGAGGCGTGACCCTTCCGGGCGGCGCGACGCCCGTCGGGTGCCTAATACTACAACGACGGTTTACGCTGCATACGCAGGGCTTTGAGCCGACGGCGTTTGGCGTGCGAGCGGCGAGCCCGCTCGTTCCTCTCCTGGGTGGCCAAGAGCCACGCCAGGAGTTCGGCTGTCGTCCAGCGCTCGTGGGGTAGTAACTCCGCCCGTACGCGGGCCACCTGCGGGCGGGTGAGGTGTCGGGGCATGGCGCTGCTTTTTCCCCCAGCTTTGCTCCAGCTCCAAGAGGAAAGCCCCGGCCAGCAACGCCAGCACCACATGGTGGTGCCATGCGCCCCAACTTCGCACCTCGTACTCGTCGAGCCCACACTCGCCCTTGAGCGTCTGGAACTCCTCTTCGACCGCCCAGCGCAGCGAAGCCACCTCCGCCAGCTTCTGGAGCGGTGTCTCCGGCGGGGCGTTCGAGAGATAGAAGCGCGGCTCGCTCCCGTCGGGCTTCTCCCGCAAGAGTAGCCACGCGCCTGGACCGGGCAGCCTGCCTCGGCTCTCCCAGATGCGCACGGCGGCGAAGCGGTAGCGCCTCGGCCCCTGGCTTCCCTCGGCCACCGTGAGGCGCCGCCAGGCACGCGGAGCCAGGCCCGCGCGCACCTGACGCACTTTGCGCGCAGGCTTGGCCCCGGCCACCAGGCGACGCTGGGTGGGCGGCCGGCCGCGGCCCGACCAGACCGGCAGCCGCGCCTCGGCCCACTCCTCAAAGATCGGCATCGTGCTCTGCACTTCCAGCACGTAGAAGAGCCCACAGGCATCAAGCCCGTCGCGGAAGCTGGGCGAGTTGCCATACACCTCATCCGCCGTCACCCAGCGAGCCTCCAGGTGGCCCCGCGCGATCGCCGCACGAAGGCTCTCCAGCGCCAGCTCCGGCTTGGTGCGAAAGCCAAGCCGCGCTTCGGGGACCCCGGCCGCGCGGCACCGTGCCGGATCCTGCGTCCAGGGCTCGGGCATATAGAGCCGCCCGTCCACGAGGGCGTGGCCGTGCCGAGAGGCGTAGGCGAGAAAGACGCCGACCTGGCAGTTACCCGTCTGGCCGAGCGTGCCCGAGTACTGCCGCGTCACCCCCACAGACTTCTTGCCCTGCTTGGAAAAGCCGGTCTCATCGGGGATGAAGACGCCCTCGGGGTCGCTGAGGCGCTCGCCCACGAACGCCTGCAGCTCTCCCACGACCGGCTCGGTCGGCCAGGGCGACTCCGTCAGGAGCCGCTGCAGCGCCCGCGGTGTGGCCCCCGGGACCGCCTCGGCCAGGTTCTCGGCGCTTCTTCGCTCGCTCTTCTGCACCAGCAGCCCGCGCACGTACTGCTCGCTGCGCTCTCGGGCCTCACGCCGGCCGAAGTAGGGGGCGAAGCGCGCGTGGAAGGCCCCAAACGCCTCGTAGAGGCGATCGAAATCCGTGCTGTCCATCCCGAGCCTCCGGGCCGGAGTCGCCCTCGGAGCGCCGCAAATCATGAACCGTCGTTGTAGTACTAAGCGGGTGCGCGGAACGCCGGTAACGTGGCGTCGGCGTCCACGCGCCGCCGGGCGCGACGCCCGGCCACATTCCCACCGCGAGCGCTGCGCGACATCCGGCGACCGGCCTAGCGGAAGGGCGCTCTCCTGCTCGTGCTCCTGCTGCTCGATCCTACACGCTCGTGCCTCGAACGAGCTGCGAGAATTGGGGTCAGAGAAGCAGGAGCAGGAGGCCGGTCCGGGCGGCCGGCACAAATCCCCGCGTTCGCGGTAAACGCATCCGTTCCCACAACATCCCTCGACCCCGGAAATACTCTCCATGAGCGACAGGTCCCGAATCTTCAGCCGGGTCGCCGGCGTGCTCGGACTGGCGGCGGGGATGCTGGCGGCGGCTCCGGCCGGCGCGCAGCAGGCACAGGCGGCGGCGCGGAAGGCCTCGCCGGCGCGCGGGCTCGGCGTCGACACCGCGGGCTTCGACCGGACGGTGCGGCCGCAGGACGATTTCTCGCGCTTCGTGAGCGGGCGGTGGGCGGAGCGGACGCAAATCCCGGCGGACCGCTCGAGCTGGGGCTCGTTCAACGCGCTGGAGGATGCGAGCGACGCGGCGCTGCACCGGATCGTGGAGGAGGCGGCGCAGTCGGGCGCGAAGCCGGGGACGGAGCTGCAGAAGGTGGGCGACCTGTACGCGAGCTTCATGGACACGGCGACGATCGAGTCGCTGGGGCTGAAGCGGTTGCAGGGGGAGCTGGCGCGGCTGGCGACGCTGAAGTCGACCAGGGAGCTGCCGGGCGCGCTGGCGCACCTGGCGCGGCTGGGGGTGAGCGGCCCGTTCGTGGCGCTGGTGATGCCGGACCAGAAGAACTCGCGCGCGAACATCGTGACGCTGAGCCAGTCCGGTTTGGGGATGCCGGACCGGGACTACTACCTGCGGCCGGACGCGAAGCTAGAGGCCACGCGCAAGGCTTACGCGACGTACGTCACCCGGCTGCTGGAGCTGGCCGGGCAGGCGGATCCCGCGGGCGCGGCGCAGCGCATCGTCGCCCTGGAGACGAAGCTGGCGGAGAAGCAGTGGGAGCGCGCGAAGAACCGGGACCGCAACGCCACGTACAACCGGATGACGGTGGCGCAGCTCGCGGCGCTCACGCCGTCGTTCGACTGGGCCGGCTACCTGAAGGCGGCCGGGCTCGGGGCGGCGACGGAGGTCGTGGTGCGGCAGCCGGACTACCTCCAGGCGCTGGACGCGATCGTGTCGGCGACGCCGGTCTCGACGTGGCAGGAGTACCTGACGTACCGGCTGTTGAGCGCGTACGCGGACGAGCTGCCGAGCGCGTTCGTGCAGGCGAGCTTCGACTTCCGCGGCAAGACGCTGGCGGGGCTGCAGGAGATGCGGCCGCGCTGGAAGCGGGGCGTGGACGAGGTCGAGGGCGCGCTGGGCGAGGCGGCGGGGAAGCTGTACGTCGAGCGGAACTTCAAGCCGGAGGCGAAGGCGCGGATGGACGCGCTCGTGCGCAACCTGCTCGCGGCGTACAGGGCGGGGATCGACTCGCTCGAGTGGATGAGCCCGGAGACGAAGACGCAGGCGCAGGCCAAGCTGGCGAAGTTCACGGTCAAGATCGCGTACCCGGACAAGTGGCGCGACTACTCGTCGCTCGAGATCCGGCCGGGCGACCTGCTCGGCAACGTCATGCGCGCGAACGCCTTCGCGTATGACGACATGGTCGATCGGCTCGGCAAGCCGGTGGACCGCTCGCGTTGGGGGATGACGCCGCAGACGGTCAACGCGTACTACAATGCGACGAACAACGAGATCGTCTTCCCGGCGGCGATCCTGCAGCCGCCGTTCTTCGACGTGGACGCGGACGACGCCACGAACTACGGCGCGATCGGCGCGGTCATCGGCCACGAGATCAGCCACGGCTTCGACGACCAGGGGCGCAAGTCGGACGGCGACGGCAACCTGCGCGACTGGTGGACGGCGGCGGACGCGAAGGCGTTCGAGGAGCGCGCCACGAAGCTCGCGGACCAGTACGGCTCGTACGTGCCGATCGACTCCCTGCACATCAACGGGCGCCTCACGCTGGGCGAGAACATCGGCGACCTGAGCGGGCTGGCCGTGGCGTACCGCGCCTACCGGATGTCGCTGGGCGGGAAGGAGGCGCCGGTCATCGACGGCTTCACCGGCGACCAGCGCTTCTTCCTCGGCTGGGCGCAGGTGTGGCGCACGAAGATGCGCGACGAGGCGCTGCGCAACCAACTGCTCACGAACCCGCACTCGCCGGGGATGTACCGCGCGTTCGTGCCGCTCACGAACCTGGACCCGTTCTACGAGGCGTTCGACGTGAAGCCGGGGGACCGGATGTACCGGGCGCCGGAGGAGCGGGTGAAGATCTGGTAGGCGACGAACGGCGATTCTCTGAGCGCGGGGCGGGTACGGGCGGCGAGCCGGTCCGCCCTTTCGGCGAGGGGTCGGGGGCCACGGGTCGGAGGTAGCGGGCATGCGCGCGGGCACGCGCACGGGCTGGGGAACGGGAAGGGGTCGATGCGCGCCCGCCGGCCTCGCCCTCGGCTAACGCGCGGACGGGTCCATGCGCGCGGAGATGGTCCGGGCGCATCCGATTTTGACCGCTGCCCGTACCCGTGCCCGTGCGCGTGCCCCCGCCCCCGCCCGGGGAACGCGACCCGCGACCCCGGACCGCTCCCTGAAATCCACTCGAAGAGAACCGCCGACGCGCGGGGGTCGGCGGGAACGCCCCGACGCCCGCCCGCCGGTGAGCCTCCCTGAGCAGCCCCGCCGAGGCCCGCGAATGCCGGCGCTCCGCGGGGCTCTACCCCTCCAGCGCCTCCGACAGCTTGTCCGCGGCCATCTGTATCGCCCCCTGCGTCGGCGGCGAGTCCGCGATCGGGTTCAGCATGGCGAAGTCGTGGATGGTGCCGAGGATGCGCTCGGCGGTGACCTCGACGCCGGCCTGCATCAGCTTCCGGGCGTACGCTTCGCCCTCGTCGCGGAGCACGTCGTTTTCGTCCGTGATGAGGAGCGTCGGCGGGAGGCCGCGGAGCTGGTCCGGCGTCGCGCGCAGGGGAGAGGCCTGGATGTCCCGCCGGTCCCGCGTGTCGGGCGCGTAGGCGTCCCAGAACCATTGCATGGCGGGCTTCGTCAGCCACGGTCCGTCGGCGAACGCATGGTAGGAGGCGTCGTCGAAGCTGGCATCCGTGACCGGGTAGAGGAGCGCCTGGTAGACGATCTCCGGACCGCCGCGTTCCTTCGCGAGGAGCGCGACGACCGTCGCCATGTTGCCGCCGACGCTGTCTCCGGCGACGGCGAGCCGGCTGGGGTCCAGGCCGAGCTCGTCGCCGTGCTCGGCGACGTACTTCGTGGCGGCGTACGCCTGCTCGGTCGGGACCGGGTACTGCGCCTCCGGCGACGGCGTGTACTCGACGAAGACGAAGGCCGCATCGGTGCGGTTGACGAGGTCGCGGAGCAGGCGGTCGTGCGTGTTCTTGCTCCCCAGGACCCAGCCGCCGCCGTGGAAGTACATCACGACCGGGAGCGTTCCCTGCCTCCCCTGCGGCCGGTAGATGCGCACCGGGACCGAGCCGGTCGGACCGACCGGCAGCGTGCGGTCCTCGATGTCGGCGGGGAGCTTGGCCACGTCGCCGGACTGCAGGTCCTCGAGGACCTGGCGGGCCTTCCCGTACGGGAGCTTGTAGATCGGCTCCCCGCCCTGGGCGGCGAGGGCGTCGACGAAGGCCTGGGTCGTGGGGTCGAGGACGGGCTTCTGCGGCTCGGGCATGCGGGCCTCCACGGTTCGGGCGGGGGCGTCGCCGCGAGGCGGGGC
>DASTKT010000205.1:0-68115 GCA_035715725.1 Longimicrobiales bacterium | reverse complement strand
GGTTCCGGCGGCCGCGGACGGGGCGGAAGCCGAACTCGCCGCCGTAGCCGCGGCCGATGTCGCGATCCCAGTCGCCGCGGCTCCCGAAGAAGTCCGATCCGTAGTGTGTCATGGGTGACCCTCCCCTCGACGTGATGGCGGCGTCCGGAGCGGGCGTGCGCCGCGCCCGGCGCGCGGCGGACGCCCGGTCTCGGTCCGGTGGGGCGGAGCCGGGTGGGCCGGCGCGCGGGGAGCGGAAAGCGATGTGCAAGGGATACGCCTCGAGCGGCGGTGCGCGCGGCGCTGCTGCGCCACCGGCGCGGGCCAGCCCCGCGACTGGGGCGGGAACAATTCGTGCACGGGTACACAGTCGGGCGTCGCGGTGGCGCGGCGTGCGCAGGTCCGGAGCGACGCAGCGGAAGATCAGCGAAGCGCTGAGCGGACGAGACGACTCCGACCGGACCCGACGACGGCGGCCGGACCCGGCCCACGTTGGGCCGGAGGCGGGACCCACGGTGGGCCACCACCCGATGGGGGGAGACAGGCGAGCCCCGCGGCCATGGCCGCGGGGCTCGATGCATGATCACCCCGTCAGCCCGGCTCCCCGGCGAAGTGCGCGAACGTCACCACGTTGCCGCCCGGCTCGCGAACAATCAGCTCGTCGGCGCCGTAGAACGTCTTGCGCCGCGGCACGACCGGGGCGATCCCTTCCAGCGCCCGCGCGACGGCGTCGAGATCCTCCACCTGCACGAAGAGGAGCGCGCCACCCATGGGGGTGTCGGCCAGCGACGGGACGTCCGCGGCCACGCTCTCCCGCGTCTGGTACATGATCTCGACGTCGCCCTTCTGGAGCATGACGAAGCCGAGGCGGTCGCCATGGGGGACCTCGCCGGTCTTCTCGAAGCCGAGGCGGTCGAGCCAGAAGGGGAGAACGGGCTCGATGGCCTCCACGAACAGCACGGGCGTCAGCTTCTGCATGGGCTCTCCTGGGTCGGTGGCGATGAGGTGCCGTCGTCGGGGCACGACGGGAGGCCACGCCGGATCGCGGCTCCCCGCGTCCGCCGGCGCGGCCCGACCCTGCCAAGCTAATCCGCGGCGAGCCCGTCGTCTTGAACGGATGCGACACGGCCGCGCCGGTCCCGGTACGCGCCCGGCGTCACGCCGGTGAGCGCGCGGAACTCGCGCACGAGGTGAGGTTGGTCGGCGTAGCCGCAGGAATAGGCCAACCGCGACCACGACACGCCGGGCTCGTCGTCGAGCCGGCGCAACGTTTCGCGCAGCCGCGCCACGCGGCACGCCATCTTGGGGGTGAGCCCGACCGCGTCGGCGTAGAGCCGCTCGAGCTGGCGCCGCCCCATCCCCACGGCGTCGTGCAGCGCGCGGACGGTGGCGCGCCCGCCGGAGCGCTCGATCAGCCGGGCGACGTGGGCGACGCGGCGATCCGGCGCCGGCCCCGCCGCCAGGCGCCGGAGGAGCAGCGCCTGGAGCCGCGCCACCCGCGCCCCGGGCGGGAGGTCGAAGAGGAGCGACTCGGCGTCGCCGGCTTCGCCGCGCCACAGCTCGGCGAGCGCCACGACGCGGTCGGTCAGCTCCGAGGCGGCGACGGGGAGGAAGGGCGTGGCGCCGCCCGGCCGGAAGCGCACGCCGAGCAGCTCCACGGCGCCGCGCTGCCGCACCGCCAGCGGCCGGCGCATCGCCCCGACGACGTAGCTCGTGAACGCGTGTGACGGACCCGTCACGGCCCGCATCGGGTCGCCGAAGTTGAAGATGATGTCGCTGCAGCCGTCGGGGAGCACGCGGTGCGTCCGCTCGGCCCGCGCGGGCACCGCCGAGCGGCTCGTCCAGAAGCACTCGACGAGGTCCGCCAGCTCGGGGGCCGGCCGGGTCTCCCGGTAGGCGACGGCGGCGGCGTCGGACTCGGGCGGCATGCGTGTGCGAGGGTCGGTGCGGTGTGGCCGGGCGCCGGCGCGCCGCACGGGCGGCACGCGCCGGCCGGGGAAAGCTAGCCGCCGGCGCGTGCGCCGGGAAGGAGCGAGACGATGCCGGACCTCGGGGCGAACGAGGACGTGGGCGCGCGGCCGGCGCCCGCGCGGCGCGGCGCCGCGCTCACGGCGCTGGCGCTCGCGGCGCTCGTCGCTGCGGCGCTGTGGGGCGCGGCCGTGCCGCCGCGGCCGCTCCCGGCCGGCGCGCCGCCGGACCGCTTCTCCGCCGGCCGCGCCATGCGCGACGTGCGCGCCATCGCCGGCGCGCCGCGCCCCACCGGGAGCGCGGCGAACGCGCGGGCGCGGCGCCACCTCGTCGCCCGGCTGCGGCAGCTCGGGCTCGATCCCGAGCTGCAGGCCACGACGGCCGTGTCCGGGCGCTACCGCGTGGCCGGCGACGTGACGAACATCCTGGCCCGCCTCCCCGGCACCCGCCCGGGCGGCAAGGCCGTGCTCCTCATGGCGCACTACGACGGCGTCGCGGCCGGGCCGGCCGCCGGGGACGACGGCGCCGGCGTCGCCGCGGTGCTGGAGACCCTGCGCGCGCTCCGCGCCGGACCCCGGCTCCGCAACGACGTGATCGCGTTGCTGACGGACGGGGAGGAGGCGGGGCTGCTCGGCGCGGAGGCGTTCGTCCGGCATCCATGGGCGCGCGAGGTCGGCGTCGTCGTCAACATGGAGGCGCGCGGCACCGGCGGCCGCTCGCTCATGTTCGAGACGAACGAGGGGAACGCCGCCGTCGTCCGCTTCTTCGCCGAGGCCGCGCCGCACCCGGCCGCGTCCTCGTTCATGTACGCCGTCTACCGGCTCCTCCCGAACGACACCGACTTCTCGGTGCTCCGCCGCTTCGGGCTGCAGGGGCTGAACTTCGGCTTCATCGCGCACCCCGACCGCTACCACACGCCGCTCGACGACGCCGCGCACCTCGACGCCGGCAGCCTCCAGGACCACGGCGACGCGGCGCTCGCGCTCGTCCGGCGCCTCGGGGACGCCGCGCTGCCGCTCCCCCGCGCCGGCGACGTCGCCTTCTTCAGCATCCCGGCGCTCGGCCTGGCCGTCTACCCGCTGGCCTGGACCACGACGCTCGTCGGACTGTTCGGTCTCCTCTGGGTCGGCGCGCTCGGCGTCGGGCTGGCGCGCCGGCGGCTCACCGTGCGCGGACTGGCGCTCGGCGCGCTGGCCGGCCTCCTCGGCGTCGCGCTCGCCGCGCTCGTCACGCTCCTCGTCTGGCTCGGCGTGCTCCGCTTCCACCGCGGCCTCGAGAATGGCGGCCAGCCGTTCCTGAGCGCCATCTACCTCGCCGCGCTCGCGAGCCTCGCGGCCGGCGTGTTCCTGGCCGTGCGCACGCTCTTCCGCCGCTGGGCGGCGCCGCCCGCGCTCCTCGCCGGCGGGCTGATCCCCTGGCTCGCGCTCGCGGCGCTGTGCGCCGCCCGGCTGCCAGCCGGCACCTACCTCTTCGTCTGGCCCGGCATCGCCGCCGCGCTCGCGCTGCTGCTGCACGTCGCCGCGGGTGGCCCCGATGCGCGGTCCGCGCCCGGACGGAGGCTCCGCGCCGCCGCGCCGGCCGCCGCCTGGATCGCCGCCGCCACGGCGATCCTGGCCGTGGCGCCCATGGCCTACCTCCTCTTCGTCGGCCTGACGCTGCAGCCGCCGGGAGCGGTCGCGGTGGCGCTCCTCGTCGCGCTCGTCCTCGCGCTCCTCCCGTTCCAGCTCGAGACGCTCCAGGCGACGAGGGCGTGGCGCATCCCCGGCGTCGCCTTCCTCGCCGCCGGGCTGCTGCTGGCGTGGGGCGCGAGCACGGTGCGCTTCGGGCCGGACACGCCCCGCCCGAGCCTGGCGCACTATGTCCTCGATGCCGACGCCGGCCGCGCGGAATGGCTCGCCGGCGCCACCGGCGGCCTCGACCCGTGGGTGCGCCGCGTGCTCGGGGCGCCGGCCGTGAGGGCGCGCCTCCCCGCCGTCCTGCGCACCGACTGGGTGCTCGGCGCCTGGTCCCGCGCCGGCCAGCTCTACGCCGCGCCCGCGCCGGTGCTCCCGCTCGCCGCCCCGACGGCGACGCTCGTCGCCGACTCGGCGGCGCCGCCCGGGCGCGTGGTGCGCGTCCGGATCGCGTCCGCGCGGCGCGCCGGCGCGGTGGTGGTGCGCGTGGCCGGCGTGGTCGTGCGCGACGCGTCCGTCGCCGGGCGTCCTCTCGGCGGCAGCGCGCGCCGCGGCTGGTCGCTCACCTACGTGAACCCCCCGCCCGGCGGCTTCGAGCTGCGGCTCGGCCTGGCGGGGACCGGGCCGGGATGGCTCGACGTGATGGACGAGTCGGCGGGGCTGCCGGCGCCGGGCGGAACGCCGGTCCCGCCCCGGCCGCCGGGGCTCGTCCCGTTCCAGAACGGGGATTTGACGGTGGTCATGCGGAGCTACCGGTTTTGAGGGGCGGGGCGGCGGCGCACGGGCGGCCTCCTTGATGCGGTCCTCGGCGGCGGGTATAGTTTACACAACCACCCCTTCGATTCTCGCAGAAGTTCAGGGCTTCCGCCGGGTCGCGGCCCGGCGGGCGGGCGCGCGCAACCCCGGGCCCGATCGTCTCACACCCTGGAGAGTCCGCCCTGGCGCGTTCTGGCCCCGGCCCCACGAATCCAGCCGACGTCTCGGAGCGTCCCCTCTCCGCCACGGCAGCCGCCGCGGACGGCGGGGCGTCGCCACCGGAATCGGCCGGACCCGGCACTCCGGAATGGGAGCGCGCGGTCGTGGATCGCGCGCGGCGCGACGATCCCGCAGCGCTCGATGCGCTCCTGGCTGCGTACTGGCGGCCGCTGGTCCGCTACGCCCGTGGCTTCGTGGAGAGCCGCGACGCGGCCGAGGACGTCGTCCAGGAGTCGTTCATCGCGGTGTGGGACCGGCGCCTGGAATGGCGGGCCGGCTCCCTGGCCGGGCTCCTCTACCGGGCCACGCGAAACCGCGCGCTGAACGAGCGGCGCCGGGAGCGAGTCCGGCGGGAGTGGCGGATCGTGGCGCCGGTGGACGAGGCCCCCTCGCCGTGGCAGACCCTCCAGGACCGCGAGCTCGGCGAGTGCCTGGAGCGCGCGATCGAGGCGCTGCCGCCGCGGCGCCGGGAGATCTTCCTCCTCGCCCGGGTCGACGGTCTCGTCTACCGCGAGATTGCCGAGGTCCTCGGCATCTCGGCGCAGACCGTCGCGAACCAGATGAGCGCGGCACTGGCCGAGCTGCGGCGGGCGTTGTCGGCCGCCGTCGGCCGCTCCGCCGAGGCTGACTGACCCGCCCGTTTTCCCCCCGATAGTAGAAATCCCCCGCCTCGCGTGTATCGGGTCGAACGGCTGCCGCCCGGTAGCCAGCGGACACCGTTTTTCCCCCGAGGACCGTGATCGACGACCAGCAGGCCGAAGAGCTCGCCATCAAGCGACTGCAGGGGCGCGCTACCCAGGACGAGCGGGATGCGCTGGCGGCCTGGGAGCAGGCGTCTCCGGCGCACGAAGGGCATGCGCGCGCGCTCCAGACGGTCTGGGCGGCGACGATGCCCGCGGCCGACGCCGACCCCGGGTCAGTGCCGAGCGCCGCGGATCTACTCGCGCGGCGCCGGAGAGCGTCCGCGGTCGCCGGTCGAGGCCCGGCTCGCCGCGCGGTGCGCTGGGGGCTTCGGGGTGCGGCCGCGGCGGCTCTCGTGGTCCTCGGTGCCGGCCTCGGTCGCATGCTGGAGGAGCGCGACCCGGAGTTCGGCCGCGCCGAATACCGCACGGACGCCGCGCAGGTGGCCACGGTCCGGCTCGGGGACGGGACCATCGTGCGGCTGGCTCCGAACAGCCGCCTACGCATCATCGGCCGGCGCGGCGAGCGCCGGGTCTGGCTCGACGGGCGCGCCTTCTTCGGCGTGGCGCACCTCGAGGATCGGCCCTTCACGATCCGCACGAGCATGGGCGAAGTCGCGGTACTCGGCACCCGCTTCGACCTGGGCGTCGAGGGGAAGGATCTGCAGCTCGTCGTGGTCGAGGGACGCGTGGCGCTCTCCGCGAGCGGCCGGCGCGTCGAGGTCGGTAGCGGCGAGGTGAGCCGCGTGCACGGCGCGAGTATGCCCACGGTCGCGAAGGTCGCGGACGTCGACGCCCTCCTCCGCTGGATGGACTCGTCGCTGGTTTTCCAGAACACCCCGCTGTCCCGCGTCGTCGCGGAGCTCGAGCGGCGCTACCACGTCGACATCGACCTCCGCGACAGCGCCATTGCCCAGCGCACCGTCACCGCAGCGTTCACGAACGAGACCTTCGAGGAGATCGTACGCCTGGTCTGCCAGGCCGCCGACCTCCGCTGCTCGATAAATCGCGGCGGAGCCGTGCTCGCGCCGAACCCGCACCCGGAAACGATGTAACCGCCCGACAGTTCCGCCGCCTCACCCGTTCGCTGGGAGGTGCCATGTTCCGCGGAAGCCCCCACGCCGGCGCCATGCTGGTCGCGCTGGCCCTGGCATCACCGGTCGGCGCGCAGACCGCGACGTTCGCATCGGCCGTCGACGAACGCATCCGGTTCACGTCCGCGGGTCAGCCGCTCGACGCACCCGCCCGGCTGCACGTGGCCGACGCGTTCCTCTCCGACGCCCTCGGGCGGCTGGCGCGCGCCGCGGACGTCGCCCTGATCTATAGCCCCAGCCTGCTGCCGCGCATCCGCGTGAGCTGCGCCTGCGAGCGCTCGACCGTGCGGCAGGCGCTCGAGTCGCTGCTCGACGGCACCGGCTTCCACTACACGCTCGAGAAGGAACAGGTCGTCATCGGACCGGTGCAGTCCAGCCGGCCGGCGCCGCCGCGCACGGAGGATGGGGCCCCTCCGCAGGCCGGCGCCGCGGAGATCGAGAGCGCCCCCGTCGGCACGATCACCGGCCGCGTCGTCGACGCGGCGACGCGCGCTCCGCTCCCCGGAGCCCAGCTCTCCATCCCCGGAACGGGCATCGGGGCACTGGCGGACGCGGACGGCCGGTACGTGCTGACGAACGTCGCGGCGGGCAGCGTCACGCTCCGGGTCGACCTGATCGGCTACCGCCGGGCTGAGAGGGCGGTGGCGGTCGTGGATGGCGGCACGGCGGTCGCGGACTTCGCGCTCGCCGCCACGGCCATCGAGCTGGAGGAGGTCGTCGCCTCCGTCGAGGCGGGCGCGGTCCGGCGCAAGGAGGTCGGCACCGATATCGGCAGCATCCCGGTCTCGCGGGAGCTGGCCAACGCATCGGTGACGAGCTTCTCGGACCTGCTGAACGCCCGCGTCAACAGCGTCGAGATCTCGCCCGCCTCGGGGATGGCCGGCGCCGGCTCCCGGATCCGCATCCGCGGCGCGCGCAGCCTGACGCAGGACAACAATCCACTGCTCATCATCGATGGCGTGCGGGTCACGAACAGCACCGACCTGGGGCCGATCTCCACCGGCGGCCAGACGGGCTCGCGCTTCGACGACATCAACCCGGACGAGATCGAGGACATTCAGGTGATCAAGGGGCCGTCGGCCACCGCGCTGTACGGAAGCGAGGCCGCGCCCGGCGTGCTGGTGATCACGACGAAGCGCGGGAAGGCCGGGCAGAACCAGTTCAGCCTGCAGACGCGCGTCGGCGTGGCGGAGAACCCGGCGGACTTCCCGGACACGTACATGGACGTCACGCCGTTCTACCACATCACCGAGCTGAACGACCCGCGGATCGCGCAGTTCCGCAAGACACAGAACCCGGCCAACGGCCACATCTTCGTGCTCGACAACCCGCTGAAGGATCCGGACAGCCGGCCGTTCCGCGCCGGCCGGACGATGAGCCAGGACCTGAGCTACAGCGGCGGCTCCGAGAAGGTTCTCTACTACACGTCGCTGGAGTACGCGAAGGACCAGGGAACGATCCCGACCAACGACCTCCAGCGGCTGAACTGGCGGGGCAACGGGCTGGTGCACCCCGCGCCGAACGTCGACCTCAGCGTCAGCATGGGCTACATCAACTCCAAGCGGACGTTCCCGGACGACAACAGCACGGGGAGCGGTATCGGCGTGGGCGGGATGCTGGGCGCGCCGATCTCGTCCTACGGCACCGATCCCGTATCGGGTCCCGGCAAGGGGATCTGCCTGGCCGACGCGCTGCGGGGCGTGCCGGACGGGACCACCGGGACGTGCAAGGGGCGGAACGGCAACTTCGGCACGACGTTCGACAAGATCCTGTCGGTCGACCAGGGGGAGTCGCTGTCCCGCTTCACCACGAGTGGCTCGCTGGCGTGGCGCCTGAAGGAGAAGCTGACCACCTCCTTCACTGCGGGGGTGGACGAGACGAACGCCCGCGTCTGGGACCTGACGCCCTTCGACATCACGCTGCCGTTCGGCGCCTCCTCGCTCGGAAGGATCGCCGATTCGCGCTCCGACAACCGGATCATCACGGCGGATGCGCGAGCGACCTATGCGACGAACCTCGGCCCCGCGCTCTCGAGCACGTCCTCGGCCGGGGCGCAGTACTTCGGCACGCACCGCGAGACGGTCACGTGCACGGGCCAGGATTTCCCGAGCGATGCGGTCCGCGCCTGCAGCGCCGCGCAGACGAGCCGCGGCGCCTCGTCGCTGCTGGAGAACGTGGAGCTGGGCGCCTTCGCGCAGCAGCGCTTCGGCTACAGGAACTACCTGTTCGGGACCGGCGCCATCCGTGTCGACGACAACAGCTCGCTGGGCGGCCGGGCGAGCGCGATCTGGTCGCCGAGCTTCAACGCGTCGGCCGTGCTGTCGGAGATGCCGTTCTGGCACGTCCGGCCGGTGAGCAACCTCCGCCTGCGCTTCGCCTTCGGGAAGGCGAGCCAGTCGCCGGGCCAGTACCAGGCGGACCGCACGTTCCAGAGCGCGGCCGTGCTCCTCGACGGCTCGCTGGCGACGGGCGTGACGGCGCTCGCGCCCGGCAACGACCTGCTACGTCCAGAGCGCAGCCGTGAGATCGAGGCGGGCGTCGACTTCGGCCTCTTCCAGGACCGGGTGCAGGGCGCGTTCACGTACTTCGACTCGTACACGAAGGATCTGATCGTGCCCACGCCCGTGCCGCCGTCCACCGGCTTCCCGGGGCTGGCGTACACGAACCTGGGGACGATGAAGAGCAACGGCATCGAGGTGAACGTGGGCGGCGCGCTCGTGCAGTCGGAGAACTTCGGCTGGGACGTGCAGTTCCGCGCCTCGACGGTCCACCCGCTCATCACGGACCTCGGGCTGTCGGCGCCGATCGTCTTCCCGCAGGGCGCCGACGGCGGCAGCCGCGCGGCCGGCTCGCAGGTGTTCCAGACGGGCTTCGCGCCCGGGGCCTACATCAGCCAGGTCGTCGCGAAGGCCGTGCGCGGGCCCGACGGCACGATCACGTCCTTCGAGCTCGCGCCCGGCAACCTCGGCGACGGCAGCAACCGCCGGGTCGTGGGACAGCCGTTCCCGACGAACAACCAGAGCCTGGTCAACACGTTCACGTTCCGCCGCAACACGCGGCTGACCGTGCTGTTCGACCGTGCCGCGGGGCACCAGATCCTGAACGTGACGGAGGCGTTCCGGACGCCCTTCGTCGACCGCCCGGACGCCAGCAGCTACTCCAGGCAGTACGCGTTCCGGCAGACGCTCTCCCCCGAAAAGCAGGCGATGATCGAGAAGAGCATGCTCGCCGCCTTCATCGAGAAGGGCGACTTCATCAAGCTGCGCGAGATCACGCTCTCGCAGACGCTCGGCCGCTCGCTCGCGGGGCGGATCGGCGCCTCCAGTGCCGTGCTCACGGTGGGCGGTCGCAACCTGGCGACGTGGACCGACTTCACCGGGCTCGACCCGGAGATGAACGTCCGCGGCGCCCGTGACGACTTCATCAGCAACAACTTCGCGGGCTCGTTCCCGCCGTCGCGGACGTTCTGGGGCGGCATCCGGCTGACGTTCTGAGACCACCGCCGGGCGGGATCGGCGATCGCTCGGGTCACGGCTCACGGCAATGGAGAACGGTATGTCCAGCGAACCTCGGTGGATCGGCAGGGCCTGGCGCGCGGGCACCGCCCTCACCGGCATCCTGGTCGTGCTCCCCTTCCTGACCGCCTGCGAGAAGCTGCTCGAGGTGGATGCGAATCCGGAGACGATCAGCGCCGGCTCGATCGGCGGCTCCGCGTCCTTCAAGCCCCGCTACGTCGGCGCGCAGAGCGACTTCATCGCCGCCTTCGACGAGGCCGTGCTCTACGGCGCGCTCTTCACGGACGAGTTGGAGTGGGGCGAGTCGTTCCTGTCCCGCGACGAGGTCGATCGGCGCATCGTCCGCACGAGCAACGACGCGGTCGCGACCGACCTTTACACGCCGCTGCAGGTGGCGGCGGTCAGCACGAGGTCGGTGCAGAAGGACCTGCTCGAGAACAAGTTCCCGGACGTCGTCGCCGACGGGCCGGGCTCGAAGGAGCTGGCCCGCGTCTCCCTGTACTCGGGCTACGCCCGCCTCTACCTGGCGGAGCTCTTCTGCACGCTCGCCTTCGACGGGCAGGGGCCGGAGTACCAGTCCAAGGACGTGTACGCCATGGCGATCGAGGACTTCACCCGCGCGATCGGCGCCGCGCGGGTCGAATCCTCCATCAAGAATGCCGCGTTGGTCGGCCGCGCCCGTGCCAGGCTCGACGCGGGCGACAAGGCCGGTGCCCGCGCCGACGCGGCGCAGGTGCCGAAGGGCTTCGAGTTCCTGGCGTCGTACTCCGGCAACAGCACGCGCGAGGAGAACGACCTCTACACGATGACGTGGGGCAACACCCGCCTGACCGTCGGCGTGCCGTTCCGCAAGATGACGATCGACAACACCGGTGTCGCGGACCCGCGCGTCTCGGTTCGGGACCAGGGGAAGCCGACGTTCAACGGCAACGTGCCGCTGTTCACGCCGAACAAGTACGCGACGCGGGCCTCGCCGATCCGGCTCGCGAGCTGGGAAGAGGCGCAGTACCTGATCGCCGAGATCGACGGTGGCGCCACCGCCCGCGACATCATCAACGCCGTTCGCCAGGCGCGCGGCATCACGCAGGTCTTCGACCCGAACAAGACCGCTTCCGCGCAGGAGATCCGCGACGCGGTCGTCTCGGAGAAGGCGCGTACGCTCTTCATGGAGGGGCAGCGCATGGGCGATCTGCGCCGCTACGCGGACCAGATGAAGCTCGACCTCTTCCCGACGGGCGCGAACTACGGCACCCAGACGTGCATCCCGCTGCCGGATCTCGAGCGGGGCACGAACCCGGGCCTTCGACAATAGGAGCGCAATGATTCGCGAGATCAGCCCCGGTTTCCTCTGGATCCAGGAATGCGGGCCGAACCGGGAGGAATTCGCGGCGCGGTGGGGTGCGTCGGCGTCGGATTGGTACCACGCGGGGCGGGAGGTGCACATCCCGCAGAACGCGTGGCTGTTCCGCGGCGAGAAGACGCTCCTCTTCGATACGCTCTCACCGGCGGCGGGGGACCACGTCGTGGACCTCGTCAGGACGGCGCTGGGCGGCCGGCCGCTCGACTACCTCGTCGTCTCGCACCCGGACGTGCCGCACGCCGGGAACACGATGAAGCTGCTGCGCGCCCACCCCGCGGCGACGCTGGTCGCGCCGGCGATCGGCTCGACGCACGAGCTCTACCACCTCGAGGATGCGCTCAAGGTGGCGCCGGGCGACACGCTCGATCTGGGCGGGTTCCGCGTGCGGTTCCACGAGGCCACGTTCCTCGATGCCGCGATGTCGCACTGGATGACCGAGGAGACGACGCGCACCCTCCTCCCGGTGGACTGGCTCGGCTTCCCCCACATGGACGGCGAGTGCCTGAAGCGCGTGGAGGAGATCGATAGCCCGATCACGGTCTCCCGCCTCACGGAGTTCCACGGGCGCGTGATGTTCTGGTTCCAGTACGTGGACGTGGACCGCGTGAACGCGGAGATCGACCGCCTGATGCGGGAGTTCGGCGACTACCAGATCGCGCCCTCCCACGGGCTCGTCGTCACGCGCGGTGCCCGAGAGTACATGGCGCGGATGAAGGAGGTCGTGCGGTGGGTCTCCGAGAACGGCCGCCTGGGGGTGCTCTGATGAGTGAGATGCGCGCCGGCGACGCCGAGCCGACGGTCCGGCTCCTGGCGGACGTGGAGTGGGTGAGCGAGTGCTACCCGGTGGGCGAACTGCACGAGCACGTCTCGGTCTACCTGATCCACGAGGGCGACCGGCACATCATCATCGACACGGGCTCGTTCTATCACCGCGAGAGCATCGCCGGAAAGCTACGCGAGGCGACGCTGGGCCGGGGCGTGCAGGCGCTGATCCTGTCCCACTCCGACTACCCGCACTCGGGCAACATCCCGGCGCTGCGCCGGGAGTGGGGCGACTTCGAGATCTTCGCCTGCTGCGGCGACCCGCAGATCCAGGGACTCCCGTACGCGACGCAGTGCAGGATCGGTGGCCAGCGCGAGATCTTCGGCCGTCTCTTCAGCTTCGTGGATCCGCCGCTGGCGGACCGCTCGCACACGAGCTGGATCTACGACCACGGGTCGAAGGTGCTCTTCGCCGCGGATGGCTTCGGCAACTACCACGTCCCGGGGGAGTGCGCGCTCACGTCGCTTGAGATCCCGGGCGGCATCCGGTCCGGAGACATCCACGGCTACCACCGGGACAACGTGGGCTGGATGCGCTACGTCGACCCGGCGCGCCTGCGGGCCACGCTGGAGCGGATGTTCGAGCGGTTCGACATCGCGCTGGTCGCCCCGGTGCACGGGAATCCGGTCGCCGCGTCGGAGCTGGGCGGCTACCTCGACGAGCTGACGGAAGCGGCGCGGCGCATCGTGGCGGAGTACGTGGAGCGGGACGCCGTCCCGCGCTGAGCGTTGCGAGGCCGGCGCCGGACCCGGCGCCGGCCGGCCCGGTCGCCCGAAACGGGGGTGCCATGAGGATCGATCCCGATCTCTGCGTCGCCTGTGGGAACTGCCTGGCCGTCTGCCCCGTCGGGGCGATCCGGATCGATCCGGCGCTCCGCCGGGCGGTGATCGACCGCGAGCAGTGCGTCGAGTGCTTCACCTGCTACCGGGGGATGAGCCGCGAGCACATGAACCCGCGCCTGGTGCGAGGGATCCGCCGCGGTCTCGCCCTGCTCCGGCTGCGCTTCGATCCGGAGCCCGACGTCTGCCCGACCTCCGCCATCGTTCCCGAGGAGCTCGCCTGGCCGCGCACGCTGCGGCGCGCGTTCAGCGACGTGCAGGCCACGCACGCCAGCACCGGGATCCTCGGGCGCGGCACCGAGGAGGTGAAGACGAACGATGTGACGGACCGCCTCAAGGAGGGCGAGCTCGGCTTCGTGGTCGAGCTCGGACGACCCTCCGTCGGAGTCTGGTTCCGTGACATCGAGCGAGTGACCCGCGCGCTGGCGGCGGTCGGCGTCGCGTTCGAGGCGGAGAACCCGATCACGCACCTGATGGTCGACCGGGCCACGGGCGAGCTGCAACCCGATGTCATGGGGGAGCGCGTCCTCTCGGGGATCGTGGAGTTCCGGATTCCCCCCGAGAAGGCCATGGACATGCTCGCGCTGCTCCGGCGCATCGCGGACGACCTGGACACGGTCATGAGCATCGGCCTGGCGGCGCGCTGTGACGGGATGGGTGCCAACGAGGCGGAGGCGATCATGGCGGCGGCGGGGCTGCCGGTGCTGCGGGCCAAGACGAACCTGGGGCTCGGCCGGCGGGATGCGCCGGGCCCCGCCGTCGGAGCGGAGGCACGATGACGCACACCCTGCATCGATACGGCACGAGGGAAGACCTCGGCGACGACTACATCGTCTTCGCCATGCCGGCCCGCGGCCTCAACGACGCGGATGCCGTCGAGAAGCAGCGGGCGTTCCTGCGCTGCGCGCTCCACCATCACCCGGTCAACATCGGCGACTCGAAGAAAGGGGGCGCCTACCGCCCCGACGAGGCGCTCACGCCCCGCGCCCACTGGAAGCGAGAGGCCGGACCGCATCCCGAGACCGTGATCGACGGCGTCGATTCGGCCGGGCTCGTCTCCGCCGTGTTCGACAATTACGCCGCCGTTGAGGCGTTCGTGAGGGAGCTGGTCCAGCTGAACCTCGGCCTGTCCATCAACATCAGCTCCCTCGCCAGCCGGGCGGAGGCGTGCTGCCACGCCTGCGGCCTCGTCCGCCACAGTGCCGAGTACTCGCTCGGCTTCCTCGGCCGCACCGAGAAGCTGCCCGAGGAGGCGGTGCTGCGCCTGACGACGATGTGCGGGCACGGTATGGTCTCGCCGGGGCTCGCGCGGAAGATGCTCGATTGGGTGCGGGCCGGCCGGCGCACGCCCGAACAGGCGAGCGCGTACCTCGCGCGCTTCTGCGTGTGCGGCGTGTTCAACCCGGCGCGGGCCGCCCGGCTCCTGGCGGGGCGCGCCGCCCCGGTCTCCGAGGCGGTCAGGTCCGACGCGCCGGCGCATGCCTAGCGGCGACGTGGAGGTGCTCCCCGCCTCGGGCGAAGCCGCCGGCCTCGGCCCCGAACGGCTCCAGCGCATGCTCTACTTCATGAAGCTGCAGCGCGCGGTGGAGGACCGCATCGTCGTGCTCTACCGCCAGGGCCGAATCGTCGGCGGCGTGTACACGGGTCGCGGACAGGAAGCCATTGGCGTCGGCGCGGCGATCCACCTCGGCCCCGACGACGTGATCTTCCCGTCGCACCGGGACCTCGGTGGCTACCTGCTCAAGGGGATGCGCCCGGCGACCGTCGTCGCCAGCTACCTGGGCCGGGTGGCCGGCCCCACCCGCGGCCGCGACGGCAACCTGCACATGGGCGACCTGAGCCTCGGCATCGGCGCCTTCATCAGCCACATGGCGGATACGGTGCCGGTGGCCGCCGGCGTCGCGCTCTCGTTCAAGCTGCGCCGCCGGCCGAACGTCGTCGTCTGCATGACCGGCGACGGGGCCACGAGTCGCGGCGACTGGCACGAAGGGATGAACCTCGCGGCCGTGCTGGGCGTCCCCGTCGTCTACATCTGCGTCAACAACCAGTACGCGTACTCCACGCCGCTCTCCGCGCAGATGGCGGTGGCCGGCGTGGCGGAGCGCGCGTCCGGCTATGGCATGCCCGTGACCGCGGTCGACGGCAACGACGTGCTCGCCGTCACGGCCGCGGTCGGAGAGGCGGTGCAGCGCGCCCGCGCCGGCGGAGGCCCCTCCTTCGTCGAGGCGAAGACGTACCGCATGACCGGCCACTCCGCCTTCGACATGGCGACGTACGTGCCGCGGGAGTTCTTCGCGGAGGGCGAGGCGCGGGACCCGATCACCCGCTTCACGGAATGGCTGCGCCGGGAGGAGCTCGTGACGCCGGGGGAGCTGGCGTCGCTGGAGGCACGCATTGCCGCCGAGGTCGAGGCCGCCGTCGAGGAGGCGGAACGGAGCCCGTACCCCGAGGGGCCGGAGACGCTGCGGGGGGTCTATGCCGGCGAGTAAGCTGCAGTGGACGACGGACCTGCCCAGCGTCGCCTCGACGGACGGCACGGTCACCTACCTCGAGGCGATTCGCGAAGCGCTGCGGGAGGAGATGCGCCGCGACCCCGACGTCTTCCTCATCGGCGAGGACATTGGCGTCTACGGCGGTGCATTCAAGGTGACGGAAGGGCTGCTGGACGAGTTCGGCCCCGAGCGCGTCATCGACACGCCGATCTCGGAGGCGGGCTTCACCGGCGCCGGGATCGGCGCGGCGCTGATGGGGATGCGCCCCGTGGTGGAGTTCCAGTTCAGCGACTTCATCTCCTGCGCCTTCGACCAGATCACGAACTTCGCCGCGAAGTGGCATTACCGGCTCGGCAACCCGGTGCCGGTCGTCTTCCGCGCGCCGGCCGGCGGCGGCATCCACGGCGGCCCGTTCCACTCGCAGAACCCCGAGATGTACTTCGTGCACACGCCGGGGCTGAAGGTGGTGGCGCCCGCCACGGCGCACGACGCGAAGGGGCTGCTGAAGGCGGCGATCCGCGACGACAATCCCGTCCTCTTCCTCGAGTACAAGTACCTGTACCGGCGGGTGAAGGAGCCGCTGCCGCGCGAGGAGTACGTGGTGCCGATCGGTAAGGCGGCCCGCCGCGCGACGGGCGACCGGCTGACCCTGCTCACCTACGGCCCGATGGTGCACGTCTGCCTCGAGGCGCTCGAGCGCACACCGGAGTGGATCGGCGCCATCGATCTCATCGACCTGCGGACGCTGGTGCCGCTCGACCGCGAGATGGTCCTCGACTCCGTCCGGAAGACGGGGAAGGTCGTGCTCGTGCACGAGGACAATCGGACGGGCGGCTTCGGGGGCGAGTTGAGCGCGATCATCGCCAGCGAGGCGTTCGAGTTCCTCGACGGCCCGATCCGCCGCGTCACGGCGCCCGACACGCCGGTGCCGTACAGCCCCCCACTGGAGGATTTCCACCGGCCGGGCGTCGACGATGTCGTCGCGGCCGTTCGCGAGCTGCTGGCGTACTGAGTCCGCCGTCGCCCGACCCCGTGCGCGTTCGTCATCCCATGCCTCTGGAGGAGAGATGAGCCAGACCTCGATGCGCGCCCCGCGGCGCAGCCCGCTCCCCGCCGCCCTGCTCGCTCTCGCGCTGGGGGTGGGCGCGTGTGCGCCAGGCGAAGCGCGCCCGCAGGCGGAGGGGCCGTATTACCCGGGCCCCGGCGACGCCTGGCAGCACCGCACCCCGGCCCAGGTCGGGATCGACGCGGCGCGCCTCCAGAAGGCCGTCGAGTACGCCGAGAGCCACGACAACAAGGACGTGCCCTACGACCTGCTGGGGCTGGAGGACACCTTCGGCCTGGCCGTCGGGCCCGTGCCGGAATCCCGCGGCGGTCCGGCCGGCATGGTGATCCGCCACGGCTACATCGTGGCCGAGTGGGGCGACCCGAAGCGCGTCGACCTGACGTTCAGCGCGACGAAGAGCTTCGTCTCGACCACGCTGGGGCTCGCCTACGATGCCGGGATGATCAAGGACGTGAACGAGCCGATCGCGAACACGATCAAGAACGGGATGTTCGCCTCGGAGCACAACCGGAAGATCACCTGGCAGAACCTGCTGCAGCAGACGAGCGAGTGGGAGGGGACGCTCTGGCAGATGCCGGATACGTTCGACCTGTACCACCGGCGCAACCGCAAGGTGGGCCGCCAGGAGCCGGGAAAGTACTGGGAGTACAACGATGTGCGGGTCAACCTCACGGCGTACGTCGGCATGCTGCTCTGGAAGCGGCCGCTCCCCGAGGTGCTGAAGGAAAAGATCATGGATCCGATCGGCGCCTCGGAGACGTGGAGCTGGCACGGCTACAACACGTCCAACGTGGTCCTGGACGGCAAGCGGATGAACTCGGTGAGCGGCGGCGGCCACTGGGGGGGCGGGCTGTGGATCAACGCCCGCGACATGGGTCGGTTCGGCCTGCTCTTCCTGCGGGACGGCGTCTGGAACGGAAAGCGGCTGATTTCGTCGAAGTGGATCGACCTGGCGACGACGCCCACCGACATCCGGCCGGTCTACGGCTACCTGTGGTGGCTGACGCCGGAGTCCGCGAAGGGACCGGGACAGCCGGTCGAGCAGTTCGCGGCGCGCGGTCACGGCGGCAACACCATCTGGGTGGACCGGACCCACGACCTGGTGGTGGTCACCCGCTGGTTCGGCGGCGATTGGAAGGAGTTCGAGAAGCTGATCGTCGGGTCCGTCGTGGACAAGACGGCGACGCTGGACCGCTGAACGACCCCTGCCCGAGGAGGCGGCATGCGGACACGCACGGCACGAGCGGCCGCGGTTCTCACCGCGATCCCGCTGCTCCTGGCGGACGGCGGCTTCGGCCTCCACCCCGGCACCGGACCGGCGCCGGCCGCCGCGCAACAGACGCGGTCCAAGGCGGCGCCGGAACGCGCCGCCACGAACTGGATGCGCCGCTTCGAGCGGCCCGCCGCCTACGACGTCGTGACGGAGCAGGTGATGATCCCGATGCGGGACGGGGTGCGGCTGTCGACGCAGCTCTACTTCCCGGCGAAGGACGGGAAGCGCGCCCCCGGGCGCTTCCCCGTGCTGCTCACCCGCAACATGAACGACAGCCGGGCCGGCGTCGACCGACCCGACAACGAACCGCGCTTCTTCGCCGCGCGCGGCTACGTCGTGGCGCACCAGACCATGCGCGGCCGCTTCGCCTCCGGCGGCTCCAGCTTCTACCTGTACGGAAAGCAGCAGTACGACGGCGCCGACGCGGTGCGCTGGCTGGCCAGCCAGCCGTGGAGCACCGGCAAGGTCGGCACGTTCGGGATCTCGCACTCCGGCGTGGCGCAGTACTCGCTCGCCACGCAGAATCCGCCGGGGCTCGCCGCCATGGTGCCCGCGTTCGCGCAGTCGAACTACGCGATCTGGTCGATGCGCACCGGCGGCGCGCTGGAGCTGCGCTACCTGAACTGGGCCACGACCGCCGGCGCGATCGGCAAGGAGACCATCGACGATTCGACCGTCGCGCGGGCCGCCACCCAGGAGCGCGCTCGGTTCCGCGAGTATCTCAGCCACCCGCCCTTCCTCTTCAAGCTCGAGAAGGGGCTGAGCGCGTTGCGCTACACGCCGTCGTACGAAGACTGGATCCTCTCCATCATCGACCACAGCACGTACCCCGGCCCGGACGACTTCTGGCAGGACCCCGGCTTCAACCTCACGCCCTATTACCGCACGATGGCGGACGTGCCCACCATCCACCACACGGGGTGGTACGACACCTATCCGCGCGCCCAATCGGACAACTGGCAGGCGCTCTCGAAGATCAAGCGCTCCCCGCAGTGGCTGCTGCTCGGTCCCTGGACACATACCTCCGCGCTGCCGCGCTTCGCCGGCGACGTGGACTTCGGCGACGACGCGGGAGGCGACTACAACCAGGTGCGCCTCTCCTGGTTCGACCAGTGGCTCAGAGGTACCGACACGGGGATGGCGCAGGACCCGCCCGTCAAAGTCTTCGTCATGGGCGGCGGCGACGGCCGCAAGGGGCCTGCCGGGCGGATGGAGCATGGCGGCTTCTGGATCGAGTCGAACAGTTGGCCGTTGGCCGGGACGCAGAGCACGAAGTTCTACTTCCACCCCGACGGCTCGCTCTCCACGACGGAGCCCGGCGAGGGCGACGCCGCCATCACGTACACGTTCGATCCCCGCCACCCGGTCCCGACGATCGGCGGCAACATCTCCGCCTTCGGCGACGTGGTGCTCCCCGGGGCGTTCGACCAGACGTGCCGCGAGCAGTTCGTCGGCTGCACGGACCACCTGCCGCTGGCTTCGCGTCCCGACGTGCTCGTCTTCCAGACGGCGCCGCTGGAAGAAGATGTCGTGGTGGCCGGCTATCTGAAGGTCGTGCTGAACGCCGCCTCGACGGGTCTCGACACCGACTTCACGGCCAAGCTGGTGGATGTCCATCCGCCCAACCCCGACTACCCCGAGGGGTACGCCATGAACCTGGCGGACGGCATCATCCGCGCCCGCTTCCGCGGCGGCCGGGAGCGCGAGGAGCTCATGAAGCCCGGCACCGCCTACGAGTTCACCATCGAGCCTTACCCCACGGCGAACGTGTTCAAGAAGGGGCACCGCATCCGTGTCGACATCTCGAGCAGCAACTTCCCTCGCTTCGACGTCAACCCGAACACGGGCGAGCCCATCCTGAAGAACCGCCGCTTCGCCGTCGTCGACAACACCGTCTACCTCGACCGGAGCCGGCCGTCCTACATCGTGCTGCCGCTCATCCCCGCGTCCGCCCTGCACAGGAGGTGAGGTCTTGAGCGAGCAACCCATCCGGACCCGGCCGACCGTCGCGGGTCCGGCCGCCGGGGCCGCGGCCGTGGCGCTCCGCCCGACCGCCGCCCGGCACGTCGTCCTCGCGCTGCTCATCCTGCATTACGGCAACACCTACATGGACCGCGTGGCCATCTCGACCGCCGCGCCGCGCATCCAGGCCGAGTTCGGGTTCGACAAGGTCGTCCTGGGCGCGATCTTCTCCGCCTTCACCCTGGGATATGCGCTCTTCCAGCTCCCGGGCGGCTGGCTCGCGGATCGCTTCGGACCCCGGCGGGTGCTGACGGGCATCGTCGCCTACTGGTCCGCCTTCACCATGCTCACGGCGGCCGCGTGGAACGCCACCTCGCTCCTCGTCGTGCGATTCCTCTTCGGCACCGGCGAGGCCGGCGCGTTCCCCGCCGCCACCCGTGCGTTCTCCCGCTGGCTGCCCGCCACCGAGCGCGGCTTCGCCCAGGGCGCGACCCACGCCGGCGCGCGCCTGGCCGGCGCGCTCACGCCGCCCCTCGTCGCCTTCATCACCATCCGGTGGGGTTGGCGCGCCGCGTTCCTCGTGCTCGGCGCGACCGGCCTGCTCTGGGGCGCGGTGTGGTACCTCTACTACCGCGACCGGCCGGAGGCCCACCCGGGCGTGAACGACGCGGAGCTGGCACTCATCCGGGCCGGCGTTGGGGGCGCCGGAGCCCACGCTCGCGGCGCCGGCGACGGCACGGGGAAGGTGCCCTGGCGCATCCTCCTGCGAAGCCGGAACATGTGGGTCATCGCGCTGATGTATTTCTGCTACGTCTACACCTTCTGGATCTACCTGACCTGGATCCCGACCTACCTCATCGAATCGCGCGGCTTCAGCCTCCTCGCTTCCGGCGTTTTCGCCGGGCTGCCCCTCTTCGCGGGCGCGTGCACGAACACGTTCGGCGGATGGCTCTCCGACCGGCTCGTCCGCAGGCGCGGCCTGCGGTTCGGGCGGCGCTCCGTGGCCATCGCGGGCTTCATGATCGGCATCGCGTGCATCCTTCCGGGCGTCATGGTCCGGAACCCGTACCTGGCCGTCACCTTCCTGACCCTTGCGGCCGCCGGGCTCGAGCTCACGACCGGCGTCTCCTGGGCCGTCGTCATCGACGTCGGCCACGAGTACGCCGGCACCGTCTCCGCCATGATGAACATGTTCGGCAACCTCGGTGGAGCCATCTCACCGCTGCTCTTCGGCATCCTCGTCCAGGCGACGGGGTCGTGGCAGCTCCCGTTCTTCATCGCCAGCGTCCTCTGCTGCATCTCGGCGCTGTGCTGGACTCGAATCGACCCTGAGCGGTCGGTCCTGGTTCCCTGATGGCGGGCACTCAACCGGGCCGCACCGAACGCCGTGCTCGGCGCGGGTGCCGCGGGAGCGCATGAGCGCCGACGGCGCCTGCCTGGAGACCTCGCGACGTCTTGCGAGCTCCACCGAGCGATCCGCTGCCTTGGGGCGCCTCCGATCGCTCCGGCCGCGAAGCGCGAACGCCGAGCCGACCGCAACTGGGAAGGCCAGGGGGCCTCCCGCGCGAGGCACGGGCGAGCCGCCTGGCTGGATTCGGGCCCATCTACGCCAGCCCGGCCGGCGGCATACTCCGCCGGCTCCGGCATGACGAAGCGCTGTCGGCATCCCGCCGCGACGTAGCCCCACCTGCCCGCGGATCCGAAACGGAGGATGAGAACGCTCATGAGAACCAGGCAAAGAGTGCTCGTGCTCGCCCTGCTGGCCTGCCTCCTTCCGACCGTCGCCTCCGCCCAGGAGGCCGCCTTCGATGTGAGGGCGAACTATACGAAGACCGAATACATGGTCCCGATGCGGGACGGCGTGAAGCTCTTCACCATCGTATACACGCCGAAGGACCCGTCCCAGAAACAGCCGATCCTGCTGACCCGAACGGCGTACGGCATTCCGCCTTACGGCCCGGAGGAATACCGGTCGGTGATCGGCCCGAACAACGAGTTCGCGAAGGACGGCTACATCGTCGCCTACCAGGATGTCCGCGGGAAGTTCAAGTCCGAGGGAGAATTCGTTCACCACAAGCCGCTCGAAAAGGGGACAGGTAAGTCCGACGAGAGCACGGACACCTACGACACGATCGATTGGCTCGTGAAGAATATCCGCAACAACAACGGCCGGGTCGGCATGTGGGGCATCTCCTGGGCCGGCTGGCAGGTGGCTCAGGGCATGATCGGGGCCCACCCCGCGCTCAAAGCTGCCTCACCCCAGGCGCCCCCGGAGGACCAGTTCATGGGGGACGACCACCACTCGGGAGGGGCGTTCCAGTTGATGTACGCCTTCGCGTGGATGTCCTCGAACGCGCGCGTGAGAGGCGCGCCCACGGATCAGCCCACGGCCCGTTTCGATTACGGCACACCGGACGGCTACGACTTCTTCCTCCGAATGGGTGCGGCCGCGAACGCGAAGCAGTTCTTCGAGAGCACCGTCCCGACGTGGGACGACTACATGGTCCACGGCACGTACGACGGGTACTGGCAGTCCCGCAACGTGCCGAAGGACCTCAACAACATCCGGTTCCCGGTCCTCATCGTCGCCGGCTGGTTCGACGCCCAGGATTTCTGGGGTCCGTTCCGGATGCACCGCGCGATCGAGGAGAAGAACCGGCCCAACAAGAGCACGCTGGTGGTGGGCCCGTGGCTGCATGGCGGGTGGGCGCGCATGGACGGCGACTCGCTCGGCCGGATCGGCTTCGGGAGCAAGACGGGCGTGTACTTCCGCGAGAGCGTCGAAAAACCGTTCTTCGATTTCTACCTCAAGGACAAGGGCAAGCCGGACCTGCCGGAGGCGCTCGTCTTCGAGACCGGGTCGAACCAGTGGCGCCGGTACGACCAGTGGCCGCCGAAGAACGTCGAGCCCCGGAGCCTGTACCTGCGGGAGCGGAGTAAGCTCGCGTTCACGCCGCCGGAGGCCGACGGAGGCGAGCCGTTCGATTCGTACGTCAGCGACCCGTGGAAGCCGGTGCCGTATTCGGCTGAGATCCGCACGATCGAGGGACACCTCTTCATGGTGGAGGACCAGCGGTTCGCCGCTGTGCGGCCGGACGTGCTCGTCTATCAGACGGAGCCGCTCAAGGAGGATCTCACGGTCGCGGGGCCGATCAAGGCCGTGCTCGAGGTCGCCACCAGTGGCACGGACTCCGACTGGGTCGTCAAGCTGATCGACGTCTATCCCTCGACTGCGCCGGACGGCATGGGCGGCTACCAGATGCTGGTGGCCGGCGACATCCTGCGTGGAAAGTTCCGCAACAGCCTTTCCAAGCCCGAGCCGATGGTTCCGAACGAGGTGACACACCTCGAGTTCGAGCTCGGCGACAAGAACCACACCTTCCTCGCTGGCCACCGTCTCATGGTGCAGGTGCAGAGTTCGTGGTTCCCGATGTTCGACCGCAACCCACAGACGTTCGTGGATATCTACCATGCGAAGGAGTCGGATTATCGGAAGGCCACCCAGAAAGTGTACCGCTCCCCGACCCGCAACTCGAGGATCCAGCTCACGATTTTGAGGAGAGACCGCGGAATTACCGAGCCGATCTGACCACTTCCGGAGGACGAACATGACCGATCGCGTACCTCGCCGCCGCACGGTGCGGTCCCTGGCGGCGACGCTGTGTCTCCTCGCTCTGGCGGCGGCGGTCCCCGCGGCCGCTCAGCAGGGCGGAACGCTCCGTGGGAAGGTGACGACGGCCGGCGGCTCGCGCCCGCTCCCGGGCGCGCAGGTCTCGGTGGCGGGCACCGGGCTCGGAGCCCTGACGAGCTCCACCGGCGATTTCGTCATCGAGAACGTGCCCGCGGGCCGGCGGACGGTCCGGGTCGATATGCTGGGCTTCGGCAGCTTGGAGCGAACGGTCATGGTGGCGGCCGGGACGGTCACGGAGGCGCGGTTCGAGCTGTCCGAGCAAGCGATCGCCCTCGATCAGGTCATCGTGACGGGCACCGTCGGCGGGACCCAGCGCCGAGCCCTCGGCACCGTGGTGGACCGCATCAGCGCCGCGGCCGCCGTCCGGACGGCGCCGGCCACCAGCGTGAACCAGTTGCTGGCGGCGCGGTCGCCGGGCGTTCAGGTCCTCGGCGGCGCCGGAACCGTAGGGGCCGGCTCACCCATCCACATCCGGGGTGTCTCGAGCATGAGCCTCGACGCGACGCCGTTGATCTACATCGACGGCGTTCGCATGGACAGCCGCCTCTCCGGCCCGCCCGGCATCCGGGGTGGGGGACGGCAGAGCCGCCTCGACGACATCAACCTGGAGGACATCGAGAGCATCGAGGTCATCAAGGGGCCGGCCGCCGCCACCCTCTACGGGACGGAGGCTTCCAACGGCGTCATCCAGATCGTCACCAAGCGAGGTGCCGAGGGGCCGACGCAGTTCGATATGGCCATGCGGATGGGGAAGAACTGGCTGTGGAACCCGGAGGCGAAGACCGGCTGGAGCTACACCGGTGGCCTCGGTGGCGCCCCCCTCGACAGCGTCAATCTGTACGCGCACGAGCGCGACTTCGGGCCCTGGGGCGACCCGTTCAAGTACGGCCATCTCGAGGCGCTCGACCTCAACGTCCGAGGAGGCGCCGAGCGGCTTCGGTACTACGTCTCGGGCGGGTATAGCAACGAGGTCGGGGTCGTTCCCTACAACTGGCAGAAGCAGTTCTCGGTCCGCTCCAACGTCGACGCCATCCTGGCGCCGCCGCTCACCGCGAAGTTCAACCTCGCCTACATCACCCGGAGCTACCGGGCGGCGCAGCAGAACGACCCGGTCGACGCGTTCGGCAACCTGGTCTGGGGGAGCCCCGCGAACCTGAACACGAAGTGGAGAGGCTTCCAGGCCGCTCCGCCGGAAATCTCCGCGCAGATCGACTCGCGCGAGGAGGTCGGCCGCAGCATCGCGAGCGCCGAGCTCCGGTATCAGCCGCTCGGGTGGCTGATCAGCCGCGTGGTCGCGGGCATCGATGCCGGCGAGGAGGAGAACGCGGTGCTCTACCCCCGGGACCCGGACGGCAGCGCGGGGTGGTGGGGAAGCCTGAGCCTCGGCAGCAAGAACGTCACGCGCCAGAACAATACCATCGTGACGGTGGACTTCAGCTCGTCCGCCTCGAAGCAACTCGGCCAGGACCTCAAGGCGACCACCTCCGCCGGCTTCCAGTACTACCATCTCGGCTCCAAGACGCTCGGTGCCATCGGCACCCAGTTCGCGGCCTCGCCACTCACCACGGTGTCGGCCGGCGCACTCACGACGGGGTCGGAGAGCTTCGTCGAGAACGCGACGGTCGGCCTCTTCGTGCAGCAGCAGCTCGACTGGCGCAACCGGGTCTTCCTCACCGCGGCGGTCCGCGGCGACGACAACAGCGCCTTCGGCGCCCAGTACGAGGCCGCCGTCTACCCGAAGCTGAGCGCCGCGTGGGTCGTCCACGAGGAGCCGTTCTGGAAGGTCGACTGGGTGAGCAAGTTCCGGCTACGCGGCGCGTGGGGCGCCGCGGGCCGGCAACCCGCCACCCTGGCGGCGGTCCAGCTCTACGCGCCCGTCACCGGCTTCGGCGACCAGCCCGGACTCGCGCCCAGCGCCATCGGCAACGAGGCACTCAAGCCGGAGCGGAGTGAGGAGCTGGAGCTCGGATTCGATCTGGGTCTGCTCAAGGACCGCGTGGAAGTCGTCTTCACCCACTACAACCGCGTCGTGAAGGACGCGATGATCGGCCAGCCGCTCCCGCCTTCGTCCGGGTTCTCCGGCACGCAGATCGTGAACCTCGGGCGCGTGAAGGGCTGGGGCAACGAGGTGCAGGTGAACGCCCGCATGCTGGACGGTCGCCGGATCGGCTGGGACATGGGGGTCGGCTTCTCAACGACCGCGAACCGCATCGAGGCCCTCGGAGCCGGCCGGAGTGTGCTCGGCTCGGGCTTCTCCCAGAACATCGTGGGGTTCTCCATCGCCGATCTCTACTGGCAGAAGGTGCTCTCGGCGGAGTTCGTGAACGGCACCAGCGGCGCGGTCAAGAACATCATGTGCGACGGCGGCACGGGGCCGAGCGGCCGGGAGATGGGCGGCCCGCCGGTCCCCTGCGCGAACGCGCCGCTCGTACGCTGGGGGCATTCGCAGCCGACGTGGCAGGTGAACCTGACCCAGGGACTGGACCTCGGCCAGCGCGTGCGTCTCTTCCTCTCGGTGGACGGCAGCGGGGGGAACTGGCAGCAGGATTCCAGCGACCCGGCGAACCATACGACGTACTGCAGTTCCCGCGCTTGCCGCGTCCAGGACGACCCGATCGTGATGGCGTACCGGGCGATCGGCCGCAACCCGCTCGGCATGTACGAGGCCGGGTTCCTCAAGCTGAGAGAGGCCTCGGCGACCTACACGCTGCCGAGCGCGTGGGCGCAACGGTTTGGCGCGCGCGGCGGGTCGGTCTCGCTCGCCGGCCGTAACCTCATGACGCTCTGGACCGCGCAGATGGGCTGGGACACGCCGCGCGACGGCCGCGTGATCGTTCCCCTCGGCAATGGCCGGGTCTGGGATGTGGAGACTCGCGGCACAGGCGACCTCTCCACGGGCTACCAGACGGTCATGCCGCCGCTGGCCAGCACGGTGCTCACCGTCCGTATGAGCTTCTGACGCAAGGGGGCTTGCGATGACACGCGATCACGCGATCGAGCCGGAGGAGATGCCCATGCGAGGGTCCATCACGCGGCTTTGCCGGTCGATCTGCAGAACGGGCACCCTCGTATGTGGGCTGCTCGCCGTCGGCTTGAGCGGCTGCAACAAGCTGCTCGATGTCGACGTCCCCGGCGCCGTGCCCGCGAGCGCCCTCGGCGACCCGTCGCTCATGGCGAGCGTCGCGAGCGCCGCGCGCGGGGAGCTCGAGTGCGCCCTGGCGGCGTACATCGCCGGGGAAGGGTTCCTCACCAACGAGTTCGTCAGCTCGAGCTCGTTCCGGAACTTCAACGTCTGGACCGCTCACCTCTCGGAGCTCAAGACGGGTACGGGAGCCTGCCCCACGACGACCAACGCCACGACCGCGGGCTTCTACGTGGCGCTCTCGAGCGCACGCTTCCAGGCGGACGACGCGATCCGCCGGATCGAGGCGTTTCCCCCCGAACAGCTGAGCTTCAACAAGACGCAGACCCTCGCCATGCTCGCGGCGATGTCCGGGTACGCCCATACCCTGCTCGCGGAAGGGTTCTGCGAGATGGCGCTCGATGGCGGACCGCTCCTGACGCCCGCCGACGTCCTGGCGCGGGCGCTGGACCGCTTCACGAAGGCCGAGCAGCTGGCGCAGCAGGCCAACGACGCGTCGCTCCGAAACCTCGCGCTGGTCGGCCGCGCCAGGGTCCTGCTGGACCTCGGCCGGAAGGCGGAAGCGGCCGCCGCCGCCAAGCAGGTCCCGCAAGGCTTCGTCTTCAACGCGACGTACTCGACGGCGAACGCGCGCCGCCAGAACCGCGTCTACCTGAACAACCAGGTAAACAAGTACATCACCATCGCGCCCGAGTACCGCGGCCTGACCGTCGGCGGCGTGCCGGACACCCGCGTGACCATCACCGGTCCCACGGGTCTCGGTCAGGACGCGAAGACGCCCTTCTTCGCCCAGGCCAAGTACCCGGCGGCGAACTCGCCCATCCCGATCGCAACGTGGCGGGAGGCGTACCTCATCGTGGCGGAAGCGGAGCTTGGGCAAGCCGCCGTAGACCGGATCAACGCGCTCCGGGACTTCGCCAAGCTGCCGCGCTACGCACCGGCGGACGTGCAGGACGGCGGGGCGGTGTTGTCCGAGGTGATCGAGGAGCGCCGGCGCGAGTTGTTCCTCGAAGGGCACCGGCTGTACGACATGCTACGCCTCAAGCTGCCGTTCCCGACCGGGCTCAACCACCTGGGCGAGCCATATGGGCCAGTGACGTGCCATCCACTGCCCGACATCGAATACGACGGGAACCCGAACCTCAAGCGCTGAGTCGGACCGATCCGAACCGATGCTCGTCTGTCGCCCAGGCTCCGCCCCCGGCAACGTTGCTCTCCCTCGCGCTGGCGGAGGCTCCGCGGGGGTGGGCGGGGTGCGGCTGCGCCGCTCGGCCGCGCTCTCGGCGCGAGCGTGCAGGCGCTCGACCCGTGCCAGCCCGTCGCGTTCATCCGCGCCGAGTCGGTGGCCTCGCCCCGCGCCGCGGCCCCCTGCGTGCCGGTGCTCCGCGCGACGCGGGTCCGACCGGTGGCGCCGCCGCGGACGGAGTGACCCGGCGACGGATCGCTACGCCGGCGTCGGGATCGCGAGCGGCCTCGGCGCGCGCTGCGGCTCCGCGGCGCGTTCGGCCAGCCGCGTCGGGTAGAGCAGCAGCGACCGGCTCGGCGCCAGCAGCGAGACCGTCGCCCTGTCGAGGCCCGGCGCCTTCAGCGCGACGAGGTCCGACCCCGTCACGTCCGCGAACGCCCGCGCGCCGCTCTCGTCGCTCGCCGCGACGACGGTGCCGGTCACGACCTCCACCTCACGGGTCCGCAGCCGGGCGGCCGTCCGCTCGAGGTACTCCATGGCGGCCCTGCGGGCCGCCTCCACCTGCGGCGAGTTCACCGCCGGCACCGGCGGCGTGTACGGGCTCGTCGACACGAGCTGCGGCGGAACGACCCGCAACAGCGTGTACCGAGCGCCCGGACCGGCCACCTCCAGCGCCGCGTTCAGTACGCGCTCGCCCGCGAACGTGCCGTCCAGCACGACGATCGCGTTCCGGATCCGGTGCGTCGCCACGCTCGTCTCCTCGCCCGGCCGGACCAGCAGCACCGGCGAGCCGCCGTGCCGCACGATCCCATCGGCGACGCTGCCGAGCCACGCCCGCCCGAGCCCGCGCCGGCCGTGCGTCGCCATGACCGCGAGCCCGACGAGGTGCCGCTCCGCGTAGTCGCACAGCGCTCCGGCGACGGCGCTGCGGGGCTGCGCCGGCAGCGCGGAGAAGACGCCCGGCGCGTCCACGACCGCGAACGACACCGACTCGCCGAGCGCCTGGCACGCCTCCTCCGCCACCGCGTCGAGGTACTTCCGCTCCTCCTCGTCGTCCGCCCGGTGCGCGCCGCCCGCCCGCACGTGCACCAGGTGCAGCCGCGCGTTCGTCCCCCGCGCGATCGGCACCGCCCAGGCGAGGGCCGTGTGCCCGAACTCCGAGCCGTCCACCGGGACCAGGATCGATCGGATCGCCGGGCCGCCCGTCGAATTGCCCCGCATCTCCATCTCACGCCTCCGCGTTGGGGGGTCCCCATGGTAAACGATGCCGCGCGCGGCCCGGCCGGACTGTAGGGGATCGCTTGGAAGCCTGTCAGGAAAAGGCGGGGCGGGGCCGGGGTCGCCGCGGCGCGCGTTGCCGCGCCGTGGCGGGGCGCGCCCGCCGGAGGCGCGTCCGGCCCGGGAGACGCGCGTCCGCCGGAGGCCGCGCGCCCATCGGAACCCGCGCGTCCGCCGGAGGCCGCCCGCCGGTTGCCGCCCCGCCCGCCGGGCGCTATCCCTTCCGCCGTTCCCGGCGTGCGCCGCACGCCCGCACCGCACGTCGCCGCGCATGCCCCGCGGCGGAGAGTACGCCGCGTGCGCCGCTGCGCGCCCGCGGCGACGGAGCCGCCCCGATGCCCGATCGTACCCTCACCATCACATGGGACGACCCGCTCCCCACCGCCGCCGCGGCGCGCCGCCTGAGCGGCCTCGACTTCCTGCGCGCCATGCTCCGCGGCGAGTACCCGCCGCCGCCGATGGCCATGATGCTCGGCTTCCGGCTCAAGGCGGTCGAGCCCGGCCGCGTCGTCTTCCGCGGCGAGCCCGGCGAGATGCACTACAACCCGATCGGCGTCGTGCACGGCGGCCTCGCCGCCACGCTCTGCGACTCGGCCGGCGGCTGCGCCGTCGCGACCATGCTCCCGGCGGGCGTCGGCTACACGACGCTCGAGATCAAGGTCAACTTCGTCCGCCCGCTCACCCGGGACACCGGCCCCGTCGAGTGCGAGGCCCGCGTCCTCCACGCCGGTGGCCGCGTGGCGACCGCCGAGGCCCGCCTCACCGACGCCGCCGGCCGCCTGTGCGCGCACGCCACCACGACGTGCCTGATCCTGCGTCCCGACGCGCCCCGGCCCGGGGCCGGCGCCCCGCCGGGGTGATGCATCGCCCGTCGTCGCCTACCGCACCGACACCGAGACTCCGATGCGCATGCCGAAATTCCGGGCGCTCGCCGCGCCGCTGCTGACGCTCGCCCTCCTCCTGGCCTGCTCCGGCGACGGCGCCGGCCCCGCCGACGCCGACCTCGATCTGGTCTGGGACTTCAACGCCGACCGCCAGGGGTGGACGCCCGGCTTCGTCGACTACCCTGCCGGGCAGGAGAGCTTCTACGAGCTCGCCGGCGAGGTGCGCCCGCTCCCCGCGCCGCTCGCCGGCCGCGCGGGCTTCCTCCTCTCCGGCAACAACCACAGCGACGACCTCTTCATGTACCTCCGTCGCCGCGTCACCGGGCTCGAGCCCGGCGCCACCTACCGCGTCGCGTTCCGGGTCGAGCTGGCGACGAACGCGCCCGCCGGCTGCATCGGCGTCGGCGGCGCGCCGGGCGAGGGTGTGCGGCTGAAGGTCGGCGCGGCGCCCGAGGAGCCGAGGCCGGTCGCCGAGCCCGCGAGCGGCTGGTTCCGCCTGAGCGTCGACAAGGCCAACCAGGGGGAGGAGGGGAGCGCGGTGCTCGAGCTGGGCGACATCGCCGGCACGAACCGCGACTGCACGGCCCCGCGCTACGAGATGAAGACGTTCGACTCCGGCGGCCGCACGCTCGACGTGGCCGCCAGCGCCGCCGGCGAGATCTGGCTCTTCGTCGGCACCGAGTCCGGCTTCGAGGCGACGACGTCGCTCTACTACACGCGCATCGCCGCCTCGCTGACGCGGCGCTGAGGCGGGCCCGGGGGCGGCGTGCGCCGTCCCCGCGCTACTCCAGCGGCTTGCGCTCGCTGGCCTCCTGCAGCTCCCGCTCGTCGGTGAGGTCGAGGAGCAGCGGCGTGATCGACACCAGGTCGTGCTCCACGGCCCAGCGGTCGGTGCCCGGCTCCACGTGCTCGATCGGCGTCACGGTGATCCAGTAGATCGTGCGCCCCTGCGGGTCCTGCGCCGGCACCACGCGCCCGTCGTAGTGCCGCGCCGACTGCCGCGTCCAGCACACGCCCTTCGGGCGGTCCGGCACGTTCACGTTCACCAGCCGCAGCTCATCCAGCTCGAGCAGCGGCTCCAGCACCCGCGCCACCCAGGGCCCCATCCCGTCGAAGTCCGGCTGGTCGCTCGTCGTCGGCGTGCTGAACGCGATCCCCCGCAGCCCCAGCAGCGCCGCCTGCTTCGCCGCCGCCACGGTCCCCGAGTGCCAGATCCCGTTCCCCAGGTTCGGCCCCAGGTTGATCCCCGACAGCACCAGGTCCACCTTGTCCCAGTTGTACGCCCCCAGCGCCACGCAGTCCGCCGGCGTCCCGTTCACCCGGTACGCCTCGAACCCGTCGAGCGGCGTCCGCCGGTACGACAGCGGCCGCGAGTGCGTGATCGCGTGCCCCGTCGACGACTGCTCCACGTCCGGCGCCACGATCCGCACCTGCCCGAACTGCGCCGCGACCTCCGCCAGGCAGCGGATCCCCGGGCTGTAGATCCCGTCGTCGTTGCAGACCAGTATCCTCATGTCGTCCCCAGCGTTCGCGCGTGGGCGCGGCGTCCGGCGCCGCCCGACCCGGTCCGCGCCGCAAGATGCGCGCGATGGCGGAGCCGCCGATCACCGACGCCCGAACGGCGAGTACCGGCCCTCGCCGCTCGTGGCGGAAGTGGCGGGAACATCCCGGTTGGAGTCGCGCCGGCGCAGCGACGATCTTGGGACTGCCGTTCAGCGGTCTCGCCTCGCTTCAGCCAGAATGCGGTTCAGGCGGAGGTCGGCGATGCGTTCGAAGTGGCGGACGTCGCCTGGGACGAGCGCGAGCCCGTGGTGGATGGCCGTCGCGGCGATCTGGAGGTCGACATCGGGGAAGATCCTCCCCTTCCGCTCCAGCGCCGCCCGGATCCGCCCGAACCCGCGGGCGGTCGCCACGTCGTAGGGGCGCACCGTGAGGGCAGGCAGCACGCGCTCTTCGATGTTGCGGACGTGTCGCTCGCTGGCCTGGGAGCGATAGGCACCCTTGAACCGCTCGCCGATCGTGACAGCGCTGGCGACCTGCTCCTCGCGCGGCACCACACCCAACCACTCGACGTACGCCCTGAGCGGTTGTGGCCGGAGGAGCTCGGAGATCGCGTCGGTATCGAAGAGGAATGCGACGCGGACACCGGCCCTCGACTTCCGCGGCCCGGGCGTCGCGCACGTGTTCGTCCGCTCGAGTGGCAACGACCCCGTCACATCGGGAACCGCCGCGATCCCCTCGCCCCCTTAGGAGGTCGCGCACCCTTCATTCTTCAACCCTGGAGAGCGGACATGGAAGCCCCGGAAGACATCGTTCGGCGGGCGATCGATGCGCTGGAGGCGGGGGACTGGCTCGCCGTCGCGCACCTGGTCCACCCCGAGGAGCTCGCGCGGCACACGGAGCAATGGCGACAGTACGCCCGGCCGGTGCCGCACACGGTCACGGCCCAGGAGATGCGGCGCCACGAGCCGGAGATGCCCGAAGCGGTCGCGGCGTACCTTGCCGACCGCCACAACCGCGTCGCGTTGGATCTCGACGCGCACCTGGTTCGGGAGTTCGCCGGCGTCCGCTCGCCCGAGGAGCTCGAGGCGCTCGCGGCCGACGAGCTCCTGGCCCGTCACCTCGAGGCCAGGGACCCGCGCTGGCAGTTCCGCGTCTGGGCCGAGCGCGCGGGGCGCGACGTTCCGCCCGAGATCGCCGGGGAGGTGCCGCCGGTCCCCGACCGGATCGTGATCGGCGCCGTCCACGAGGACGAGGATCTCGCGCACGTGCTCTACCGCTGCCGGCCGCGCGGCGCGCCGCCCGGGCAGGGCTGGCTGGAGGTCGGCAGCCTCCGGCGCTCGGCGGAGGGCTGGCGCCTGATCCCCTCCGGCGACTTGTTCGGCGAAGGCAGCGTGTCCTATAGCTTCGGTGTAGCCGACACGGGCACGGAGGACACCGGGGACCCGGCGTGACCGCCCGCGCCCCGGCCGCGAACGGAAGCTCCACGGCGTCGGAGCCCGCCGGCCGCGCCGCTCTGTGCCGCCGCGCCCCCGTGTGATATCGATCCGTTCCGCGACCCGGCCCCGACCCTCACGGACGACACCCCGAAGGAGACATGCGATGAGCATCGGAGGACTCTCCAGGACGCGCCTCGCCCGCATGCGCGATGTCATGGCGGGGCACGTCGAGCGAGGCGACGTGCCCGGGCTGGTCACGCTCGTGAGCCGGCGGGGCGAGGTGCACGTGGACGCGATGGGCGTGAAGACGCTCGGCGGCGATCCCGTCCGGCGCGAGACGATCTTCCGCATCGCGTCGCTGACGAAGCCGGTCGCGGCCGCGGCGGCGATGATCCTCGTCGAGGAGTGCAAGCTGCGGCTGGACGAGCCGGTGGACCGCCTCCTCCCCGAGCTGGCCGGCCGCCGGGTGCTGAGGCGGGTCGACGGCGCGCTCGACGACACGGTGCCGGCGACGCGGCCGCTCACCGTGCGCGACGTGCTCACGTTCCGCATGGGCTACGGCGTCGTCATGGCGCCGCCGGACACGTATCCGATCCAGGAGGCGATGACGGAGCTGCGCCTGGGGCAGGGCCCGCCGCGGCCGGCGGTGCCGCCGGCGCCGGACGAATGGATCCGTCGCCTGGGGATGTTGCCGCTCCTGCACCAGCCCGGCGAGATGTGGCTGTACAACACGGCGGCGGACGTGCTGGGTGTGCTGATCGCGCGGGCGTCCGGCCGGTCGCTGGAGACGTTCCTGCGCGAGCGCATCTTCGAGCCGCTCGGGATGAAGGACACGGCGTTCAGCGTGCCGGCCGAGAAGCTCGACCGCTTCGTGACCGCCTACGGGGTCGACCCCGTGACCGGCGCGCTCGAGCTCTACGACGAGGTCGAGGGCGGCCAGTGGAGCCGCCCGCCCGCGTTCCCCTCCGCCGCCGGCGGGCTCGTCTCGACGATCGACGACTATTTCGCGTTCGCCCAGATGATGCTGAACCAGGGCCGGCACGGCCGCGAGCGCATCCTGTCCCGGCCGTCGGTCGAGACCATGACCGCCGACCACCTGACGCCCGCGCAGAAGGCGGCCTCCGGGCTGCTCCCCGGCTACTTCGACACACACGGCTGGGGGTTCGGCCTCTCCGTCGTGACGCGGCGCGACGACCTGTCCGCGACTCCCGGCCGCTTCGGCTGGGATGGCGGCCTGGGCACCTCCTGGTACTCCGACCCCGAGGAGGAGCTGACCGGGATCCTGCTGACGCAGCGCGCCTGGACGTCCCCGGCGCCTCCCGACGTCGCCGTCGACTTCTGGACCTCGGCGTACCAGGCGATCGACGACTGAGCCCGTTCAGCCGTCCTACCAGGGCAGCTCCAGCGCCCGCGAGACGAACCGGAGCAGCGGCGCGGTCGTGGCGCACACGGCCGCGTAGCGCTCCAGGAAGTCCGGCGCGCACACCTCGCGCTCCGTGAAGCTCGCCATCGCGTAGAGGTCCTTGAGCTTCAGGTCCTCGATGAAGGGATGCGCGGGGTCGTAGCCGGCGGGCGCCCGCTTGAGCGCCTCGCCCTGGATCGGCAGCTTCATGCGACGCACCTCCCGCCACTCCTCCGGCTCCGCCGCGATCCGGTCCCGGACGCGCCTCAGGCTCCCCGGGTCGGGGTGGTAGATCCCGCCGCCGCCGAAGCACGAGCCCGGCTCCAGGTGCAGGTAGAAGCCGGGCGCGCTCACCCCCTTCGGCGCCGCCGAATGGCGGAAGTGCGCCGCCGCGGCCGTCTTGTAGGGACTCTTGTCCTTCGAGAAGCGTGTGTCGCGGTGGATCCGGAACATCGAGCCGCCGACGCGGCGGGGGTTCGCCACGAACTCCGGGGCGATCCGCTCCAGCGCCCCGCCGAGGTCGCCGATGAAGCGCAGCATCGGCTCCTGCACCGCCTCGGCGTAGCGGCGCTTGTTCGCCTCGAACCACGCGCGGTCGTTGTTCTCCTTCAGCTCGGCCAGGAACTCGAACAGCCCGGGGCCGAAGTGTGCCGTCGTCGCCATGGGTATCCTCGTGCGGAACGGAGCGCGGGGGAGCGCGCGGCGGCCGGCCCGGCTGGACGCGTGCCGCGCGAACCGGCACGTTACGGGGCCGCGGCGGCGGATTCAACCACGGCCCCTCCCTGCGACGTCGCCGGGCGCGGGGATCCGGGCGGGCGCCCGCCGCCCGGCTGCGCCCGCGCGCGGCGCGGCCGTCAGGGCGCCGCCCGGCCGCACGTTGTCTAGCGGTACCGCCCCGGCTCGATCCTCGGAAGGGGTTGATCGCGATGATGCATGCCTATCGCTGGCTCGTCCCGCTGGTCCTGGCCATCTTCGGCTGCGACCATTCCGCGACCGCGCCGGAGCTGAACCCGCCGGTGCTCCGCTGGGGCACGTCGTTCGGGATGTGCGCGGGGTACTGCACGGAAGTGCTCGAGGTCGACGGCATGCGCGCCCGCCTGTCGCGCTCGAGCTGGCAGCCGGAGCGCTTCCCGTCCCGCGTCGCCGAGATCGCCCTGACGGACGACGAGTGGCGTCGCCTTGCCGCCGCGGTGGACGCGGAGGCGGTGCGGGGGCTGCGCGAGGTGTACGGCTGCCCGGACTGCGCGGATGGCGGCGCCGAGTACGTCGAGCTGGAGACCCCCTCGCTGCGCAAGCGGGTGACGTTCGAGTACGGCGCACCGCCCGCGGAGCTCCGGCCGCTGACGCTGCAGCTGCGCGCATTGCGGCAGCGGTTCCCGGCGCAGTAGCGGCGCCGCTGAGCCGCGCCGGCCCCGACCCCGGAGAGTGCCGTCCATGACCATCCTCGAGACCGAGCGGCTCGTGCTCCGCCGGCTGACCACGGACGACGCCGCGTTCGTCCTCGGGCTGCTGAACCAGCCGTCGTACCTCCGCTTCATCGGCGACAAGGGCGTCCGCACGCTCGACGACGCCCGCGACTACCTCCTGAAGGGCCCGATCGACAGCTACGAGCGCCACGGCCACGGCCTCTACCTGGCCGTCCTGAAGGATGGCGGCGTGCCGATCGGGATGTGCGGGCTGCTGCGGCGCCCCGGCCTCGACGACGTCGACGTCGGCTACGCGCTCCTGCCGCAGTTCTGGTCGAAGGGGTACGCCTTCGAGGCCGCGTCCGCCGTCATGGCGTACGGGCGGGACACGCTTCGGCTGGAGCGCATCGTCGCCATCGTGTCGCCGGAAAACGGCGCCTCGATCCGCATCCTCGAGAAGCTCGGCCTGACGTTCTCCCGGACCGTCCGCCTCCCCGGGGACGGGGCGGAGGTGCAGCTCTTCGCGCCGCGGGATGGTCGCGGAGGACCGGTCCGTTGAGACCGCGGGCGTCGCTGCTGATCGCACTCCTGGCCGTTGCCGGCGCCTCGCCCGTCCCGAGCGCCTCCGCGCAGGTGCGGGATCCCTCGCCCGTGCTGCTGCGACGCGCCGCCCGCGAGAACTGGCTGCTCCGTTTGAGCCTCCGGGATCGCCAGGTCGCCGGCCGCATCCGGACCGTCAACGATTCGGTCGTGTTCCTCGCGCGCGGCGAGGCCGCGCTCGACAGCGTCCGGCTCATCGAGCGGGGACGGCGCCGCGGGGATGGCGGAAGGATCGGCGCCCTCGTGGGAGCGGCGGCGGTTGCGTGGCTCGGGATCGAGGCGGCGGGATATTGTGAAGGGAGTTGTCCGCATGCGACGGTTCGGGGAGCCGTCGGCGGAGCCGTGGTCGGCGCGCTCGTCGGCTTCGGGCTGGGGGAGCTCGTCGCCCCCGGCAGGATCGAGTGGCGGAGGATCTGGCCGTGACGGCCCGAAGCGGCGCCGTCCAATCGACCGCCCGGCCGTTTTGCCAGGACACGCCGTGCCCATGACCCGACTCGTGCCCCTGCTCCTCCTGCTCGCTCCCTCGCCGGCCTCCGGCGATGCGGCGCGTGAAGCGGCGTGCGCCGTGCGACCGTGTCGATCCGCGCGAGGACGTGAGATGAAGACCTGGCTCGTCCCGGCCCTCGCCGGGCTTCTCCTCCTCGGCGCCGCCGCGGAGGTCTCCGCTCAGGAACGCGGTCGCCCCGGGACCGCCGTGGTGCCGCACCTGGCGCTCGGCCCGGTGTCGCTCGGCGGCGCGCTCGGCCTGATTCACGTGGATGGACTGCACATGAGCGCCGGCGCGCGGGTCGGCGCCGACCTCTCGCGCCACGTCCGCGCCGAGCGGCTCCTGCGTGGCGGGGCCGTGTACGTGCCCGTCGCGCTCGGGTGGCGGATCCCGCTCCCGCACCGCGAGTAGGGACTCACCCCGAACGTTCTTCTTTGTCGTCGCCACCCCGAAGGAGGTCCGCGCGTGAGGCTGCGTCCTGGCCCGTGGGTTGGAGCGGCGGCGCTGCTGGCCCTGCTGTTCGGCGGCTGGCGGCTCCACAGGTCGCGAACGTACCAGCTTCTCGGCGAGATCGTGCCGCGCGTCGAGACGACGGACTCGATCGTCGCACTCACGTTCGACGACGGTCCCTGGCCACCCTACACCGATTCGGTCCTCGCCACGCTCGCGCGGAAGGGCGTCCGAGCCACGTTCTTCGTGATCGGCCAGGGGCTGCGGGATCACCCGGAGGCCGGGCGCCGGATCGTGGCCGCGGGGCACGAGCTGGGCAACCACTCGTTCTCGCACCGGTATATGGTGTTCAAGTCGGTCGGCTTCGCGGAGCGCGAACTCGCGCAGACGGACCGCCTCATCCGCGCCGCGGGCCACCGGGGCCCGATCCACTTCCGCGCGCCGTACGGCAGGAAGCTCGTGCTGCTGCCATACGTGCTCTGGAGGAGCGGGCGGAAGGACATCATGTGGGATCTCGAGCCGGACTCCTACCCCGAGATCGCTCGAGACTCGGCCCGGATCGTCGAGTACGTGGAGCGCCGGGCGCGCCCCGGCTCCATCCTCCTGCTCCACCTGTTCGGTCGGAGCCACGAGGCGGGGCGGAAGGCGCTCCCGGCGGTCATCGACCGGCTGAGAGCCCGCGGATATCGCCTCACCACCGTCGACGAGCTGCTCGCGCACGCCGCGCGGACGGACGACGCGGACTAAGCGCTCAGCGGTCCTCCTCCACGATCAGCACCGTCATCGGGCCGCCGGTCGAGATCTCCAACCCATGCGCGACGACGGCCTGTCCGGCCGACGACGACAGCGCCGACTGCAGCGCCTCCATGGAGTCGAACGTCAGCTCGGCGACCCGGGCATAGGGCGCCTCGCCCGCCGGCGAGCCGACGACCCGGCCCGCGGCGAACTTCCGCAGCCCGGGCATCTTCTCGTGCACCATCGGCGCATGCTCGACGCGGTAGCGGCGCTCGAACGTGGAGGCGTCCGTCGGAGGAGGGTACAGGACGAGGAGCTTCGCCATGGGGCACCTCGCGGAAGGAGTGAGCGGGAGCGCGTGCGGGACGACCGGCGTGGGATCCGCTCCGGCGCGAGCCGGAGCCGGCGCCAATCTGGCTCCGCGGTCGTCCGGTTGGCCAGGTTCGTCCGCCGAGGTCCGCGGCGGAGCGGCGGGGCCGGCTCACGTATGCGCACTTTCCGGCAATCCGCGCGAGATCGATCGAGCGTGGAGGGTCGATGGCAAGGCGACGAAGTTATCCCTGGGGCGTCCCGCCGACTCGATCCACCGGCTGGCCCCGATAGCGACACCCGGCGCTACTTCGTCGGAATGCCCCATCTGCGGCGCCGCGCGCTCACGACCTCCTCTTCCGCGGCTTCGCGGGCGCGGCGGCAGGCCAGGTGGGAATGGCGCGACGCATGAACTCGTCGAACATGGGGACCGTAAACGCTGTGTCCCCGTGGGCCGGGCTCCAGATCATCCCTTTCTTGATGAGGCCGCTCCGGAGCGGGCCCATCTTTTCGACCGTGGTGCCGAGCTTCTCGGCGATCGTGCCCGACCGGTGAGGGCCGGCACCGAGCTCGGCCATCGCGCGCAGGTATTCCTGCTCCCGGGGCGTCAGCCGATCGAAGCGGACCCGGAAGAAATTCTTGTCCAGCGCCTCCGTCGCGGCCCGGCTCGCGGCCTCGACATCGGCCATGGTGATGGGGGAGCGGGGCGCCGTGTTCCAGGTGTGCTTTCCCCACTCCTGGAGGAAGTACGGGTAGCCGCGCGTCAGCCGGACGATTCGATCGAGCGCGTCGTCCTCGATCCCTGCTCCCTCGTCGAGCACGGGCGCCCGGACCGCCGTCCTCGCCGCCGGCTCCGCCAGCGCCCCGACGTCGGGGTAGTCGAACAACCGCTCCGCGTACGACTTGGCATCGCCGGCCAGGGCCGCAACCTGCGGGAGACCGGCGCCGAAGAGGACGAGCGGAAGTCCTCGTTGGGCGATCCGGTGGAGCGCCACGATGAGCCCCCGGAGATCCTCCTCGCTCAGATACTGGACCTCGTCCACGAAGAGCGAGACGCTCGTTCCGGCCGCCTTCGCCGCCTGCGCCGTCGCCAATAGCAGCTCCGGGAGGTCCACCTCCAGGTTGCCGCTGTCGGCGAGCGGGGGTTCGCTCACGCCGATCTCCACCTCGCCGATGGAAACCTTGAAGACGCTGGCGAAGCCGCGCAGCGCACTCATCGCCTTCCCGGCGTACTCCTTGGCTCGCTCGACCCGACTGAGCCGCAGGAGCGTGCTCTTCAGACCCGGCGCGAGATACTGGGGCAAGCGCTGCCCCTCCGGTGCCTCCAGCGGCACGACAAGATAGCCGATCTCCTCGGCGAGCTCCGCGATCCGGTTCAAGAGAACGGTCTTCCCCACGCCCCGGAGCCCAAGGAGGAACTGGCTCTTCTCCGGACGGCCCATCCGGATCCGGTGCAGGGCGATCGTCGCCGCCTGGATAATCTCCTCTCGGCCGGCCAGCTCGGGCGGCGGCGCGCCGGCACCGGGGGCGAACGGGTTCTTGAGCGGATCCATGGGGCCGCTGGAACGAGGGTGAGGGCGCGTGCGAAGTTGAGGAATCTTACCGTAACTTACCAATCTATCGCGAGAGCTGCAAATACGGTGCGGCGGGGAACGGTCGGGGTTTGAGGAAACTATGCCGAGCTTACCAAGCTATCCCCCACTCGGCGTCGAGTGGCGGCGCCGCGGCTGGAGAAATCCCGCATCCCGCCGCGATGCGCCGATCCCTCTGGCGCCACACTGGCGCCGCGCAGGCGGCAGCCGGCATCGTCGCGGGATTCCTCGAGCGGTTCTGCCCGATGCGCCGCATGCGCGCAGCCCCGCAAACGGCAGCAGAACCGGGAGGTCGTCCGCGGACGCCGCGAGCGCGGCGGCCACACATGGATACGAAAAAAGCCCGCACGAGGCGGGCTGTGACGCAGACGGCGGAAAGCGTGTTTTGAAGACCCGAGTCCTTGAACTCTTGGCGCCCGCCCCGTGAGCTTCGGCCTACCCTTCCGCAGGGCCTGGCTTCCGCTCCGGGCTCGAGTGCCGGCTTCCGTGGTGTCGGCTCAAAATGGCGAGCCTTCCGCCACCTGCGCATAGCGGGGGAGGGATTTGAACCCTCGACCTTTGGGTTATGAGCCCAACGAGCTACCGGACTGCTCCACCCCGCGATCGTCGTACTTCAATATATGTTGAAACGGCCGGCGCGTCAAGCGGCGGGAGGGTGCGCGGGCGCCGCTTGACGCGCCGGGCCGGGAGCGCCGGCATGCCCGGGAGGTCCCCGCGAGGGTCGGCGCATTCGCCGCGGCGAGTCATCCGAGGCCCGATCCGTTCCGCCTCCGATGTGGTGCCGTGCGGATCGGCATTCCCGACGCCGGTCTGCCGTGCCTCCTGTTCGCATGCGAATGCGAATGCGAATGCGAATGCGGGCGCGGATGCGAATGCGGCTCCGGGAACTGCCGGAGGCGGAGGCGGGCGCGGAGGCGGAGGCGGGAACGAACGAACGGATTTTCCGGGCCTGGTGTCACGCTTGTCTTTAGCGACTGACTGCGGCATACTTTCCTCTCGACCATCCGCGCGATGGTCGCGAGCCATCCACATGCGCCGCCCGTCACACTGCATTCCGGTCCTCCCCATAACGATTCTGCCGGGACCACAATGCGTTTCCTGGTCGATCCCACCGCCCGACGTCGAATTCCAACGGTGCTCGCCGCGGCACTCGCGCTCGCCGTGCTCGCCGCCGCGCCCGCCGGACTGGCCGCGCAGACGGACGTGATCCGCGGGCGGGTGACGGGGCTGGACGGGCAGCCGCTGGCGGGGGTGCGTGTCACGGCGACGTCGCTTCCCGGGAACGTGACGCGCGAGGCGCAGACGAACGCGCGGGGGACGTTCCAGATCGCGTTCCCGGGGGGTCCCGGCGATTACATCATGGGCTACGCGCTGTTCGGCTACGCGTTCCGGCAGTTCGAGATCAAGCGTCTGGCGGACGAGGACGTGCTGGTCGCGGATGCGCGGCTCGCGCCGGTGCAGATCGACTCGTTGGTGGTGGTGGCGCCGGTGCGGGAGCGGGTCAGCCGCTACGCGCGGACGCCGGACGTGGGCGGGACGGAGCGGCCGGTCGCCGCGGACGCGCTCCCGCCGGAGCTGCGGGGCGACGTCGCGGCGATGGCGGCGTCGCTTCCCGGCGTGCTGCTCGTTCCGGGGCTGGACGGCGAGGCGGACGGCTTCTCGGTGCTCGGGCTGGACGCGGACCAGAACAGCGTCACGCTGAACGGCATGCCGGCCGGGATGAGCAGCCTGCCGCGGGACGCGACGATCTCCAGCTCGCTCACGACGTCGCCCTACGATCCCTCGCGAGGCGGATTCAGCGGCGCGAACTTCGACATCGTCTCGCGGGGCGGCTCGAACTTCCGCAGCCGGGGGATGAGCCTCGTGCTGACCTCGCCGCAGGTGCAGTGGACGGACCGGGCGGGGCAGGCGCTGGGGAGCGACTACACGGGCGTCTCGCTCGGTGGGATGGCCTCGGGGCCGATCCGCCCGAACAAGGCGTTCTACAACGTCTCGTACCAGCTCGGCCGGCAGTCGAGCGAGAGCCACACGCTGCTCAGCACGGATGCGCTGGGGCTGCGGACGGCGGGCGTGGCGGCGGACTCGGTGTCGCGGCTCGTGGGGATCCTGGGGCGGGAGGGGATCCCGACGGCCGCCGGCCGGGCGCGATCGAGCCGCGTGAGCGACACCGGCTCCATCTTCGGCGGCATCGACTTCGCGCCGCCCGGCTCGTCGAGCGGCCAGGCGTTCGGGCTCACGTTCAACGGCAACTGGCGGCGGCAGGCGCCGGTCGGCGTCGGCGGCGTCCAGCCGCTCGCGCTCGAGACCGCCGGCGGCGAGCACACCGGCTGGGGCGCGGGGGTGCAGGCGCGGCACAGCGGCTACTTCGGCATGGTGCTGAGCGAGACGTCGGCCGGCCTCGACCTCTCCCACGACTCCGACGACCCGTACCTCGACCTCCCCGGCGGCCGCGTCCGGGTGAGCTCGGTCTTCGCCGATGGCGGGAGCGGCGTGCAGAGCCTGACGTTCGGCGGCGGGCAGGGCCTCGGCTTCGCCTCGCGCGCGACCGCCGCCACGTTCCAGAACACGCTGTCCTGGTTCGACAACGCGAACAAGCACCGCATCAAGCTCGCGACCGAGCTCCGGTTCAGCGGGAATACGCAGGAGCAGCGCTCGAACCGGCTGGGCTCCTTCACGTTCAACTCGCTGGAAGACCTCGAGGCCGGCCGCCCGGCGTGGTTCAACCGCACGCTCTCGACGCGCCGGCGCGCCACCGGCCAGCTCGGCGGCTCGCTCTCGCTTGGCGACTCCTACCGCCGCACCGCGGACCTGCAGTTCCAGTACGGTATGCGGCTGGACGCCAGCCGCTACACGGCGACGCCGGCGTTCAACCCGCTCGTCGAATCCACCTTCGGGCTGCGGAACGACCGCGTGCCCGCGCGGCTCGTCTTCAGCCCGCGCATCGGCTTCTCCTGGACGGTCGGTCAGGCGCGGGAGATCGCCAGCTTCGCGGGCGCGATGCGCGGGCCGCGGGCGGTGATCCGCGGCGGCATCGGCGTCTTCGCGAGCGGTGCCGGCGCGGGGCAGCTCGGCGGCGCGCTCGACAACACCGGGCTCCCCGGCGGCGCGCAGCAGCTCGTCTGCGTGGGCCCGGCCGTGCCGGTCCCGGACTGGGCCGCCTATGCGCGCGACGCGGCGGCGATCCCGGACCGCTGCGCGGATGGCACGACCGGGACGGTGTTCGCGGACCCGGCGCCGAACGTGACGCTGTTCGCGCCCGGCTTCGCGCCGCCGAAATCGGTGCGCTCGAACCTGTCGTGGAGCGGGAGCGTCCTCGACGGCCGCTTCTCGCTGCACGTCGACGGCACCTACTCGCTGAACCTCCACCAGCCGCGCTTCGTCGACCTGAACTTCCGCCCCGCCGCCCGCTTCACGCTGGCCGACGACGGGCGCCCGGTCTACGTCGAGCCGGCGAGCATCGTCCCCGCCACGGGGAGCGTCGCGTTCCGCGATGCGCGGGTCTCGCCGGCGTTCGCTCGGGTCACGGAGCTGCGCTCCGACCTGCGCTCGCGCTCGGCGCAGCTCGGACTCTACCTCTCGCCGATCCCGCGCGGCCCGAGCCGGTTCGGCTGGAGCGTCGGCTACACGTACTCCCGCGTCCGCGAGCAGGTCTCCGGCTTCGGCAGCACGGCGGGAAACCCGCTCGAGGTGGAGTGGGCGGCCTCCGGGCAGGGCGCGCACCAGGTCAGCTACTCGCTGCGCTACGACTTCTTCCGCGCCGTCGAGGTGAGCTGGAACGGCTGGTTCCGCTCGGGGTTCGCGTTCACCCCGAGCATCGCCGGGGACGTGAACGGCGACGGCTACGCGAATGATCGGGCCTACATCCACATCCCCCTGGGCGACGGCGATCCGGCCGTCGCGGAGGGGATGTACCGGCTCCTCCAGACCGCCCCCGGCGGGACGGCCCGGTGCCTGGAGCGACAGCTCGGCACGATCGCCCGGCGCAACAGCTGCCGCGGGCCGTGGAGCTCGAGCGCGTCGCTCAACGTCACGCTCGACCGCGCCCGGTTCCGCATGCCGCAGCGCGGCGCGCTCTCCTTCTCGCTCGCGAACCCGCTCGGCGCCGCGGACCTGCTGCTGCACGGCTCCGGCAACCTGAGGGGGTGGGGGCAGAGCTTCTTCCCGGACCCGACGCTGCTGTACGTCCGCGGCTTCGACCCGGACGCCCGCCGCTTCCGCTACGAGGTGAATCCGCGCTTCGGCGCCACGCGGCCGCAGCTCCTCACGCTGCGCACGCCGGTCATGCTCACCGTGTCGATCCGCTACGACCTCGGCCCGACGCGCGAGCGGCAGATGCTCGCGCAGCAGCTCGGCTCGGCGCCCGGCCGCCCCGGCTCGCGCGTCCCGGAGGGGATGCTCCGCTTCTTCACGTCCGGCGCCGTGCCGAACCCGTTGCCCGCGATCCTGCGCGCGCAGGACTCGCTCGCGCTCACGGCGCTGCAGGCGGACAGCATCGCGGCGATGAACCGCCGCTACACCTACCGCGCCGACTCGCTCTGGGCGCCCGTGCTCCGCCACCTCGCCGCGCTCCCGGCCCGCTTCGACGAAGGCGACGCCTACGACCGCTACCTCGTCGCCCGCCGCGCGCAGGTGGACATGCTGATCGGCATCGTCCCGGTCGTGCGGGAGCTGCTGACGACGCGGCAGCGGCGGAAGCTCCCGGCGCCGGTCACGAACCTCCTGGATCCGCGCTACCTCGCCCTGATCCGGAACGGCACGCCGCTGTACGTGGGCGGCGGGGGCGGAGGCGTCCCGTTCTTCACGAGCCCGGGGCCCGTATTCCTCGGCGGCGAGTCGTTCACGGTCCTGAGACCATGAGCACCGCATCGTTCCCGCGCTGGATCTGGCTCGCGGCCGCGCTGGCCGCTCCGGCGGCGGTGTTCGCGCAGGAGCCCGCCGCTCCGCGCCCGGCCGTCGGCCCGCCGGTCCAGCGCATCGCCACGGCATCGGCGCTCTCGACGGAGCGGCTCGGCTCGATCCTGGGCGTGCGCGAGCTCCCGGATGGCCGCGTGCTCGTGAACGACGGCGGGCGACGTCGCCTGCTGCTCATGGACACGGCGCTGAGCGTCGTGGCCATCGTGCTCGATTCGCTCTCCGACGTGGCGAACGCGTACGGCACGCAGCCCGGCGCGCTGATCCCGTTCCGTGGCGACACGACGCTGTTCGTCGACCCCGCGTCGTACGCGGTCGTGGTGCTCGACCCCCAGGCGAGGATCGCGCGGATCCGCTCGGTCTGGCGGGTGGAGGACGTGCCGTGGCTGATGACGATGGGCGGGGCGGGGCCCGGCGTGGACGCCCGCGGCCGCGTCGTCTACCGGATCCCGGCGCAGCCGCAGCGGCCGCGCGTCGCGCCGCCGCCGGGCGTCCCCTACATCCCGCAGCCGCCCGACTCGGCGTTCGTCGTGGCGGTCGACCTGGAGACGCGCCGCGCGGACACGCTCGGCTCGATCCGGATCCCGCGGAACGCGGTGAACGTCCGCCGCACGGTCGAGGGGCGCTTCACGTTCGAGCCCGTGATCGATCCGCTGCCGCGCACGGACGAGTGGGCGGTGCTCCCCGACGGCGTCGTCGCGTTCGTGCGGGGCCGCGACTACCGCATCGAGTACCTGAATCCCGACGGCACGCTCACCTCGTCCGCGAAGCTCCCGTTCGAGTGGACGCGCCTGACGGACGAGGACAAGGCCCGGCTCGCGGACTCCGTGAAGGTGGCGCAGCAGCGGATGGCGACGATGGGCTACGTGACGATGATGATCCGGTGGGTGAACCAGTACGGCCGGGCGTACCCGCGCGGCTTCACCGTCCCGGAGGGCTACGTCCTCCCGCCCGGCTTCCCGAAGGACTGGATCCTGCCGCCGGGCGTCCGCTTCCCGCCCGCTTACATCTACGCGTGCGCGCCCGGCCAGCAGCCGATCTCGTTCCCGGCGTCGTCCGGGCCCGTCCCGTTCGCCGTGCCCTCGTTCCAGGGCGGGCCGACGCCGTGTCTCCCGGCGCCGGTCACGATCGGCGGCGGCGTCGTCCCGCCGCCTCCGACGATGCGCACCGTGAGCGTGCTCCCCGCCTCGGAGCTGCCGGACTACAAGCCGCCGATCCCGCCCGGCTCGGTCCGCGCCGACCAGGACGGCAACCTGTGGATCCGCACGCTCCCGCCGCGGCCGGTCCCCGGCGGCGTCGTCTTCGACATCGTCGATCGGTCGGGCGTGCTCGTGAGCCGGCTCCAGATCCCGCCCGGCTACACGGTGGCGGGGTTCGGACGAGGGAAGGTCGTGTACCTGACGACGCGCGACGCCGCCGGGATCCGGCTGGCGCGCGTGCGGCTGAAGTGAGGCAGCGCATCCCCGATCGGAGCCGCGAAGCCGCGGAGCGTGGCCGGGCGTTCGAGATCTGCCGGGGATCGTAGAAGCGCCCGGTGGGGAGCGGCCCGCCGGGCGCCGTCCGCTCCAGGAGCGGTGTCGATCTCGATCTCCTGTGTTGGTGTTTCGAGCGCGAGCCCAGCGCCGCCGGCGCGGAGCCCGAGCCCGAGCCCGTCCTCATGTCCGCGGGCGGCCCCACGTCCAGAAGTGTCACAGTGACACCTCTCCGTCCTCCGTGCCGTCCGTGTCTCCGTTCCCGGACGACGACCGCGCGAGCGCCTGCTCCCGCTCCCTCCCCGCCCGCGTGACGGAAATTCCCGCCTCGCTGCGCAATGCCGGGGTGCCGGCCGCGGCCGCGCGCCCGCCGGGCGCCGAGATCGGCCGGCAGCCCCGCGTCACCCCAGGAGGCGCCCATGAGACCCGCGACGATGCACCTCGCCGCCACCGCCGCGCTCCTCTTCGCGCTCGGCGCCTGCGGCTCCAGCGATTCGACCGACCCCGGCAACGGCGGCAACCCCGGCGGCGGCACCGGGCAGTTCCACATGACGGCGCGGATCGACGGCACGGCGTGGGCGAGCAGCGCGGGATCGGAGACGGTGGGCGTCACGGTCACGCTCCCGGGGGTGTACGTGCTCTACGGCGCGCAGATCGGCTCGGCGAGCCCGTACATCATCGCGATCTCGCTGTACAACATCGGCGGGCCCGGCACGTACCCGCTGGGCGTCGGCCCGCAGGTGCCGGGCGGGAGCGTCGTCCTGAGCAACGCGACCGGCGGCTGGGCCACGCCGCAGTCCGGCGCCGACGGCAGCATCACGATCACGAGCCTGACCGCGTCGCAGATCGCCGGAACGTTCGGCTTCACCGTGAACGCGCTGACCGGCAGCGCAACGGGGACCCGGACGGTGACGCAGGGCGAGTTCGTGCTTCCCGTGAAGGCGACGGGTACCGTGGGCCCGCTCCCGGACAACGCCGGCAGCAAGGTCTCGGCGACGATCGGCGGCGCCGCGTGGAACGCGGCGGCCGTAGCCGGGCAGCTGTCGCTGGCGAACAAGCTGCTGACGGTGGGGGGCAACAACAGCACGCGGGGACTCAGCATCAGCCTGAGCGGCGTCACCGGGCCGGGGACGTACGCGCTCGGCAGCAGCGGCGGCGTGGCGCGCGCCATCACCGTCAGCAACGTCGCCAACCAGTCGACGAGCACCTGGAGCTCGCTCGGCGCCGGGAGCAGCGGCTCGGTGACGATCACGAGCGTCACGGCGACGCGCGTGAAGGGGACGTTCAGCGCCGTGCTCGGCCCCGCGCCCGGCTTCCAGACGACGGGCACGCTGGCCGTCGCGAACGGCGTGTTCGATCTGGGATTGCTGACGCCGCCGTGAGGGCGGATCCCGGTCCCGGCGCTTCGTCGGCGGGATGCCGGGGGAGATCATGGCAATGACCGGATGCGACAGCCTGAACGGCGAGACAGGATGAGCAGGATGGGACCCGATGCGTCCGGGCGGCCATCCGTCCGCGGCGGCACTCCGATCGTTCCGATCTCGTCAGCCGCAGTGAGGGGCTGACTGGACGCGAGCGCCGTCGTGGCGGGTGTCCATGCCGCGGACGGCTCCGCAGCCGGGTCGGGATAACCGGGTCGGATGCCGGCGGCGTTCAGGGGGTGCCCCGGAACCCCGGCGACCGGCACGCCCCGGTCTCGGAAGCACCTCGCCATCCCCCGCCGCCGCCCGACCCGATCCCGCCCCGGCGCCGGACGAGCGCCCAGCCTCCTTGCGCCCCCCGCCGCGCGCCGCTAGCCCTTACGCACCTCGCCGACCCTCACCCGGGCATCCGAATGCGCATCGCGGTCCTGGACGACTACTCCGACGCGTTCCGGCGGGTCGCGGCGTTCCCGCGGCTGGCGGGGCACGACGTCGCCATCTTCCGCGACACGGAGAAGGACCCCGAGCGGCTCGCGGAGCGGCTGCGCGACGCGGAGGCGGTGGTGCTGACGCAGCAGCGGTCGGCGTTCCCGCGCGCGGTGATCGAGCGGCTGCCGCGGCTGCGGCTGGTGGCGCAGACGGGGCGGAGCGCGGCGCACATCGACCTGGCGGCGTGCACGGAGCGCGGGATCGTCGTGTCGGCGGTGGGCGCGGGCGGGCCGCACGCGACGGCGGAGCTGACCTGGGGGCTGATCCTGGCGAGCCTGCGGCACATCCCCGAGGAGGTCGACCGCCTCCGGGGTGGCGCCTGGCAGGCGACGGTGGGCACCGGCCTCCACGGCCGCACGCTCGGCGTGTACGCGTTCGGCCGGATCGGCAGCCGCGTCGCGGAGGTCGGGCGGGCGTTCGGGATGCGGGTCCTCTGCTGGGGGCGGGAAGGCTCGCTGGCGCGCGCGGCCGCGGCCGGCTTCGAGCCGGCGGCGAGCCGGGAGGCGTTCTTCGAGCAGGCGGACGTGCTCACGCTGCACCTGCCGCTCAACGCGGAGACGCGCGGCATCGTCACGGCGGCGGACCTCGGGCGGATGAAGGCGACGTCGCTCCTCGTGAACACGAGCCGCGCCGGGATCGTCGCGGAGGGAGCGCTCGTGGACGCGCTGCGCGCCGGGCGGCCGGGCTCCGCCGCGGTCGACGTCTACGAGGACGAGCCGGTGCTCGGCGCGAACCACCCGCTCCTCCACCTGCCGAACGCGCTGTGCACGCCGCACCTCGGCTACGTCGAGTGGGACACGCTCGAGTCGCTGTACGGCGCCGTCGTCGACGGGATCCTGGCCTACGCGGCGGGGGCGCCGCTGAACGTGCTGAACCCCGAGGCGCTCGCGGTCCCGCGCGAGGACGCGGCGGGCGCCGAACGCGCGGGGCCGTCGCAGGGTAGCAGGACCGATCGACGGGACGACGAGGCGCGTCGCCCGTGACGGCACACGAGCGAGAGAACCGGGGATCGCGGGCATGTTCAACATCGGCATCTTCGAGCTGATCATCATCCTCGCCGTCATCTGGACGATCCGCTCCATGCTCATCTCGCACGGGCCGCGGCGCGTGCGCGGCCCGCAGGACCCCGCGGCGCCGCTGCCGGCGGATCCGGCGAGCCGCGCGGAGCTGGTGCAGCTCCAGGAGCGCGTCGACGAGCTGCAGTCGGAGCTGGCGTCCATGCGCGAGCAGCAGCAGTTCCTCGAGCGGCTGCTCCAGCGTCCGCCGGAGCCGCCGGCGGGGTGAGCCCTACCTTCGCGGGCGGGCGCAGGTCCAGTAACAGCGTTTTCACCGCAGAGCCGCAGAGGACACGGAGGGGTGCCGGGCGGCGGAGGCTCGCCGGGTGACGCACCATCCTTTGATGTCATTCCCGGCGTACCCCGGATCCAGATTCGACTTCGGTGCGTTCGCCCGCGAACGTGGCTCCCCCGCCGGCTCCCGCCGTTCTCTGCGCCCTCTGTGCCTCTGCGGTGAAAACGCTGTCGATCCGTTCCCGACCCTGACGCCGGACGGGAGCCCCTTGCCGCTCGTGCCGTCCGCCGCTCTCTTCGGGCGATGCGAACGCCCCGGCGCACCTCCCTCGTCTTCCTGCTCGTGGCGGCCGTGAGCCTGGCCGCCGCGCTCCTCCTCGACCGCTGGTTCTTCGTCCACGCCTACGACCGTGCCATCTACGACCGTGACTGGGGGCGCATGCTCCGGGTCATGGGCTTCCTGCCGCTCTGGATCGCGGCGGCGGCGGCGCTCGCGCTCCAGGACCGCGGTACGCCGCGCGCCTCAGCGGGGGCGGGGTACCGCCGCGCGCTGCTGCTGCTCGGCGGGCCGGCGCTGGCCGGCATCGCCGGAGAGCTGGTCAAGCTCGTGATCCGGCGGGAGCGGCCGGGGGCGCACGCCGGCGCGTCGGTCTTCCGCTCGTTCGCGGAGCGGCCATTCTCGACCGCCGGCCTGGCGACGCCGAGCAGCCACGCCGTCGTCGCGTTCGGCGCGGCGTTCATGCTGGCGCGGCTGTTCCCCCGCGCCGCGCCCGTCTGGTACCTCCTCGCCGCCGGCTGCGCGCTGACCCGCGTCCTCGCCCGAGCGCACTTCCTCAGCGACGTGGTCCTCAGCGCGCTCCTCGCCTGGCTGGTGGTCGCGGCGCTCTGGCGGTGGTGGGGCGCCCGGCGCTCCGCCCGGCCCGAGCCCGCCCCCATCGACGAGCGCCGCACCCCCGCACCCTCGCCCGGCTGAGCGACCCGCTCCCGGCGCCGTCCCCGCGAACCTGCCCGCGCCCGCGGCAGTCCGCCGCGAACGCGGCCCTGCCCGCCGCAGTCCGCCGCGAACGCGGCCCTGCCCGGAAGCGGTTCCCGCTCTCGCTTCCGCTCCCGCTCCCGCTCCCGGGAACCCACGAGCGCCTCGGCGTCCACCACCGCCGTTTCGACGCGTCTTGATCCCCCTCCTCCCCCCGCCGTATGTTTACCCCCTCACCCACCCATCGCCGGACGCCTCACCGGCCGCGCGCGCTTCGGCGCGGCCGTCCGGGCCTGCGATACGGTCGGAATCCCTGACGCGGGGTCCTCCGGGGACGCTCCCGGCCCCGCCGCGTCGGAGGGTCCGCCGGACGCCGGACCGGGGATCTCCGCAGGCGGACCATTCCCTTCGACGGGCGCATTGCCCCAGGAGGTCCCATGGCCACCCACGTCGGTACCGCCGGCGCGCCGAAGGTCCGCCCCACCACCACCTTCCTCCCGGACCCCTCGTTCTATCCGTCGCCGCGGATGGCGACGAAGGCGCCGCCGGAGACGCTGGCGTACGTCGCACTGATCAATCCGACGCCGGAGGACGGGCGCCCGGACGCGATCGGCGTCGTGGACTGCGTGCCGGACTCGGGCACGTACGGGCAGATCGTCGGGCGGCTGGAGCTGCCGTTCGCCGGCGACGAGCTCCACCACTTCGGCTGGAACGCGTGCAGCTCTGCGCTCTGCCCGGCGTCGCCGCATCCGCACGTGCAGCGTCGCTACCTGGTCATTCCGGGGCTGCGCTCCTCGCGCATCTACATCGCGGACACGCAGCCGGACCCGGCCTCGCCGTGGATCGTGCGGGTCATCGAGCCCGAGGAGCTGATGGAGAAGACGGGCTACTCGCGCCCGCACACCGTGCACTGCGGCCCGGACGGCATCTACGTGAGCGCGCTCGGCAACGCGGAGGGTGACGCGCCGGGCGGCGTCTTCGTGCTCGACCACGACACCTTCGAGCCGCTCGGCGCGTGGGAGATCGATCGGGGCCCGCAGCGCCTGGCGTACGACTTCTGGTGGCACCTCGGCTGGGACACGATGATCACCAGCGAGTGGGGCACGCCGAAGATGGTGGAGACGGGGCTCCAGCCCGACCTGCTCATGAACAAGCAATACGGCCGCTCGATCCACTTCTGGGACCTGCGGCGGCGTCGCCACCAGCAGGCGCTGGAGCTGGGCGAGGACAACCAGATCGTGCTGGAGCTGCGGCCGGCGCACGATCCGACGAAGCGCTACGGCTTCGTCGACGTCGTCGTCAGCCTGAAGGACCTGTCCAGCTCGATCTGGCTCTGGTTCGAGAAGAAGGGGAAGTGGCAGGCGAAGAAGGTGATCGAGATCCCGGCGGAGCCCGCCGACGCCGCGGTGCTGCCGCCGGCGCTCAAGCCGTTCGGTGCGGTGCCGCCGCTGGTGAGCGACATCGACCTCTCCGTCGACGACCGGTTCCTCTACGTCTCCTGCTGGGGGACGGGCGAGCTGCGCCAGTACGACGTGTCCGACCCGTTCGCGCCGAAGCAGACCGGCTCGGTGCACCTGGGCGGGATCGTGCGCCGCACGGCGCATCCGCGGAGCCCCGACCGGCCGCTCAACGGCGGGCCGCAGATGGTCGAGATCAGCCGCGACGGGCGGCGCGTCTACGTGACGAACTCGCTCTATCTCCCCTGGGACGCGCAGTTCTACCCGGACGGGATCCGCGGCTGGATGGCGAAGCTGGACGTCGGTACCGACGGCGGCATCACGCCGAGCCCGGACTTCTTCCTGGAGGCGCCCGACGGGATGCGGCTGCACCAGGTCCGGCTCCAGGGGGGCGACGCGTCGTCGGACTCCTACTGCTTCCCGTGAGCCGCGCATGACGTGGCTCACCGTGGCGCTCCTGGGGGCCTACCACGGCGTGAACCCGGCCATGGGCTGGCTCTTCGCCGTGGCGCTCGGCCTCCAGGAGCGCCGGGCCGTGGCGGTGCTGCGCGCGCTCCCTCCGATCGCGCTCGGCCACGCCGCGTCGGTCGCCCTGGTGATCGCGGCGACGGCGTGGGGCCTGCTCCTGGTCCCGCCCGTCGTCGTGCGCTGGGCCGGCGCCGCGGTGCTCCTCGGCTTCGCGGCGTTCCTGGTCGTCCGGCGCTTCCCGCACCCGCGCTGGGTCGGGATGCGCGTCGGCTTCCGCGACCTCGTGCTCTGGTCGTTCCTCATGTCGTCCGCGCACGGAGCGGGGCTCATGCTGGTGCCGGTCCTCCTGCGCCTCCCCGCCGGCTCCGGCCACGCGCACGCCGGGCCGCTGCCGGCCCGCCCCGACTGGCACGCGGGCGCCATGAACGGCATCGGTGCGCTCGGCCTCCACGGCGCCGCGATGTTCGCGACGATGGCCGCCGTCGCGCTGCTCGTCTTCCGCCTCGGCGGCCTCGGCGTGCTGCGCCGCGCCTGGATCAACCTGGACATGATCTGGGCCGGGGCGCTCGTGCTGGCGGGCGTGCTGACGCTGGTGCTGGGCTGAGGCCGGCCGCGAGGTCGGGGAGGGAAGGGCGTCGCACGGAGGCACGGAGCGCGCCGCTCGGCGCGCCGTCGTCCGCATCCCGAGCGCGTATCCGGCCAGCGACAGCCGCTGGTGTGCGACGATGAGCATGGCCACGGACAGCAGCACGCGCGCCGGCGCGAACGGCGCGAGTGCGAGCCACATCCCGGGGAGCAGGTCGATCTGGTCGAGGACGAAGAGGATCGCGCCGGCGGCCAGGTCGTCGCTCACGTCGGGCGGGCGGGCGTGAGGGCGCGGCAGGCGCGCTCGAAGTCGGTGACGTCGCCGCGGTGGAAGAGAATCGGCACGGGCTCGCCGGTGTCCGGGTCGGCGGAGCTCCAGGTGAGGCCGCCGGGCGATTTCCGGCTGAACGACGCGTCGACGCGCAGCGTGTCGCCCGGCGCCCAGCGGCCGTGCGAGCCGGTCAGCACGAGCGTGCGGCCGGGCGCGAGCCCCGGCGGCTCGCGGAAGCCGAGCCCGAGCTCGCCGCCGCTCATGCGGCCGGAGATCTCGTTGCCGGCGACGAGGCCCGTGGCATCGCACCAGCGCCACGCACCCTCGATGTTCGCGGAGCGGCGGCCGCCCCGATATTCCCCCTTGTAGCGGCCGCTGTGGACGATGGCGCGCCGCAGGTCGACGAACACCGCCGCGCGCACGCCGCTCGGCATCGTGACCGGCGCGACCCAGGTGCCGGTGAGCGTCTTGCCGCGGCTGGCGTGCGCCCACGGGTTCATGACCACGTCCGTCGCCAGGGCGATCCACCGGCCGGCGACGCTGGTGACCAGGATCAGGCCGACGATGATGACGAAGCTGGTGAGCGGGTTCAGCCGCGGCCTCCGGCGCTGCGGCGGGCGGGTCACGGCTCGCTCCGCGCCGGGTCGGCGGCCGGGAGCACGTCGCGCGCCCAGTCGGAGCGCTTCCAGTCGGGGATCGGCGTGGGCTGCTCGGCGTGCGGCACGAAGCGGGAGCGCTCGACGAGCGCGTACCTGTGGATGTAGCGCGGGCAGTTCGGGAAGATGCGCTCGGCGCGGACGCGCACCACGAACTGCGCCTCGGGCCAGAGCGGGAGCAGCTCGTCGCCCTCGACGATGCGGGCGACGCCCTCCACGCGCATGCGCCGCTGCCGCTCGAAGTCGATGAACAGCAGGCCGACGCGCGGGTTGGCGAGCGCGTTCCCCATCGAGCGGTACATGTCGTTGCCGTCGTAGTTCGGGAACGCGAGCGTGACGTCGTCGAGGACGCGGACGAAGCCCGGGTCGCCTCCCTTGTACGAGCAGCTCGGCTGCCCGTCGGCGTCGGCGGTGGCGAGGAAGAACATGTCGAGGCGGGCGATGAACTGCCGGTCCGCGTCCGTGAACGCGTGGTGGACCGTGACCTCCTCGAGGCGGTCCGCGAGGCGGCGCGTGTCGTACCGGTCCTGGAGCGCGCGGCTGCCGGCGTGGTACATCGAGCTCATGGGCACCTCGCGGGGAGCGTCGGGCGGGTCGCGCTGCACGGTGTGCCGCCGCGGGGCGGAGTGTCAAGCGCGGCGACGCGGGAGCCTTGCTAGATTCCGGCGACGCTCGCGGCCGCCCGGCCGCCGGCACCCGACACGTCGCACGTCCCCGAGGTCACATGCGCGCTTGGCTGCTGAAGGTGATGGCGTCTCTCGTGATTGCCGCGACCGGCGTTCACTCCCGCGGCCTATCGGCCCAGCAGGCGCCCCGCCCGGCGGCGGCCGCGGCGCGGGAGGACTTCCGCGAGTTCTTCGACCGCTTCCGCCAGGACTCCGTCTTCCAGGCCGGCCGGACGCGCTTCCCGCTGCCCTGGTTCTCGCAGGCCGACGACGCGACGCGCCGGCTGACGCGCCGCGACTGGACGTTCGTGCCGTTCTACACCGGGCAGGAGACCTACACGCAGGTCTTCGACAACTTCGCCATGCGCCTGGCCGACACCGACGAGCGGGTGTACGCGCTGATCGGCGTCGCCTCCGACATCCGCCAGAACTACTACTTCCGGCGCGCGGGCGGAAAGTGGTTCCTCGTGCGGGTGGAGGACCTGTCGATGTGACGGCGGCGCGCCGCGGTCCCGCGCCGAGCGATTTCGGGTCGGCGCGCGGGCGCCCGCGGCGCGCGGTTGCGGCGCCCCGGGCGCGGGGAGGTCAGCGCGCCAGCCGGATCGCGATCGGCACGACCGTCGTGCCCCAGTGCAGGTCCAGGACGGCGGAATCGGGGCCGACGACGGGGAAGTAGAACGCGAGCGTCTCCATGTGGGCGCCGGTCGTCGGGTGCACGGTCACGCGCAGCGCGTCGTCGCCCTCGGGGTAGCGGGTGTGGAACGCGCGGGCGCGCTTGCTGAAGATCACGACCCATTCCTCGGCGCCGGGGATCGTCCACAGGCTGTACCTGCCGGCGGCGAGCGGCTGCCCCTCGATGCGGACGTCGTGGTCGACCTCGAATGTCGTCGCCCAGTTCGCGCCGGGCATCCAGACGCGGCCGAACGGGACGAGCGCGCCGAAGAGCGCGCGCCCGCGGGCGATGGGGCGGTCGTACGCCAGCGCGATCCTCGTCTCGCCGACCTCCTGCGACACCGTCCCGCTCTGGCTGGCCTTGACCTGCTGCGCGCCGCTCCGGGCGCAGCCCAGCGCCAGCGCGGCGGCGGTGACGACGAGGACGCGTCGAATCATCCCCTCACCTCGAGGAAGAGGCCGCCCTCCGGCGGCATCACGACCGCGGTTCATCTCCGGCGGCTGCCTCGACGAACGCCGCCACGATCGGGTGGAGCGTCCCCTCAAGGGAGCGCCGCTCCGGCTGGAAGAGCGTGGCGAGGAAGAACGGGTGGTCGTCCAGCTCGACCACGCGCACCTCGCCCGCCTCGTCCTCTCCCACGATCCGCAGCCCCGAGCCCTCGAACAGCCGCCGGTACTCGGGGTTCAGCCCGAAATTGCAGTGGTATTGCTCGGTCAGCGGCGCGTCCCCGGCGAGCATCGCGGCGCGGGAGCCGGCGCGGAGGCGCACCGACCCTGTCGCCTCGACGAGCGAGCAGGAGAGCCGGCTGACGAGCGGGAGCGCGGCATCGGGGCTCGTTTCCGCGTGGTCGGCGCCGGCGAGGCCGAGCACGTTCCGCGCGTACTCGATCAGCGTGTGCTGGAAGCCGCCGCACGTTCCGAGGAAGGGGCGCGGCGACTCGCGCGCGAAGCGGATCGCCGCGAGCGCGCCCTCCACGCTGCGGTAGGGGCTCGCGGGCACGCACCAGAGGCCATCGAAGCCGGCGAGCAGCGCGGCGCCGTCCCGCTCGACCGCCTCCGTGCCGGGCCAGACGCCCTCGATGCGCCGGTCGAGGCGCGCGGACGCCTGCTCGAGCGCGACGCCGATGGCGTGGTGGGCGGTGACGGTCGGGTCGAAGTCGCCGATCAGGCCAATGCGCCGGGGGTGCATCCGGGTGTGCCTCCGTTCGCTGTTCCGGCGCTCCCGGCGCCCACCAACACTTCTCACGGACAGAGCGCGATCGCGGGCGCGACGCGGCGCACGGTTCCAGCCCCCGAACCCGCGCCGACCGTGCCGGTTCCCGGCCGGACCGGCTGCCTGGATCGGCCACTCGCATAGCAGTCCCGGCCACCAACATTTCCCGCGGACAGAGCCACAGGTTCGTGCGGAGGACATCGGCGCCGCCCGGGCGAAGGTGGGGGCGGCGAGGCGACTCGCGCCGGCGCCGAGCCTCGCGCCACCCGCCGGGCGGTCGCGCTCAGAGCGCCCGGACGCACTCCCCGAGCGCCTCGATCGCGGCCTCGAGCTGCGCGTCGGAGAGGTACGGCGCGGGGCCGAAGCGGAGCACGTCGCCGCGGGAGTCGGTGAGCACGCCGCGCTCGCGCAGAAGCGTCTGCAGGTCGGCGGCCCAGGGGGAGCGCAGCGCGAGGAACCCGGCCACGTCCGCCAGGTCGACGTCGCGGTCGCGGTCGACCACGCGTGGATCGAGGTCGAGCGCGTCGAAGCGCGCGGCCAGCCGCCGGACCTGGTGCTGGCTGACCTCGCGGAGGAAGCGCGCGGTGAGGCCGCGTTCCTCGAAGAACGCGAAGACCTCGGCGGCGCGGTAATGCGACGTCGGGTCGTACGTCGCGCCGGCGAACCGATCGGGGCCCTCCCCGTAGGCGACGCGCCCCGGCTCGTTCCGCTCCGCGAGCGCCGAGAACTCGCTGAACCAGCCCGTGACGACGGGTCGCAGCGCGCACCCGGGCGGCAGGCGCAGGAACGCGTTGCCCTCGCCGAGCTGGCAGTACTTGTAGCCGCCCCCGACGACGAACGCGTCCTCGAGCCCCGACTCGTGGACGGAGAACGGGACGACGTTCAGGTGGTGGTAGGCGTCGACGAGCAGCTCGGCGCCGGCGCGCCGGCAGGCCTCGCGCAGGAGCCCGAGCCCGGGGACGATGCGGGCGCTCTGGAAGAGCACGGAGGAGACGAGCGCGGCGGCGGTGCGGCCGTCGACGGCGGCGGCGAGCCGCTCGGCCAGCGTGTCCACCGGCTCGGGCTCGAGCTTGACGACGTCGAGCCCCTCCTCGGCGAGGCGGTCGAGCTGGCGTCGGAGTGTGTGGAACTCGCCGGACGTCGTCACCAGGCGCGGCCGGGTGCGCAGCGGCAGCGCGGAGAGGAAGCGGACGACGAGGTCGTGCGTGTTCGCGGCGAGCGCGACGTCGCCTGTGGGGTCGTCGAGCAGACGCGCGTAGCCGCGGCGCACGCGCTCGGCCATCTCGAAGGCGCGGTCCCACTTCCCGTCGACGTAGCGGGCGGCGTCGAGCCAGGCCTGGACCTGCCCCTCGAAGCCGCGGTCCGGCCACGCCTGGTGCGAGTGCCCCGTCAGCAGGAGCCGGTTGGCGACGTCGAAGCGCGCGTAGTCGGGCGCGAGCGCGTTCGGCGTGGCGTAGAGCGCCTCCGGGCTCGGGGCGTCGCTCATTTCTTCACGATCCGCGAGACGGTGCCGCCCTGCACGACCACGTACAGCTCGCCGGCGGCGTCCTCGCCGAAGGAGGTGATGCCGTCCAGGTTGCCGACGTCCCACCGGCGCGGCGTGGCCGTGCGCCCCTGGAGCCGGAAGCTGCGCAGCCAGCCGCCGCAGTAGTCGGAGTAGAAGTACTGGCCGGCGATCTCCGGGATCGCCCTGCCGCGGTATACGTAGCCGCCGGTGATGGAGCAGCCGTCCGGATGCTCGTACTCGAGCACCGGGAGGCGGAGGCCGGACTGGTCGCACGTGGACGCGCCGTAGCAGTGGAGCCCTTCCATGCGGTTCCAGCCGTAGTCGAGCCCCGCGGCGCCGGCTGGCTCGGCGTCCACCTCCTCGTACTTGTTCTGGCCGACGTCGGCGATGTAGAGCAGCCCCGCCGTCCGGTCGAACGCGAAGCGCCACGGGTTGCGCAGCCCGTACGCCCAGATCTCCGGCCGCGCGCCCGCCCGCGCGACGAACGGGTTGTCGGCCGGGATGGCGTACGGGTCGCCGCGGCCCGGGTCGATGCGCAGGATCTTGCCCAGCAGCGTGCCGAGGCTCTGGCCGTTGCCCTGCGGGTCGCCGCCGCTGCCGCCGTCGCCCAGCCCGACGTAGAGCATGCCGTCGGGCCCGAAGACGAGCAGCCCGCCGTTGTGGTTCGAGAACGGCTGCGCCTGGAAGAGGATCGGCTTCACCGACGCGGGGTCCGCCACGTCCGCGTCCGCGCTCACCCGGTAGCGCTCGACGCGCGTGTCGCCGTTCCGGTCCGTGTAGTCGACGTAGAAGAAGCCGGTCTCTCCGTACTTCGGGTCGAAGGCGACGCTGAGCAGCCCCTGCTCGCCGCCGCTCCGCACCTTCGCGGTGATGTCCAGGAACGGGCGGTCGAGGAGCCGGCCGTCCTTCACGATCCGGATCCGCCCCGGCTGCTCGACGATGAAGAGGCGCGCATCCCCCGGCGGCGTGGTCAGGTAGACGGGCGAGATCAGCCCCTCCGCGACGGTCTGGAGCCCGAGCGCGACGGAGTCGCCGCCCGCCGGCGGCACCGGCCCCGGCGAGCCGTCCGCGCATCCGGCGAGAACGGCGAGCACGACGAGGATCGCGAGCACGGCGCCTCCGTTCGGCTGCGGTTCACCGTTGGTCCGGGCGCGCACCCGTGGTCGCCCGCTCCGCGGACGTCGTGGGTGGCGGGAGCAAGGACTACGGCCGGAGTGCCTCGACCGGATCCAACATGGCCGCGCGCCGGGCGGGGAGCCAGCTCGCGAGCAGCGCCGCCCCGGCCAGCAGCAAAGGCGCGAGGAGGAACGTCGCCGGGTCGCGCGGGCTGACGTCATAGAGCAGGCGTCCGCCCATCAGCCAGGTCACGCCAAGCGATGCGAGGATGCCGACGCCCAGCCCGATGGCGGTCAGGCGCGCGGCGCCGGAGAGCACCATCGCGAGCACCAGCCGGGGCGGCGCGCCGACGGCCAGGCGGATGCCGATCTCGCGGCGCCGCCGCGCGACGGCATACGCCATCACGCCGTAGACGCCGGCCAGCGCCAGGAGCAGCGCGACGCCGCCGAAGCCGAGGAAGGTGTAGCCGAAGACCCGGTGCTCCCAGGTCGTGTAGCGGCGCCGCTGCGGCATGGTGAGCAGGTCGAACGGGGCGACGAGCGGGTCGATCGAGCGCAGCTCGGCGCGCACCCCGCGCGCGAGCGCCGCGGGATCGCCGGTCCCGCGCACGAGCAGCGCCATGCCGCGCCAGCCGGCGCGGCCGTACGGCACGTGCACCTGGAGCCTCGAGCGCGGCGTCTCCTCGCCGAACTCCTCGTACTGCAGATCCGGCGCGACGCCGATGATGCTCAGCCAAGTCGTGTCGCCGTCGAGGCGGATCCGGCGGCCGATCGCATCGCGACCCGGCCAGAGGCGGGCCGCCAGCGTGCGGCCGACGATGGCCACGCGCGCGGCCGAGTCCCGCGCCTCGCCCGCCGTGAAGTCGCGCCCCGCGATGAGGCGCACGCCGAGCGTCTCGAACAGCCCGGTGGTCGAGGCGTAGAACGTGGCGATCACGGCGCGCTCGCCGCTGACCTCCGTCCCCTCCGCTTCGACCGCGATCGGCGGTCCGCCGTCGTCGGCCGGGATCGCCGATGTCGCGACCGCGGCGGCCACGCCGGGCCGCTCGCGCAGCCGCTCGGCCGCGCCCTCGAAGAAGGCCGCCTTCGCCGCGCCCGCATCGTAGCGGTCGCCAACCAGCGACGTGCGCATGCTCAGGATGTGGTCGTCGCGGAACCCGGGATCCGCCGTCTGCAGCCGCAGGAAGCTCTTCATCATGAGCGTCGCGCCGATGAGCAGCGTCAGCGAGAGGGCGATCTCCGCGCCCACCAACGCGCCCCGGATCCGGCCCTGCGCGCGCCCATCACTGCCGCCGCGCACCGCCTCGCGCAGCTCCGTCTGCAGGTCCGGCCGCGACGCGCGCACGGCCGGCAGAATCCCGAACACCACTCCGGTGCCGACCGAGATCGCCGCCGTGTACAGCAGCACGCGCGCGTCGATCCCGAACCGGATCCAGTACGCCAGCTCCTCCGGGATTGCACGGGTCGTGAGTTCCACCCACCACACGGAGAGGAGCAGGCCGACGGTGCCGCCGAGGAGCGCGAGCACGACGCTCTCCGTGAGGAGCCAACGCACGATCCGCCGGCGGCTGGCGCCGAGCGCGGCGCGCAGCGCGATCTCCCGCTGTCGGTCGGTCGCGCGGGCCATCATCAGGTTCGCCACGTTGCCGCACGCGATCAGCAGCACGAATGCCACGGCACCGAGCATCAGGTACATCAGCTGGTACGCCGTCGGATCGACGATGGCCTCGCGGAAGCCGACGACGTCGAACGCCCAGTCGCGGTGCGTGGCCGGGTACGCCGTCGCGAGGCGCCGCGCCACCTGGTCCGCGCGCGTCCGGGCGCCGTCGAGCGGGACCCCGCCGGCCAGCCGCGCCACGCCCACCACGTAACGGTGCTCCCTGTCCTGCGGGTCCGCCGACCCCATCGGAAGCCAGAGCTCATCCGTCTCCGGGAAGCGGAACCCCGGCGGCATCACCCCGACCACGATCAGCTCGCGGTCGTTCAGTCGGATCGGTCGCCCGACGATCGACGGGTCGGCGCCGAAGCGACGCCGCCAGAGCCCGTCGCTCAGCAGCACGACCTGCTCGAACCCCGCCGGCGCGGCCTCCTCGGCCCGGAACGTACGCCCGAGCCGCGGCTGCACGCCGAGCAGCGAGAACAGGTTCGGCGTGATGAGCGAGCCCTCCACGCGCTCGGACTCCTGGAGCCCCGTCAGCGTGAAGTTCCGCTCGGAGTAGCCCGCCACCTCCGAGAACGCGCCGCTCCCCGCCTGCAGGTCCCGCAGGTCCGCGTACGTCAGTCCGGTCCGCTCGTCACCCGCGCGTCGATTCGACGCGAACACCGCGACCACGCGCTCCGCGTCCCGGAACGGCAGCGGCCGCAGGAGGATCGCGTTCACGATATCGAAGATCGCGCTGTTCACGCCGATGCCGAGCGCGAGGCAGAGCACCGCGACCAGCGTGAAAGTCCGGCTCTTCGACAACGAGCGGAAGGCCTGGCGGAAGTCCTGAATCAGTCCGTCCATGGTGTCTCGATCGACGGAGTGGAAGTGCCGACTCGGCCGTCCCACCCCCAAGTCGCATGCCAATCCGGTGTAGGTCGGCCAAGTCCCTGCCGCCGCGTGAGATCCGCCGATCGCCCGCTCCGCGACCGCCGATCTCCGTTGTGCGCTGCCGGGAACGGGTGCCCGCGCGCGGACACCCGGACGCGCGGCCCGCTACACGCGCCCGCGCCTCGGCGTATCGCCCGTCCGCCGTCGCCGGTTACAGCTCCGACCGGATCCCCCACAGGTCCGGGAACGCCGGCCGGATCACCGAGGAGGTGACGCCCGCGATGCTGGGGCGCTCGTCGAGGCCGGCGTCGTCCGCGCCCGGCTCGCCGCCGCCGACGTCGAACTCCTCAAGGCGCTCGGCGCCTTTCGGCCGGACCTCGGCTGCGAGGGCGGCGGCATTCGGCTGGGTCGTGATGTCATCTCCGTCGGTCTCACGGATGTGGCCGCCGCGGGCGAGATCTCGCGCCGCTGCCTGGGTGACCGCCTCGCCGGACGCAAGCTGGCCCACGCCTGCGCCTTCCTGGGGCCGCGCCGCCTCTACGCCGCGCTCCGCCGGATGGACCGCCGCGAGCGCGAGCAGTTCTGCATGACCCATATCTCCTTCGTAAATCAACTCTACGGCGGGGAGGAGCTCAAGCGGCTGCAGCGCAAGTCGGAAAGGTTCGTCAATTCCGGGCTCGTCGCCACGCTGAGCGGCGCCGTCGCCTCCGACACGCTGGAGGACGAACGTGTGCTGAGCGGCGTTGGCGGGCAGTACAACTTCGGGGCCCCGGCTCACGCCCTCGACGACGGCCGCTCGATCCTGATGATCCGCAGCACGCGCGAAGCGGGGAGCAAGCTCCATTCGGGGATCCGCTGGAGCTACTACCAGGGTCACGAAATGTCCTTCGCCCGCTCCGAAGTCCCACTCGCGATATGGGATGAGGGGTGTCGCCGGGCACCCTGGACCGGCGCGAAAGAGGAATCGTGCCTCTGATAGTACGCCAACATAACCATCCCCGCCACCTGCGCGACCCCGTGGTGACCGAGTACGGGATCGCCGACCTGCGGGGACGCACGGACGAGGAGGTGGCAACGGCGCTCGTCGAGATCGCGGATGCGGGGTTCCAGGAGGGGCTGCTAGAGGATGCCTGGCGCGCCGGGAAGGTGGCCGCGGACTACCGCATCCCGGCGGTGGTGCCGTCGCAACCGCCCCGAGCGCCGCGAGGCGCTCCTGGCGCCGTATCGACGGCGGGGGCTGTTCGAGTCGTTTCCCTTCGGTACCGACCTGAGCCGGGAAGAGGTGAGGCTGGGGAAGGCATCCGCCGCTTTGAAAGAGCAGCGGCTCAGGAGGCTCCCCCGGCCGCACGCCCTCGGCAAGGCGCTGGGCATCTCCGAGAGCGCCCGGCCCTACCTCCAGCGGATGCAACTCGACGCGCCCCGCACCCCCCGGGAAAGGTGGCTGCACCGGATCGTCGTCTACGCCCTCGCCGCCGCGGACGTGGTTTAATAATTAGAGGTTGTAGCCGAACCGGAGGCTCCAGCGTGGCGTGGCCCTGATCTCCGGTGGGCCCTGGCCATCGACGATCGGTAGCGGAGGCATCGCTCGAGCGTCGGCGTCGAGTTGCTTGTCGCGCCCCCAGTCGGCCTGACCCCAGAAGGCGCCCACTCCGAGCCGCAGTCCCATCTGGGCAAACCAGCCAGACCGTTCGACGCTCACAGCGTTGAGCGGGCCTGCGATCTCGCGGTTCGAGTTCGCGTCGTCGTGGCGGAGGGCGGCGCCGATCGAGCCGATTGGACTCAGCTCGATGGCGCTGATTCGGGTAGTGAGCGCGAGCGTGACACCGACCGGGAATGACAGTCGCGTGGCTCCAAGGGCGTCCCGATGGTCGGCCTGGACCCCACCGAAGAGCCTGAGCGAGGATGCCTCGCTCTGCTCGAGGGCGAAACTCGCGCCCAGGTGGCCCGCGGCATACAGACCCTCAGGCTGCGCAAGTGGGTCACCTGCGGATGAGCGGCGGCTAGCGGCCGCCTGAGCTTGCACGGCCAGCCGCCGGGTGAGAGGCTGCGAGTAAGAGAGGCCGGCGGCCACCGCCGGCTCATTCCCCTGGTAGAGAAACACGGTGGCTGCGCGACTTACGGAGCTCTCGATCGGGAGCAGAAGAATCGGTGGCGAGGTGATCGGCGAGGCGATCTCCTGCGACCACGAAGGGCTTGGCACGGCCGCCACGGCGGTCGCTACGAGGATGATCCGCAGGTTCTTCATGACGCCTCTCCTGATCCGGAGCCGCGTGGAGCGAAATCGCGGAGGACGCCGCCCCAAGCGGCGCACCTACGTGGCGAGGAACTAGAACGTCCGGTTCGTCGCGAACGCCAGTTGGAACAGCGCTGGGTCCGACGTGGTGTACGGATTCATCCAGTAATACGGCGTCGTGGTGGTGCCGAACGGCAGTCCGACCGCGCCTAGAAAGTCGTCATCATTGTCCAGGTTGTTACCGTTGCCGAACCATGCGATGCTAGGCTCGCCCGCCAACGGACAGCCGGTGTCATCATTGTCGATGAAGAACACCTCCGCCGAATAGCTCGTGCTGGCGTAGCGCGTTTCAAGGTCCGAGGCATCCCCGCGCGCGATCAGGAAGTCGCGATAGTAGGTATTCGGCGGATCGTTGTAGTCGAAGTACTTATAACTCCATGTGGCTCGGGAATCGCCTGCGCACGGCGGATCACCGTACGCATCGAGGGGCGAGTCGTACAAGCCGTTGTTCGGGTTGTACTTCCCTAGATAGATCTCGAACTCCGGGCTGCCGAACGGAACCGAGTCATAACTCCAGCCGGCAAAATATGCCTGCCAGAAATCCATGTAGAACCCACTCACCGGCGTTGGCGTGCCTCCGCCGCCGCCGCTGCAGTCTTCCGTGCAATCTTGCTGGATCCCGACGACCTCGCCAGGCCTGGCGGCGACCTGCCCAGGCGAGCCACTCGCGGCCGACCTCGGACGACTCCGGATGAAGCCGATGTCGCCGGAGTCCCAAGGGCAGTCTGTGGTGCAGGCGATCTGCAGCCCGATCACGTCGTCCGGCCTGTGCGGCGCGCGGCGTCGTATCCCCTCCGGATCCGAACCGAAGGACGTTTCTACGGGCACGATGCTCAGTAGAGGCGCCGTCGTGGGTTTGCGCAGCGGTACGCGGACGGGCTGCCCGTGAGTGTCGTAGCCGGTGAGCTCGGTGGCACCCAGCCGGCGGAGCTCGCTATCCCGCATGGTCGTCGCGACGACGATGACATCAGGCGTGCCTTTCCATGTCAGCTTGTGAGCCGGGACCGGCATGTAGAACTCGAGATCTCGGCCTGCGTCCAGGAGGTGCAGAAGGTCGGCTTCGGCCATACCCGCGCTCCTTGCCGCAGCGACGGCCAGCCCCTCGCCGCCACCTCGCAGGTAGCTGCGGAGGTGCAGCTTCTTCTCGCGGAATGGGCTATCCCTCATGTCCTCGAGCACCTGGGTCCTCAGCGCCGGGTCGGCGAGTGCCAGTGCCACGGCGCGGGCAATGGACTCGTCCGGATTGCTGGGACTGGCGAGCATGACAGCAGCCCTCGCACGCGGCCCGACGGGATCTCGGTCCGTCCCACTGCATGCCGTGACGAAGAGGGCGAGGATGACCGCAGCGGGCCCGACAACTAAACGCCGTTTAGGTGTAGATGAAGGCAGTATTGCCCCTCCAGATTGGTCGTGGGGTGAAAGACCTTTCGGTTTGGAAATGATGCGATGTCGTCAGGCCGGCCGCGCCGAATATGCCAGTGGGCTGCAGGACGCGCAATAGTCTTGCTTCGATCCGCATCATTCCACGCTAATACTAAGCGGGTCGCCAGAACACGGGTAGCGCCCGGCCAACAGGTCTGCGCCTCCTACCTGCGCCGATCACTCGAATGGGTCAAGCGGGTTGCGCGGCATCCGAACAGCCGCTCGGGGAGGCGCCGGATCGACGTCAGGACAACGCAGAAAGCCGCCTCGCTCGTCGTTTCGACGAGGCAGGCGGCTCTCCGCTCCGGCGGGCTCGCCTACGGACTGTTCATTAAGGTGTTGGTCGCGAGTTCGCGGGTGTCATCCACGGTGAACGTGATCCGGTCGATATCCACCACTTGTTGGCCGCTCGCCGTCAGCCCCTCGACACGCGTCTCAAGGACGTTCTAGCCTGACATGGGCGGGGAGGAGCCCAGGGCGAACACGCCTACGAGGTCGGCACCGCCGGTCGCACCCGGGCGAAACCACGCCGTCACATTCGTACCGTCGAGGGTGATCTCGAGCGTCTCGCGAAAGACCGGCTCGCCGTTGAGGGAGGATTTGAGCGCGATCGGCGGAGGATCTCGCGCGATCGACCCCGACTCGGACAGCTTCATGAAGCCGGGGAACCCGTCGGCCGCCGGTCGGCGGTTTCCCCCGATGGCCACCTTTTGCTATCTGTCGGGCCGATCGTCCAGGTGCACAAGGCATCGAGTGTGTCGTCGGGAAGCGGGAACTCCTCCGGATTCAGCGTGTCCGGCAGGATCGGCACGGCCGCAAAACCCTTCACCCCTGTGCGGGCGTAGCCCGGAGGATCGGCGCTCTCGATCATGAAGCCGTCACGCGCCTGCCCGGCCGGGGTCTGGTTCGACGTCTGCCCTGCCGAATCGCGGTCCGCGGATCCAGCCGGCTACAGCTCCGACCGGATCGCCCACAGGTCCGGGAACGCCGGGCGGAACAGCGTCTTGACCAGGTACGCGGTGCCGGCGGAGCCGCCGGTGCCGGGCTTCGCGCCGATCGTGCGCTCGACCATCTTGACGTGCCGGTAGCGCCACTCCTGCACGCCCTCGTCGAGGTCGACGAGCCGCTCGCACACCTCGCCCACTGTCGGGTTCGTGCGATACACCTCCACGAGGATCCGCTGCACCTCGGGCGACGGCTCGATCGGCCGCGTCACGTCGCGCTCGCGCAGGCCGGCGGGGACCGGGTATCCCTGCCCGGCGAGGTAGCGGAGGAAGGTATCCCAGAGGCTCGGCCTGGCGTACCAGTCGTCGAGCAGGCGCCGCGCCGCCGTCCCCTCCGGGTAGCGCCCGAGCGGCTCGGTCCGCTTGTGACCCATCGCGAACTCCAGCGCCCGGAACTGGAAGGACTGGAAGCCGCTCCCCGACTCGAGGCGGTCGCGGAACGAGAGGAACTCGAGCGGCGTCATCGTCTCCAGCACGTCGAGCTGCGCGACGAGCACCTTCAGGATCGTGAGCACGCGCTTCAGCGTGTGCTGTGCCCGCGGCGTGTCCGCCCGGAGGAGCAGCTCCTCCAGGTGCCGGAACTCGTGCAGGATCTCCTTGAACCACAGCTCGTAGACCTGGTGCACGACGATGAAGAGCATCTCGTCGTGCTCCGGCGGCTCGGACGCCGGCGTCTGCACGCCGAGGAGCTCGTCGAGGCGGAGGTAGGTCGAGTACGTCAGAGGCATCGGGGCTCCTGGAGTTCGCGGGGGTCCGGCGAGCGGGGTGGGCGGTCGAACGGTCTCAGGCCGCGACCTCGCGAAGCGCGACCGTCATGGTTGCGATCCGCGCCCGGGCCGGTCGCGCTTCGCCTCGACCAGCGCCGCGAGCTTCGCGAGCGACATCCGCCAGCCGGTCTCGTTGTCCGCGGGCGCCACGCCGGGCGGGAGCCCCTCGTGCACGGCGACGAGGTCGGTGCCGCCGTCCGCGTCCTCGAGCGTGATCGTGATCGTCATCTCGCCCTGGAGCGCCGGGTCCGCCGTCTCGAACTCGTCCACCTCGACGACCCGCTCGTTCGGCACGAGCCTCACGAAGCGGCCGTGGTACGTGTCGGTGTGCGCGGTCGTCTTGCCGGCGGCGGTCGGCTCGTCGTACGTGAGCGAGACCCGGATCCGGCCGCCTTCGCGGGCGTCGAACTCGTGCACCTCGCACGTCATGCCGTCCGGCACCCTCCAGCGCGCGATCGCGTCCGGATCGACGAGCGCGCGGTAGACCGCCTCGCGAGGCGCGTCGAAGTGCCGAACGATGCGGGTCGAGCTCATGAGGCACACCAGGATCAAGGGTTGGCGACGGGCACGGCGCGGAGCCGGACCGCCGCGGGCTCACGCCTCGTCACGCGGGGCGCTGACCTCGACGGGGATCGAATCGGGGCCGAGGCACGTGAAATACACGTTCGGCCCGCCGCGCCCGAGCTCCCGCTTCATCGGCACGCCCGCTTCCTGCAGGCGCTCGTAGTGAGCGCGGACGTCGCTTTCCCGCTCGAGGACGAAGCCGACGTGGAAGTCGGCCGGATAGGCGGGCGCGGGCGAGCCGAACAGGTTGCTCACGGCGAGGGAGAAGCCCGTCTCGTCCTCCAGCAGGGCGATCTGCTCGGCGCGTTGATACACGCAGCGGAGCTCGAAGAACGTTTCGAAGAACTCGCGTGCGCGCGTCACGTCCGAGACCTGAAGATCCATGTGGTTGAGTCTCATCGCTGCTCCCGGTCGCGTTGCGAACATCTCCGGCCCCTTCATGAGGACTCCGTCGGAGCCGTTCCCGCCTCTCGCGGAGTGCCGGCGCGTGGCCTCTCACACGAACCTCGGCGTGTAGCGCTTCAGGCTCTCGTACTGCGGCGGCCACGGCAGCTCGTACCCCATCTCG
>DASTKT010000204.1:0-21791 GCA_035715725.1 Longimicrobiales bacterium | reverse complement strand
CGTAGTTCTCGCCGACGTCCTGGCCGGTGCCCTGCGGCCCCTCGGTGAAGAGCGTGCAGACGCCGCCGGTGACGCAGCGGTTGTCGAGCGCGTTGCCGACGATGACGAGGCCGCCCCAGTCCCCGGGGGCGCGGTTGCCGGGGGCGCGCTGGGAGGTGAAGACGATCGGGCTCTGCGCCGTGCCGACGGCGTTGATCTTCGCGCCGCGCGTGATCCAGAGCGAGCTGCCGGCGGCGGTCGTGTCGCCGACGATCTTCGTGCCCGGCTGGATCGTGAGCGTCGCGCCGTTCGTGACCTTCACGAAGCCCCTGAGCACGTAGAGCGTATCCGAGGAGAACGTGCGGCTGGACGTGATGTTGCCGGTGACCGTGGCGACCTTCGGGCCGGCGGTCATGGTCGTGCCGGCGGCCTCGGTGCTGAAGGAGCCGGTGCCGGCGGCGTTCGCGGCGGCGACCTTGTAACGGTAGGTGGTGCCCCCCTTCAGGCCGGTATCGGCGAAGCTGGTGCCGGTCGGCGTGGCGACGTCGGCGAACGTGCCGCTCGCGCCCTCGGCGCGCTGCACGACGTAGCTCGTCGCCCCCGTAACGGCCGCCCAGGTCACGGTGATGCTGGTGGGCGAGTTCACCGTGGTCGTTACGCCCGTTACCGCGCCGGGCGGCTGCTGCGTCGGCTCCGTCGTGTCGTCACCGCTGCAACCGAACGCCGCGGCGGCCAGCGCCAGCGCGGCGGCGACCTGGAGCGCCCGAGCTCTGCTCCGCATGGAAGTTCCCTCCCCAGAGTGAGTGTCTGTCATCGACCCGCGGCGGGAACTTCGGTCTGCCGCGTCACCGCGGCGCACGGGGTATGTAAAAGTTCTGCGACCCCGTGCGCCGGCGGGTGGCGGCGGCTACGGCTGCCAGTTGAAGCCGAGCGTAACGACGCGGCCGGCGCGGTAACGGAGGCGGGCCACGTCGCCCTGGACCTGGCGGTAGGGCGAGTCGAGGAGGTTCTTCCCCGAGAGCTTGGCCGTGAGCGTGCCGCCGAGCGGGAGCTGGAGCGTGGCGTCCAGCACGTTGCGCGGCATCTCGTAGGTGTCGGGGAGCGGGCTCGTGCCGGCGGACGTGATGCGCCTGCCGACGACGTTGTAGAGCAGCGTCGCGCTGAGGCCGTTCTCCGTGGCGTACGTCGCGCCGGCGTTGACGACGTAGGGCGCCTGGCCGACCATCGGGCGGCTGGCGTTCGTCAGCGCGGAGATCGAGTCGTTGCCGGGAGTGATCCGGCTCTTCATCAGCGTGGCGTTCGCGAACAGCAGGAGCGGGTCGAGCGAGGCGCCGAGGAAGCCGAGGCTCTTCCGCGCCTCCAGCTCGACGCCGTAGTTGTGCGCGCCGTCGGCGTTCACGAAGCTCTCGTTCGACGCGCCGGACGTGGCGATCTCGACGCGCTCGATCGGGTCGACGAACTGCTTCGCGAACAGCGCCACGCTCAGGACCTCGCCGCGGCTCGGGTACAGCTCCCAGCGCGCATCGAGGTTGCGGACCAGCCCGCGCCGCAGCGCCGGGTTGCCGATCATGCTGCGCTCGCCGATGACGTCGCGGAACGTGATCGGCGAGAGCTCGCGGTACTCGGGGCGCGAGACGGTCTGCGTCGCCGAGAGGCGGAGGTTCTGCTCCTCGGTCAGCTTCACGTTGAGCGAGAGCGACGGGAGCACGTCCGTGTTGTCGCGGCCGACCACGCCCGGGTCGCGCAGGATCGGCGCGCTCGTGAGATCGAGCTTCCAGTTCTCGACGCGGGCGCCGGCCACGACGTGCACGCGCGGCGTCAGCGGGTAGTCCACCATGGCGAAGCCGGCCGCGATCTTCTCGTCGGCGGTGTAGGCGCCGCCGGCGGTGACCGGGTGCACCGAGAACTGCGCGGAGCCGTCGAAGTAGCGGCCGTCGAAGAGCGCCTCGGGCGCGGCCATGCGCTCCTGCGGCGTGAGCCCCTGCGCCACGATGGCGTAGCTGCGGGTGTCGGCATCCCGGTGCGTGGCGCGGTAGGCGACGCCGGTCTTGAGCTCCACCGGCGAGGCGACGGCGCCGAGCTGCCAGCGATAGTTCAACGCGCCGTTCCAGGAGCCCTCGTCGAGCGTGGAGAAGGAGCGCTTGGCGGCGTCGTCGTCGTTGGCGAGCCAGGTCAGCGGGAGCGTGTCGCCGGTCAGCCCGATCTCCCGGATGTAGGCGAAGTCGGAGCGGTCCGGCTCGTCGCGGCTGACGCCGGAGCGCGTGAGGCTGGCGTCGAGGAAATGGCGCTCGCCAAGCATGGCCTGCCCGCGGAGCTGGCTCGAGTAGACGGTGCGCTCCACGAAATCGAGCGTGGTCCGCTGCACCGGCGAGCCGAAGAAGTCGAGGATGCCGTAGTCCTGGTGGGCCTCGTTGTCGGCCGTGCGGTCGAGCATGTTGTTCAGCGTCAGGCGGACGCGCTCGCTCACGCTCGCGCTCAGGTTCAGCAGCCCCCCCCAGAGCACGCTGCGCCGCCCCGTGCTCCCGGTGAACTCGTTGAACGGCCGCGTGCCGCCGGTCCCGTCCGGCACCGCGAGCGAGCGCACCTCGCCCGAGCGCGCCTCCTGCGTCAGCGAGTACGTCCCCGAGACCAGGTAGCCGACCGAGCGCCCGAAGACCGGGTCCTGCCCGCCGAGCGAGAAGCCGAAGGAGGAGTTCGGCGCGCCGTCCTGCCGCCCCGGCGACCAGACGTTGCGGAACGAGCGGATGATCTGCGCCGTCTGCGCCTGCGTGAGCGGCCGCTCGAGCGCCGCCGGGTCCTTCACGTCCGTCGGGATGCCGCGCCCGGCGCCGGCCATGCCGAAGAACTCGGCGCCGCTCATCGGCGCGGCGAGCACCGTGCGCCCCGTGGCCGCGCCGTTGAAGCCGCCCGAGGCCTGCAGCGTCAGCACGCGGCGGCTCGGGAACTCGCGCGTCTCGATGTCGACGTGGGCGCCGCTGAAGTCGGCGCTCAGGTCCGGCGTGAACGTCTTGGAGGTCGTGATCGTCTGGAGCAGGCCGGCCGGGAACAGGTCGAGCGGCACCACCTTCCGCTCCGGCTCGGGGCTCGGCACGCGCGCGCCGTTCAGCGACGTCGTCGTGTAGCGCTCGCCGAGGCCGCGCACGAAGACGTAGCGGCCATCCTGCACCGTCACGCCGCTGACGCGCTGCACCGCCTGGGCGGCATCGCGGTCCGGGCTCTTCTGGATCTGCTCCGAGGTGATCGCGCTGATGACGCCCGTGGCGTTGCGCTGCGCGTCCAATGCCCGCGCGACGCTGCCCTGCTCCTTCTTCGCGTCGACCGTGATCGCGGTGATCGCGACGGCCTCGGGCACCAGCGTCGCGTCGACCAGCCGTGCGTCGGCGCCCGAGACGTCGACGCCGGTGATCGTCTTCTCGCCGTAGCCGAGCAGCGTGATCGTCAGGTCGTGCGTTCCGACCGGGACACCGGCGATCACGTAACGGCCGTCCACGCCGGCCAGGGAGCCGAGCCCGGCGCCCTTCACCGCCACCTGCGCGCCGGGGAGCGGCTTGCCCGTCTCGGCGTCGACGATCCGTCCGACGATCTTCCCTCGCGCCTGCGGGCCCTGCGCCGACGCGCTGGACGCCGGGAGCAGGAGGAAGAACCCGACCGCCGCCAACCACGAGATCCGGCGCCGTGGGAACATGATCGATCCTCGCTTGCGGTTCGTTGGCCCGCCCGGAGCCGTCGTGGTCCCCGGGAAGCAGTCGCAAGCTGGCGCGCGCGAGCATCAATGCAGGAACGGGCGCGTAAACGACCTGTAACGGTTCGGCTGCGGAAGCGTGCGGAGCGCGGCGGCGCGCCGCCGCCGGGAGCGGCACCGGCCCGGGCCGGGCCCAGCCCGGAGGCTCCGGCGGAGGCGGCATGTAACGCGCCCGTAACAGCTTGCGATTCGTGGGGTCCACGCCCTTCCGGCGCCGCCCGCGGCGATGTACCTGCAGGGGGACCGCCGCAGCCGCTGCCGGCCCGGGGGCGCGAGCGGCTCGACCGTCGAACCTCGACCATCGGACGCACTGTGCCGAAACCTCGTCGCGAAGGGGCCCGCACGTCAGGCAAGAAAGAGCGGGGCGAGACCCGCGCCACCCCGCGCCCGGAGGGGAACGGGCGCGGCGGGCTCCCGGCCCTGGGGCCGGTCCGGGCACCCGCGGCCGCGCCGGAGCCCGCGGCCGAGGACCCCGCGCTCTACCTGAACCGGGAGCTGAGCTGGCTCGACTTCAACTGGAGAGTCGTCCACCTCGCCCTGGACGAGGCGGTCCCGCTCCTGGAGCGGATTCGCTTTCTGGCCATCGCCGAGAGCAACCTGGACGAGTTCTTCGCGAAGCGCGTGGGCGCGCTGAAGCGGCAGCAGCGGGCGAACGCCGGCGTACTGTCACCGGACGGCCGCTCGCCGGCCGAGCAGCTCGCGCTGATCCGGGAGACCGTCGCGGCGATGCAGCGCGTGATGACGGACCTGTGGGAGGAGGAGCTTCGGCCCCGGCTGCAGCACGAAGCCGGGGTGGTGATCACGTCGTACGCGCAGCTCGACGAGGCCGAGCGGCACGAGATGGACGCGTACTTCCGCACGAACATCTACCCGATCCTGACGCCGCTGGCGGTGGATCCGGGCCATCCGTTCCCGTTCATCTCGAGCCAGAGCCTGTCGCTGGCGGTGCTTCTCGAGCACCCGGTCCGGCACACGGAGCATTTCGCGCGGGTGAAGGTGCCGACCGGCCGTCAGCGCTGGATCCCGGTCGGCGGCCCGCTGCGCGTCCTGCCGATCGAGGAGCTGGTGCTGCGGCACGTGGGCGACCTCTTCCCCGGGATGCGGCTCGTGAGCGCGCACCAGTTCCGGGTCACGCGGAGCGTGGACCTCGAGCGGGACGACGAGGAGATCGAGGACGTGATCCAGACGATCTCCGAGGAGCTGCGCGCGCGGCGCTTCGCGCCGGTGGTGCAGCTCGAGGTCGAGCCGTCGATGCCGGAGCACGTGCGCGAGCTGCTGCGCGACGAGCTGGAGCTGGACCCGGCCGACCTCTACGAGAGCCAGGGACTCCTCGACCTGACGGGCCTCTTCGGCCTCGCGGAGCTGGATGTCCTGAGCCTGCGCTTCGCCGTCTGGGAGCCCGTCACGCCGCCGCGCGTGCTCGAGGGCGTGCGGCCCGAGGAGCCGTCGGGGATCTTCGACGTGATCCGCGGCGGCGACCTGCTCGTCCACCACCCCTACGAGTCGTTCACCAGCACCGTGCAGCACTTCATCGAGGCGGCCGCGATCGACCCGCGGGTGCTGGCGATCAAGCAGACGCTCTACCGCACGTCGGAGGACTCGCCCGTGGTCCGGGCGCTGATCCGCGCGGCGGAGTCCGGAAAGCAGGTCGCCGTGATGGTGGAGGTGACGGCCCGCTTCGACGAGGAGAAGAACATCGGCTGGGCGCAGGCGCTCGAGCGCGCGGGGGTGCACGTGACCTACGGCCTCGTCGGCCTGAAGACGCACGCCAAGGTGGTGCTCGTGGTGCGGGAGGAGGCGGGCGGGATCCGGACCTACTGCCACGTCGGGACCGGCAACTATCACGTGCAGACGGCGAGGCTGTACACGGACATCGGCCTGCTGACCGCGGACCCGGCCATCGGCCGGGATGTCGTCAACCTCTTCCATTTCCTCACCGGCTACGCCCCCGAGCAGCACTACGCGGAGCTCGTCGTGGCGCCGCGGGACATGCGCGCGGCGTTCATGCGCCTCATCGACCAGGAAATCGAGCATCACCGCGCCGGTGGCGATGGGCGCATCATCCTGAAGATGAACGCGATCGACGACGTCGCCATGATCCGGAAGCTGTACGAGGCATCGCGGGCGGGCGTGCGCGTGGACCTGATCGTGCGCGGACACAGCCGGCTGCGCCCGGGCGTGCCCGGCGCGAGCGAGAACATCCGCGTCACGAGCATCCTGGGCCGCTTCCTCGAGCACGATCGGATCTTCTACTTCCACAACGCGGGCGACCCGCGGCTCTTCATCGGCAGCGCCGATTGGCGGCGGCGCAACCTCGAGGAGCGGGTGGAGGCGATGGTGCCGGTCCACGCACCCGAGCTGAAGGCGCGGCTGCTCGGGATCCTGCTGCTGGCGCTCAGCGACAACCGCCTCGCGTGGGACCTCGGCGCCGGCGGCCGCTACGTGCTGCGCCGGCCCGATGGCCGGGAGGAGCGGAGCTTCCAGTCGGACCTGATGACCGAGGCCCGCGCGCGCAGCCGGGAGGCGGAGTCGGACGGCGCCCCGGCGTGAGCGGCGGGGCGTCGGTCGGCCGGCGCCTCAGGCGACACTGGCCAGGCTCACGCGGAGCCCGAACAGCTCCTCGAAGAGGTCCGCCTTCTTCTCGAGCGCCCAGCGCTCGAGCAGCATGTCGCCGCCGCCGTCGACGTGGAGAACGAGCCCGGTGTCGGTCGCTTCCGCGCGGACGTCCGAGACGTGCTGGCGGTGCTCGCGGTCGAGCGCGTCGGCAAGGCGCAGGATCGCGCTCAGGCTCCGGACCCGCTCGCGCTCGTCGGCACCGAGGCGTGCGAACTGCTCGTGCTCGGCGGACGGGCCGCCCTTCCGGTGGTAGCGAGCGACGTTGGCGATCATCAGCATCTCGCCCGGGGTGAAGCCGGCGATCTCCGAGTTCTGGAGCAGGTAGAGCGAGTGCTTGTGGTGCCGCTTGTGGCTGACGAACAGCCCGAGGTCGTGGAGCACGGCGGCGGCGAGGAGGACGCGGCGGTCCTGGTCGTCGAGCCCGTGCAGGGCACGGAGCTGGTCGAAGAGCGAGAGCGCCAGCCGCCCGACGTGAACGCCGTGCTCCTCGTCGAACCTGTAGCGCTGCCCGAGGGCGATGGCACCGGCCAGCACGGCGCGGTCGCGCTCGTCCTCGTGGAAGCGATGGAGGATGACGTCCTCCGCGAGATCGAAGAGGATCCCCTCCTTCAGGCCGACGTGCGGAACGACGACCGTGTCGGCGCCGACGACCTCGGCGATCCTGAGCGTGATGAACGCGGCCGGGAGAATCACGTCGGCCCGGTCCTCCCGCAGGCTGAGCTGGCGCACGCGTTCGGAGAAGGAAAGCCGTGCGAGCGCTTGCGCGAGCTCCCGCAGCGTCGCGAGTGGAAGCCGGCTCACGCCGGAGGCGTCCGGCTCCAGGCCGGCGAGCTTCGCCAGCGCCTCGACGTTGCCGCCGGTCGCGACGAAGCCGGCCACGCCCCAGCGGTCCGCCGCGGAGGCGATCCGCAGCGTCGCCATATACTCCGTCACGAGGCGCTGCAACCGACCGGGCGCCTCCCCGGCCAGGCGGAGCTCCTCGAGCAGCCGAACGGTGCCGATCGTGTGGGACTCGCTCCAGAGCAGGCCGGAGCGGTCCACGAGCATGACCTCGACGCTGCCGCCGCCGATGTCCATCATCGCCCACCGCTCGCTCCCGAGCGGCAGGCGCGCCTGCACGGCGCGGAACGCGAGCCGAGCCTCCTCCGAGCCGGTGATGACCTCGACCTCGATTCCCGTCTCCCGCCGGACGCGCTCGATGAACGCCTCGCCATTCGTGCTCTCGCGCACGGCACTCGTGGCCACCGCCCGGTAGCGGGCCACATCGAGCGCATCCATCTGCCGGCGGAAGGTGGCGAAGCCCTCGACCGCGCGATCCATCGCATCCTCGGCGAGCGCACCCGAGAGAAAGACGTTGTGGCCGAGGCGCACCGGCAGCCGCTCCTGCGCGACGATGCGAGAGTGGGTTGCGTCATCGAACTCGGCCACGAGTAGCCGGAGGGCGTTCGAGCCGGCATCGATCGCGGCCAGGGTGAGCGGCCGGGCCGCACCGGCAGTCTCGAAGTCGTTGGCGTCGGGCGCGTTCCTCATGACTCCGGCGGTAGACGTGGACGTGCCGCTACAATCGAGGGGCCGTCCCGCTTTCCGGCAAGGACAGGTCCCGACCGCGCGCCCGGATCGTTACCGAAGCGGCGCGCGTGGACCGGTGCGGCGCGCGGCTCGGCGCCGCGCCGCTGACCGCGGGCCGCCCCGGTTGCGCGCTCGGATGGGCCGGAGATCCGGCCGCAGGTCGCCCCGGTCGCGCGCATCCCGGCGCCGGGTGGCGGGCGCCCCGCCGAAACGATCCCGTGACCGAAGCGTTACACGCCCACCCTGGCGGGCGGCGCCGGGATGGCGCTTCGTGGAACATACCCTCGAGCGATCCACCTCTGCCGACGGAGTCCGCGCAATGGACCGCGAGACACTGCGCGCCACGATCACGGAGATCCTCACGCCCATCCGCAGGGGCGAGACGGACTTCGACGTCCGCGACGAAAGCGACGCCTTCTTCCGCGAGCGGTACCTGGCCGTCCTCGACGAGCCCGACCTCCCGGACGAGACGCGCTACTACCTGCGAGAGGCGCTCCTCGCCCTGGTCGGCGACGACGACTGGCGGGCGGCCGGCCGGTACCTGGAGGAGGCGCTGGAACGGTCCTGAGGCGCGCATGTCCGGCCGGCGCACCCGGGACCCGCGGTGCGCCGGCACCGAGGCGCGGGCGCGGGGAGGACCCGCGGCGCGGTCGTTGCCGGCCGGCCCCGGACCTGCGACGACGCGTCGATCCGCATGGCGGGGGCGGCCCAGGGGCCGCCCCCGCCGCTTTTTTCCCGACCGTTACGGTTCCGAGGCACGGAAGTGGCGCAGCGGGGCGATGTTCCGCGCGGAACCTCGACGGAGGAAACCATGGCTGCCTGGCTCATCCGCGTGAGCCGACACGACGAGCGCGTGCTGCACGCGCTGCTGCTCCGCCGCCGGGGCTGGTTGGACGTGACGATGCGCGCGTCCACGCACCTCGGCGACGCGATGACGACGGTCTTCGCGGCCGTCCTTCTGCTGCTGGCCGGGCCACCCGGCATCGGCGGGCGCGCCGCGGCGACGCTCGCCGGCTCGCACCTGCTGGTCCAGGTGCTGAAGCGCTCCGTGGCGCGGCCGCGGCCGCGCCTCCCGGTCGGGATCGATTCGCTGATCCACGCGCCCGACCGCTTCAGCTTCCCGTCCGGTCACGCGGCCGCGGCGCTCTCGATCGCGCTCCCCCTCGCCGCACTCGCGCCGATCCCGGTGGCCGGCGCGATCCTCGCCCTTGCGCTCGTGGTCGGCCTCTCCCGCTGCTATCTCGGGGTGCACTACCCCGGCGACGTCGCGATGGGCTGGCTGCTCGCCCTCGTCACGTACGCCGGGATCTCGTGGTTGCCGGGCGCCGGCCTGGGCTGACCGCGGGCGAGACCTTCCGCGTCTTCTCCCACCGCGGCACCGATGACGGTCAGGCCGAGCGCAGCTCGGCCCAGGCGGGCTCGCGGCCGTCGAGGTCGGGATTCCCGAGAGCGGAGAGATTCGTTTGCTCATGGTGGAGGACGAGGTCGGCGAAGCCGGCCTCCAGCTCGCGGAGCGCGCGTAGCAGGCGGCGGGGCGGGCGGAGCGGCTCGCGGGCGAGGAGGAAGTGGACGGTCGGGAGCGGCACCGCGCTTCACGCCGCGGCGCGGCGCACGAGCAGCCGGCGCACCGACGCGGCGATCCAGGTGGCGGCGTTCGGTCGGCCCGCGGCCCGGGCCGCCGCGGTCATGGCCGCCATTCTCGGCGGCTCCGTCAGCAGGCGGCGCAGCGCGGCCGACACAAGGTGCGGCTGGATGGCCTGCAGGGCGGCGCCGAGCTCGACGACCTCCCGCGCGTTCGCCTCTTCGTGGCCGGGCACGCCGCGCGTGAACACGATCGGCCGCCCGACCGCCAGCGCCTCGCTCGTCGTCACGCCGCCGGGCTTCGTGACCACGACGTCGGCGGCCGCCATCAGCTCGTGGACGTTCGAGACGTGCCCGAGCACGCGCAGCCGATCGGGCGATTCGCCGCCGCCACTCAGCCGCGTCCGAGCTCCCTCGTTGCGGCCGCAGACGACGACGACCTGGAGCTCGTCGAGGCCGGCGTGGAGCGCGGCCGCCGTGGCGGCCTCCACGCCGAGCCCGAGTCCGCCGCCCATGAGCAGCGCCACCGGCCGAGCGGGATCGAGCCCCAGCCGCCGGCGGAGCGCCGCCCACTCCGGCGTGCCGCGCTCCCGACCGGGCACGTCGGCGAACGCCGGCGCGAGCGGGATACCGGTCACCTCCACCGCGGTGCCGGCACGGCGGCGCAGCTCCTCGGCCATCCGGTCCGTCGCGACGAAGTAGCGGCGCACGCCGGGCTGAACCCAGTACCGGTGCAGCGCGAGGTCGGTGACGACGAGAGCGAACGGCGGGAGGTCGGCGCGGCGGGCGGCGAGCTGGCAGGGGAGGAAGTGCGTGCAGAGGACGAGTCCCCACTCTCCGGACGCCGCCAGCCGATGGAAGGCGCGGAAGAGCAGGCGGCGGGCCAGCGCGCCCCAGCGCGCGGAGTCCGCCGCCGGTCCATCCGTCCAGGCGTACAGCTCGCGCCACATCCATGGGGCCCGCGACGCCATGAGCTCGAACCCGCCGCCGTAGGCGCGGCCGACCCAGCGCGGCGCGAGGTCCAGGATGTCGACGTGCTCCACGCGGCGGCCGGGTAGCCACGCGGAAATGCTCTCCCGCAACGCCTCGCCGGCCCGCAGGTGGCCCGTGCCCGCGGACGCGGATACGATGAGGGTGCCCAGGTCCCGGTCCATTCGGCGCTCCGTTTGCGCGGGTGCTCGCGTCGGGCGCGCGGACCGTGTTCGTCGCTGCGCGCGCGCCACCACGCCAAGCTGGGGGACGCGCATCACGCCGCGGTCACGACGGCGTAAATCCTTGCCGATTCAGTACATTTCGGGCGCGTCACCCTTGCGGCCACGACGGCGCGCCCGTCCTTTCCCGCCGACCCCTGGCTCGAGCTCCGGATCGACGACTCGGACGACGATGGCGACCCTGATGCAGCATCTCCTCTTCGCCGGCGGGCTGACGGCGGCCGCGGCCCTCTTCGCGCTCCTCGAGATCCAGATCGAAGGACGGGAGGGGTGGGCCGCCGGCCTCCCCACCTGGCGCATCCGGAACGCCTGGACCCGCCGCCTGCTCGGCGCCCGCGAGGTCACGGGCTACCACGTCTACTTCCAGCTCTTCGTCCTCGTCATGGCGCATCTGCCCTACCTGGTGGCGGCGGTCCCCCCGAGCCTCGCGCTCGAGCTGCGCATCCTGGCGTTCCTCATCCTGTTCTGGGTCCTGGAGGATTTCCTCTGGTTCGTCTTCAACCCGGCCTACGGGTTGCGGCGCTTCCGCCGGGAGGAGGTCTGGTGGCACGCCGCGACGTGGTGGGGCGTCATGCCGCGGGACTACTGGATCTTCACGCCGATCGGCCTCGCGCTGTACGTGTGGAGCTGGCGGTTGGGATAGCCGGGCGCCGCCCGGGCGCGCCGCAAGGCGGATGCGCCCGGGCGGCGCGGGAGCGCGTTCGGCGGCGCCGGTCGCGAATCGCTCGACGGCGGGCAGGCCGGCGAGTCGAGGCGGGGTCCTCCGGCGCGCGTCAGCCGAGCCCCATCGCCTCCGCGACGAGGGCGGGCGGGATCGTGCCCCAGGAGAGCAGTGCGTCGTGGAACTCGCGGAGCGGCGCGGCCTCGCCGGCGCGGGCGCGCCAGCGCTCGCGCAGGCGCAGGATCTCGCGCCGGCCGACGGCGTAGCTGAGCGGCTGGGTCGGCGTGGCGCAGTAGCGGCGGACCTCGGCCTCCGCGCTCGCGGGATCGAGGCCGGCCTGGCCGACGAGCAGGTCCTGCGCGCGCTCCGGGTTCCAGCCGGCCGTGTGCAGCCCCACGTCGGCGACGACGCGGCAGGCGCGCCAGAGCCGGTCCTTGAGCTGGAGGAAGCGCTGGCGCGGGTCGGTGAGGAAGCCTTCCTCCCACATCAGGTCCTCGCAGTAGAGCGCCCACCCCTCGGCGAAGACCGGCGTCCAGAAGACGCGGCGCGGCGCGCTGCCGGCGCGGTTCGCCCGGCAGAGCTGGACGTGGTGGCCGGGGTACGCCTCGTGGACGGTCGTGGAGGCGATGCTCGCCATGGGGCGCGCCGGCTTGCCGCCGCCGGACGGCGTCACGAAGAAGAGGCCGCGCTGGTCCGGCTCGTAGGGCGCGGGCGGCAGGTACGCCGCGTACGGCACGAGCGGCCGCAGGTGCTCCGGCGTCGGCGTCACCTCCAGCACCTCGCCCGGCGGCAGCGTCACCAGGTCGCGCTCGAGGACGAACGCGCGCGCCGCGTCGACCGCCGCCGCGTACGCGCCCACCAGGTCGTGGGCGACGTCGGCGTCCTCGAGCTCCCGCGCGTACGCCAGCCACCCGTGCGTCCCGCCGAGCCCCACCGCGAGCTCCTCCAGCTCCGCCACCGTGTCGCGCACCAGCTCGTCGCCGAACGCGGCGATCTCGTCGGCGCCGTAGGGGAGCGCGTGCTCCCAGCGGAGCTGGCGCTCGAACGTGTCGCGGCCGGCGGCGAAGTCCGGCGTCGCGCGCGGAAGCGCGTCCTCCTCGAGCCAGCGCGCGAAGCCGAGCAGCGCGTCCTCCGCGGCGCGGCACGCGGCATCCCACTCCTCGAACTGCCGCAGGTCGTCCTGCACCGCGGCGCCAAGGTAGACCGGGAGCACCTGCGAGACGAGCGCGACGCCGCTCCGCGCCACGAGCACCGCGGTCTCGGTGAGCACGCGCGCCGGCGCCGTCAGGTTCTGGCGCGCCTCGTCCAGCGCGCGGGGGAGCCTCGCCATCCGCTCGGCCGCGCGCAGTGCGCGCACCGCGCCGGGCGCATACTCCCGCACCGCCATGATGTAGAGCGAGTCGAGGACGGGCTGGATGTAGAGGAGGGGGTCGCGGGTGTGCTGGCGGCGCTGCTCGAGGAGGTGGAGCCGCCAGCGGAGCTGGTCGGCGACGAGCGTACGGTCGACCCGCTCACCGACATCCGCCGGCTCCGCGGCCTCGAATGCCTCCAGCCACTCGCGCAGCCGGCCCGCCAGCGCCGCGAGCGAGGCGGCGTCACGGCGCTCGAGGTCGCCGTCGAAGTCGTGGAGGCCGACCGCCGTCGCCTGCGTCGGATGCGCCGACCACCACTCCTCGAAGAACTCGTCGAGGAGCGTCGAGAAGGCACTCATCTTCACCACTCCGCTAGGGGCCGCCGGCCTCGCGCGGGTCCACGCCGACGCTCGTGGCCAGGTCCGTGCCGCTCGCCCGCATGAGCGCGTCCCACTGCTCGTCGGTCAGCGGCTGGACGGCCACGCGCGGCATCCGGATGAAGCCCATCCCCGAGAGCACGCCGTCCGCCTTCAGCTCCGCCAGCGGGACGCGGCGGCGGAGCGCGCTCACGGGCTCGATGTCCACGACCACGCGCCCGGGCTCGGCCGGGTCCGGCCGCGCCTCTCCCGCCACGCGGGCGGTGCCGACCGCCGCCTTGTCCGGCGCGGTGTGATAGATCAGCACCTCGTCGCCCGGCCGCGCGGCGCGCAGGTTCTTCTGGGCGACGGCGTTGCCGATGCCGTCCCAGACGGCGCGCCCGTCCCGGACCAGCTCGGTCCAGCCGTAATCGGTCGGATCGGCGAGGAAGACCCATCTGGCCATGCTCAGTGCCCCTCCGGCGGCGTCGAGTGGGAGAGTGGAGGAGGGGGGGAGGGGGAGACACTGCGATCCCCCACTCCTCCGCTCCCCCGCTCGCCCGCTCCGGTTCGAGCGCAGCACGCGTGCACCTCGGCGTCCGTGAGCACGCGGTCCATGTGCTTGGCGAGGTCGAAGACGCGCTGGCAGAGCGCCTCGTCGCCGGCGTCGTAGCCGTGCTCCGTCAGCCAGAACTTCACGTTGCTCATCCCGCTCATGTGGCCGATCTCGATGACCTGGCGGCGGCCGAAGAGGTGCGCCGGGACGGAGGAGTACACGAGGTCGGCGAGCCAGTCGTCGCCCTTCTGCTTCGCCTTGATGATCGCCGCGGCGTGCACGCCGGTGCCCGTGCGGAACGCGTCCGCGCCGATCACGGAGTAGTTCACGGGGATCGGCACGCCCGTCGCCTCCGAGACGGCGCGGCAGTACTCGTCCAGCTTCGACAGGTCGTGGTCGTGCACGCCGAGCAGCTTCAGGTTCACGAGCAGCAGGTCCATCTCCGTGTTGCCGACGCGCTCGCCGATGCCGAGCGCCGTGCCGTGCACCCGGCTCACGCCCGCCTCGATCGCGGCCAGCGTGTTGGCCAGGCCGAGGCCGCGGTCGCGATGGCCGTGCCAGTCGAGCTTCACGTCCCGGCCCGACGGCGCGACGATCTCCTGCTGGACGAAGCGCACCAGGTTGCGCACGCCGGCGGGCGTAGCGTGGCCGACGGTGTCCGCGATGCAGAGCCGCGCCGCGCCGCACTCGATCGCCCGGCCGTAGAGCGCCTTCAGCGTCTCGGGACGCGCGCGCGTCGTGTCCTCCGTCACGTACATCACCGGCAGCCCCTCGGCGACCGCGAACGTGACGGCGTCCTCCGTCGCCCGCAGCATCTTCTCGAGCGTCCACCCCTCCGCGTACTGCCGGATCGGCGACGAGCCGATGAACGTGCACGCCTCGATCGGGATGCCGGCCTCCTGCGAGATCCGCGCGATCGGCTCGATGTCGGCCCGAACCGTGCGAGCCGCGCAGTTCGCGCCGATCGACAGCCCCGCGCGCGCGATCTCGAGCGCCAGCGCCCGCACGTCCGCGACCGCCCGCGGCCCCGCGCCCGGCAGCCCGATGTCCGCCGTCGAGATCCCCAGCTCCGCCATCAGGTGCAGGATGCGGATCTTCGCGGCGATCGGCGGGTCCTGCACCGATGGCGACTGCAGGCCGTCGCGGAGCGTCTCGTCGTCGAGCTCGACGGGTCCGAGCCGGCGATAGTCGACCGCGTCGCCCGCCGCGTTCCAGTCGTGGATCAGCTCGTGCTGCTGCATGGGGCCCTCTTGCAGGGGTGAGCTCCAGGGGCGCAAGATGCCAGGCGCGGCTCGGCCGCGGCAAGAGGCCCCGGCTGCGCCGGGGCCGCAAGAGGTCGGGCGTTGCCCTCCCGCAAGAGGGCGGCCTGCGGCCGGCCGCAAGAGGTCGGGCTTCGCCCTCCCGCAAGAGGCGCGCGGCCTGACGGCCGCGGCGCCGCGAGAGGGCGGCCTGCGGCCGCCCGCGGCCCGGGCGCCCGCCGCGCCGGGGCGCCGCGGGCGGACGATTCGAAACGCTGGACAGAGGTGGGACACGGACGTGCGTCGGCGGTCGAGGCTCGAGCTACGCGCAGAGCGCCACGGAGGCGGTGGCCGCCACAGGGGTCAGCCGCCCATCGCGGGAGCGGGCGGCGCGACCTCGCGCGCCGCGGTCGCGGGCGGCGCAGCCGCCCTCTCGCGGCCGCGCGCAGCGCGCCCTCTCGCGGCCCCGCGCCAGCGGGGCCTCTTGCGGCCCCGCGCCAGCGGGGCCTCTCGCGGCCGGCGGAGCCGGCCATGAATCACACCCCCGACGCCCCCGACCTCGAGCCGCTGCTCGCGGACCCGACCGTCGCCGCGGCGCGCGACCACATCCGCGAGACCGACGCGCGCACCGTCGCCGACCTGCTCGAGATCGTGCAGGTGCCCGCGCCGCCGTTCGGCGAAGCCGAGCGCGGCGAGTGGATCCGCGAGCGGTTCCGGCAGCTCGGCCTCGCCGACGTCGCCAGCGACGAGGTGGGGAACGTGCTGGCGCGGCTTCCCGGACCGGTCAACGGCAAGCCGCCGGTCATCCTCGCCGCGCACCTCGACACCGTCTTCCCGCCCGGGACCGAGATCCGCGTCCGCCGCGAGGGCGCGAAGCTGCGCGCGCCCGGCATCGCCGACAACGCCCGCGGGCTCGCCGCGCTCCTCGCCGTCGCCCGCGCACTCCTCCACGCCGGCGCCCGCACGGCTCGCCCCGTCGTCTTCGTCGCCACCGTGGGGGAGGAAGGTGTCGGCGACCTCCGCGGCGTCAAGCACCTGTTCCGCGAAGGCTCGCCGTGGCGCGGCGCCGAGGCGTTCATCACGCTCGACGGCACCGGCATCCGCCGCGTCGTCACGCGCTCCATCGGCTCGCGCCGCCTCCGCGCCACCGTCTCCGGTCCCGGTGGACACTCCTGGGCCGACTGGGGCGTCGGCAACCCCGTGAGCGCGCTCGGCATCGCCGTCGCCGAGCTGGCGCGCATGCCGCTCTCCCGCTCGCCCCGCTCCGCGCTCACCGTCGGCCGCATCGCCGGCGGCACCAGCGTCAACGCCATCCCGGACCACGCCTGGCTCGAGCTCGACATCCGCAGCGAGGCCGCGCCTCCGCTCCGCGAGCTCGAGACCCGCGTGCGACGCATCCTCTCCCACGCCGTCGCCGAGGTGAACTCCCGCCGCCGCCGCGGCACCCCCTCCCTCACCCTCGACGTCGACGTCATCGGCGACCGCCCGACCGGCGAGACCCCCTTCTCCAGCCCCGTCGTCCGCGCCGCCCGCGCCGCCACCCGCGCCATCGGCGAGGCCCCCGAGCTCGTCGCCTCCTCGACCGACGCCAACGCGCCGATGGCGCTCGGCATCCCCGCCATCGCCATGGGCGCCGGCGGCGACGCCGGCGGGACGCACACCACCGAGGAGTGGTATTCGAACGAGCGAGGACCGGACGGGATCGAGCGCGTGCTGCTGACGCTGCTGGGCGTGACGGGCGTGGCGTAGGGCGGCCTGCGGCCGCCCGCAAGAGGTCGCCCGCTGCGCGGGCTCCCGCAAGAGGGCGGCCGTGCGGCCGCCCGCAAGAGGCGCGCGGCCTGACGGCCGGCTCCGCAAGAGGTCGGGCTGGCGCCCTCCCGCGAGAGGCGGCGCTTCGCACCGGCCGCAAGACGCCCGCGGCGCGGCGCCGCAGGAGGGTCGGATGCGCCGCCCCTGCTGGAGCATCAGGCCCCCGGGGCCGGACGCTCGCTCGGCGGCCGTTGGAGGGCGGCCCGGAGGGCGAAGAGGGATCGGCTCAGCGCTCCGGCTCGCCGGAAAACCCCCGCGACGCGTCCCGGCCCACTGAGATCGAGCGCCACCGCGAGCGTGACGAGCGCCTCGACCTCGACCAGCGACCCGTGGGCGATGTGCAGGAACCGGCGGAACTCCCGCGGCGAGCCCCTCCCCTTCCCCTCCGCGATGTTCACGGCCACCGAGATCGCCGCCCGCCGCAGTTGCTCGCCCATGACGCGGCCCTCCTCGCGCGGGAGCCCGCGCGCGAGCATGAAGCACTCCTTCACCAGCTCGACCGCCTCCCCCCACACCCGGAGCTTCTCGAACACCGGCACGGCGCCCCTCCGTCCAGAGTCGCCGCGCAGCATACGGCCGAACCCGGGACACGCCCATAGCGCGATGCGCCCCTGCAGTCCCCGATGGGTGCGGTCGCCTCGCGCCCACGCGCGAGCCGACTCGCTGGCCCGCGCCCGCAGGCCGCCCCGCCGCGAAGCCGGGTGTCCGCCGGGAGCGCGCACGACGACGCCTCCCGGTCCGGGCACAGCGGCCCGCTCGCGGGAGCCCGCGCAGCGGGCGACCTCTTGCGGCGCCGGCCGTCAGGCCGCGCCTCTTGCGGGAGGGCGAAGCCCGACCTCTTGCGGGAGGGCGAAGCCCGACCTCTTGCGGCGCGCCCCTCCCGGCGCCCCGCACCTCCCCGGCCCACACCTCCCCCGGCGCCCCCCCCACCGCCCCCACCCGCGCGCCCCTGTAATCGTTTCCACAACATCCTTGACTTCCCGCCCTGTCACGCCCTACCCTCTGTAACCGTTTACATCACAGATGCGAGTTCCCCCCCGACGGGAGTGCTCCGTGGCGCGGCAGGCGGCGACGACCTCGCGGAGTGTGACGATCAAGGACGTGGCGCGGGGCGCCGGCGTCTCGGTCGCCACGGTGTCGCGCGTGCTGAACGACAGCGGGCCGGTGCGGGAGGCGACGCGGCGGCGGGTGTGGGAGGTGGCGTCGTCGCTCCGGTACACGCCGAACGAGGCGGCGCGCAGCCTGATCACGCGGTCGACGCGCACGCTGGGCGTGGTGCTGCCGGACCTGCACGGGGAGTTCTTCTCGGAGGTGATCCGGGGGATCGACCAGCGGGCGCAGCAGGAGCGGTTCCACCTGCTGGTGTCGGGCTCGCACAACGAGCGGCAGGAGATCGAGGCGGCGCTGCGGGCGATGCGGCGGCGGGTGGACGGGCTGGTGCTGATGTCGCCGGACATCGACGCGGCGGGGCTGGAGGCGAACCTGCCGCACAACCTTCCTCTGGTGCTGCTGAACTGCGCGATCGGCGCGACGGCGGTGCCGACGATCACGATCGACAATTTCGGCGGCGCGACGGCGATGGTGCGCCATCTGGTCGGCCTGGGGCACCGGCGGATCGGGTTCATCGCGGGGCCGGCGCGGAACTACGACGCGGCGGAGCGGCTGCGCGGGTACCGCGAGGCGATGCGGGAGGCCGGGCTGGATCCGGCCGGCTCGGAGGAGCCCGGCGACTTCACGGAGTCGGGTGGTCACCGCGGCGCGGCGCGGCTGCTGGCGCGGCCGGCGCGGCCGACGGCGATCTTCGCCGCGAACGATGCGATGGCGGTGGGCGCGATGAGCGCGCTGCGGGAGGCCGGCGTATCGATCCCGGACGACGTCGCGGTGGCGGGGTTCGACGACATCCCGATCGCGCGCTACCTGAGCCCGGCGCTCACGTCGGTGCACGTACCGATCGCGGAGCTGGGGGCGCGGGCGGTGGAGCGGCTGTTCTCGGCGCTGGCGGGGCGCGCGGAGCGGGCGCGGCGGCCGGAGGTTCTGGGGACGCGGCTGGTGGTTCGGCGATCATGTGGGGCTTCGGCGTGAGGGGCGCGGGAGCCCCTCATTGTATTCTGGCGCGATTCCGGGCAGCTCCTTGAGAGGAGGTCGGTGCATGACGATGCGATTCGGCTGTAGTCGGTGGAGCCGGGTACTGCTGGCGGCCGGGGTTCTGGCGCTGCCGCTGGCGGGGGGAGCCACGGCGCAGACGACGACCGGCAATATCCGCGGCTACGTCCGGTCGTCGACGAGCGAGGCGCTGGCCGGCGCGACGGTGACCGCTCGTCAGCTCGAGACGAACCTCCAGCGAGGCGCGCTGACGTCGGCGAGCGGGCTCTACTTCCTGGGCGGGCTGCGGCCGGGCCACTGGGTGCTTACCGTGGAGATGCTCGGCTACGGCAACCGCGCGGACACGGTACAGCTGCTGGTCGGGCAGACGCTGGACGTGAACCTGACGTTGGCGGCGGAAGCGGTCGCGTTGCAGGGGATCACCGTGACGGCGCCGGCGGCGCAGGAGACGCGGTCGCAGGCGATCGTGACGAACGTCACGCGCGAGGCGATCACGAACCTGCCGACGCGGGATCGCAACATCCTGGACCTGGCGGGGCTCGCGCCGGGCGTGCAGGTCTCCCGCAGCACGAACGGCGAGAAGACGTTCAGGGCCGGCGCGCAGCCGGCGGAGCAGGTGAACATCTTCGTGGACGGCGCCACCTACAAGAACGACGTGCTGCGCAACGGCGTCGCCGGGCAGGATGCGAGCAAGGGCAACCCGTTCCCCCAGTCGGCGATCCAGGAGTTCCGCGTGCTGACGCAGAACTTCAAGGCGGAGTACCAGATGGCGGGGAGCGCGATCATCACGGCGGTCACCCGCTCGGGGACGAACGACTGGGAGGGGAACGCCTACGGCTACAACGTCTGCGTCGGCTGCGTGGCGAAGGACGCGATCGCGGTGCGGGAGAACCTGAAGGGCCCGGACTTCCACCGCCTGCAGGCGGGCGGCGCGATCGGCGGGCCGATCAAGAAGGACCGCGCCTTTTTCTTCGGCACGTACGAGTACAACGACCGCAGCTCGCCGGTCTCCGTGATCCCGGGCTCCGGCCCGGCGATCCCCGGCGTGGACCTGAGCCAGTACCGCGGCCAGTTCGAGAACAAGTTCACGGAGCACCTGGCCTTCGGGAAGATCACGCTCACGCCCGCCTCGCGCCACACGGTGGACATCAGCGCGAACTACCGGAAGGAGGACGACGTCGCCGGCTTCGGCGGGACGACGGCGTACACGCACCGCGAGGACGTGGCGCAGGACATCATCACGAGCGCCGCGAACTACAAGTACGCGGCGGACCGCTGGCTGAACGAGGCGCAGGTCAGCTTCCAGAACTACAAGTGGCAGCCGCACCCGATCAGCTCGGGCGTGGTCAAGGACTATGCCGGCGTGATCGTGATCGGCCCGAAGGAGTCGCAGCAGACGTTCGAGCAGCGCCGCATCTCGCTGCGTGACGACATCACGCTGACGAGCCTGGCCGCCTCCGGCCACGCGGTGAAATTCGGCGCGAACACCGACTTCCTGAAGTACGACGCGCAGAAGTACTTCAGCATGAATCCGGTGCTGCACTACGAGCAGAACATCAGCTTCGCGCAGCCGGCATGGGCGCGCGTCGGCTACGGCGACCCGGGCGTGGCCGCGAACAACGTGCAGATCGGCGCGTACCTGCAGGACGACTGGACGGTCACGCCGCGCCTGCTGGTGAACCTGGGCATCCGCTGGGACGTCGAGACGAACGCGTACAACAATTCCTACGTCACGCCGCAGGCGATCGTCGACTCGCTGAAGGGGCCGCTGGCCGGCAAGCTCGACCAGCAGGTGCTCGCGAGGTACCCGCTCGCGAACTACATCAGCACCGGCCGGAGCAGCCGTCCGATCTACTGGAAGGCGTTCCAGCCGCGGCTCGGGTTCTCGTACGACGTGACGGGCGACAACCGCAACGTCGTCTTCGGCGGCGCGGGGCTGTACTACGACCGCAACTTCTGGAACCTGTTCTTCGACGAGAACTGGCGGCGCCAGTTCCAGGAGCGGAACGTCTGCTTCCAGCCGGGCCCCGACTGGTGCACGCCGCAGGTGCCGTGGAACGACTCGTACTACACGAACCCCGAGGCGATCCGCCAGCTCGCCCAGACGAAGGGCACGGGCGTGGATGTCTTCATGGTGAACAACAACACCACGCCGCCGCGGACGCTCCAGTTCACGGCCGGCTACCGCCGCGCGTTCGGCGAGAACGTGCTGACGACAGTGTCGTACGCCGGCGCCCGCGGCTATCACCTGTTGAACTGGGTGCGCGGCAACTCGGACTGGGGCAACATCGGCCCGAACTACGGCAACCTGCTCCTCTCGACCAGCGACGCGAAGACGTTCTACAACTCCTTCATTCTCCAGGTCGAGAAGCCCTTCCGGGCCACGTCGAGGTGGGGCGGCTCGCTGGCGTACACGCTGGGCTGGGCCAAGTCGCAGGGCTCGACCGACTGCTGCTTCCCCTTCATCTTCGACTTCCGCTACAAGATCCCGGAGAACATGCCGAAGCTGCCGATCCCGGGCGACAACCGGCACCAGATCGTGGCGAGCGGCATCGCGCGCGTCCCGTACGATTTCCTCCTCAGCGGGATTCTGACGCTGCGGAGCGGCGCCGCGATCCAGGGGAACGACTTCAGCGCCCTCACCTCGCACAACGACCTGCAGGCGGTGCCGTACGCGTTCTACCCGCCGAAGCGGAGCTTCCTCGGCATCCCGAACGCGTTCGCCGAGCAGTACTTCGACATGCGCCTGGAGAAGGGCGTCACGCTGACGTCCGGCAACCGCGTCGCGCTGCAGGTCGACCTGTTCAACCTCTTCAACGCGCCGAACTACGGTTGCTTCAACGTCGAGCTTCCGCCGAAGGGCTCGGCGAACGCCAACTACGGCGTGCCGTCGTGTGCCGGTGAGGCCCGGCGCGTCCAGTTCGGCCTGCGCTACGACCTGAGCACCGCCGGGCGGAACGGCGCCGACCGCTAGCGCGGCGGGACCATGGGAACCCCAACCCCGGCGGGGGGCGGGCG
>DASTKT010000203.1:0-8337 GCA_035715725.1 Longimicrobiales bacterium | reverse complement strand
GGCGGGCCCGCTCTACGCGGCCGCGGCGCTGGTGCTGGGCGGCCTCTACGGCTGGCGCGCGCTCGAGTTCGCGCGGGAGCGGTCGACCCGCAGCGCCCGCCGGCTCTTCCTCGCCTCGCTCGTCTACCTGCCGGCGCTGCTTGCGGCGCTGGCGGCGAGCCCGCGCGGCTGACGCCGCCGCGGCGCCTTGCGTACGGCAGGCCCCGCCGCGCGCCCGCCGATCCCCGTCGATCGCTCCGCGAGTCCGGTCAGCTCCCGACCTCGATCTCGACGCCCGCGCGCCGAAGTCGCTCCGCCAGGACGTCCCCCAGCGCGGTGGCGGGCGTGAGCACGCCGCCGCGCGCCCGGCCGCCCGGGAGCGCCTCCCCGTCGACCGCCAGCGCCAGCGCCGACTCGCAGAGGAAGAGCACCGTCGCGCGGTTGCTGGGGTCGCCCTGCTGGCGGATGAACGCGCGGGCGCGCCGGCCGTCGGGCGCGGTCCCCCACAACTCGCAGGTGAACCAGCCGCGCTCGAGAACCCGCGGCGAGGGGCCGGTGCCGGGCTTCGGGAGGAGCGGCGCCGCGAGCCGGCGGGCGAGCGGGCTGCGCAGCGCGCTCCGGATCAGCGCCACCAGCGCGGTCATGGCGGCCGCCTTCGCCGGCGCCAGCGGCGGGTCGTACTTCTGGAACTCCTGGTAGACGAAGTCCGGGCCGTACGGCTCGCCCCACCCGGCGAAGAGCGCGGCGCTCCGGCGCACGACGCGGGTGTTCGTCGGCGCCATCAGGAACGGGCCGACCCAGGCGCCGAGCTCCGGCTCGCGGCGCGGCGACGTGACGTCCCGGCTGCGCTCGACCTGCCAGTGCGGGCGGGGGTGCGGCGGATCGAGGAGGAACGGCTCGTCCATGAGCCGGGCGGACTCCGACTCGGCCATGGTGAGCGAGGTGGCGATCGTGCCGCCGTTCAGCCCGCCGTAGAGCTGGAAGTACGCGCGCACCTCGGCGCAGGGCGCGCCGAGCGCCGCCTGGACGTGGCGCGCCAGGAGCAGCGTGCCGATGTCCGACGGCACGGAGTCGAAGCCGCAGCACGGGACGATGCGCGTGCCCTCCGCGGCGGCGCGCGCGTGGTAGCGGTCGATGAGCCCGCGCACCCAGGCGGTCTCGCCGGAGATGTCGACGTACTGCGTGCCGAAGCGGACGCAGGCGTCCACGAGGGGCGTGCCGTACACGGCGAACGGTCCGGCGGTGCTGAGCACCACGCGGCTGCGCGAGGCGATGTCGTCGAGGGCCGGCTGGTCGTGCCCCTCGGCGACGAGCACCGGCGCGGCCGCCGCGCGCCCACCCACCTCCGCGCGCACCGCCTCCAGCTTCGCGCGGTTGCGCCCGGCGATCGCCCAGCGGAGCCCCGCCGGGGCATGGCGCGCGAAGTACGCCACCGTCTGCCGGCCGGTGAAGCCGCTGGCGCCATAGAGAGCGACGTCGAATTCACGCGCGGGCATCGTCGTCTCCGGAGCGGGTCGGGGTGGGTCGCGGCGGCGAGAGGCCGGCGGGCGGGACGGGCACGCCCCGCGCCGCGGACCGGGACGCCCGCCCGGCGGCGGGCATCGAACCCCCACACGCCGCAGCGAGGAAGGTAGGGACCGGCGCCGGCGCGAGCCAGCCGCGCCGCGCGCGTCCTCGCGCCGGCCAGCGAGCCGTGCGCGGCGAGCGAGACCCGCCGATCGCGGTCGTCCGGCGGCCGCTCTCGCGGGTGTGTCGTGTCCGTTCGCCCAATAAGCACACAAATTCATTGACATATTGGTGAGATGGGGCGTAACGTGCGGGGCGGCCGAGAAGGCCAGGCCCGGCCGGGTGCGGTCGGGCCCGGGCCGCGGGCCCGGCGCCGGAGCGGACTCCGGGCCGGGCGGCGGTCGTGCGTCGGATTTCCCCGGAGGAGGTGGCCATGCGGAAGGCGAAGGGAGCATCGCGAGGCGCTGTGCTGTTGGGCGTGCTGGCGCTGGTGGTGACGGTGGTGGGGTGCCAGGACGACGGGCGGGTGACGGCGCCGGGCGGGGTGCCGCGGTTCAACCAGGGGTCGGGGACGATGCGGGCGCCGCTGAACCCGGAGCTGGTGGCGCGGGGGAAGGAGATCTTCCGGCACGACGACTTCGGCGACGCGGCGTTCTGGACGGGGGCGCTGCGGCTGAACGAGGTGGTGAACACGCTGACGCCGGTGCAGGCGCTGGGGCTGGGGCTGAAGGTGGACCTGGACGCGCTCCCGCCGGGGATCCTGGGGAGCGTGGACCTGAACTCGCCGGCGACGACGCGGGCGCTGCTGTCGCTGGACGCGGTGGTGGGGGTGAAGGCGCGGGTGGAGGGGGACCGGATCACGAGGCTGGGGATCACGTGCGCGCTGTGCCACTCGACGGTGGACGATGCGGCGGTGCCGGGGGTGGGGCACCGGCTGGACGGCTGGCCGAACCGCGACCTGAACGTGGGCGGGATCGTGGCGGCGTCGCCGGCGATCGCGGCGGGGGCGTTCAAGGACTATCTGCTGTCGTGGGGTCGGGGGCGCTACGATGCGCGGGTGAACCTGGACGGGCGGATGGACGGGCCGACCGAGATTCCGCCGGCGTACGGGCTGGCCGACGTCGCGCTGGAGACGTACACGGGGGAGGGACCGGTGTCGTACTGGAACGCGTACGTGGCGGTGACGCAGATGCACGGGCAGGGGACGTTCTCGGATCCGCGGCTGGGGATCCACGTGACGCCGGACGGTCCGGACCTGGTGCAGCCGAAGCTGCCGGCGCTGCGGGAGTACCAGCTCAGCCTGGCGGCGCCGGCGGGCGATCCCGCGTCGGCGGCGTCGGAGCGGGGGCGGGCGCTGTTCGAGGGGAAGGCGGGGTGCGCGGAGTGCCACGTCCCGCCGACGTTCACGGACGCGCCGCGGCTGCACGCGCCGGCGGAGGTGCCGGTGGAGGCGACGTGGGCCGACCGGAGCGCGACGAAGCTGTACCGGACGACACCGCTGCGCGGCCTGATCCATCACGGCCCGTACTTCCACGACGGGAGCGCGGCGACGCTGGCGGACGTGGTGGCGCGCTACGACGCGTTCAAGGGGCTGGGGCTGAACGTGGCGGAGCGGGCGGACCTGGTCGCGTACCTGCGGACGCTGTAGGGGCGCCCGGCCCGTCGAAGTGGTGGGCGCTCCGGCCGGCGCCTGGAGGAGCGCCCAGGCGCCGGCGGGGACGCGAGCGCCCACTGGTCGATCTTGCGGTCCTCGAGTCGCCGGAGCCGTCCCTCACGGTCGCACCGTCGCCCGGAGGATGCGGGCGCCTTCCTGCATCCGCTCCACGTCGTCCAGCCCGGAGACGATCTCGCCGATCACGGTGTAGCGGTGGTCGTACTCGAAGTTGTCGGCGATGTGGAGGACGATCTGGCCGTCGGCGGTGTCGTAGCCGCGGGTCGACATGCTCACGGCCCCGCGGCGGTGCGGGCGCGCGAACTCGTCGCGGGAGTAGCGACCCCACCCCGAGTACTCGTTGGCGGCGGGGCTCCCGCCCTGGACGAAGCGCCCGAGCACCGCGCGGTGGAACGTGAGGCCGTTGTAGGCCCCCGCGCGCGCCAGGAAGGCCACGCGCGCGGCGTTCGTGGGCGCGTCGTAGGGAAAGAGGCGGATGACGACGCGCCATCCGTACCCCATCTCGAGCACGAGGCGCGCGCGGGCGAGCGCCGCGAGCTCGTGCTCCGTCGGTACGGGAACGCGGGGACGGGGCACGGGCCGGGGCGTCGGGCGCGTCCCGGTCCAGGCGCCGATGGCGTCCGCGGCGCGCGCCGCGACGAGCGTGTCGAAGTCCGCGAGGTACGGGCGGAGGCGGACGGCGGACGCGGAGTCGCCCAGCTCGCGGATGCGCTCGAGCAGCGCCACGCGCGCCTCGCGCCACGTCTCGCTCCGGTCCGCGCTCACGCGGTCGAGCGCCGCCAGAAGCGCGGGAAGGGTGCGCGGGTCGGGGCTCTTTTCCAGCGCCTTCGCGGCGGTCTGCAGGAGCTGGCTGTCGTCGGCGCGGAGCGCGGCGATGTAGAGGTCGTCCGCGGCGTGGCCGAGCAGCGCGGAGAGGCCGGCGACCGCGGGGGTGCGCACGTTGGGGTGCGGATCGTCCGCGAGCCGGCGCAGCGTGGCGGTATCGCGCGCGATCGCCGCGGCACGCGCGGCGTAGTCGCGCACGAAGGAGTCGGGGTTCGCCGCGAAGCGCGGGATCCGGCGTCGCGCGCGTTCCGGGTCGACCGCGGCGAGCGACACGAGCGCATGCGCGGGGAGGTGCCAGGCGGTGCCGATGAGGTCCGGCTCCTCCCCCGGCAGCGTCCCGGGCATGCCGGCCAGGCTGTCGAGGAGCGCGAGCGCGGGCGAGCCGGGCTCGCACGGCGCGGCGAGCGCGTCGACCGCGGCGGTGCTCACCGGGGGCACGGGCGCGGCGGCCGCGGCCAGGAACGGCGCGCAACCGTGACGCGTCCCGGATCGCCGTGCGTAGGCCGTCAGGGCGAGCGTGCGCACCTGCCACGCGGAGTCGGCCATGGCGCGGCGGCCGACGCGGTCCGCGGCGGCGCTGTCGGTGAGCGTTCCGAGGAGCACTGCGCGCTGCGCCGCCGCGCGCACCGACCAGTCGGGATCGGCGAGCACCGACATCAGCGCTCGCTCCGACGCGTGCTCGCCCGAGACGATCGCCAGCGCGGCCAGCTCGCGGATCTCGACGTCCTCGCGCGGGCCGCGCGCCTCCCGGCGGTACGTGACGAGCTGAGCGAGGCGCTCGACCGCGGCTGGCGGCATGGCCCGCCGCGCGACCGGCTGCCGCGCGAGGCCGAACAGCCCGTGGGCGACGCCGTGGAGCACGACGGCCGGCGCGTCGCCGCCCGCCGGCGTGCGCGAGCGCGCGACGAGCGCCTCGGCGGTCGCGCGCACGTGCGAGCTGTCCCCCTGGGGCGTCCAGCCGAGCGCCTCGGCGAGCGCGCCGACGACGCCGGGATCGCGCTCCGTGGCCAGGCGCGCGAGGAGCGCGGCGCGCGCGGCGGGGGCGCCGTCCGGCTGCGACGCGTCGAGGAGCGCCGTCGCCGCCGCGGCGCGCGCCGGGGCGGAGGCATCGCCGAGCGCGGATGCGATCTCCGGAACGAGCGCCGCACGCCGCAGCCGGCCGAGGGCGCGGACAGCGGTGCGGCGCACCTCGGGCGAGCGCGCGCGGAGGCCGGCGCGCAGCGTTTCGAGCTGACGGGGCGATGCGGCGCGCGCATCCTCGGCGTCGCGGATCGCGTGGAGCAGGCTGTCATCCCCGGCGCTCTCCGGGCGTCCGATCCGGCAGCCGTGGCCCGGCGCCGTCTGCCCGGGGCATCGCGGGGCTGCAAGCGCGGGGAGCCCGCCGGCCTGCATGACCGCGACGCTCGCGTGGCCGTGCGGCGAGTCCGCGCCGGGCGCCACGGGTGGCCGCGGAGCGAGCGTGGCCGGCGCCGCGATGCGGATCGCCGCGAGCCAGCAGCCGAGCTGGAGAGCCGTAGTCCGGGGCACGAGGAGGACTCCAGGGCGGGGAAGAGGAGCCCCAACGCTAAACGGCGTGGGTCGCGGCATCAAGAATGGCATCCTCGCCCATCGCGCGACGGGGCCTCCCGGCCCCCGCCGCTCGCCGGCTTCCCGGGTTGCGTGCGGTCCCCGTCGCCCTCAGTGTGTACGTGACACCCTCGCTCCGCCCGCGTGACCAGGACGGCCGCCATGCCCTTCCTCGACCTGCGCATCAACGGGCAGCCTCACACCCTGGACGTCGATCCCGCGCGTCCGCTCCTCGGCGTGCTCCGCGACGACCTCGACCTGACGGGCACGAAATTCGGCTGCGGTGAAGGGCAGTGCGGCGCCTGCACCGTGCTGGTGGACGGGCGGCCGACGCGCTCCTGCATCACGCCCGTCTCGAGCGTGGCCGGCCGCGAGATCACCACGATCGAGGGGCTGGCCCGCGAGGAGGCGCTGCATCCGGTGCAGCAGGCGTTCCTCGACGCCGGCGCGATGCAGTGCGGCTACTGCACGGCCGGGATGATCATGTCCGCGGCGGCGCTGCTGGCGCGCACGGCGCATCCGGGCGAGGCGGAGATCCGGCAGGCGATGGAGGGGAACGTCTGCCGGTGCGGCACCTATCCGCGGATCATGGCCGCGATCCGGCGCGCCGCGACTCTTTCGACGGAGGGCGGACGATGAGCACGCCAGCGAACGACGGCGGCGTCGCCGAGGCGCTCGCTCCGGACCGGCACGAGCTGCGCGAGGCGGGGACCACCCGCTTCGACGTCTCGCGGCGGGACTTCCTTTCGGCGCTGGGCGGCGGGATCGCCGTGCTGTGCGTCGGCGGCGGCGCCCGCGCGCTCCCGGCCGAGCTGGACCCGGCGCACGTCTTCGGCGCGAGCCTGGACGCCGACGACGACGTGAGCGCCTGGCTGCACATCGCGGCGGACGGCGCGGTCACGGTCTTCACGGGGAAGGTCGAGGTCGGGCAGGGCGCGCGCACGTCGCTGGCGCAGGCGGTCGCGGACGAGCTGCGCGTTCCGTTCGAGTCGGTGGCCATGGTGATGGGGGACACGGCCCGGACGCCGTTCGACATGGGCACGTTCGGCAGCCGCAGCACGCCGACGATGATCCCGCAGCTCCGGCGGGCGGCGGCGACGGCGCGGGCCGAGCTGCTCCGGCTGGCGGCCTCGCGGTGGGGCGTGGACGCCGGCGGCCTCGAGGCCCGCGACGGTGCGGTGCTCGAGCGCGACGGCGCGCGCCGCGTCGCCTACGGCGAGCTGACGCGCGGGGAGGAGCTGGTGCGGATGATCGCGCCGGACGTGGAGATCTCGCCGCCGTCGGGCTGGACGGTGTCCGGCACGCCGGTGCCGAAGGTGGGCGCGCGGGAGATCGTCACGGGCCGCCACCGGTACACGCCCGACCTGACGCTTCCCGGGATGCTGCACGGGAAGGTCCTGCGGCCGAGCGCGTTCGACGCGCGGCTCACGCGGCTGGACACCTCCGCGGCGGAGTCGATCCCGGGCGTGCGGGTGGTCCGGGATGGCGCGGGGCCGGACGGGCTGCCGGCGTTCGTGGGCGTCGTGGCGTCCGACGCGCCGACCGCGGCGCGGGCGCTGGCACAGGTCCGCGCGGAGTGGCGCGCGGAGCCGCAGCCGTCGTCGAAGGAGATCTTCGACTACCTGAAGCGGAACGCGGGAGACGCGTCCGTGCCGGCGGGAGGCGAGGGTGGGGGCCGCGGCTCGGCGTTCGAGGCCGGCAGCATCGAGCAGGGACTGGGCGGGGCGGCGCACCGGCTGGAGGCGCGCTACACCACGGCCTACATCGCGCACGTGCCGCTGGAGCCACGGGCGGCGGTGGCGCGGTGGGAGGGTGGCAAGCTCACCGTCTGGACGGGGACGCAACGGCCGTTCGGCGTGCGCACGGAGCTGGCGCGGGCGTTCGGGCTCCCGGAGCCGCGGGTCCGCGTGATCGTGCCCGACACCGGATCGGGGTACGGCGGCAAGCATACGGGGGATGCGGCGCTGGAAGCCGCCCGCCTGGCGAAGGCGGCCGGCGCGCCGGTGAAGGTGGTGTGGACGCGCGAGGAGGAGTTCACGTGGGCGTACTTCCGGCCCGCGGCGCTGATCGAGGTCCGCGCCGGCACCGACCGGGACGGCGCCCTCCGCGCCTGGGAGTTCCACAACTACAATTCCGGCCCGGCGGGGCTCCGCACGCCGTACGAGGTGCCGAACCAGGCGATCCGCTACCACCCGTCGCGCTCGCCGCTGCGCCAGGGCTCGTACCGCGCGCTGGCGGCCACGGCGAACCACTTCGCGCGCGAGAGCGCCATGGACGAGCTGGCGCACGCCGCCGGGATGGACCCGCTGGCGTTCCGCCGCCGCAACATCCGCGACCCGCGCCTCCGAGCCGTGCTCGACGCGGCCGCCGCCCGCTTCGGCTGGGGGAAGAAGCCGCCTCCGGGGCACGGCCACGGGCTGGCGTGCGGGACCGAGAAGGGCGGCTACGTGGCGACCTGCGCCGAGGTCGCGATGGACCGCGAGACCGGCGCGCTTCGGGTGGTGCGCCTGGCCACCGCGTTCGAGTGCGGCGCCATCGTCAACCCCGACGGACTGAAGAACCAGGTGGAGGGCGCGCTCGTGCAGGGGCTCGGCGGCGCGCTCTTCGAGCAGATCGACTTCGCCGACGGCCGCGTCCTGAACCCGCGTCTCGCGCACTACCGCGTGCCGCGCTTCGGCGACGTGCCCGCGCTCGACACCGTGCTGCTCGACCGGCGGGACCTGCCCTCGGCCGGCGCCGGGGAATGCCCGATCGTCGGCGTGGCGCCGGCCATCGGCAACGCCGTCTTC
>DASTKT010000202.1:0-32646 GCA_035715725.1 Longimicrobiales bacterium | reverse complement strand
CCACCCCCCGACGATCTCGCCTCCGCGCGACGCGGAAGAGCACTCGCGACCCCGCCCGCGACTCCGCTCGCGAGCGGGGTTTCTGCATCCCGCGCGGTCCGGCGGCGCCTTCGGCGCGGCCCCCCTCCTCGTCACTCCATCCCCGGGCCGCGCTCCCCGTGCGGGCTCGACCTCGCGCGTACGATTTCACCCACGAGGACGGCCGCGGGATAGAACAGCTCCTCCTCGCTCTTCGCGTGCGCCGCGAGCTGCTCGGCGAGGTGCGCGACCGGCGCGTTGTGCTCTGCCCGCGCGACCTCTCCGAGCCGGATCGTGGCCGCGTGGATCGCCACGTGCTCCTGGAGCATGCGCGGCAGCTCGGCCCGTAGCGAGTCGGTCATCGGCAGCACGCCGAGCATGGCGGCGCTGAACTCTCCGCGCGCGAGCGGCGCGAGCAATCCGAGCGGCGGCAGTGCGATCTCCTCCTCGCGCTGGAAATGCGGGTGCAGCACCTTCGCGAGCTCGCGCGCGGCCTCGCCGACCCGCCCCGGCGTCTTCGTCGCACGCTCGAGTGCCGCGTGGATCTCTCGGTGCTCGGCGCGAAGGGACTCGGGAATCTCGATCTCGGGCGCGGATGAATGGGCGTGGGACATGTCCGCCTCCGGGCGGGTGGTCTGCTGCGCCGGCGCGGGACGCGCGAGCGCCACGGATGCCGCGAGGAACAGCGTGGTACGGATCGTGGCAGATCGAAGCGGTGGCATCGGTTCTCCTGTGGATGAACGGTACCCGGACGCGGCGACAACTCCCCTCGTGCCATGCTCACGGCGAGAACGCGGTCCCTTCGCCTCCGAGCGTGGCCGGCACGGATGCCGCCTCCGCCTCCCGGCGTTACTGCCCACGCCCGACGGGCGGTGGCGACTTTCCCGACAGCCCGTCGCGCGACCATCACGGAGATTGGAGGGACTCCCGCCGGGCACGCAGGGGAGGTGCGCCACCAGGGGTGCGGCGGGATGCCGCGTCCGTGCGCCGCCGCCGCGGTCGAGGGTTCGCCCGCAACGTCGCCGCTCGAGCGCGGGTTGGGTATCCGGCCTTCGCCGGAGGCACGCCTCGCGATCCGCGTCCTCCGGCAAATGACGGAGGAGCCCGAACGCCTCGGAGCGCCATGGACAACGACCCGGACGCACGGTTGCGCTGGATTCTCGTGACCGCTCTGCTGTCGATCATCGTCGGCGGCACGGCGGATCTGGTGATGGACCACCCCGAGACGTGGCTTTCCTTCCACGTCGTGTTCGAGACGCTCATGATCGCCGGCGCGCTGCTGATGGCCACGACACTGTGGCTCGGGTGGTGGCGATCGGCGCACTCGGCCGCGACGCTCCGCGCGTCGCTGGAGCGGCAGCGGGCCGAGCGCGATGCCTGGAAGGCGAGCGCGGAGGCCGCGCTCGAGGGACTCGCCCGTGCGATCGACGCCCAGTTCCGGAGCTGGCGGCTCACGCCGACCGAGCGCGAAGTCGCGCTCATGCTGCTCAAGGGATACGGGCACAAGGAGATCGCCTCGCTCACAGGACGGAGCGAGCGCACGGTCCGCCAGCACGCCGGCGTCGTCTACGAGAAGGCGGGACTCGGCGGACGGGCGGAGCTGGCCGCCTACTTCCTTCACGACCTGCTGCTGCCGGAGCAGGATCGCGAGGTGCTCGGCGTGGACTAGCGGCGCGAATCCGCGAACCACGCAGCCGGCATCCCTGACGGGCGTGCGCCGGTTGCGGCACGCGCGGTCGGGACGGCTCTTGCCGCTGCGCTCGCTGGCGTGGCCGCGCGTCTCTACCCGCGGTCCGCAACCCAACCTGGCGAGGGCGTCATGACCCCGACTCGCGCCGAAGGCGAACCCGTCGACCGCTCGAAGCTGGCGGAATACCTCCGGGCCGCCGAGCCGGCCCATGCGGTCTACGAGCGTGAGGAACTGGGGGGCGTGCGGGACGAAAACTGGGCGGACTGATCCGCCAACTGCGTCGCCGAACGCATGAGCCAGGATCGCGCGGAGTAGCCGTTTCTTCGCGGAGACGACCGGCACGGCTCCTGCAAGCGCGGCCCCGTAGCGGCCGCGTCGCTCGGCGACCATCGACCGACGTCGCCGTCGGGTGTTCCTGCTGAAGGACCCGGTGCTTCTGGCCGTATCGCTGTGCCCGTCGAGGGCGCCGCTGTCACCCGGCGCGAGAGCCGGGCGATCGTCGACAGGGCCCTGGACGCGGCGCGCACTCTCCGCCTGATGAGCGTCGTCCCGGTGCTGCAAGGGCGGTGTCTCGTCCGTGTGCACGAGCCGCTCCCCCGAATGACCGTGAGATCGAGTTCCCCGCCATCGTCTCGAGGACAACACCATGACCGAGCCCTTCATCTCCCGAGGATTTCACGGCCGACGGCGATCCACGGCGACCGCCGAGCGGCTCCCGCCCGGCCAGTACGAAACGCGGGACTTCCCCGTGCTCTCGGCCGGTCCGACGCCGCACACCTCTCTCGCGACGTGGGACTTCACGCTCCGCGGTCCGAATGGGGCGACGGCACGCTGGACGTGGGACGAATTCGAGGCGCTGCCGCACGAGACCGTGACGACCGACATCCATTGCGTCACGAAGTGGTCGAAGTTCGACACGGTGTGGGAGGGCGTCTCCGTGGACACGCTGCTCTCGGCGGCGGCGGCGCGGGACGTGACGGAGGCGCCGTACGTGCTCGCGGTGTCCGACGGCGGCTACACGACCAACCTGCCGCTCGCCGACGCGACGGGCGGGAAGGCATGGGTGGCGGTGAGATACGACGGCGCGCCGCTCGCGCCCGAGCACGGCGGTCCCGCGCGTCTCCTCGTACCGCACCTCTACTTCTGGAAGAGCGCGAAGTGGGTGCGGCAGATTCGCTTCATGGAGCGCGACGAGGCCGGATTCTGGGAGTCGCTCGGCTATCACAACTACGGCGATCCGTGGCGTGAGCAGCGGTACGCCGGCGACCTGTGAGCGCCGCGCCCGCTCCCGTGCCGTCGCGCGCACGCGCGATGGCGATCGCCTGGCGGCTCGCCACGGTCGCCGACGTGGTGACGGAAACGCCCCGGACGCGGACGCTCGTCCTCGACGTCCCGGGGTGGCCCGGCCACCGTGCGGGGCAGCACGTGGACGTGCGGCTGACGGCGGAGGATGGCTACCAGGCGCAGCGGAGCTACTCCATCGCCTCGGCGCCGCGGGATCCCCGGCTCGCGCTGACGGTCGCCCGCCTCGACGACGGCGAAGTCTCGCCCTACCTGACCGACGTGCTCAGGGAAGGGGATCGGCTGGAGCTTCGTGGGCCGATCGGCGGCCACTTCGTCTGGGACGTGGCGCTGCGCGGACCGTTGCTCCTCGTGGCGGGAGGCTCGGGGATCGTGCCGCTGATGGCGATGCTGCGCCACCGCGCGGCCGCGCTCGAGACCGCGGACGTCCGCTCCCGGCACGACGTGCCGGCACGGCTCCTGTACTCGTCGCGGCGATGGGACGACGTGATCTACCGCGACGAGCTCGCCCGCCTGGCCCAGGACGACGAGACGGTCGAGGTCGCGCTCACGTTCACGCGCGAGCCGCCTCCGGGGTGGACCGGATTTCGGCGCCGGATCGACCGCATGATGCTGGCGGAGGTCGCCTGGCCGCCGGGCGAACGGCCGCACGTCTTCGTCTGCGGCCCGACGCCGCTCGTGGAGGCGGCCGCGACCGCGCTCGTCGAGCTCGGACACGATCCGGCCTTGGTGAAGACCGAACGCTTCGGACCCACCGGCGGATCGGCGTAGCACGCGCCGCATCCCGGTGGGCGAGCACAGGGAGGCAGTGATGAACGGTAACGACAGGCGGGCGTCCGAGCCGCAATCGATCGACGAGGACAGTGGCGAGGCGCTGCGGCTCGATGGGAACGCGGCCGCGGGGATTCTGAGCGAGGTCTTCGTCCCGGACATCACGACGGCGTGCGCGACGTGCGCCAACTGCGGAGCCATCTGGGAGATGGGTGCGCTCCCCGTCTACGCCCACGGCATGGGTACGGTGATGCGCTGTCCCACCTGCGACGCCGTCATCCTGCGCGTGGCGCGTACGCGGACGCGACTGTGGCTCGACGCGCGGGGTGCGAGGCTCGTCGTCATGGTCGGCGCGACGGCGCTGCCGGCCGCGTAGCCGAGCCCGTGCCGGTCGGGGGGATCGGTCGCGAGGACCCCGACTGTCATCCCCCGCCGATCCGCACCTCGGCCCTCCGGCAGGTGGGTGGGCAGTCCGGGCCGTTGGGCTGTAGCGTCTTATAGCTCGGGCGCACGGTCCGGGTGACGGTGTCGGCGCCGGCGACGATGCGAATCGTCGCGACATCGGGCGTGAAGTCGCGGAAGTAGATGTGCCCGCCGCAGCGCGTCGCGGCGTCGCACTCCTGCACGCGCGGCGACGGCGCGCCCGGCCCCGTGGCCTCGACGCGGTACGCGCCGGCCGGCGGCGCGTCGAGCCGGACCGCCAAGCCGCTCTCGCAGCCGATGAGCGTGCAGGCGCGCTGAGGAGCCGCCGAGCGGGAGCACGCCGCGAGCAGCGCTGCGAGAGCCACGAATCCAGCCCACCGCATCGATGGATTCCTTTCCGTGAATGGAGTCGGTCGCACGCCCGGCGCGCGCGAGCCGCTCCCGGTCGTGTGCACCTTCGGTGCCGGCCCCTTCCGGCGTGCTCGGACGCGCAGCGGCTCCACCCGCGCCGGCACCCCTCCTCCCATCGACCCTGAGCCCAGCTGCTCTCGCGGCGTCGTTTGTGGCGACCGCATGGGCGCCGCCGTGGCTGAAATTCTGCGCGAAGCCGGGCAGCCTCCGGCGCGGGGCCCGCACCCAGGTGGGTTCGTCGGTCGTGGGACGATGTGGCGTTCGTACGGGCCCGTCGGCGGCGATCACCGCGGATCGGGAGGACAGGAAGACATGTACGCCGAGATCACGCTCCGGGTGAACGGGCGGTCGTACCCGCTCACCGTCGACACCCGAACCACCGTGCTCGACGCGCTGCGCGAGCGCCTCGGCCTGACCGGCACGAAGAAGGGCTGCGACCATGGACAGTGCGGCGCGTGCACGGTCCTGCTGGACGGCCGGCGCGCGAACAGCTGCCTCATGCTCGCCGTCGCGCACCAGGACGCCGAGATCGTCACGATCGAGGGGCTGGCCGACGGCGAGGCGCTGCACCCGCTCCAGCGCTCGTTCATCACCCACGACGGGTTCCAGTGCGGGTACTGCACGCCCGGACAGCTCTGCTCGGCGGTCGGGATGCTGCGCGAGGTCGAGGCCGGCTGGCCGAGCGTGGTGACGCCCGACCTCGCGGCCGACTCGATCGAGCTCACCGACGACGAGATCCGGGAGCGCATGAGCGGCAATCTCTGCCGCTGCGCCGCGTACGCGAACATCGTCCCGGCCATCGCGGAGGTCGCGCGCCGATGAACCCTTTCCGATACGAGCGCGCGAGCGACGCCGTCGGCGCCATCGCCCTGCTGGCCGAGGCTCCGAACGCCGTCTTTCTCGGCGGCGGAACGAACCTGATCGACCTCATGAAGCTGGGCGTCGCCACGCCGGACCTGCTCGTCGACGTGAGTCGCCTCCCCTACGACCGAATCGAGGCGCTCGCGGACGGGGGACTGCGCATCGGCGCGGGCGTGCGGAACAGCGACCTCGCGGCCGACCGCAGGGTCCGCCAGCGCTATCCCGTGCTGGCGGAGGCGGTGCTGGCGGGCGCCTCGGGCCAGTTGCGCAACCTCGCCACGACCGGCGGGAACCTGCTGCAGCGCACCCGCTGCGTCTACTTCCAGGACATCACGACGCCGTGCAACAAGCGCGAGCCCGGGTCGGGGTGCTCGGCACGTGAGGGGTACAACCGCGAGCTCGCGATCCTCGGCACGTCGGACGCGTGCATTGCGACGCACCCGTCGGACATGGCCGTCGCCCTGGCCGCGCTCGACGCGGTCGTCCGCACGCAGGGGCCGGAGGGCGAACGCGCGATCCCGGTGACGGAGCTGCACCGGCTGCCCGGAGACGAGCCGCAGCGCGACACCATCCTCCGGCACGGGGAGCTGATCACGGCCGTGGACCTGCCGCCGCTGGCGCTCGCGGCCCACTCGCGCTACCGCAAGGTGCGCGACCGGGCGTCGTACGCGTTCGCGCTGGTCTCGGTGGCGGCGGCGCTCGACGTGGCCGACGGCGTCGTGCGCGACGTGCGCATCGCGCTGGGCGGCGTGGCGCCCAAGCCATGGCGGGCGACGAAGGCCGAGGAGATGCTGCGGGGTACGCCCGCGAGCGCGGAGAGCTTTCGCGCCGCCGCGGAGGCCGAGCTCGCCGACGCGCGGCCGCGGCCGGGGAACGCATTCAAGATCCCTCTCGCGCGCAACACCATCGTGCGCACGCTGCGCGATCTCGCCGGGGAGACGCGGTGAGCGCGCCGGCCGTCACGGGCCGCGCGATCGGCGCCCCGCTCGACCGCCTCGACGGCCGGGCGAAGGTCACGGGCACCGCACGGTATGCGTTCGAACAGCGCGTCCATCGACCCGCCTACCTGTACCCGCTCCAGGCCACGATCGCGACCGGGCGCATCACCGCGATCGATTCGTCGGCCGCGATCGCCGAGCCGGGGGTCCTGGCCGTGGTCACCCACCTGAACGCCCCGCGGCTGGCTTCGGGCGCCGACGCGGAGCTGGCGGTCCTCCAATCCGACGTGGTCGCGTTCCGGGGCCAGTTCATCGGCGTCGTGGTCGCGGAGACGTCGGAGATCGCGCGTTACGCGGCGAGGCTGGTCCGGGTCGAGTACGAGGAGCGCGCGCATGACGCCGAGCTGCGGGCCGACCGCGGCGATCTCCGTAAGCCCGTGCACGCGGCGAATTTCGGTCAGGCCGACGGCGACTTGATGGACGGCTCGCCGGCCGACACGGCGCAGGGGGATGTCGACGCCGCGCTCGCCACGGCAGCCGTCCGGCTGGACGCGACCTACACCACGCAGACGTATCACCACAACCCGATGGAGCCGCACACGGCCGTCGCCATCTGGACCCACGCCGGGCTCACCCTCTACTGCTCGACGCAGGGCGTGACGTTGAGCCGAGACCTCGTAGCCGGCGTGCTCGACCTGGACCCGGGGCGCGTGCGCGTGGTCTCCCTGCACGTCGGCGGGGGGTTCGGCTCGAAGGTCTATCCGCACTCGTACGCGATCCTGGCCGCGCTGGCCTCCAAGGCCGCAGGGGGCCGCCCGGTCAAGCTCTCCCTCACCCGTCAGCAGATGTTCTCCGTGGTCGGGTATCGGACCCCCACGATCCAGCGCATCCAGTTCGGCGCCGGGACCGAAGGCCGGCTCACCGCGATGGCGCACGACGTGGTCGAGCAGACGGCGAGGGTCAAGCAGTATGCGGAGCAGGTCGCGGGATGCTCTCGAACGATGTACGCCGCGCCCAACCGGCGCACCACACACCGGTTGGCCGCCCTGGACGTCCCGGTGCCGACGATCATGCGGGCGCCGGGCGAGAGCCAGGGCATGTTCGCGGTCGAGTCCGCGATCGACGAGATGGCGATCGCCTGCGGCCTGGACCCGATCGAGCTGCGGATCCGCAACGAGCCGCAGGCCGATCCCGAGACCGGGCAGCCGTTCTCCAGCCGCAACCTGGTGGCCTGCCTGCGCGCGGGGGCGCGCCGCTTCGGCTGGGAGCGCCGCGATCCGACGCCCCGCGCCCGGCGCGAGGCCGGGTGGCTCGTCGGGACCGGCGTCGCCGCCGCGACCTACCCTTCGCCTCGCCTCCCCGGGAACGCGGCGACGATCCGCGTCCGTCCCGACGGGCGCTACGCGGTGCTGATCGCCGCCGCGGACATCGGCACCGGCACCTGGACGACGCTCACGCAGATCGCCGCCGATGCGCTCGAGGTCCCGGTCGAGAATGTGGAGCTGCAGATCGGGGACACCGCGCTGCCGCGCGCCTCGAGCGCCGGCTTCTCGTCGGGGATCACCTGCTGGGGCACGACGATCGTCGAGGCGGCCCGGCAACTGCGCGCGCGGCTGGCGGCCGAGCATGGCGGAGTCGTGCCGGCCGAAGGGCTGGAGGTCACCGCGGAGCTGCCCGACAACCCCTATGTCGGGCTGTACTCGATGCACAGCTTCGGCGCGCAGTTCGCCGAGGTCCGCGTGCACGAGGACACGGGCGAGATCCGGGTCCCGCGCCTCCTCGGCATCTTCGACGTGGGCCGCATCATCAACGCGAAGACGGCCCGCTCGCAGCTCCTCGGCGGCATGACCATGGGGCTGTCGATGGCGCTCCACGAGGCCGGCGTGCGCGATCCCCGGTTCGGGCACGTGGTCAACCACGATTTCGCCGAATACCACATCGCCACGAACGCCGACGTCGGCTCCGTCGAAGTGGACTGGATCGAGGAGGATGATCGCTACATCAACCCGATGGGCTCGAAGGGCCTGGGCGAGATCGGCATCGTCGGCACGGCCGCGGCGATCGCGAACGCGGTCCACCACGCGACCGGGGTCCGCGTCCGGGACCTGCCGATCACGCTCGACAAGCTCCTGGCATGAGTCGGCCCGTGGCAAGCTCGCAAGGCCAGGGATTCACGGTTCGGCTCGCGCGTGCCGTCGTCGTCCGCACGCCGCGGGATTCTCGCAGAGGAGGAGGGATGAGCGCTCCGAGCATCACGGGCCGCGCGATCGGCGCGCCGCTCGACCGCCTCGACGGCCCGGCGAAGGTCACGGGCACCGCCCGGTACGCCTTCGAGCAGCGGGTTCATCGGCCGGCCTACGTGTACCCGCTCGAGGCCGCGATCGCGGTCGGTCGCGTCACCCGGATCGATGCGTCCGCCGCGGCCGCCGAGCCGGGCGTGCTGGCCGTGCTGACGTCCGAGAACGCGCCGAAGCTGGCTTCGACGGAAGAGGCGGAGCTCGTGATCCTGCAAGGCGACGATGTCGCCTACCGTGGCCAGTTCGTCGGCGGCGTCATCGCGGAGACGCCGGAGATCGCCCGGCATGCCGCGCGCCTGGTGCGGCTGGAGTACGAGGAGCGGCCGCACGATGTCGAGCTGCGAGCGGACCGCGACGACCTGTACGCGCCGGAGCATGCGAACGCCGGCTACGCGACCGACAGCATCATCGGCGACGTCGACGCCGCGCTGGCCGCGGCGGCCGTCACGATCGACGCGACATACACCACGCCCGCCGAGTTCAACAACCCGATGGAGCCGCACTCGACGGTGGCGATCTGGCGCGACGAGGGGCTCACGGTCTACGCTGCGTCGCAGGGGGTGCACCGGCTGCGGCAGACGCTCGCCTCGACGTTCGGGCTCGACCCGGACCGCGTGCGCGTGATCTCGCCGCACGTCGGCGGCGGCTTCGGGTCGAAGGCGTACACGCATGCGGACGCGATCCTGGCCGCCATGGCCGCGCGGCTGACCGGCGGGCGCCCGGTCAAGCTCGCGCTCACGCGCCAGCAGATGTTCTGGGCCGTCGGCTTCCGCACGCCGACCATCCAGCGCCTCCGGCTCGGCGCCGACGCGGACGGAAGGCTCACCGCGATCGCGCACGACGTGGTCGAGGAGACGGCGCGGATCGTCGAGTTCACCGAGCAGACCGCGGCGCCGAGCCGGATCATGTACGCGGCGCCGCAGCGCCGGACCACGCACCGGCTGGCGCGGCTGGACGTGCCGCCGCCGACGATCATGCGGGCGCCGGGCGTGACGCCCGGCATGTTCGGGCTCGAGTCGGCGATGGACGAGCTCGCCGTCGCCTGCGGGGTGGACCCGATCGAGCTGCGGATCCGCAACGAGCCGGAGCGCGATCCCGAGAGCGGGCAGCCGTTCTCGAGCCGCAACCTGGTGGCCTGCCTCCGCGAGGGCGCGCGCCGCTTCGGCTGGGAGCGGCGCGACCCGACGCCGCGCGCCCGGCGCGCGGGCCGCTGGCTCGTCGGCACCGGCGTCGCCGCCTCGACCTACCCCGTGCACCGCAGCCCCGACTCGACCGCCAGGATCCGGGCCGGCGCGGACGGACGCTGCGTCGTGTCGATCGGCGCCGCGGACATCGGCACCGGCACCTGGACGACGCTCACGCAGATCGCCGCCGACGCGCTCGGCATCCCGGTGGACGACGTCGTGCTCGAGATCGGCGACACCGCGCTCCCGTACGCGACCACCGCCGGCGGCTCGACCGGAATCAACAACTGGGGCGCGGCGATCGTCGAGGCGGCGCGGCGGCTGCGCGAGCGGCTCGACTCGGAGTTCGGCGGCGTCGTGCCCGCCGGGGGGCTCGAGGTCGCCTCCAAGGCCGCCGACAACCCGTACCCCGAGCGCTTCTCGATGCACAGCTTCGGCGCGCAGTTCGTCGAAGTGCGGGTCGACGAGGACACGGGCGAGATCCGCGTCGCGCGGCTGCTCGGCATCTTCGCCGCCGGCCGCGCCATCAACCCGAAGACGGCCGGCTCGCAGCTCCTCGGGGGGATGGCCTGGGGACTCTCCATGGCGCTGCACGAGAACGGCGTGCGCGACGCCCGCTTCGGGCACGTCGTCAACCACGACTTCGCCGAGTACCACGTCCCGACGAACGCCGACGTCGGCGCGGTCGAGGTCGGCTGGGTCGAGGAGGAGGACCCGTACGTCAATCCGATGGGGTCGAAGGGGATCGGCGAGCTCGGCATCTGCGGCACCGCCGCCGCGGTCGCGAATGCGGTGTATCACGCGACCGGGATCCGCGTCCGGGATCTGCCGATCACGCTGGACAAGCTGCTGCGGTGAGGCGGAGGGCGCGGTTCTTCGCCTCCCAGCCTCCTTCATGCTTCAGCGCTGCATGGCGGGGCGGACCGCTAGTGGTGGAGCTCCCCAGACCGCGGCTCCGGCGTCACCGCCAGCTCGTCCTCCTCGCCCGTGCGGATGCGGTAGACCTTGTGGACGGGGAGGATGAAGATCTTGCCGTCGCCGACGTCGCCGGTGTGGGCGGCGTCGAGGATGGCGCGGACCGTGGGCTCGACGAAGGGCTCGGAGACGCCGATCTCGAGGCGGACCTTGTCCGTCAGCTCCATCTTCACCGTGGTGCCGCGGTAGGTCTCGACGAGGTCGAACTCGCCGCCGTGCCCCTCGACACGGGAGACGGTGAGGCCGCGCACGTCGGCGTGGAAGAGCGCCTCCAGGACGTCGGACAGCTTCTCGGGCCGGACGATCGCGACGATCAGCTTCATCGATCCCCCCTCGGTGCGGCCGGGCGGGCGGCCGGGCGCTGCATCACGAGCACCGCGCCTTCCCCGCGCGTGTACGCCTCCTCGCCGTGCTGGACGACGTCCATGCCGATGCCTTCCTCGCTCGACGGGCGCCGGAGCGGCGCGACCCGTCGCACCGCGGCGAGCAGCACGAGCGTCACCACGCCGCTGTAGACCGCCACCGCGAGCGCGGCCACCGCCTGGTACGCGAGCAGTGCGGCGTTCCCGGCGAGCAGCCCGTCCACCGGTGCGCCCCACGCCCTCTCGGCGAAGACGCCCGTGAGCAGCGCACCGGCCAGGCCGCCGAGACCGTGCGCGGCGAAGACGTCCAGCGAGTCGTCCAGGCGCGTGCGAGGACGCCAGAGGATCGCGTAATAGCTCGGGAACGCCGCCAGCGCGCCGAGCAGCATCGCGCTCCGCGGCCCGACGAACCCGGCGGCCGGCGTGATGGCGACGAGGCCCACGACCGCGCCGGTGGCCGCACCGACGGCGGTGGCGCGGCCCGTCCGGAAGAGGTCCAGGAGCAGCCAGACGAGCAGCGTCGCCGCCGGCGCGAGGAGCGTGTTCACGAACGCGAGCGCCGCCGTCGCGTTCGCGGCCAGCGCGCTTCCCGCGTTGAAGCCGAACCAGCCGAACCAGAGGAGCGCGGCGCCGAGCAGGACGTAGGGGACGTTGTGCGGCAGGAAGGCCTGTCTCCCGTAGTCCTTCCGGCTCCCCACGAGCATCGCCGCCGCGACGGCCGCGACCCCGGCGTCGATGTGCACCACGGCGCCGCCCGCGAAGTCCAGCGCGCCGAGCCGCGCCAGCCACCCGCCCCCCCACACCCAGTGCGCCACCGGCGCGTACACCAGCAGGCTCCACCCCGTGATGAACGCCAGGTACGGGCCGAACCGCATCCGCTCCACCACGGCGCCCGAGATCAGCGCCGCCGCGATGATCGCGAACGCGCCCTGGTACGCCACGTAGAGCAGGTGCGGGAACGCGCCCCATCGCCCGGGCTCGAGCCCCACGCCCCGCAGGAGCGAATAGCCGAGTCCCCCGACGGCCGCCCCGCCGTCGCCGAAGGCGAGCGTGTAGCCGAGCAGCGCCCACGCCAGCCCCACCGCGCCCAGCGACGCGAAGCTCATCACCATCGTGTTCAGCACGTTCTTCGACCGGACCAGCCCGCCGTAGAAGAAGCCGAGGGCGGGCGTCATGAGGAGGACGAGCGCGGTGGCAACGAGGAGCCAGACCGTATCCGCTCCGCTGATCGGCCCGGGCGGGGCGGCCTGGAGCGCGGCGACGACGGGGACGCTGGCGAGCCGGTACATGGTCCTCCGGGATCCGCTCGCGGGGGCCGGCGCGGGGCTCGGTCTGGATCCGCCGGCGCCAGGGGTTGATGCTTAAGAAAATTAAGCGACGCGTCTATTGTGCCAATCTGTCGTTGGCGACGGTAGCGATGTGCTGTGCTTTCGTCAAGTACGCGGCGCCGAGCGGGCCGGGGCGTGAAGGCCGGCCGGCGCGCCGTCTCGCGCGGCCCGCCTTGGGCGGCGCGAACGGTCGGCGCGCGTCGAGGATGCGCGCTTCGAGGACGGGTGCATCCGCGTCGCGGAGCTGCCGGCGTTCGGGCCCGAGGGGGAGGCGGGCCCGTACCCGCTGCGGCGTCGGCCGGGGCGCGCGCCGGGCGCCGGCGCGGCGCGATCCGGCGTCGCCTTGACACGGGGCTCCGGGCCCGGTATCTTGCCCGGACAATTGAAGCCCGTGGTGATTTGGCCGCCGCTTGCCGCCACGTTAAACAAAGTGCTAAAGAGCGATCGCCCGGCGGCATCTCCGCCCGGGCGTTCTCGTTTCAGGGAACCGACGCGATGATCGGCCCGACTCGCTCCAGCACAATGTCGATGCGCATGCGGGCGGCTTCTCCACCGGGAGAGGCGGCGGGGCGTCGACGCGTGTACGCGTAGGCGAGACAGGCGAGCCGATCACGAATCGGACACCGACCCCGGCCCTCTCCCACGAGAGGGCCGGGTTTTTTTTTCGTAGTCACCGGAGGCGGGAGTGGAGGTCATGAGCGAAGCCCTTGCGGCGCCGGCGGACTGTAGCGGCGAGCCCGAGCGCGACGAGGTCGGCGCCGGCGAGCTGGTGGTGCTGAAGTTCGGGGGGACATCGGTCGGGAACCCGCGGCGGATCCGCCGCGCGGCGAAGCGCGTGCGCCGGCACGTGCGGCGGGGGGAACGGGTCGTGGTGGTGGTGAGCGCGGCGGGGCAGTCGACGGACCGAATCCTCCGCTGGCACCGGGCGGTGGCGCCGGCGGCGGCGCCCGGGAGCGCCGTGGCGCGGGAGCTGGACCGGGCGCTGGCGACGGGGGAGGACCTCTCGGCGGCGCTGCTGGCGTCGGCGCTGCTGGCGCTGGGGGTCCCGGCGATCAGCGTGCGGGGCGGGGAAGCGGGGATCGAGGGGGTGGGCCCGTTCGGCGGCGGCACGATCCGGCGGCTCGCGGGCGGGCGGCTGCGCGAGCTGCTGGAGCGGGGCGTCGTTCCGGTCGTCTCGGGGTTCCAGGCGGCGCTGCCGGATGGCGAGACGGTCACGCTCGGGCGAGGCGGCTCGGACACGAGCGCGGTCTTCCTGGCCGGCGCGCTCGGCGCGGCCGGGTGCCACATCGTCACCGACGTGGACGCGGTCTACGATCGCGATCCGCGGCTGCATCCCGATGCCCGGCGGATCGATCGGATCTCGCACGAGGCGCTGGTCGACCTGACGGAGGGCGGCGCGCAGGTGGTGCATCCGGCGGCGGCCCGCTTCGCCGGCGCGTTCGGCACGCCGCTCCTGGTCTACAGCTACGCCGCGCCGTTGTCGCGCCCCGCGGGGACGCTGGTGGCGACGGCCGCCGTCCTGGCGCGGCACGCCGCGGAGGCGCGCGCGGCGGCCGTCGAGGGGGCAGCGTGAGCGCCGTGGCGCGGGCCGGCGCGCGCCCGCTCGGCGCCGAGCCCGAGCCGGCGCGCGCGGGCGTTCGCGCCGCGGCGGGCGGACCGCGGGCGCGCCGGGGCGTTCTCGTGCTGGAGCGGCCGCTCCCGCTGGAGCTGGGCGGCGCGCTCGACGCGTGCCGCATCGGCTGGGCGCTCTACGGCGACCCGGCGCTGCCGACCGTGGTCGCGCTGGGCGGCATCTCGGCCGGGCGCCACCTCGCGGCGTGCGCGGCGGACCCACGTCCCGGGTGGTGGCAGGACTTCGTCGGCACCGGGCTGGCCGTCGACACGCGCCGCTTCTCGGTGCTCGGCATCGACTTCCTCGGCGGCTCGGGCGCGTCCACGGGCGCCGCCGGGCCGGGCTTCCCCTCGATCACGACGGCCGACCAGGCGAGCGCGCTCGCGGCGGTGCTCGACCACCTGGGCATCTCCGTGGCGCACGCGGTCGTCGGCTCCTCCTACGGTGGGATGGTCGCGCTGGCGTTCGGCGAGCGCTTCCCCGGCCGCGCCGCACGCCTGGTCGTCATCAGCGCCGCGCACGAGAGCCATCCGATGGCGACGGCGCTCCGGACGCTGCAGCGGCGCGCCGTGCGGCTCGGCGTGGAGAGCGGCCGCGAGCGGGACGGGTTGGCCATCGCGCGGGGGATCGCCATGACGACGTACCGCACCGCCGAGGAGTTCGCGGCGCGCTTCGGCGGCGCGCCGGAGCGGACCACGGCGGGCCCGCGCTTTCCCGTCGAGGACTACCTGGAGCAGCGCGGCGAGGCGTTCGCGCGCGCGTTCTCCCCGTGGAGCTTCCTCTGCCTCTCCGAATCCATCGACCTGCACCGCGTGGATCCCGCGGCCGTCGCCACGCCGACCACGCTGGTCGGAGTGGACAGCGACACGCTCGTGCCGCCGTGGCAGCTCCGCCCGCTGGCCGCCGCGCTGGCCGGGCCCGCCGCGCTCGTGGAGCTGCAGTCCGTCTTTGGCCACGACGCCTTCCTGAAGGAGGTCGGCGCCGTCTCCCGAATCGTCCGTGATGCGCTTCATTCCGGAGGTGAATCGTGAGCAGTGACTGTCGCCGCGTCGAGCCCGCCACGAGCGCCGTGCGCGCGGGGATCGCCTCGGACCTGCACCATGGTGCGGTCGTCCCGCCGATCCACCTCTCGTCCACGTTCACGTTCGCCGGCTTCAACGAGAAGCGGGCGTACGACTACACGCGCTCCGGGAACCCGACGCGGGACCTGCTGGCGGACGCGCTCGCGGAGCTGGAGGGCGGCGCGGGCGCGGTGGTCACCTCGACCGGGATGTCCGCGGTGGCGCTGGTGCTCCAGCTCCTGCGGCCCGGCGACCTGCTGGTGGCGCCCCACGACTGCTACGGCGGCACCTACCGGCTGATCAACGCGCTGGCCCGGAAGGGCCACTTCGACGTCGCGTTCGTGAACGAGACGGAGCCGGACGAGCTGGTGGCGGCGCTCGGGCGCGGCCCGCGGCTGGTCTGGGTCGAGACGCCGAGCAATCCGCTGCTCCGCATCACCGACCTCGCGCTCGTGGCGGAGCTGGCGCGGCGGAGCGGCGCCCTCGTCGTCGCCGACAACACGTTCCTCTCGCCGGCGCTGCAGCGGCCGATCGAGCTCGGCGCCGACATCGTCGTCCACTCCACGACGAAGTACCTGAACGGCCACAGCGACGTGGTCGGCGGCGCGGTGGTGGCGCGGACGGAGCCGCTGCTCGAGGAGCTGGCGTGGTGGGCCAACTGCCTGGGCATCACGGGCGCGCCGTTCGACAGCTACCTCACGCTGCGCGGGGTGCGCACGCTGCACGCCCGCATGCGGGCCCACCTGGAGAACGCCGCCGCGGTCGTGGCGACGCTGTGCGAGCATCCCGCCGTCGAGCGCGTCTACTATCCGGGGCTCGCCGACCACCCGGGGCACCGCGTGGCGGCGCGGCAGCAGGCCGGCTTCGGCGCGATGGTCAGCTTCGAGGTGCGGGGCGGGGAAGAGGCGGTGCGCGAGCTGGTGAAGGGGCTGCGCTACTTCACGCTGGCGGAGTCGCTCGGCGGGGTGGAGAGCCTCGTGGCGCACCCGGCCACCATGACCCACGCGTCCATGGACGCCGACGCCCGGGCCACGGCGGGGATCTCGGACTCGCTGCTGCGCCTCTCCGTGGGGATCGAGGCGGCGGCGGACCTGGTGGCGGACCTGCGGGGGGCGCTCGACGCGGTGGAGCGCGCGGCCGCGGGCGCATACGCCGGCGCGGCGGACGCCGCCTGACCCGGGCGGACCGGCGCGGGCGGGCCGGCACGGCGGCGCGGGGGGCTCCGGGATGCCGGCGCCCCGCGCGCGCTTGGAGTCAGGGCCCGTCGGCGCCGCGATCGAGAAGCTCGGGCCGACCCGTCTTCCACCTCATTTCACGCGCACGATCGCGGCCTGCGGCGCGGCCGAGGTCGCGAACGCGGCGCCTCGGGAGCCGGCGAGGTTGAGATTCAGCGGCGGCGGATTGGACGCCGTCGCCTGGATCAGGTAGTACGCGGGGCTCGAGGACGGCAGCGTCCCGGAGGCGGTGAAGTCGGTGAAGCCGAGCGGCGTCGGCACGAGCGGATAGCCGTCGCCGAGGGCGGGCTGACCCAGGACGCGGCGCAGGTCGAAGTTGCGGAACGTGTAGCGCGGGTCGATGGAGGCGCCCGCCAGCTCGGGGGCATCGTCCACCCAGAGCGCCACGGTCCAGTCCTGGAAGAGCACCGGCCACTGCGTGCCGGTGACGTTGGACACGTTGTCGGCCCCGGTCCGCGTGGTCTTGACCAGCCGGCCGGGCACGTCGCCGCCGAAGCGGCCGATCAGGTACTTCACGAACAGCCAGCCGGCGCCGCGCTCCTCCAGGGACCCGTTTCCGCTGTCGGCCAGCAGCGTGGTCGCGGACGGGTTCTCGAGGTAGTCGTGGCCGAGCCGGAAATCCGGGAACTTGAAGAGGACGGCGTTGGAGCTGTCGCCGCGCTGGAGGAACACGCCGCCGACGGTATCCTCCGCCGTGTGGGCCAGCGCCTCGGAGAGCCAGAGCGACTCGTCGCCGCCGCCGCGGAGCAGGACGCGCTGGTTGAAGTGGATCATGTGCATGAACTCGTGCGCCAGGACGGGCGGCACGGTCTGCAGGACGCGCGTCTTGGACTGCGTGAGGCCGAGCTGTCCGGTGGGGTCCGGGACGAGCGCGTAGAAGACCTCGCCCTGGTTCGAGCCGGAGCACGACCGCACCGGCAGCAGGTCGCAGCCGTAGAAGAAGCCCGCGATGAAGCTCGACGAGCCGCGGGGCGTGAGCTGGTTCACGACCGGCGTGAAGAGGATCACGACCTTGCCGTTGGCGTCCAGGTCGGAGGGCGCGCCGTAGACGCTGACGTCCGTATCGTAGATCGGGTCGTCGAAGGTGGCGGCGAACTGCTGGAACTCGGTGTCGGTGAAGCCGCCGGAGGGCGCGTTGACGTCCTGGTAGACGATGGCGTGGGTGCTCACGGCGCGCACCGTGGCGGTGACCGTCGTGAAGCCCTCCTGCGCGTTCAGCACGTTGAAGCTGCACTGGTCCCCGACGGCCGGAGCGCGCGCGCAGCCGGCGAGGATCAGCGACTCGGCGGCGCGGGTGCCCGATGGCTGGACGGTGCCGCCGCGGGCGAGCCCGCGCTCCTTCTCGCGCAGCCGGTTCTCCCACTCGGTCGCGAACGACGTGGTCGGCGCGACGGTCTCGAGGAACGTGCTGCGGGCCGTGAAGAACCCCTGCGCGGCGACGCCGGCGGTGGCCGCGAGGCCGGCGAGCTGGAACGCGAACGGTCGGTCGGCCAGCGTCGCGGCGTTCTGGACCACGACCAGGTACGAGGCGCCGGTCTGGCCGCCCGGCAGGCGCACGCACGCGAGCGCCGCCGGGTCGGAGATGCCGAGCACCTGGCCGGCGGTGAGCGGCTGCGCGGTGCCGGCGCCGCCCACCACCGCGAGTGGCAGCGTCGTGCTGGCCAGCGTGCCGAGGAAGACCTGAACCTGCACCGAGCGGCTGGGCACGCATGCCGGCACGACGACCCGGAGCGTGGTCGGCGTGGCCGAGGCGACGGCGCCGCGGATGCCGCCGAACAGCACCAGGTTGTCCAGTGGACTCGTGCTGAAGCTCTGGCCGGTGATCGTGACCGTGTCGCCGGCGGTCGCGGGCTGCGGCGCGATGGCGCTCAGCGTCAGGCCGGTCGTGACCGTGACGGTGAAGGCGGCCGGCGCGCCGACGATGCCCTGGAACGTCGCCTGGACGTGGTACGCGCCGGGCTGTGTGCCGACGGTGAGCTGCGTGGCGGCGATCCCCGACGTGTCGGTGACGGATGTGGCCGGGCTCACCGAGGCGCCGACGCCGTCGGTCACCGTCCAGGTCACGCTCACGCCGCGGGCGGGCGCCTTCGTGGCGCCGTTCTTCACGACGGCCTGGAGCGTGACGCCGGAGCCCGGTCCGACGAACTGGTTGTCCCCTGCCTGGACGGCGATGGAGAACGTGGCGGGGTCGACCGGCTGTGGGCCCGTGGCCGCGTTGTCGCCGCACGCGGCCGCGCAGAGCGTGGCCAGGAAGGGCAGGAGACGCCACCGCATCGACTTCCATCCTTTCGAGCAGGGCTCGCCCGCGCGGGGCGCGCGAGCCCGTTCGGTTTCCGTGCCGGCGCCGGGCGGAGTGGCCGGCGCAGGCGCGCCGTTCGGCCAGCTCCGCGGCGCGCCTTCCGCTACCGCGACGCGACCTCGCGTTCGTACTCGCTGCGCAGCGCCGTGGCTCGGAACGGCCCCGGGATCGTCGTGGTGACGACCAGGCGCGCCGAGCCGGCCGGCCGCGAGTAGAGCTCGACCACCTTGGCGCCGCCGTCCTCGATCTCCCGTTCGACCTCGAGCCCGGCCGCCGTCCAGCGCGCCTTCGCGGTGACGCGGCCGATGCCGCGCCAGATGTCGTGCACCTTCCGGCCGTCCGGGCGGTAGTCGAAGTAGCTGCGGTCCGCGTAGGAGATGTGGACGATGCTGTCCGTCTGCTGGATGACGATCCGCTCGCCCGCGCGGCGGACGGCCTCCAGCGCCTGGCGCACGGCCTCGGGGCTCACGTCCGAGCGGCGTCCGGCCGACGGGCCGCCGCGCATGCCGCCGCGGCGCCGCTCTCCGCGCTCCTCGGGCGTCATCCCGGCCGGCTCCTGGTCGCCGTCGGCGCCGGCGCTCGTCGCGGCGGGCGAGCGGTCGCCCTTCCGGTCGACCACCCAGGTGCCGGACAGGTCGGCGCGGGCCACCGGCCCGGCGGTCTGCTTGGGGCCGCACGCGGCGGCGAACGCCGCCACGAGCGCCGCGAAGGCGATTCTGGTCCTGTACATCCGCATCCTCGGTCATGGGCCGGCGGGTGCGCCGCGTCCTCGTGGGAACGCCCGCCGGCGTAATTTCGGGTCGTCGAGGGCCTGCCGGAACTTTCGGTCCCCGGCCGCCGGCGTTCGCCGTGGCGTCAGCCGACCGACAGCGTGGTCGTCGATGTCACTCTAAAGACACGCGTCGGGCCGGGGACCCTATGGGGATCGGAGGTCGGCGCCGTCCGGGAGCCACGGCGCGAGGCGCTCGCGGAGCACGCGCAGCGCCTTGCCCATCTGGGCCTCCACGGTCTTCACGGAGATGTCGAGCGTGCGCGCGATCTCGGCGTAGCGCAGCCCGTGCACGCGGCTGAGCTCGAAGACCTCGCGGCAGCGGGCCGGCAGCTCGGCGATCGCTTCGCGGAGCGCCGTGTCGATCTCCTGCTGGACGAGCTCGGCGTCCGCGGTGGGCGCGGCCGCGCGCTCGGGCGTGAGGTGAGGCTGACTGCGGCGGGCGACGCGCTCGTGGCGGATGTAGTTGAGCGCGCGGTTGCGGGTGGCGCGGAAGAGATACGCCCGGAGCGAGACCTCGAGTGTTATACTCTCGCGGCGTCGCCACAGCTCGAGCATGACCTCCTGCGCGATCTCCTCCGCGGCGGCGCGATCGCCGAGCATCCCGTCGGCGACGCCGACGAGGTGCGCGTAATGCTCACGGAAGATGGCGTCGAAGGCGTCGGAGTCGCCGCCGCGAAGACGGTCGAGGAGCTCACGGTCGGTCACGGCGGCGTGGCCCTCGTCGGCGGGCGGTCCGGGGGGACGTGGCGGTGCTCCACGGGTGTCGGACCGCGTAAGGTACCGGGCCGCGCGGGACCGAGCAATCTCGCGGCCGTCCGGCCACCGGCGGCATAGGGGTACACGCCGCCTGAAGTGTCCAGAAGGGTATGACGAAAGAGACGTCGCACTCGATGCCGCCGGTCGACCCCGAGCTCTGGGACGTGCTGGCCCGCTACCTCTCCGGCGAGAGCCCGCCGGAGGAGGCGGAGACGGTGCGCCGCTGGCTCGCCGAGGCGCCCGCGCGCGGCGAACTGCTGGCTGCTCTCGAACGCGCCACGCGGCGGGTAGAGTTCCGCGCGCCGGCGGACCTCGACGTCGAAGCTGCGCTGCGGCGGGTGCGCGCCCGCCGGGACGAGCCCGCGCTGCGCCTCGTGCCGGGCGGGGCGAAGGCGGCGCAGGAACCCGGGCGCGTGCGCTGGCGTACGATCAGCATCCGGATCGCGGCGGCCGTCGCGCTCCTCGTCGGCGGCGCCCTCGTCTGGCGCGCCACCCGTGGGGGCGCGGACGGGAGCGTGGCCGTGGCGGCCCGCACCTACACGACGCCGGTCGGCCAGACCGACTCGGTGCGGCTCCCGGACGGCAGCCGTGTCGTTCTCGGCGCGGCGAGCCGCCTCGTGGTGGCCGCGAATTACGGCAAGCCCGCGCGGGAGGTGGAGTTGGCGGGGGAGGCTCTCTTCGACGTCCGGCACGACGCCGCCCACCCGTTCGGGGTGCGGGCCGGCGCCGCCGCGATCCAGGATCTCGGCACCACATTCACCGTGCATAGCGATGGCGGCGAGGACGTGCGGGTGGTCGTGACGTCGGGCGCCGTGCGACTGAAGGCCGCGAGCGCGCCGCCGGCGTCCGGAGTCGTGCTCCGGGCGGGCGACCGCGGCATCCTCGCTCCGGACGGCCGCGCCGTGGCCGATCGGGCCGCCGCCACCGAGGCGGACCTGGCCTGGACGAGCGGCCGGCTCGTCTTCGACGATGCGCCGCTCCGCCGGGTCAGCGCCGACCTCCGCCGCTGGTATGGCATCGAGCTTGATGTGACCGACCCGGCGTTGGCCGGACGGCATCTCACGGCATCCTTCCAGGGGGAGCCGGTGGACCAGGTGTTGAACGTCATCGCGCTCGCGCTGGGAGCTCACGTCGAGCGGCACGGCAAGACAGCCGTGCTGCGCGCCGCGCCCGCCGGAGCCCGGCCGCGGTGAGCGCGGGCCGGCGTGCGGTCCGGACCCGCCGCACGGTCCTCGGCGTCGTCGCCACGCTGGCGCTGGCCCACCCGGCCCTGGCCGCGGAGCCGCCCGCCTGCGTGACCGACGTCCCCGCCGCGTCGACCGACACCCCCCCGCACTGGCCCGCGGCGCTCGCCCGCACCGTCTCGTTCCACGTCCGCGAGGTCTCGCTCCGCGATGCGCTCGACCGGCTCGCCGCCGTCGCGCGGGTTCGGCTCTCCTACAGCGCCGACCTGCTCCCGCTGAGCCGGCGCGTGTGCGTCGCCTACGACTCCGTCGCCCTCGGCGATGCGTTGGCCGAGCTGCTCCGCGGAACGGCGGTCGTTCCCGTGATCGCGGGGACCGACCACGTCGTCCTGGCGCCGGCGTCCGCGGCGGTGGCGGCCGCGGCGGAGCCGCCGCCGCAGAAGGTGGTCGTGCTGGACCGCGTGGTGGTGACCGGGAGCGCCGCGGGCGATGCGCAGCGGCCGCTCGCCGTCGCGCTCGGCGTGCTCGACGGCCGCGAGCTGGAGAAGCAGACCGCCGGCACGCTGTCGCAGGCGTTCGACGCCGCGGTGCCCGGCGTCTGGATGTGGGAGCAGTCGCCGGCCAACCTGCTGGCGCAGTACGGCAGCGTCCGCGGTGCCAGCTCCTTCGGGCTCAGCTACCCGAAGGTGTACATCGACGGCATCGAGGTCGCCAATCCCCTGCTGCTGACGCAGATCTCGCCCGAGGCCATCGAGCGCGTCGAGATCATCCGCGGCCCGCAGGGCGCGGCGCTGTACGGCGCGGACGCCATCAGCGGCGTCACGAACATCGTGACTCGTCACGACACGCCGGAGCCCGGCGCGCCGCGGGCGCGCATCCAGACCCGCTTCGGGCTGGCGAACAGCGCCTTCGTCCCGCGCTCCGCGCTCGCCCAGAACCACGCGCTCACGCTGAGCGCGGGATCGAGCACCCGGTCCGCCGGGCTGAACGTCGACTTCGGGAGCGTCGGCGAGTTCATCCCCGGCGGCTACGCCCGCCACGTCACCGCGAGCGGAAGCGCGCGGCAGGTGCGCTCGCGCAGCATCCTGACGGGGACGCTCCGTTTCTTCGCGGAGCGGGCCGGCAGCCCGCTGAGCCCGCTCCTCTCCGACTCGCAGGCGGCCGTGCAACCCATGCCCGGGGGGCCGGCGTCCGCCCCGACCGCGGCCTCGACCGCGGCGACGGGCGAGCAGTCCGTCATGCAATACACGCTCGGGATGACGGCGGCGTTCATGCCGACGGACCGCTGGACGCACACGCTCGTCGCCGGCGTCGACGGCTACACGCTCGACGGCGTCCTCGACACGGGAACGCCGGTGCCGTCGCCCGCGGATTCGGCGCTGCGCGCCGCGCGCGGCGGCGCCGACCGCGCCACGTTCCGCTTCAGCACGGTCGGCCGCTTCGACCTCGGCCGCCGTGCGTCGGCGACGCTGACGCTGGCGGCGGAGCAGTCGATCCTGCGCCAGCGGACCGTCGACCCCGGCGCCGACCTGCAGGCGATGACGCCGTACGCCCCGGAGGACGATGCGCGCGGCGTCGAGCCGTGGCGCCCCGGCGATGCGGTGGGGGGCGCCGCGCCCGCCCCCGCGCGCTACGTCGACTGGCAGAGCAACAGCGGCTTCACCGCGCAGACCAACGTCACGCTCCTCGACCGCTTCTTCCTCACGGCGGGGACCCGGCTCGAGCGGGGGGAGGACGCCACCGGCCTCAGCCGCTTCGCGACGCTGCCGATGCTCGGCGGCGCCTGGATCGCCGAGCGCGGGCCCGTCACGCTCAAGCTGCGGGCCGCGTACGGGAAGGGGATCCGCTGGCCGCAGACGCCCGCCCGCGAGAGCTCGTGGAACAGCGTCCGCACACTGCTGCAGCGCGCCTACCTGGCTCCGGAGGAGCAGGCGGGTGTCGAAGGCGGCTTCGACCTCATGGTCGGCCGTGCGCTGCGCCTCGAGGTCACACGCTTCGACCAGACCGCGTCCGGCCTCATCCAGCGCGTCGGCACCGCCTTCGACACCGCGCGCGTCGGCCGGGGCGACGAGCGGCGCATCGACTACGTGCTCCAGAACGTCGGCCGCATCTCCAACCGCGGGTGGGAGATGCAAGGCACGGTCGAGCGCGGGCGCCTCGCGCTCACCGGCTCTCTCGCCCTCGTGGACAGCCGCGTCGAGCGGCTCGCCGACGGCTACACCGGCGATCTCCGCCCCGGCGACCGCATGCTCGCGGTCCCGGCGCGAACCGTGAGCCTCACCGCCCGCTATTCGGGCGCGCGCTGGAACGGCTCGCTCACCGCGTACCGCGCCGCCGACTGGATCAACTACGACCGTCTCGCCCTGGCGCGCGCCTGCGCCGGTGACGACTACACCGGCCGGGACTTCGTGGGCACGAACCTCCGCGGGTACTGGCGCGACTACGCCGGCGTCACGCACCTGCGCGCCGCCTGGAGCCACGAGATCCGCCACGACCTCGTGCTCACGGTGGCCGGCGACAACCTCCTGAACCGGCAGCGCGGCGAGCCCGACGACATCACGGTGCTGCCCGGGCGGACGCTTTCGGTGGGGTTGCGGGCGGCGTTCTGACGCGCCCGCCCCGCGGCTCGACGGTCCGGCGGCGCGGGCCCCGTCCTTGGCGACGGGGCCCGCACCCGTTTTTTCGGCCGGTCCTGCCCGCTCCCGGCCGAGCGCCCGTGCCTTCCTCGACGTGGGATCTTGCGCGCGCCGCCGCGTATTCGGCCCGGAGTGGGCGCGCGGGGCGCCCGGGCGACGGCTCCGGGAGGTGTGGGGGCGCCGGTCCTTGCCCCGCGGACGTGTAGCCTTCAGGTCGGAACAGGTAGGGATGCAGGCGCGGATGGTTCTTTGGCAGCGAAGTGGGGACGAGCGGCCCCGGGAGATCCTGAAGGCCGCTCTCGATCGTTCTCGGCGGGGGAGTCCGCGGCCCGCCGGCGCGGTGGAGGGCGGGGCCCGATGAGCCGGCCGGTCGAGGCCATGGGGCACCCGGCCGCGGGCGGGCGCGCCACGGGCGGCATCGCGCACCCGGCCGCCGGGGCGGACCCGTACGCGCACAAGTGGCTGGTCGCGGTCGGAGTCACGCTCGGGAGCGTGATCGAGCTGATCGACACGAGCATCGTGAACGTGGCGCTGGCGCCGATGAGCGCGAACCTGGGCGTCACGATCGACGAGATCACGTGGGTGACGGTCGGCTACATCCTGGCCTCGGTCATCATCCTGCCGATGACGGGGTGGTTCGCGTCCTACTTCGGGCGCAAGCGCTACTTCGTCGGATCGATCATCATCTTCACCGTCGCGAGCTTCTTCTGCGGCACGGCGCGGTCGCTGACCACGCTGGTCGTCTGGCGGATCGTGCAGGGGATCGGCGGCGGCGCGCTGATCTCGACGGCGCAGGCGATCCTCTTCGACGCGTTCCCCTACGAGGAGCGCACGCTGGCGGCGGCGATCTTCGGGATCGGCATGATGGTCGGCCCGGCGATCGGGCCGACGCTCGGCGGCGTCATCGTCGACCGCTACGACTGGCCCTGGATCTTCTTCATCAACCTCCCGGTCGGGCTGCTGGCGACGCTGCTCGTGGGCGCGTACGTGCACGACCGCGGCCCCGCGCGCAGGCCGGGGAAGATCGACGTAGCGGGCTTCGCGTTGCTCGCGATCGGCATCGGGTCGCTGCAGTTCGTGCTCGAGCGCGGCGAGCACTACGACTGGTTCGATTCGCCGCTGATCTTCTTCCTGACGGCGACGGCCGTCGTCGCGCTGCTGGTGATGATCTGGTGGGAGCTGCGCGTCCCCGAGCCGGTGCTGAACCTGCGGGTGCTGAAGGACCGCTCCCTCTGGTCGGGCTCGCTCGCGGGCGCGGCGCTCGGGATGGGCCTGTTCGGCAGCATCTTCGCGCTGCCGATCTTCGCGCAGCAGCTGCTCCGGCTGGACGCGGAGACGACGGGCTGGCTCCTCTTCCCGGGCGCGGTGGGAAGCGCGACGGCCATGGTCTTCATCGCCCGGATGAACCGGAAGATCGACGGGCGGCTCTTCATCGTCGTCGGCGCGCTGATCCTGTCGTACTCGATGTTCCAGCACGCGCACTTCACGCTGCAGACCAGCCGGGCGCAGATGCTCTGGCCGGTCGCGCTGCGCGGCTTCGGCACCGGGATGATGTTCGTCCCGCTGACGACGGCCGCGATGGCCGGGCTCCACGGCCGCGACCTGGGCCAGGGCGCGGCCATCTTCAACCTCTCGCGCCAGCTCGGCGGCAGCCTCGGCATCGCGGCACTGGCGACGCTGATGACGCGCTACGGCGTGGTCTACGGCGCGCGCCTGTCGGAGAGCGTGTCCGCGCTGGACCCGATGGTGCAGCAGCGGCTCCAGATGATGACGCGCGGCTTCATGGCGCAGAGCCCGGACTCGGCCACGGCGGCGCAGCGCGCGCTGGCCACACTGGCGCGCATGGTCCAGGCGCAGGCGATGACGCTGACGTTCGAGCAGATCTTCCGCCTCGTCGGCATCATCATCCTGATCACCATCCCGCTGACGTTCCTGCTGAAGCGGCCCGCGGCCGGCGGTGGGATGAATGCGCACTAGCCGACTCGAGGTCGTGAACGCGCAGGCCGAGGTGGTGGGGGCGCGCAACGCGCTCGTCGACGCCCGCGCTCCTGGCGCAGGCCCGCGTGCGGTCGGAGTGACGCAGACGCTACGCTAGCGGGGGAGGCGACGGACGATGGCGGAGACGGACGTGAAGCGGAAGAGCTCGCCGGACGGGCCGCACGCGGCCGGCGCCGGACCGGCCGCGCGGGACGAGAGCCGCGGCGAGGCGGCGGAGCGGGAAGGCGGGCGCCGGAGCTGGATCCTCCTCATCGCCGGCGTAGCGGCGCTCGCGGCCGTCGCCTGGTTCGCGTACCGCTGGATCGAGGGGCGCAAGTACGCCTCGACCGACGACGCGCAGGTCGGCGGCAACACGATCCCGGTGCTGTCGAAGGTGAGCGGGTACGTGTCCAGCGTCCTCGTCGTCGAGAACCAGCGGGTGGTCGGGGGGCAGCTCCTGGTCTCCGTCGACAGCGCCGAGCTGCGCGAGCGGCTCGCGCAGGCGGAGGCGCAGCTCGCCATCGCGCGGCAGGCCGCGGGACTGGGCCCGGTCACGGGGCAGGCGGAGGCGCAGGCGCAGGCCGCGCAGGCCAGCGAGGGTGCGGCGCGGGCGGGGATCACGCAAGCCGCCGCGAACGCGGAGCGGGCCCGCCGCGACGTCGAGCGGCTGCGGCCGCTGGCGGAGCAGGGAATCGTGAGCCGGCAGCAGTACGACGCGGCCCGCGCCGCGGCGGATGCGGCGGACGCGCAACTGGTCGCGGCGCGGCAGAACGCGCAGGCGGCCGCATCGCAGGCGCAGGCGGCCCGCGCCGGCGTGGGCACCGCCGCCAACCAGGTCGCGGTCGCGCAGGCCGCCGTGGCGGAGGCGCGGCTGCAGCTCGGCTACACGAGGATCACGGCGCCGGCCGGCGGGATCGTCGCCAGGAAGAACGTGCAGCCGGGCCAGCTCGTGAACCCGGGGCAGGCGCTCATGGCGGTGGTGCCGCTCGACGACATCTGGGTCACCGCGAACCTGAAGGAGACGCAGCTCAAGGGCGTCGACCCGGGCGACCCGGCGACGATCGACGTCGACGCGTACCCCGGCCTCAGGTTCCTCGGCCACGTCGAGAGCATCAGCCCCGCCACCGGCGCGGAGTTCTCGCTGCTGCCGCCGGAGAACGCCACCGGCAACTTCACGAAGGTCGTGCAGCGCGTGCCGGTCCGGATCCGGCTCGACGCCCCGAACGATGCGAGGCGGCCGCTGCGCCCGGGGATGAGCGCGGTGGTGAAGATCCGCCGGCAGCGCTGAGACCGGCCACCGGGCGCCCACGCGCCAGCGGTCCGCTCACCCCGGCCGGGTCGGCCCGCTTCCCGCCCCGGTGCGCTCCACCGCCCGGGCGATCTCGTCCAGGTCCGCGTCCGTCAGCCTGAGCCGCGCCGCCGGCAGCCAGCCGTCGACCTGCTCCGGCCGGCGCGCGCCCACGATCGCCGCGGTGACCGCGCTCCACGCCAGCGTCCACGCCACCGCGACGGCCGCGACCGTCGTCCCGTGGCGCTCCGCGATCGGGCGCAGCGCCTCCGCCAGCGCCAGGTTCCGCCGCAGCCCCTCGCCGGTGAAGTCGCGCGAGCGGGAGCGCCAGTCGTCCGCCGGGAGCCGCGCCGCGCGCTCCTCGCTGAACGAGCCCGTGAGCAGCCCCGACTGCATCGGGCTGTAGACGACGATGCCGGTGCCGTGCGCCTGGCACCAGGGCAGCTCGGCCGCCGCGGCGTCCCGCCGGATCAGCGAGAACGGCGGCTGGAGCGTGTCCACGTGACCGATCCGCTCCGCCGCCTCGAGCTGGGCGACGTCGTGGTTCGAGAGCCCGACGGCGCGCGCCTTCCCCTCGGCCTTCAGCTCCAGCAGCGTGCCCCAGTACTCGGCGAGCGGCGTGCCGTCCTGGGGCGGCCAGTGCAACTGGTACAGGTCGAGGCGCTCCATCCGCAGCCGCCGCAGCGAGTCCTCCGCCTCGCGCCGGATGCTGTCGGGGCGGGCGATGCGCCGCGGCGCCGCCGTCCGGTCCCGCGGATCCCAGACCATCCCGCATTTCGTGAACACGTACGGCCGCTCCGAGGGTGGGATGTCCTCGAGCGCCCGGGCCACGACCTCCTCCGAGTGCCCGAGCCCGTAGACGGCGGCCGTGTCGATCCAGTTCACGCCTTTCGCCACGGCGTGGCGGATCGCCGCGATGGAGTCGCGGTCGTCCTGGCTCCCCCACGCGGCCACCCAGCCGCCGCCGCCGATGGCCCAGGCGCCGAAGCCGACCGGCGTGACGTGCATCTCCGTCCGTCCCAGGACGCGCCGCGGCAGCGCGCCTTCCGCGCCCGTGCTCGCCGGCTCCTCGCGCATGGCGTCTCCTCTCCCTTCCCGTGTGGTTCCTTCCGCCCTCGGGTCACGGCGCGTGCCAGCCGCGTCGGCCGAGTACGCTCGTTGCGTGGAGCGCGCCTCGGGCCACGATGGCGTCGACAGCGAAGCGGGCGATGCGGGTGATTCTGCTACACAACCCGGCGGCGGGCCACCTCGGCCGGCCGACGCCCACGGCCGGCGAGCTGGTCGAGGCCATCGTCGCCGTCGGGCACGAGGTCTCGTACTACTCCACGCGCGACCCGGCGTGGAAGGCCGCGCTCCACCTGGAGGCCGACCTCGTCGCCGTGGCCGGCGGCGACGGCTCGGTGTCGAAGGTGCTCCGCCGCCTGGCCGGGCGCGGTGTGCCGGCCACGATCCTGCCGCTCGGCGCCGCCAACAACGTCGCATCCGCGGTCGGCATCCGGGGGGAGCCTCGGGAGCTGATCCCGCGCTGGTCGGCGTTCCGCGCGCGGCGCTTCGATCTCGGCGTCGCGTGCGGGCTCAGGCGCGGAAAGGAGCGGCGCTTCGTCGAGGGCGTCGGCGGCGGGCTCTTCACGGAGCTGCTCCACGCGCTCGATCGGCGGGCTCCCGGGCTGAACGCGGCCATCGAGCAGCACGAGGGGCTCGCCGGATACGTTCGGCTGCTGCGGGAGATGCTGGCCCGCCGGGACGCGGTGCCGTGGCGGATCGAGATCGACGGCACCGACGCCACCGGCCGGTACCTGCTGATCGAGGTCATGAACGTCGGGCTGGTCGGCCCCAGCCTGCCGCTGGCCCCGCGGGCGGACCCGGGTGACGGCCTCCTGGACGTCGTCCTCGTGGACGAGGCGCAGCGCGCGTGCCTCGAGGCGTTCCTGGACGCCCGGGCCGAGGGGTGCGCCGCGCCGGAGCTCCCCGTCCGGCGCGCGCGGCAAGTCGTGCTCGGCTCGCGGCAGGCGCTGCTCCGCGTCGACGACAAGGTCCGCGACGCCGCGCGGACCGAGGACGTCGCGCTGCGGGTGGAGGCCGGCGCGCTCCGGCTGCTCGCTCCGCCCTGAGCGCGCCGGTCACCCCGCCCGGTACAGCCCCTCCGCCTTGGCCGCCGAGAGCAGGATCCCCTTGATCAGCGCCGAGCTGAACCCCTGGTGCTCCATCTCGTTCAGCCCCGCGATCGTGCAGCCGCGCGGCGTCGTCACCTGGTCGATCTCCGACTCCGGGTGCCGCCCGTGGCTCAGCAGCAGCGAGGCCGCGCCCTTGGCCGTCTGCGCCGCCAGGAACAGCGCCTCCTCCGGGTGGAAGCCGATCTCGATCCCCCCCTGCGACGCGGCGCGGATCGAGCGCAGGAAGAACGCGACGCCGCACGCGCACAGCGCCGTCGCCGGGATCATCATCTCCTCCGGGATCACGAGCGTCCTACCGACCACGTCGAAGAGCTCGCGCGCCTCCCGCATGGCGTCGCTCCCGGCGTCCTCCGCGGAAAGGCAGGTCATCGATTCCCCGATCGCCACCGCGGTGTTCGGCATCGCGCGCACGATCGGCACCGCGCCGCCGAGCCGCTCCCGCAACTGCCCGACCGTCACGCCCGAGACGACCGAGACGATGCGATGCCGGGCCGCGTCGATCACCCCGGCGATCTCGTCCAGCAGCTCGCCGATCTGCTGCGGCTGAACCGCCAGCACCACGACCTCCGACCCCGCGACCGCCTCGCGGTTGTCCGAGCCGACGCGCAGCCCCGCCTCCGCGAACTGCGCCAGCCGCCCCGCCTGCCGCCGCGTCACCCAGATCCGCTCCGGAGCGCAGTATCCCGCCTCGACCCACCCCATGGCCAGCGCGCGGCCGAGATTGCCGCCGCCCAGAATCGCGATGGCGGGCCGCGCCGCCGCCTCCGAATCCAGCATCCAGGACCTCCTCTCGTCGGTGCTCGGGGTCGGCTCGGCCGCCCCGGTGATCTCCTCGTTCTCGGCCGGCGACGCCCACGGCGCCGCGGCCGCGGCTCCATCCGCCGGCTCCAGCTCCAGCAGAAACGCGCGCCGCCCCGCCGCCGCCCGCTCGAAGCCGCCGTAGTCGGCCGCCAGCTTCTGCCGGAAGCTCGCGATCGGCGCCGGCCGGAAGCCCAGCCGGCCGAAAAAGCTCTCGCGCCGCGTGAACGCGAACACCTGACGCACGCCCAGCGCGTGCGCCCGCAGCACCGCCGCGCGCACCAGCCCGTGCCCGATCCCCGCGCCCTGCGCCGCCTCGTCCACCGCGAGCGACGCGACCTCCGCCACCGCCGGCGAGTGGATCCGCAGCGCCACGCAGCCGAGCACGCCGTCCGCTCCCGCGGCGACGAAGAAGCTCCCCGCCTCGCGGTGCAGCTCCGCCGCCGTCCGCGCCCGCACCAGCCGCCGCTCCGCGAAGCGGCCCAGCAGCCGCGCGATGCTCGCCACGTCCTCGGCCCGGGCCGCGCGCACGACCGGCCCCGGACCCGCGCCCGCCGCGCTCGGCGCGTTTGCCGCGCCTGCCGCGCTCGCCGCGCCTGCCGCGCTCGCCGCGCCTGCCGCGCTCGCCGCGCTCGCCGCGAGCGCTCCGCCGCCGGGTGTCGCCCGGCTTCGACCGGCCATCCTCGTGTCCTCGTCCCTCACGTCCGTTCCTTTCCTCCGCCGCGCCGCGGCGACAAACGAAAACGCGGCCTCCCGATCGGATCGAGAGGCCGCGTCCGGCAGGCTCCGGGGATCGTCTAGCGGTGTCCCGCCATCACCCCTCCCGCACGCCGGCGCGCCACCTCTCCGGTCGGAGCGGCGGCAACGGGCACGGGCGCGGCGGGCGGATCGCGGTCGACGGCATGTCTCCTCGGATGTGCTCCCTGTCCGCCGATGAATGCGCTGTCGGCGTCGTCTTGTCAATGGCGGACCGCATCCACGCCATGGCGCGCCTCGCGCCGCGCAGGCGCATGGCGGGTCCGAGTCCGGCCCGGAGAATGGCGATTCGAATGGGAGCGAATGGATCCCGGAAGGTGGGGACGCGGACACGCCGCCCGCGCACGAAGCACGAAAGCGGCGTGGTGCGGCGACCGCGCAAGGGAGCCGGGTGGGCGGCTCCCGCGCCGTCGGGTCGCGAAGCCGGGGGCGTCAGCTAGGGACGCCGGCTGCCTGGAGCACGCGCTCCACGTACTTGTCCACGCCGCCGATCACGTCGACGACCGCGGACTTCTCCTCGGCGCCGGCCACGTCCTTCGCGAACTGGAGCAGGACGTTGCGCACGGCGGCCCGATCGACGGCCGCCCGACGGCGGGCGCGCGCCGCGGCGCTCCGTCGGCGGGGCTGCTCCGCCGCGATCTGGCGCTTGACCTGGAGCGGATAGCGGGCGTGGAACTGGCGCGGCGACATGCCGCTCACGGACTTGTCCAGCTTCTTCGCCTTCTCGAACAGCTCCCCCGTGGTGACGGCCGGGTTCTTCTGCAGCTCTTCCCGGACCATCTCCATGACCTTCCCGTTCCCATCAGCCATTCGACGCTCCTTTGGTGCCAGGGTTGAAGGCCCGTACCGGCTCGGGCGCAGACGCACCCAACCCCGCCCGACGCCAGGCGTGTGCAGGGGGTGAGGCGAAACGCTGTTGGGATGTCGTCAGTAGCCCGAGTGTCCCGCCGCACGTGTTCGAAGCCCCGTGTGGCGTGATCTTCGTAGAAGTTACGAGTGTACGTTCCCGTACACAAGAGCACCTTTGCGATTTTCACGGAGAATTCACGCACACAACTAGACGAGCTCCAGTCGTGGGCCTCTCTGGGGCCGTGCTGACGTGGAGCCGGGCGGCCGGGATGGCGCAACGGGGCTGGCGTTCGGCGCGGCGAACAGCCACTATTGTTCCTTGCGTCCACGCGCCTGGAGAGGGTCACGCGGTTGTCCGGGATCGTGGGTGACTTCCGGCGCGCGTCGCCGTCTATCCCATTGTCGCACTGCGCCACTGACTCGTCCGCCGCGCCTGGACGCCCTGGTCGGGCCGGCGGCCGGTCGTGCAGCCCACCGCGTCCGCGCCCGCTCCGGCGAGCCGGCGGCGCTCCCGAAGGCCCGATGAAGCGAAGTCGCCTCCTCCCGGGTGTGACCCGGAGCCCCAGCGCGCGGCCGCGGTGGTGGCTCGTCACCCTCGGCCTGCCGGTCCTCTCCGCGCTCACGCCGACTCGCCATGCCGCAGCGCAGCAGTCGGACGGGCGCGTGTCCGCCTCGGAGTGCTGCATCCA
>DASTKT010000201.1:0-65714 GCA_035715725.1 Longimicrobiales bacterium | reverse complement strand
ATCGCCGAGAAGTACGCCCGCTCCCGCGACTTCGAGAACTTCGGGATCGCGATCGCCGCGAGCACGCCGATGATGACGACCACGATCAGCAGCTCGATCAGAGTGAAGCCCTTCCGCGCCTTGAGCATCATCGCTCCTCCTCCGGAGTGTAGGTGTGGGTTCTCTCTCGAACTCGCAGGCGAGGAGTGAGTTCGGGCCTTCGCCAAACGCAAGGAGGAGGCCCGGCTCGGGGCGTTTCGTAACGAGCTCCGGAAATGATTGTGGGATGGGGACTTGGGGGCGGGCGGCGCCGGCGGGCGGGCAGCGGGGCGGGCTGGAGGGATCTCGCATTCTGCGGGAGGTCGTGCGTTTCGCGGCGCCGCCGGGGCGGACCGGACGGCGCCGCGGAGAGGCGGGTACTATCGCAACATGAACTTGGCGATGGTCTGGAGCTGCATGTTGCTGGTGCCTTCGTAGATGGTGCCGATCTTGGCGTCGCGGTAGAGCTTTTCGACGGGGTACTCCTTCGTGAAGCCGTATCCGCCGAAGAGGTCGATGGCGCGGGAGGCGATGCGCTGCGCGACCTGGGAGGCGAAGAGCTTGGCCATGGCCGCCTCGGCGATGAACGGCTGGCCGGCGTCCTTGAGGCGGGCGGCGTTGTAGACGATGAGCCGGGTGGCCTCGAGGTCGGTGCGCATCTCGGCGAGCTGGAACTGGACGCCCTGGAAGTCGGAGATGCGGTGGCCGAACTGCTCGCGCTCCTGCACGTAGCGGACGGTGTGGTCGAGGGCGCCCTGGGCGAGGCCGAGCATCTGGGCGCCGATGCCGATCCGCCCCTCGTTGAGCGTCTCGATGGCGATCTTGTAGCCCTTGCCGGTTTCGCCGAGGACGTTTTCGCGCGGGACGCGGCAGCCGTCGAGGATCAGCTCGACGGTGGACGAGGCGCGGATCCCGAGCTTGTCCTCCTTCTTGCCGACGGAGAAGCCCGGGAAGTCGCGCTCGACGAGGAAGGCGGTGATGCCGCGGTAGCCGGCGCCGGGGTCGAGGTTCGCGAAGATGATGAAGAGACCGGCTTCCGCGCCGTTCGTGATCCAGAGCTTCCGGCCGTCGAGGACCCAGGCGTCGCCATCCTCGCGGGCGCGGGTCTGGAGCGCGAAGGCGTCCGAGCCGGAGCCGGCCTCCGAGAGGGCGTACGCGCCGACGGTGCCGGCGGCGAGCTGCGGGAGGTAATGCGCCTTCTGCTCCTCGGTGGCCCAGCGCAGGAGCGCGTTGTTGACGAGCGTGTTCTGCACGTCCGCGAATACGCCCACGCTCGGGTCGACGCGGGAGAGTTCTTCCACCACGAGGACGGACGTGAAGAAGGACGCGCCCGCGCCTCCCCACTTCTCGGGGATCTCGATCCCCATCAGCCCGAGCTCGAAGAGCTGGGGGATGAGGTCCGGGTCGAGGTGCGCCGCGGCATCCATGTCGTGGACCCGCGGAGCGATCGTCTCCTCGGCCCACGAGCGAACCGTATCCCGGAAGAGCCGTTCCTCCTCCGTGAGAAGGGTGAGGGGTGGACGGGAAATGTCTGGGAGCATGACGGCCATTTGCAGTCTCCTCGTGCCGACAAACGCAAGTCCCGCGGTTGCATGGAAGCTACGCGGCGGTCGGGCCGGCCACCAGACGGGGCGGCCGGTGCGCCGGGTGGACCCCGCTCCGCCGGCGGGGAAGGGGCAACGCCGGCCGCCGTGGTCGCGTGGCATCGGCCGCGGCGCCGGTAGGCTACAAAGAGAACGGCGCCGCCGGCATGATCCGGCGGCGCCGTCAGTCCTGTCGCAACCCGACGCGATGCCGCGACCCGGCACCTCCGTCGAAGCGGACAGATTGTCGTCGATCGGCTAGGCGCCGATGCGGCGATCGCTTGCCCGTGTCAGGTTGCGGACAGTACTCGTACTTGGCAAGGGATCACCTCCTTTCAAAGGGGAACGATCGGGCATGGACACCGACGGGACCGGAGTCCCGTGGTCCGCCAGCCGCTTTCGCGGCGCGCCGTCACCCACGAGGGGCGGCGGGGCGGCCCGTTCGCCGCGCCAGCGGCGCGGACGACGTTGAATACTCTAGCGGGACAGGGGAAGTTCCGCAAGCGCAAGGGGATGGCGAGCCGCGATCCGGAATAGGGTCCGCGCGGGCGCGCCCCCGCGCGGGGAACTCCGGAACGCTCGCTCCGGCCCGGCATCTCGGACGGTCGCGCGGACCGCGGCCGCGCGGCTGGCGTCCCGGCGGCGGTCGGTCTATTCTTGCGCCGAGCCGTCCGAAGGCGATGCGAGGAGGCCACGATGGATGAGCGCTACCGCGATGTCGTCGAGCTCGTCCGGCGCGTGCGGCACGATGCGAACAACCCGCTCACCGCGGCGCTGGGCCATGTGCAGCTCCTGCTCGACGACCCGGCGGTGACGGACCCGGAAGTGAAGGACGAGTTGGAGGTGGTAGAGAGCGAGCTGCGCCGGCTGGCGGAGGTGTTGCGCCGGCTCGCGGCGGTGCGGGCGGAGCCGGAGGTGGACGCGATGGTGGACGGCCCGGAGGGCGAGTCCGGCGCGTCTTGACGCTATCGAGCGGGGTCGTCTATTCTGACGCCGCCTAACATGTCGGGGCCGGGAGCGCGCGAGGAGGAGCGATGTCGGAGATTCCGCAGGACCTGCTCTACACGGAAGAGCACGAGTACCTCATGCCCACGGAGCAGGCGAACGTGTACCAGGTGGGCATCACGGACTACGCCCAGGGGGAGCTGGGCGACATCGTCTACGTCGAGCTGCCGAGCCCGGGCGACAAGTTCGGTCGGATGGAGGTCTTCGGGACGGTGGAGGCGGTCAAGGCAGTGAGCGACCTGTACTCGCCGGTGGCGGGGACGGTGATCGAGGTGAACGAGTCGCTGCACGGGGATCCGTCGCTGGTCAACAGCGATCCGTACGGCGATGGCTGGCTGATCAAGATCCGGGTCGCGAACCCCTCGGCGCTCGACGAGCTGCTGGGCGCGAAGGAGTACGCGGCGCACCTGGGCGAGTAGGCCCCGGAGGAGGCTCCCATGGCCCGCCTGACGTGGCATGGCCACTCGTGCTTCATGCTGGAGACCGACGAGGGCACGCGGATCCTGTTCGACCCCTGGCTCGATCAGAACCCGAAGGCCGACATCAAGGCCGACGACATCGACGACCTGGACTACATCCTGGTGAGCCACGGCCACTGGGACCATTTCGCCGATGCGATCCCGCTGGCGAAGCGCACCGGCGCCATGCTGGTCTCGTCGTTCGAGATCGTCTCCTTCGCGCAGACGAAGGGCGTGCAGAGCGCGCACCCGATGAGCATCGGCGGCGGGCACCGCTTCCCGTTCGGCTACGCGAAGATGACGCCGGCGCTGCACGGCGGCGAGGTGGCCGGGGACGACGAGGGGAAGTACACGACGATGCCGGGCGGCTGGTGGCTCGATCTCGCCGGTGGGCAGCGCGTCTACCACGCGGGCGACACCGCGCTGCTGATGGAGATGAAGCTGCTGGAGGGACAGGTCGACGTGGCGCTGCTCCCGATCGGCGACAACTTCACGATGGGCCCGCGGGACGCGGTGCGGGCGGTCGAGTTCATCCAGCCCAGGGTCGTGATCCCGATGCACTACAACACGTTCGAGCTGATCGCGCAGGACGCGGCGGCGTTCGCGCGGGAGGTCGGTGACCGGGCGGAGGTGCGGGTGCTCGAGCCTGGCCAGAGCTACGACTTCTGAGGCTCGGACCCGCCATGAGACGCTCCCCGGCCGTGCAGCAGCGCGCGGCCGGGGAGCTTCGTTTTCGCTGCGCGACCGACGGTGGCGCGGGCCTGATCGGGGGACGTACGCCTCGGCTGGCACCGTGGACCGGCCGGGGGTATGATCAAGTGCTCCGGTCCGCGGCGCGGGAGGAGCGTATCGCCCTGCCGCCCACGGGCGGCGCCGTCCGGCCGGATCCGTCCGGACCTTTCATGCGAAGGAAGCGAGAGGCATGACGAGCGCGAACTCTCTGGACTACACGGACCGCTTCGTACGCCGGCACCTCGGCCCGAGTGAGGCCGAGATCGGCCGGATGCTGGATTTCCTGGGGTATGGCAGCCTGGACGAGCTGATCGGCGCGGCGATCCCGGAGACGATCCGGCTGCGCCGGGCGCTCGAGCTGCCGGCGGCGGCCACGGAGCACGAGGCGCTGGCGGAGCTGAGCGAGATCGCGCGGCAGAACCGCGTGTTCCGCTCGTTCCTCGGGATGGGCTACCACGACACGATCACGCCGCCGGTGGTGCTCCGCAACGTGCTGGAGAACCCGGGATGGTACACGGCGTACACGCCGTACCAGGCGGAGATCGCACAGGGCCGGCTCGAGGCGCTGCTCAACTTCCAGACGATGGTGATCGATCTGACCGGGCTGCCGATCGCGAACGCCTCGTTGCTGGACGAAGCGACGGCGGCGGCCGAGGCGATGGCGCTGAGCCACGCGGCGAAGGGCGGCCGGCACGGCGAGCGCAACGTCTATCTCGTCTCGGACCTCTGCCACCCGCAGGTCATCGACGTCGTGCGCACGCGGGCCCGCGCCCGGGGCTGGGAGGTCGCCGTCGGCGACCACCGCGGCTTCGAGTTCGGGCCGCACGTGTTCGGCGCACTGATCCAGTACCCGGCCACGGACGGCGCCGTCCACGACTACCGCGAGCTGGTCGACCGGGCCCACGCCGCGGACGCGCTCGTGACCGTCGCGTGCGATCTCCTCTCGCTGACGCTGCTCACGCCGCCCGGAGAGTGGGGCGCCGACGTCGCGGTCGGCAACACGCAGCGCTTCGGCGTGCCGCTCGGCTACGGCGGTCCGCACGCGGCGTTCTTCTCCACGCGCGACGAGTACAAGCGGCAGCTCCCGGGGCGGATCATCGGCGTCTCGAAGGACTCGCAGGGAGATCCCGCGCTGCGGATGGCGCTGCAGACGCGCGAGCAGCACATCCGGCGCGAGAAGGCCACCAGCAACGTTTGCACGGCGCAGGTGCTGCTGGCCGTCGTGGCGAGCATGTACGCGGTCTACCACGGGCCGGATGGCCTGACCGCGATCGCCTCGCGCGTGCACCGCCTGGCGCTGGCGCTGGCGGAGGGGCTGCGGCGCCTCGGCTACGAGGTGGCACACGACGCGTTCTTCGACACCGTGCGCGTCGACGTGGGCGAGCTGCGGGCGGCCGCGCTCCTCGCGTCCGCGGAGGCGCGCGAGATCAACCTGCGCCGGATCGGCGGCAGCGTCGTCATCGCGCTGAACGAGACGGCGTCGGCGGGGGACGTCGAGGAGCTGCTCACGATCTTCAACAACGACGCGGCGCCGGACTTCACGCCGGAGACACTGGCGGGCGTCGTCGCCGACGGGATCCCGGCGGCGCTGCGGCGCACGAGCGGGTTCATGACGCATCCGGTCTTCAACAGCTATCACTCCGAGACCGAGATGATGCGCTACCTGCACCGGCTGGAGTCGCGGGACCTCTCGCTGACGACGTCGATGATCCCGCTCGGCTCGTGCACGATGAAACTGAACGCGGCGGCGGAGATGCTGCCGATCACGTGGCCGGAGTTCTCGCGCCTGCACCCGTTCGCGCCGCGCTGGCAGGCGGGAGGCTACCGGATCCTGTTCGACCAGCTGGAGGCCTGGCTGGCGGAGATCACCGGCTTCGCGGGCGTGTCGCTGCAGCCGAACGCCGGCTCGCAGGGCGAGCTGACCGGCCTGCTGGTGATCCGGGCGTACCACGAGGCCCGGGGCGAGGGGCAGCGGGATGTCTGCCTGATCCCGCAGTCGGCGCACGGGACGAACCCGGCCAGCGCCGCGATGGCCGGGCTGAAGGTGGTCGTCGTGGCGACCGACGAGGGGGGGAACGTCGACCTGGACGATCTCCGCGCCAAGGCCGAGGAGCACGCCGAGTCGCTGGCGGCGCTCATGATCACCTACCCGTCGACCCATGGCATCTTCGAGGAGGGGATCACGGAGATCTGCCGGATCGTGCACGAGCACGGCGGCCAGGTCTACCTCGACGGCGCCAACATGAACGCGATGGTCGGCCTGGCCCGGCCCGGCGACTTCGGCGCCGACGTCTGCCACCTGAACCTGCACAAGACGTTCTGCATCCCTCACGGCGGCGGCGGTCCCGGCATGGGGCCCATCGGCGCGGCCGCGCACCTGGTGCCGTTCCTGCCGGGCCATCCGGTCGTGCAGACGGGCGGCACGGCGGCGATCGGCGCCGTCTCCGCGGCGCCGTGGGGGAGCCCGGAGATCCTGCCCATCTCCTGGGCGTACATCCGGATGATGGGGCCGGACGGGCTGCGCACCGCCAGCGAGGTGGCGATCCTGAACGCGAACTACGTGGCGAAGCGCCTCGAGGGGCACTACCCGGTCCTGTACCGCGGGCGGAACGGCACGGTGGCCCACGAGTGCATCATCGACCCGCGGCCACTGAAGCAGACCGCGGGCGTGGAGGCGGGGGACATCGCGAAGCGGCTGATGGACTATGGCTTCCACGCGCCGACGGTGTCCTTCCCGGTGGCCGGCACGCTCATGATCGAGCCGACGGAGAGCGAGTCGCGTGCGGAGCTGGACCGCTTCTGTGATGCGCTGGTGGGTATCCGCGCGGAGATCCAGCAGATCGAGCTCGGGATCCACCCGGCGGAGGACAACCTCCTGAAGAACGCGCCGCATACGGCCGCCATGGTGACCGCCGACGAGTGGACGCACCCGTACTCGCGGCAGGACGCGGCCTTCCCGGCGCCGTGGACGCGTGAGAGCAAGTTCTGGCCGTCGGTCGGGCTGGTGGAGAGCGCCGCGGGCGACCGGAATCTGATCTGTGCGTGCCCGCCGGTGGAGATGTACGGCTCGGCGGCCTGAGGACCGGGATGAGGGAGCCGCCCATCTGGCGCCTGGTCGACTCCGAGGGTCCGCCTCGCACCGGCGCCGACAACATGGCGCGGGACCAGGCGCTCCTCGAGAGCGTGCAGGCGGGGGGCCATCCGGCCCTCCGCCTTTATGCATGGGACCCGCCCTGTCTCTCCTTCGGGCGCAACCAGCCGGCGCGCGGCATCTACGATCCCGCCGCGGCCGCGGCTCGCGGCATCGACGTCGTCCGCCGGCCGACGGGCGGGAGGGCGGTCCTCCACGACCGCGAGGTGACGTACGCCGTCGCGGTGCCGGTGGGCACGCTCGGCTCTCCGCGCGAGACGTACGTCGCGATCAATCGCGCGCTGGTGGCGGGGCTCCGCGCCCTCGGCGTCGCGGCGCGGGTGGCCGGCGCGACGGAGCTTCCGCTGGCGAGCGAACCCGGCGGGCGCGCCGCTGCGGGCTCCGGCACCGGGTCGCGCGGCGCGGGCGCGGCCCTCGGCCCCGCGCCATGCTTCGAGGCCGCCGCGCCCGGCGAGGTCGTGGCGGGGGGGCTGAAGCTCGTCGGAAGCGCGCAGCGGTGTGAGCGGCGCGTGCTGCTCCAGCACGGGTCGCTCCTGCTCGACGGCGACCAATCCGTGATCCTCTCCTTGCTGGCGGCGCCCGACGGCCCCACACTCTCCGCGCTTCCGCGGCCGGGGGCGGCGTCACCCCCCGGCGCGGCGACGTTGGCCGCGCTGCTCGGCTGCGCTCCGCTGCGGGGCGTCGTCGAGGCGGCGCTGGTGGGCGGATTCGAGGAGGCGCTGGGCATTCGTCTTGCGCGCGTGGCGCTTTCTCCCGACGAGGAGCGCGCCGCCGCACGGTGGCAACGGCACTTCGGCTCGGCGGCCTGGACCTGGCGGCGCTGAGCGGGCACACGGAGAGGAGAAACGGATGCGCTCCTGGGCTGTGAGGGGGTGGAGCAGGGCGCTGGTCGGAGCCGTCGCCGTCGTCGCGCTGGCGGCATGCGGTCGGGAGAAGCAGCGCGAGCCGGGCGCGGCGGGCGCGCCGGTGACGAAGGGTGGGACCGTCGCCGTCGCCATGAGCAGCGACTTCGGGCCGCTGAACCCGATCCTCGCCACCGACCAGTACACCGACGAGCTGGTCAAGTACGGGCTCTACACGCCGCTCATCCAGTTCGACTCGGCGCTGAACGCGGTGCCGTATCTGGCGCGGTCGTGGGAGATGCTCGGCGATTCGGGGATCGTGTTCCACCTGCGCACGGACGTGCGCTGGCACGACGGCCAGCCGGTGACCGCCGAGGACGTCAAGTACACGTTCGACATGGCGAAGAACCCGGCGACCGCGTCACTGCTCGCCGAGGCGTACCTGGGGTACGTCGACCGCGCGGACGTGCTGGACCCGTACACGATCCGCTTCCACTTCACGCAGCCGCACGCCCAGGCGATCCAGGACTTCTGGTGGGCGCCGGCGCCGAAGCACCTGCTGCAGAACATCCCGCCGGCGGAGCTGCGCAACGCCGAGTTCAACCGTCATCCGGTGGGGAGCGGCCCGTACCACTTCGGCGAGTGGCGCGCGAACGACCGGCTCGTCATCGAGCGGGAGATGCTCTTCCCGAAGGATCTGGGCGGCCCGGCGCCGCTGGACCGGCTCGTCTTCCGCGTCATCCCCGAGCCCGCCACGGCCATGGCGGAGCTGGTCTCCGGCGGCATCCAGGTGGACATCCCGCTCCAGCCGCCGCAGATGGTGCAGGTGCGTAGCTCGCCGCAGCTCCGGCTGTTCTCGTTCCCGAGCCGGACCGTCTACTTCGTGGCCTGGAACAACCAGCGCCCGCCCTTCAACAACCCGGACGTCCGGCGTGCGCTGACCATGGCCATCAACCGGAAGCAGCTCACGGATGCGCTGCTCTACGGGCAAGGGAAGATCGCGATCGGCCCGATCCCGCCGTGGAGCCCGATGTACGCGGACCGGCCGCCGCTGCCCTACGATCCGGCCGAGGCGCGGAAGCTCCTGGGCAAGGCCGGCTTCGTGGACCGGAACGGGGACGGCATGCTCGAGACGCCGAACGGGCAGCCGCTGCGCATCACGCTGATCACGAGCAACGCGCCGCTGCAGAAGAGCATCGCCGAGGTGATGCAGGCGCAGATGCGGAGCGCGGGCGTGACGCTGGACGTGCGCCCGCTCGAGTTCCAGACGTTCCTGGCGCAGTACCGCTCGAAGGACTTCGAGGGGGCGCTGGCCAACTGGCAGCTCGACAACTTCCAGGTGGCTTCGGCGGCGCGCGCGCTGTTCAGCTCGCGCCTGGCGAAGGTGCCGAACTCGACGAACCGCGCCGGCGTCGCGAGCCCGGAGCTCGACCGGCTGATCGAGAAGGCGTCCCGCGAGACCGACGACCGGAAGGCCAAGGGGTACTGGGAGGATTTCGAGGAGGAGCTGGAGAAGGAGCAGCCGTTCACGTTCCTGTTCTGGTGGGCCGAGCTGGCGGCAGCGGACAAGCGCGTGCAGGGGATCGTGATGGACCCGCGCGGCGAGCTGCAGAGCATCCGCTCCTGGTGGCTCCAGGGCGGACGCGTCGCGGGGCGCTGAGGCCGGGGGCGTGGGCGCCTACCTGCTCCGCCGGCTCCTGGGGGCGATCCCCCTCGTCCTCGGCGTCGCCACGCTCATCTTCTTCGTGCTGAACCTGGCGCCGGGGGATCCGGCCGCCCTCTTCGCGAGCCCGAACGTTCCACCGGAAGTCATCGAGCAGATCCGGCGGAACCTCGGGCTCGACCAGCCGCTCGGCGTCCGCTACTTCAAGTGGCTCGGCGCCTTCTTCACCGGCAACTTCGGCTACTCCTTCGCGCAGGGCCGGCCGGTCGTGGACATCCTGAAGGAGGCCATGCCCAACACGCTCGAGCTCGCGGCGGCGAGCCTCGTGCTCGTCTTCGTGCTCGGCGTGGCCATCGGCATCTTCCAGGCGGTCCGCCAGTACTCGCTGGCCGACGGCATCCTGAGCGTCGTCGCGCTCTTCTTCTACTCGATGCCGTCCTTCTGGCTCGGCCTAATGCTCATGCTGCTGTTCGCCCTGAAGGCCCACGAGTGGGGGCTGCCGTTCGCGCTCCCCGCCACCGGCATCACGAGCGTCGACTACGAATACCTCTCCGCCGGCCAGCAGGTGCTGGACCGGCTGAAACACCTGATCCTGCCCGCCGTCACGCTCTCGCTCGTGCTCGCCGCCGGCATCGCGCGCTACACCCGCGGCCAGATGCTCGAGGTCATCCGCCAGGACTACATCCGCACCGCCCGCGCGAAGGGGCTGCCGGAGCGCACGGTCATCCTGAAGCACGCGCTCCGCAACTCGCTGATCCCGGTCATCACGCTCTTCGGCCTCTACCTGCCGCTCCTCTTCAGCGGCGCGGTCTTCGTCGAGGTCATCTTCTCCTGGCCCGGCATGGGCCGGATCATCGTCGACGCCATCTTCCAGCGCGACTACCCGGTGGTCATGGCCACCAGCTTCCTGTTCGCCGTGCTCACGGTCCTCGGCAACCTGATCGCGGACGCGCTCTACGCCGTGGCCGATCCCCGCATCCGGTACGACTGATGGCGGAGCGCGACCGCCTGGCCGTCTCGGACCCCGAGTCCGTACCCCCGGAGCCGGTCCCCATCCCCGCCGACGAGCGCGGCGCCGAGCTCCTCGAGCCGCTCGGCCGCGGCGCCCCGGCGCCATCCGCGACCGCGCTCCTCGCGTCCGCCGTGCTGCCCGGCGCCGGGCACTTCCTGATCGGCGCCGGGATGCGCGGGCTGCTCTTCCTGCTGCCCTGGGGCGTGCTGCTCGGCGTCCTCTATCTCGGCTGGGCGAGGCTCGTGGCGCTGCCAGGTCCCGGCCGCGTGCCGCTCGACACGTGGGTCGCCGCCGTCGCGCTTGCGCTCACGCTGGTGCTGGTCTGGGCGGCCGCGCTGCTGGACCTGCGCGCCGCGCCCCGGCGTGCCGCGCTCGCCGGCGGCGACTCGCAGTGGAGCATCGCCGCCCGCCACTTCAAGAAGAGCAAGCTCGCGCTGGCCGGACTCTTCATCCTCTTCCTGCTGTACGTGGTGGCGGTCATGGCGCCGCTCATCTCGCCGTTCGATCCGATCGCGCAGCCCGCCGACCTCGCGGCCAACAGCTACCTCGGGCCGCTCGTGCGCGGCCACCTGCTCGGCACCGACCAGTTCGGGCGCGACGTCTACAGCCGCATCGTCTACGGCGCGCGCATCTCGCTCTCGATCGGCTTCGTCGCCACCGCGATCAGCGTGACGCTGGGAACGCTGCTCGGCGCCGTCGCCGGCTACTTCGGGCGGGGCGTGGACACCGCCATCATGCGCTTCACCGACATGGTGCTGGCGTTCCCGCGCCTCGTTTTGCTGATCCTCATCGTCGCGCTCTTCTCGCCGTCGATCGCGCTGATCATCGTCGTGCTGGGGCTGACGCAGTGGCCGGGCACGACGCGGATCGTGCGCGGCGACGTGCTCTCGCTCCGGGAGCGCGAGTACATCCAGGCCGCGCGCGCCCTCGGCTACGGCCGCTCGCGCATCATCTTCCGCCACCTGATCCCGAACGTCCTGGCCCCGGTCATCGTCACGGCCACGCTCGGCATCGGCAACACGATCGTGATGGAAGCCGGGCTCTCGTTCCTCGGCCTCGGCGTGCAGCCGCCGACGGCATCCTGGGGCAACATGGTCGCCGACGGGCGCCAGAACCTGCTCGGCGCCTGGTGGGTCGCCACGTTCCCCGGCCTCGTCATCGTGCTGACCGTGCTCGCCTTCAACCTCGTGGGCGATGGGCTGCGCGACGCCCTCGACCCGCGCCTGAGGACGTGATGGCGCTCCTCGAGGTCCGGGACCTCCGCACGTACTTCCGCACGGAGGGCGGCGTCGCCCGCGCGGTGGACGGCGTCTCGTTCAGCCTCGAGGCGGGCGAGGTGCTCGGCATCGTGGGAGAGAGCGGCTCGGGGAAGTCGGTCACGTCGCTTTCCATCATGCGGCTGATCCCCGAGCCGCCGGGCGAGATCCTGGCCGGCAGCTCGATCCGCCTCAACGGCGAGGAGCTGGTCGGCGCGCCGGAGAGGCGGCTGCGGGAGATCCGCGGCAACGACGTCGCCATGATCTTCCAGGAGCCGATGACCTCGCTGAATCCGGTCTTCACGGTCGGGGACCAGATCGCCGAGGCCGTGCGGCTGCACCGCAACGCGTCGAAGAAGGAGGCGCGCGCGCGGGCCATCGAGCTGCTCGGGCTGGTGGGCATCCCCGACCCGGCGGAGCGCGTGGACGCCTACCCGCACGAGCTGTCCGGCGGGCAGCGCCAGCGCGTCATGATCGCGGTGGCGCTCTCCTGCGAGCCGGACCTGCTCATCGCCGACGAGCCGACGACCGCGCTCGACGTCACGATCCAGGCGCAGATCCTCGAGCTGCTCGGCGAGCTGCGCCAGCGGCTCGGCATGGCGATCATGCTCATCACGCACGACCTCGGCGTCGTGGCCGAGGTGTGCGACCGCGTCGTGGTCCTGTACGCCGGCGAGGTGATGGAGGAAGGGCCCGTCGAGCAGATCTTCCACGAGCCGCGGCACCCCTACACGCAAGGGCTGATCAGCTCGATCCCGCGCCTCGGCCAGGAGACGGAGCGGCTCGCGGTGATCCCCGGGATGGTGCCGAGTCCCGTCGCCTGGCCCGTGGGGTGCCGCTTCCACACCCGCTGCCCCTACGGCTGGGACCTGTGCGTGCGGGAGCACCCGGAGCTGTTCGCGGCGGGCGACGGCCGCGCCGCGCGCTGCTGGCTCGAGAAGCACCCGGAGCGGCGGGCCGAGGTGGACCGCACGACCGGCGGCTTCCTCGGGCTCGCCGGGGTGAGCGCCGCCGCGCTGGGCGCGGAGGGCCCGCTCGCCGTGGAGGCGGCGCCGGCCGAGGCCTGGCATCAGCGCGCCGCCGGCGAGCCGAGCGTGCCGGCGCCCGAGGCCACCCCGCCGGTCGCGCCCGCCCGGCCGCTGGCCGAGGACCCGGACGCCGAACGGGACGTCGAGCGATGAGTGTCGCCCTGCCTCCGGCCAAGGGCGACAGCGACCTGCGCGGCGCCACGCCCGACGATCTGCCGCCGCCGCCCGACGCCCTCCTCGTCGTTCGCGGCCTGAAGAAGTACTTCCCGATCCGGAAGGGCTTCCTCGGCCGCGTCACCGGACAGGTCAAGGCGGTCGACGGCGTGAGCTTCTGGGTGGGACGCGGCGAGACGCTCGGCCTGGTCGGCGAGTCCGGCTCCGGGAAGACGACGACCGGCCGGACGCTGCTTCGGCTGACCGAGCCCACCGACGGCACCGCGCGCTTCGAGGGCCAGAATGTCTTCGCCCTCGGCGGCGCGGAGCTGCGCAAGCTGCGCCGGCGCGCGCAGATCGTCTTCCAGGACCCGTACGGCTCGCTCAACCCGCGGATGACCGTCGGCGAGACGCTGCGCGAGGTGCTGAAGGTGCACGACCTCGCCCGCGGCGGCGCGGCGTCCGCGCGCGTCCGCGAGCTCCTCGAGACGGTGGGGCTGCGCCGCGAGGCCGAGGCGCGCTACCCGCACGAGTTCAGCGGCGGACAGCGCCAGCGCATCGGCATCGCGCGGGCCCTGTCGGTCGAGCCCGACTTCATCGTATGCGACGAGCCGGTCTCCGCGCTCGACGTATCCGTCCAGGCCCAGGTCCTGAACCTGTTGGAGGACTTGCAGGAGCGGCTCGGGCTCGCCTACCTCTTCATCGCCCACGACCTGAGCGTGGTCGAGCACGTGAGCGACCGCATCGCCGTCATGTACCTCGGGCGGATCGTCGAGCTCGGCGACGCGCGCGCCGTCGTGGCCACGCCGCGCCACCCGTACACGAAGGCGCTGCTCTCGGCCGTGCCGGCGCTCGATCCCGCCGCGCGCCGGGGGCGGATCGTGCTCCGCGGCGACATCCCGAGCCCGGCCGCTCCGCCCTCCGGCTGCCCGTTCCATCCGCGGTGCCCCCACCCGCTCAAGGACGCGGACTGCGCCCGGGTCGTGCCGCCGCTGGCCGAGAAGGCACCGGCCCAGTTCGCGGCGTGTATCAAGGAGCCCGCGTTCATCCGGGAGCCGCCCCCGTAGCCGATCATGCCGAGCTGCAGCCGCCTCGCCGTTCTCCTCGCGATCCCGCTCCTCGCCGCGCTCGGTGGGTGCGGCGCTCGCCGCGCCGGCGCCGGACCGTCCTCCCAGGGCCCCGTCGTCCGGCCCACCGATGTCTACCGCCAGCTCGGCCTGAAGGCCGGAACCGGCGATTTCCCGGCCGTCGCGAGCTTCAGCACCCTCGCCGGCCCCGGGGATTCCACCTACGTCGCCTTCGGCCTCTCGCTCCCGAACTCCGCGCTCCGCTTCCAGCGCGACGGCGCCGGGTTCGCGGCCGAGTACACCGTTTCGCTCGCCTTCACGCGCGACTCGCAGCGCGTCCGGCTCGTCGAGCGCCGCGAGGACGTGCGGGTGCGCAACTTCGCCGAGACCGGGCGGACCGACGAGAGCGTCGTGTTCCAGCAGCTCGTCGCGCTCCGCCCCGGCCGCTACGTCGTGGAGCTCGTCGCCGCCGACGCCAACAGCTCCCGCGCGTTTCGCGCCCGCGACACGCTCGAGCTGCCGGCCTACGGCCCCGCGGCGCGCCGCCTCTCCGAGCCCGTCGTCGTCTATCAGGCCCGGGCACGCGAGAGCCGCGACACGATCCCGGCGCTGATCCTCAACCCGCGCCACATGACGCCGTACGGCGGAGAGCCGCCCCGCGTCTACGTGGAGGGCTACGGCGTCGCCGCGGACTCGGGCGTCGCGCTCCGCGTGCTGGACGACCGCGGCAACCCCGTCTGGGCCACGACCGTGCCGCTCGCGACCGGCTCCCCCGCGCTGCGCCACGCCCTCGTGCAGATCCCGGTCGACTCGCTCCCGCTCGGCAAGCTGTGGGTCGACCTCGACGGCCGGAAGGCGCCGCTGCTCGTCAGCATCTCCGACCAGTGGATGGTCGCCAACTTCGACGAGGTGCTGCAGTATGTCCGCTACATCGCGAGCGCCGAGGAGGTCGACTCGCTGCGCGCCGCCCCGCCGGCCGAACGCAAGGAGCGCTGGGAGGCGTTCTGGGCCAGGCGAGATCCGCTCCCCGCCACGCCGAGCAACGAATTCCGCGACGAGTTCTTCGAGCGCATCCGCACCGCCACCGAGCAGTTCGCCGAGCCGGGCTCCCCTGGCTGGAAGACCGACCGCGGCGAGGTCTACATCGTGCTCGGCGCGCCCGATCACGTGGCCGAGCGGATGATCGGCCGCAACGACCTCGGCGGCACGCTCCCCACCGCGATCGAGTGGGTGTACGAGGATTCGCCCGGCGGCCATCTGCAGCTCGCCTTCGTCGACCGCACCGGGGCGGGCCGCTTCGAGCTGACGGCGTCCTCCGCCAATGCCTTCCGTGCCATCGAGCACCGATTGCAGGCGCGCCGCTGAGGCCGCGGCCCGCCTCTGATCGGACCCGTATTTTCATGTCGGAACGCATCTTCGCTACGGCGCGAGGGTTGCAACCCTGAACGGTGGCCTCGGACCCTCGCGCCTCCCGGTCGTGTACGACCCGGCGACGTACTCCTCTCTTCCGGCGGCGGTTCATGGCGTCACGCTACTGGGTGATTCTCGCGCTCTTCCTCGGCGCCCTGGCCGCGCTCTTCACGCTCCGGCCCGCGGCCGCCCCGGCGGCCGGGGGCGGCGTGCCCGACGACGTTCCGGCCGAAGCGCTCGCGGCGTTCCGCGAGGGCCGATATCTCCGCGCCAGCACGATCCTGCGGCGCTATCTCGCCGCGACGCCGGATCCCGCGCCCGCGGCCGTGCTCCTCGCCGCGCAGGCCGAGGCCGGTTGGGGCGACTGGGACCGGGTGAGACAGCTCCTCGAGAACCGCCCCTGGCTCGACACGCTGCGCGGCGGCCTCGGACGCAGCCTGCTGGCGCGCAGCCGGCTCGCGCTCGGCGAGTGGGACCAGGGCCGGCGTGACCTCGAGCGCTACCTCGACATCGCCCAGGACCCCGGCGACCGCGAGCGCGGCATCGCCCAGGTCCGGCGCGGCCGGGCGCTGCAGCAAGCCGGAAATCTCACGGCCGCCGTCGCCGCGTACGACAGCGCCGGCCGGCTGCTTCCGCAGGTCGGCGACTGGATCCAGCTCCTCGCCGCCGGCGCCGCCGCGGAGGCCGGCGACACCGCGCAGGTCCGCGCCCGCCTCGCCACCCTCGATGCCCGCTTCGTCGCCGAGAACGGCTGGCGCGCCCGCGTCACCGCGATGCGGCGCGCCGGCGACACCGAAGCCGCATCCGCCGCGGCCAGCGCCGCCGCCGGTGTGCTCGCCGGCGCCGGCGACCGTGCGAGTGCATGGGGGAGCGCCGCGACGATCCGGCTCGAGGCCGCGGACACGGCCTCGGCCGTCGCGTCGCTCCGGCGCGCCATCGACGCCTCGCCGGGGTCCAGGGCGGCGCTGGAGGCGGCACGCACGCTGGCGTCGCTTCCGGGGCAGAGCGCCCGGGACCGGCTCGCCATCGGCCGCGTCCTGGTCCGGCATGGGGATGTGCCGCGCGGCGTCGCATCGCTCCGCGCGTACCTCGCCGCGGGCGGCGCCCCGGCGTCGGAGCGCGCGCGCATCCACCTCGAGATCGCCAACGCGCTGTTCGGGGCGGGTCGCTACACGGATGCGGAGCGGGAGTACCTCGCGGTGGCGCGAGACCCCGCCTCGTCCGGCCTCGGCGCCACCGCGCTCTACGGCGCCGGCCGCGCCCAGTACCGCGCCGGCCGCGAGGCCGATGCCCGCGCCACACTGCTGCGCGTCGCGGAACTCTTCCCGCAGGCGAACGCGGCCGCGACCGCCCTCTTCCTCCTCGGCGACCTCGAGCAGGACGATGGACGCGCGGAGGAGGCGCGCCGCTTCTTCCGGCAGGTAGTGAGCAACCACGGCGACGTCGACGAGGTCGGGAAGGCGTACATGCGCCTCGGCGGCCTGGCCTACGTGGCCGCGGACTACCAGGGCGCGGCGGACGTCTACGAGGAGTACCGCCGCCGCTTCCCCGGCGGGGAGCGCTTCGAGCAGGCGACGTACTGGGCATCCCGCGCCTACCGCGCGCTCGGACGCCGCGACCTCGCCACCGCCCGCCTGCGCGAGATCCGCCGCCTCGGGACACTGACCTACTACTCCGTCCGCGCCGCCGACCGGCTCGGCGAGGACATCTGGAGCGCGCCGCTCGGCCCCGACCCCCGCACGCCGGACGGCGTCCGGGCCAACGTGGCGCGTGGCATCGAGCGCGTCGACCTGCTCCGCGACCTGGAGATCGACTCCGGCGTCGCCTACGAGATCGCCCGCCTGCGGCAGTACTTCGACGGCCGCGCGGAAGCGCTCTACGCCCTCGCCGAGGCGCTCGACGAGCGCGGCTTCACCGCCGCCGGCATCCGGCTCGGACGTGAGCTCTACGACCCGAAGAGCGGCTGGAACGCTCGCCTCCTCCGCATCCTCTACCCGTTCCCCTACCGGGACGTCATCACCGCCGAGGCCCGGGACCGCGACCTCGACCCGTTCCTCGTCGCCGCGCTGATCCGCCAGGAATCGAGCTTCCAGGCGGACGCGCGCAGCGGCGCCGGCGCCATCGGCCTCATGCAGGTCATGCCCGGCACCGGCCGAACGCTCGCCCGAGGCTCGGGCGTCCGCGGCTTCACCGCCGCCATGCTGCGCCAGCCCGAGGTGAACATCCACCTCGGCACGACGTTCATCGCCGACCTCGCGCGCAAATACCGCGGCCCGCAGATGCTCGCCGCCTACAACGCCGGCCCGGCCCGCGCAGAGCGCTGGCGTCGCTTCCCCGAGGCCGGCGACCCGGAGCTGTTCGCCGAGCGGATCCCGTTCGACGAGACCCGCGGCTACGTCAAGATCGTCCAGACCAACGCGCGCATTTACCGCGCGCTCTACACCGATTCCCCGGCCGACGCGACCGGCCGATGAGCCAAGACCCGGCCGGGTCCGCCAAGCTCTCGCCCCGGACCCTCCGAACGGGCTTGCTCCACCGCGAGGCCGCGCGCAAAGCGATCCACGCCGCCGCCGGCACCGCCGCCGCCGGCGTCGTCTATTTCGCGCCGCCACTCATCGCGAGCGCCGTCTGCCTCGCCGCGCTCGCCGTCGCGCTCCTCCTCGAGCTCGCGCGCCTCGCCAGCCCCCGGGTCGGCCAGGCGTTCCAGCGCGCGCTCCATCCCATGCTGCGACCCTCCGAGGCCCGCCGCCTCACCGGCGCCACGACGCTCGCCCTCGGCATCGCCGCCACGACCCTGATCTTCCCCCGCCGCTTCGCCGTCGCCGGCCTCCTCTACGCCGCCCTCGGCGACGCCGCCGGCGCCATCGTCGGCCGCGCGCTCGGGAAGCACTGCCTCCCGTGGAGCCACAAGACCATCGAGGGAAGCGGCGCCGTCTTCCTCGCCGCCAGCCTCGTCGGCTGGGGCGCCGCCGGCCTCTCGCCCGCCGCCGCCTCGCTCGCCGCCCTCGCCGTCGCGCTCATCGAGGCCGCGCCCCTCCGCATCGACGACAACCTCGTGCTCCCCCTGACCGGCGCCGCGGTCGCCTGGATCGCGTCGTTTCTGCCATTCTGATTTGCTCGTCGTTTCCTCCGATTCCTGTGGGGTTCGACGGTCGAACAGCGCTGTGATCGCAAGGCTTCCGATACTTTTTCGTCAAACAAAATTTTCCTTGACAGCCCTGGAAAAGCGCCCGTAGCTTCGGCCGAGCGGTAACGCTGTGCGCCCACCCTTCGTAGGAGGCAGCTCCGATGGCCAGAGGCAGGATCAAGTGGTTCAATGACGCCAAGGGGTACGGCTTCATTGAGCAACCCGATGGAGAGGACGTTTTCGTCCACTTCTCGGCGATCAACATGGAGGGCTTCAAGACGCTCGCCGAGGGCGAAGAGGTCGAGTTCGAGGTTCGCCAGACGGAGAAGGGTCTGCAGGCGGCGAACGTCACGAGAGTCTGACGCCTCTGGTCCGGCTTGGCAGGTGGGCGCCCTGGTGGAGTGAAGCCAGGGCGCTTTCGTTTGCCCGGGAGGCGCGGTGGGGGCGCACGCGTTACCTTCTCGGGGGTATCAGACCCGAACGCGAATCCAGGAAATCTCGCACATGGTCGACAAGCCACAGAAGACGCGCCCGCGCCTTTTCCTCATCGACGGGTACGCGCTGATCTACCGTTCGTTCTTCGCGATGATCAGCCGTCCGCTGACCTCGTCGCGTGGGGAGAACACGTCGGCGGCGTGGGGCGTGACGAAGTTCCTGCTGCGCATCCTGGAGGAGCACGAGCCGGATTATCTGGGTGTGGTGATGGACGCGGGGACGAGCCAGCGGACGGAGCGGTATGCGGCGTACAAGGCGACGCGAGAGAAGATGCCGGACGAGCTGCGCGGGTCGCTGCCGCGGATCCGGGAGCTGCTCGAGGCGTTCCGGATCCCGGTGCTGGAGCTGCCGGGATACGAGGCCGACGATGTGATCGGCACGCTGGCCGCCCGGGGCGTGCGGGAAGGACTGGAGGCGGTGATCGTGTCGGGGGACAAGGACTTCTATCAGCTCCTGCAGGACTACGTCTGCCTGCTCAACCCGGGGCGCGGCGGGCCGTCGGGGGTGGAGGAGGAATGGGTCGATCTGCGCAACGCCGCCGACCGCCTGGGCGTCGAGCCCGGGCGCGTGCGGGACTATCTCGCGCTCATCGGCGACTCCTCGGACAACATCCCGGGCGCGAAGGGGATCGGCCCGAAGACGGCCATCCAGCTCATCGAGCAGTTCGGGCCGGTCGAGGAGATTCTCGCCCGCGTCGGCGAGGTCCCGAACAAGCGCGCCCGCGAGGCGCTGGAGCAGCACCGGGCGGACGTGCTGCTGTCGAAGGAGCTGGTGACCATCGACACGGATCTGAACGTCGAGCTGAACCTCGGCGTGCTCCGGGTGAAGGAGCCGGACCGGGACCGGCTGAAGGACGTGTTCCTGGAGCTGGAGTTCCACTCGCTGGTCCGGGACTACGCGGCGCCGAAGGAGGCGAAGCGCACGCTCCAGTGCGACTACACGCTCGTGCAGGAGCCGGATGCGGTCGTCCGGCTCGTCGACCGCATCCGGGAGCAGGGCTTCGTCTCGCTCGACACGGAGACGACGAGCGTCGACCCGATGCGCGCGGACCTGGTGAGCCTGTCCCTTACGCTGGCGCCCGGGGAGGCGTACTACCTGCCGTTCGCGCACCGCGCCGCGGCGAGGCTGGACCTGGAGGGTGAGGCGGCGCCGGTGGTGAACCTGCCCGCGCTCGATTCGCTCGAGATGTTTCCACTCGTTCAGATGCTCGAGGACGAGACCGTCGAGAAGATCGGGCAGAACCTGAAGTACGACCTGCTCGTTCTGCGGCGGGCCGGGGTGACGCTGCGCGGCGTCGCGTTCGACACGATGGTGGCGTCCTACGTGATCGAGCCGGGCCGTCGCGAGCACAACCTGGACGCGCTCGCGCTGCAGTACCTCGACCACAGGACGACGACGTACGCGGAGCTGTGCGGCAAGGGGAAGGACGAGATCCCGTTCGCGGAGGTGGCCCTCGAGCGCGCCCGCGACTACTGCTGCGAGGACTCGGATGTGGCGCTGCGACTCGAGCGGATCTTCCGCGACGACCTCGAGAAGCTCGGGTTGATGGAGCTGTACCGGACGATCGAGATGCCGCTCGTTCCGGTGCTCGCGGACATGGAGTGGAGCGGGATCCGCATCGACGAGGCGTTCTTCGCCGCGCTCGCGAAGAAGCTGACGCGGGAGCTGGGGCTGATCCAGGAGGAGATCTACAAGGTCGCGGGCACGGAGTTCAACATCAACTCGACGCCGCAGCTCCGCCAGGTGCTCTTCGAGAAGCTCGGGCTGCCGGTGCTGAAGCGGACCAAGACGGGCCCGTCCACGGACGTCTCGGTTCTGGAGGAGCTGGCCGCCCAGGGGCACGCGCTGCCGCGGCTCCTCATCGAGTACCGCCAGCTCGACAAGCTCAAGGGCACGTACGTCGACGCCTTGCCGCTGGCCGTGAATCCGGGCACCGGCCGGATCCACACGAGCTTCAGCCAGACGGTGGCGGCGACGGGGCGGCTCAGCTCGAGCGACCCGAACCTGCAGAACATCCCGATCCGCACCGAGATCGGCGCCGAGATCCGCAAGGGCTTCGTTCCGGCCGAGGGCCACGTCTTCCTCGCTGCCGACTACTCCCAGATCGAGCTGCGCATCCTCGCGCACATGTCCGGCGACCCGGCGTTCGTGACCGCGTTCCGCAACGGCGAGGACATCCACCGGCAGACGGCCGCGCTCGTCTTCGACGTCCCGGCCGAGCAGGTCACGCCGCAGATGCGGGGCGCCGCCAAGACGATCAACTTCGCCACGATCTACGGCATCGGGCCGTTCGCGCTCGCCCAGCGTCTCGGCACGTCCGTCGCCGACGCGCGCAAGTTCATCGACCAGTACTTCCAGCGCTTCCCGGGCGTGCGCCGCTACCTGGACGAGCAGATCGAGCACGCGCGGGTGCATGGCTACGTCGAGACGCTGAGCGGCCGCCGGCGCTACATCCCGGAGATCCACGCCCGCAACTTCAGCGTCCGCCAGTTCGGCGAGCGCGCGGCCACGAACGCGCCGGTGCAGGGTACCGCCGCCGACATCATCAAGCTCGCGATGATCGACATCCACCGCGAGCTGTCCCGGCGGGGGGCGGAGAGCCGCATGCTGCTGCAGGTTCACGACGAGCTCGTCTTCGAGGTCCCGTTCGGCGAGGTCGAGGAGCTGCGCGACCTCGTGAAGCAGCGGATGGAGGGGGCGTTCGCCCTGGAGGTCCCGCTGGAGGTGGCCACGGGGGTCGGGGAGAGCTGGTACGAGTGCAAGTAGGCGCTCCTCGACTCGCGCACGCCGCGCCGATGGTCGCTTCGGGAACTTGACCGGCAGTTGGCGGAGTAGCATCTAGAGGTGAGCTCGCTCCCCGGGCCGGCCGGCTCGGGCGTCGTCCCCCCGGAATCCGCAGAGGTGAGGGCCATGAGCACGTTCCGGGTCCTCGTTCAGAAGATCTCAGAGGTGTTCTCCCACGCGTTCAATTGGGTGGTCGGCTCGCCGGAGCACTGGTGGCTCGTCGGCGTGGCGCTGCTCGTGATCCTCTTCCTCGCGCTCAGCGTCGGCCGGAAGCAGCCGGGGATGTGAGCGGGGGCCGCGTCCTGGCCCACGGTTTGCACATACTCACGACCGGGCGGTAGCGAGCAACCTACCTTCGTGGCCCCCAAGCCACACTCTCGCTCGCGCCGCCTGGGGCAGTCGCAGCCGTCCTGCGACTGCCCTTTTCCCCATCCAGGACCCGAGCGCTCCCCCCGGCCTCACCACGGTTGCCGCTTGCGCTCGCGCGCCCTTGCGGCGGAGCGGGGGAGTGGGAGAGCGGGAGAGTGGGCGAAACCGCGATCCCCCGCTCCTCCACTCCCCCGCTCCCCCACTCGAGCATCCGGGCGCGCATGCGCAGCCGGGGAGCGTCCCGGCGGCGTGGGCCGGAACCGCCATGGCTGCGCCCGATCCCCGCACCGACCTTGCGCGCACGCCCAACGACGGGCGGACCTGCTCCCCGCAGCGAAGGAGGCGTGACATGAGCCGATCGGTGAACAAGGTGATCCTGGTGGGGAACGCCGGCCGGGACCCGGATGTCCAGACCACGGCGTCCGGGACGAAGGTGGCGCACCTCTCCCTCGCCACGAGCCGGCGGATCCCGCGCGAGAGCGGCTTCGAGGATCGCACCGAATGGCACCGGCTCACGCTGTGGGATCGGCTGGCGCAGCTCGCGGCGGACTATGTCCGGAAGGGGGACCGCCTGTACGTCGAGGGGCGGATGGAATACGACGCGTTCGAGAAGAACGGCGTGACCATCCCCACGGCCGAGGTGCACGTCCGGGAGCTGGTGATGCTCGGCTCACCGAACGGCCGGGCGGAGGCGGGCAGCGACGGCGGCGCGGACGACGATTGAGCGCGCCGAGGAGTGAGGACGCAGGGCGGTCGGGTGCGGCGGTCGCTGCTTCGCGGCGCGGCGGAGCGCGCAGGCCTGCCGGAACGGGTCGCCGCCGCGCCCGCATGGCGGGGTCGGCTCAGAGGATATCCCAGAGGTCGGGGCTGACCGAGAGCACGAACTGCCAGCGTCCCTCCCGCTGGAGCCCGCGGTAGAGGTCCATGCGGAGGATGTCGTAGACGAGCCCGACGCCGAGCCCGACGCTCGTGCGTACGCCGCCGGTCGGGATGACGTCCCACCCGGCCGGCGCGGCGGTGGCGCCGTCGAAGCCCGTCCACGCCGCGGCGCCGAGCCCGCGCAGGCGGAGCCAGGGTCCGAAGACCGAGCGGGACGCCTCGAGGCTGGCGCGAGCGAAGTGGTCCCCGGCGAAGCGGTGGATCGCATAGCCCGGCAGCGTGCCCGGCCCGCCGAGGAGGAAGAGGCCCTGGGCCGGGACCGGGCCGAAGGCCGCGCCGGCCTGGCCCGCCAGGCGCAGGCTGGTGCGGTGGTCGGCCGAGCGAGCGACGGCGCTGGCCTCGACGAGGGAGCGCGCGAAGCCGCGGCCTTCGAGCGCGGCCCCCTCGAGGCTCACGCCGCCGTTCCAGTAGACCGCCTCGTTCATGTCGCCGGTGCGGGCGAGCGTTCCCCGGGCGGACAGCACGGTCCCGGGGTCGATCGGTCGGACCGGGCGGAACTCCTCGGAGCGAGCCAGGAGCGGCGTCGCCTCGGCCAGCGGGGCGCTTCGCTGCTCTTCCGCGGCGAGCCGGAGCGCCGTCGACCAGGCGCCGCGGCGTCCGGAGTCCAGCCGCGCTTCGACCCCGGAGGCGTAGTACGGGTCCAGGTAATCCGTCCCGAAGACGGCGGAGAGCGTGTTCAGGGCGCCGGGCACGGCTGGCGCGGCGCCGAGGTCGCGCAGCGAGTGGGTGTACCCCTTGACGGCCACGGATGCGGCCTCGCCGAGCGGCAGGCGCGCACCGAGCCCGGCCGACCCGATGCCCGAGGACGTGGCCAGGCCGAGCGAGCCCTCGAGCTGGACCGCGCCCGCCGGCACGTAGGCGAGGCCCGCGCCGATGAAGACGCCCTCCGCGCGGTCGTACCGGAGCGCGGACGATGCGCCGCCGATCTGCAGGCGCAGCTTCGGCAGGCCGCTCAGGTATCGCTGCTTCACGAGCTGCGCCGCCTGTGCCCGGAGCTGGGACATCTCCGGCGGAGGCGAGAGCCCCTCCGTGTTGAGGTCGGCGTAGATGCCGGCCGGGAACGGGTAGGTCTTCCGTGTCGCGACCGGGGCCGCCTCGACGCGCGGACCGAAGAAGAGCCCCGTGGGCAGCGGCTGGTTGAAGCTGTACTCGCCGACCCGGAACACGCCGCGGATCACCGCCCCGGCCGGGAAGTCCAGCTCCGGCACCTGGCGCCGGATCTCGACGCGCTGTTCGTGCGGGAGCCAGTACTTCCCCTCGAAGAGGGCGTTCTCGAGCGAGATGTTGATGTAGTCCAGCCGGCGGTCCACGTACGACGCCGGCGTGAACGTGAACGTCATGCGCACGATGGCGCCCGACGACTGGTCCACGAAGAGCGACCCGATGAACCCGGGTCGCTCGAGATGTCTCGGGCGGACCGCGACCTCGTAGACCCGGAGCGGCTGCGGCGTCCCCGGGATGCGGAGCGTGAGGGAATCCGCCAGCCGGAAGTCGTAGACGAGCTCCGACCCCGGCGCCGCCGGATGCGGCACCGCCTGCACCTCGTCGCCGTCCCCCACGCGGATCAGGTCGGCGAACTCGTCCTGGACCACGGTCAGGTGGTCCAGATGGTAGTACATGCGGTTCGGCAGGCGGCTGACATCCCGCATCCCGACGATCCGCTGCTTCGTCAGATTGGGCGAGGCCCAATAGACGTCCAGCGCGACCTGGTCGACCTTGACCAGCGTCCGTTCGGGCGCGCCGCGCCGGTCCAGGTAAAAGTAGACGTAACCGTTCGCGCGGGAGTGGTAGTTCTCCAACCCCGAGTCCTCGCGCGGCGCTTCCCGCCGCGCGCGAGCCTCCGTGACCAGGCCGAGCGCTCGCGGGTCATTCCACCCCGCGCCCGCGGGCGCCTGCTGCGCCGCCACCGGCGCGGCGAGCCCGAGCGCGACCACGAGGTCGAAGGCGGCGTTACGGAACTTCCACGTCATTCGGCGTCCACCGGTGAATCCATGCTCGACCCCGGCAGGCCGGGGCACGCGCGTCCGCCCGAAGGTAGCGGCTTCGCCGGACGCGAACACCCCTCCGACTCGCTGTCACGGCGGCGCGGCACCGACGCCGTCGCACGGCGACCGGGATCGGGAGTACTACCTGAACCCGGAAAGGTGTGTTCCGGACGCTATTTGCGCCGCGCCCTGCCGGAATGCCGAAGGGCCCGCCGGATCCGGCGGGCCCTTCATGCGTCCAGCGTTCAGCCGCGCGCACGCGCGGCCCCGGCTGCCGTCAGTTCGCACTCCAGAACGTCTCGAGCGCCTCGCCGTCCGGGCTCTCGCGCAGCTTCTCGAACGCGCGGTTGCGAATCTGCCGGATCCGCTCCCGCGTCACACCGAGCAGCGAGCCGATCTCTTCCAGCGTCCGCTCCTCGCCGTCGTCGAGACCGTAGTACAGGTACAGGATCCGGCGCTCGCGCTCCGTCAGGTACTTCTCGAACATGCGGTCGAGGAACTCGCGGCGGGCCTGCGACTCCACCGTCTCCTCGATATCCTCGGCCTCGACTCCGGCGAAGCGCTCGCCGAACGAGGCGCTGTCCCGGTCTCCACGGTCGATCGGCGCATCCAGCGAGAGCTCCGATGCCGCGACTCGCCGCAGCGCGCGCACCGTGTCGACCGGCTCCTCCATCTCCGCGGCGATCTCCTGGTCCGTCGGCGACCGACCGAGCAACTGCGTGAGCGCCGTCTCCGTGCGCGAGAGCTTCACCAGGTTCGAGTTCTGGTTCAGCGGGATGCGCACCGAGCGGGTCTGCTCCGCCAGCGCCTGGAGCACCGTCTGCCGGATCCACCACACCGCGTACGAGATGAACTTGACGCCCTTGTCCGGATCGAACTTCTTCACCGCCTTGAGGAGACCCTCGTTGCCGATGCAGACCAGCTCGGCCAACCCCAACCCCCGACCCTGGTACTTCTTCACGTAGGAGATCACGAACCGCAGGTTCGCCGTCACCAGCCGCTCCGCCGCTTCCTTATCACCGACCCGGGCACGCCGGGCCAACTCACGCTCTTCCTCCGGGTCCTCGATGAGCGGGTACTTCTCTACGTCGAAGAGGTACTGATCAAAGGAGTCCAGGGCGCGGGAGTTAAGAAACATATCGCGGCATCCTCGGATCGGGTATTTAAGAAAAAAGGCAGCAGACGCCGTCAAAGTCCGACGTCTACTGCCTTACCAAAGATGCGTGTGCGGCTTTGCCTCACCGGAGCACCGCACGCGCCTCGCCCCCGTCACGGTTTCGGTCATAACCCGTTCAATATGACTTCGCGACACGTCCTTGTAAACCCCCCCGGGGCAGCCGTGACGAGGCGCGAGCGGGGGTCAGAGCGCGTCAGATGGGGCCTCCTGACGGACCTCGTCCAGCGTGGCGACGGCGCGTCGGAGGTGGGGGATGACGATGGAGCCGCCGACCACGAGACCGACGGAGAGGGCCTCGTAGAACTCCGGGTCGGAGACGCCCTCCTCGACGCAGCGCACGATGTGGTACGAGATGCAATCGTCGCACCGAAGCACGAGGGAGGCGACGAGGCCGAGGAGCTCCTTGGTGCGGGTGGGGAGCGCCCCATCGTCATAGACACGGGAATCGAGGGCGAAGAAACGGCGGATCTCGAGGTTGTCGGCGGCGAGGATGCGCTCGTTCATCCGCTCGCGGAAGGCGCGGAATTCCTGCAGGCTCATGGGTCGGTTCGGGACCGATCGCATCGATGCGGTCGGCCCGTCCTCAAGAGGAGGTGGTCGTGGGCGCGGCGTGGCGCCGTGCCGTGCGTGAGGCCGGAGGCGGCATCGGCCCCGAAGTCCGGGCGATGGGCCGGCGGTTCCCCGGAAACGAAAGGGGCCCGGCCGATGGCCGGGCCCCTAGGGGTCCGTGGGTGATCGGGTGGCTACCCGCGCACCTTGCGGACCTGCTGCTGCAGCTGCACGGGCTGGAAGACGCACCCGGTGGGCTGGAGCGGCGCGTAGAGCACGACGTTCGGCTTGTCGAGCGCGGTGCGGATGTTGGTCTGCGCGTCGACGATGGCCGTCAGGTCGTTGTTGTTCGCGGTGCGGGCCTGGTCCAGGTTCGCCTGGACATCGGCGACCGTGCTCTTGTCGGCGTAGACGGGCAGGCCGTCCACGGTGCCGAGGAAGGCGAACTCATCGACCGTCGCCGTCCGCGGGCTGCCGAAGCTCACGAACTTGAGCTGGTGCCGCTTGCCGATGACCAGCGGCTGCCCCTGGATGTACCAGGTCGCCGTCGAGGCCACCGGGACGGTGCCGACCGCCTGCGCGAGCGGAACCGACTGGCCGTTCACCATCACCGTCGTGTCGTTCGTCGCGATGGTGCGCGTCGCCTCGAGCATCTTCAGACCCGTCGGCTGCGTGATATCGACCACGCACACGTTGACGGTTTCGGTCGTCGGGGCCGGCGGCGGCGGCGGCGGAGGCGGGGTCTCCGGAGGCGGCGCCGGGGCCGGCGTGATGGCCACGACCGCCGGGGCGGCGACGCCCAGCAGCAGGTGCAGGCCGGCCTGACCGTAGATCTCGTTCACCAGCTTGGCCTGGTTATCCGTGCTCGTCGCGGTCACGACGCCCGGGAAGCCCGTCGCGCCCGTCGCGACCACGCTCGGCTTGTAGATCCGGTCCCCGGCCTCCAGACGAATCGCGAAATTCGGGGCCACGCGCAGGTCTGCGCCGATCCCGCCCAGCCCCATGAAGGACGACTTCTCCTTCAGGAAGAAGTTGGTCGCCGTCGTGCCCGGCACACCTCCCGGCCCGAAGCAGGTGCCGCCCACGCACGTGAACGGTACGCCGGAATTGGCGTCGCCACCGTCGTTCACGAAGAAGAAGTCACCCGCCGGGTTGACCCACTTCGCGCCCGCGCCGAGCGCGATGTACGGCAGCGCCTGGAACCCGGTGAAGTTCGCCGCCGGGTTCGTCAGGCGGAACAGCACATCGCCCGAGCCGCTCCACAGGTTGACATCCCCATAGAGCTCGGTGTCTCCCTGCTTCAGCTTCGTATCCGTGTACGTCATGTTGGCGCGAATGCCGATCCGGGGCGTGAACCACACCCCGACCTGGCCGCCCGTCAGCCAGTTCGGCTGGAACTTCACGGCGTCGCCGCCCGTGTGGTCGCCGCCCAGCAGGCCGGAGTACCACGAGCCGCCGCCGTTCACCCCGATGTCGAAGCGCCACGGCGTCTGCGCCGACAGCGGAGCTACCGCTAACGGCAGCAGGAGCGCCGTACCCACGGCCGCCCGACCAAGTCCCTTCATATGGTGCCTCCTTGTCTCCCCGCGTGTGTGGCCGCCTCCATGGCGACGCACGGATCTCCACGCCCGGGCCAGTCGTTTTGCCAGGCACCGCGGTCCTGTGCAGGATGCTTGCCATTGGACGTATTGTGCCCAGAAAAGATGCAGAAACGATCTAGTGGCTGACGCAGCCACGCGATGCGACCCGGCGCGCGCCGGCGCACCCCGGCTCCCGCGGGCGATCTGGCACGGCGAGCGGGGCGATCAGGGGCCAGTGCTGGCGGGAGCGTGGCGACTGGGGCGCCGGAACGGCAGGTCAGACGGCGCGGAGCACGATGGAGGCGTTGATGCCGCCGAAGCCGAAGGAGTTGGAGAGAGCGATGCGGGGGCGGAGCTCGCGGCCGTGCCGGGGCACGTAGTCGAGGTCGCAATCGGCGTCGCCGGCCTCGAAGTTGACGGTCGGCGGGATCCAGCCGCGATGGATGGCGAGGGAGCAGACGGCGGCCTCGATGGCGCCGGAGGCGCCGAGGGCGTGGGCGTGGTACGGCTTCGTGCCGCTGATGGGGATCTGGTAGGCGCGCTCGCCCAGGATCTGCTTGATGGCCTGACTTTCGGTGGAGTCGTTGAGCGGGGTCGAGGAACCGTGCGGGTTGACGTAATCGACCTGGGTGGGCTCGACGCCGGCGGAGCGGAGCGCGATGCGCATGGCGCGGGCGGCCTGGGAGCCGTCGGGGCGCGGGGCGGCCATGTGATAGGCGTCGTTGGTGGTGCCGTAGCCTGCCAGTTCGGCGTAGACGCGGGCGCCGCGGGCGAGAGCGTGGTCCAGGCGCTCGAGGACGAGGACGCAGGCGCCCTCGCCCATGATGAAGCCGTCGCGGGTGCGGTCGAAGGGACGGCAGGCGCGCTCGGGGTCGTCGTTGCGGGTGCTCATGGCGCGGATGAGAGCGAAGGCGCCGAAGCAGAGGGGGGCGAGAGGGGTCTCGGCGCCGCCAGCGAGGGCGACGTCGACGACGCCTTCGCGGATGAGGCGCCACGCCTCTCCGACGGCAATTGTCCCGGAGGCGCAGGACATGGCGTTGGTGGCGTTGGGGCCGGTGAAGCCGAACTCGATTGCGATGCCGCAGGAGGCGGCGCCGCAGAAGGTGGTGAGGGCGACGCGGGGGTCGACGGCGCGGGTGCCGTCGGCCATGAGATTGACGGCCTGGGCCTCGGCATAGGCGAGGCCGCCGAGCGCGGAGCCCATCTGGACGGCGACGCGGTCGGGATCGACGCGGGTCGAGCCGAGGCCGGCGTCCTCGACCGCGAGGCGCGCGGCCGCGAGGGAGAAGTGGCCGAAGCGATCGAGGCGGCGGACGAGCCTGGGCTCGAGGAATCGCTCGGGCTCGAAGTCGTCGACCTGGGCGGCGATGCGGCTGCGCCAGGGAGAGGCGTCGAAGCGGTCGATCCGGCGGATCGGCGAGCGTTCGCGGCGGAGCCCGTCCCAGAAGGCGTCGACGCCGACGCCGACCGCGGTGACAGGGCCGAGGCCGGTGATGGCGACGCGCGGGGCGGCCGTGCCGGATTGGCCGTTGGTCGACGGTGCATCAGGCATCATGGCTCTCCGACGGCTCGGGGGTGCGTGCCTCGCTGCGGGCGCGGCGCTCGGCCTCGGCGGCGACGCCGGCGAGGGTTCGGCGGGCGATGGCGCTGACGAAGTGCGGGCCGATGACGCGGCTCGCGGCGAAGCGGCCGATCAGCGGCCAGCCGGGTCCGCGCCACTCGTGCGTGATGCGGACGACGGTGGTCTCGCCGTCGGGGTGGAACTCCCACTTCACCTCCATGCCGCGGGTGACCCCGGCGACGTGGCGGTAGTAGACGGCGGGCTCGTCCGGCTGGGCGGCCATCTCGGAGACCCACCAGGTGGGGTAGCGCGCGGGGCCGGCGAAGTCACGCCAGGCGGCCATCTCGACACGGCCGCAAGCGAAGTCGTCGCGTCGCTGGAAGCGTACCCAGCGGTAGTGGGGCAGGATGAGCGGCCAGCGCTCGACGTCGGCGGCGACCTCGTAGCACAGGCGCGGCGGCGCGCGCATGACGTGCTCGTCGACGGTCCTCATCGGCAGCTCTCCGGCGAGTCGTGGCGCAGAACGTTGAGGAGCAGCGCGGGGCGAAGCAAGGTCCGCACCGGGACGAGGTCTCCGGTGGCGGCGATGACGGCGTCGGCGAGCGGCGGCGCGTGCGCGAGGCGAGCGATTGCGGCGTCGGCGAGGGCGGGGCGCGAGAGGATCCACTCGATCGTGTGCTGCAAGGCGCGCGGGCCGCGGAGGAGGCGGTGTCGGGCTGCGGCGTAGTGGCGGAGGAGTGGTGGCCGAGCCGATGTCTTCAGGGCGCGCCGGGCGTCCTCGGCCGCGAGCTCGGCGGCAGCGAGGGCCTGGAAGATCCCCTGGCCGGTGAACGGGTCGTAGTAGCCGGCGGCATCGCCGACGAGGGCGGCGCCGGGCGCGACGACGTCGCGCGTCGGCCAGTCGAAGGGGCCGGAGGCGAGGAGCGGGCCATCGAGATCGGCGGCGGCGAGGCGCGGCGCGAGCTCCGGGAACCAGAGCAGCGCCCGGCGAAGGAAGGCGCGAGCGCCATCGGCGAGGTCGCGGCCGAAGCGGTCGGCGTCGACGACGAGCGTGAGGTTGCAGAGCGGGTCCGCGCCGTCCTCGACCGGCGCCAGGCCCAGGCAGGCGCGATCGGCGAGGTGCATCTCGCCGAGCGTACCCACGCCGGCGACCCCGCGGACGTGGGTGGTCAGCGAGAGCTTGCGGAGGCGGGGCGAGCGGCGGAGCAGACGGAGCCGCCGCGCGACGATCGAGCGGAGCCCATCCGCCCCGATGACCAGGCGCGCGCGGATCTCGAGCGCTCCCGCGTCGACGTCGCGGGCCACGACGCCGGTGACGGCGCCGGCTGCGTCGCGCAGCAGATCCGTCACGTGCACGCCGGTGCGGAGCTCGGCACCGGCGTCGCGGGCGCCGCGGACGATAATGGCGTCGAGGCGCTCGCGCGGGAGCGCGAGAGCGCGGCGGGCGCCCTCGTCGTCTTCAGCGTAGCGGTCGAAGCGACCGTGGAGGGCGTGCCCGGCCGGGGCGACGATCCTCCAGCCGGTGAGCCGCGCCGGGCGGGCGGCCTCCACGGCGGCGCGCAGGCCGAGGCGGTCGAGGATCCGGGTGGTGGCGGCGGACATGCAGTCGCCGCAGGGTTTGGCGCGGGGAAAGTCGCGCCGGTCGAGGAGGAGCGTATCCAGGCCGGCCCGGGCGAGGAGGAGCGCCGCGGCGGCACCGGCCGGCCCGGCGCCGACCACGACGATGTCGGCGGAACGGCGGGCTGGCCGGCTCACCGCGGCGCGGGGATGAAGCGCGCGTCGAACGCGAGGGTGAACTCGTCGCGTACCTTCGTGGCGCCGAGGAGCCGAACGGGCGGCTTCATGCCGAGCCGCGTGAACCGCAGCGGCATCCGTCCGCGGACGAGCAGCGTGTCCCCGCGGAGCTCGGCGGTGGCGGGGAAGTCGACTTCGGTGGGGCGTCCCTTGACCTCGAGCGTGCCGTGGAGGAGGACCGGCTCGCCGGGCTCGGCGTCGGCGGACGGGGCCGCGGCGAGCGCGGCGGCGAGCACGCGCTCGACGGTGAAGACGACGAGGGGGTACTTCGAAGCCTCCATCTCATCCCGGAGGTGTTTGTTACGGAGCCCGTTGCCCGTCTTCAGCGAGGCCACCGGGAGCTCGATGCGGCCGTGGCCGCTCGTCAGCCGCGTCGGGTCGTCGAGCGTCGCGGTGCCGGTGGCCGATCGCGATTCGGCGGTGAAGTCGCCGAGCGTGGCGGAGCCCTCGAACCAGACGCGGGAGGCCGTGGAATCGAGCTGCAGCCGAATCGGCTCGGCCTGCATGGCGGCCGCGGCGGAGATCGGCAGGAGCAGCAACAGCAAGAGCGCCGCCCCGCCCGGTGAGACGCGCCGGCCGGCGGGGCCGATCGCGCGGGGGCAGCCAGCCATCGCACGCCTCCGATGAGGACCGTCTACGCGGACGTATTCGTGTTAAGGCTGCCGCCCCGGCACCGGTTCCCCATCGAGGTCGAGCTTCATTCGGTGCTGGCGGCCGCGCGCCGGGCCGCGCCGCCGCCGACGAGGACGAGCCGCTGGAACGGATGACGGAAGACGCGGGGCCGCTCGAGCCCCGCGGACCTGGCGAGTCCGAGCAGCTCGGCGGCGGTGTAAGCCCGGAGCACGGAGAGCGGCCCATCGTGCCGGGTGATGGCGTTCCGCCGCCAGACCGTCCACGCCAGGAGCTTCGCCCCCACATAGTTCAGCCAGCTGCGCTCCAGCTCGCCGACGAGCACCCAGGTCGCGACCCGCGCCATCTCGCGCAGCACCCGGAGCTGATCCTCGCCCTCGAAGTGGTGCAGGGTGAGCGTGAGGAGTGCGGCGTCGAACGCGCCGTCCGGGAAGGGCAGCGCGAGGGCGTCGGCGGGCTGGACGCGGACTTCCGGGAAGCCGGCCGTGCGGCGGCGGGCCACGTCCAGCATCTGCGGGTGCACGTCGGTGGCGACGACCTCGAGGGGGCGCCCGGTCGCGCGCGCCCAGCGGGCGAGCATGGCGGGCCCATCCGCGGAGCCAGTGCCGATGTCGAGGATGCGGGCGGCGCGGTCCGCGGGGAGGAGCGGGCGGAGGTGGCGCCGCAGCGCGCGCCAGCCGCCGAGCCAGCGGTTCACGGCGGCGACGTGGGCGAGGCTGTGCTCGAGCGCGACGTCGTCGTGGCGCGGCTCGTCGAGCCGCTCCTCGGCGTGGAGCACGCGGGCCGGCCGGAAGCTCACGGCGTCGCCGCGGTCCGGCGGTCCGGCCGGCCGAGAGCGCGGGTCAGGCGAGGCGGGCGCGCCACTCGTCGCGGGCGCGGCGGAGCGCGGCGGCGGCGGCGTCCATTCGGGGGCGCATCTCCGCGACGTCGAGCGTGAGGAACTGGCCGCGGTGGAAGAGGACCCGGCCGCGGACCGCGGCGAGGACGACGTCGCTTCCGCGGGCCGCGTGGAAGAGGGCGGAGACGGGGTCGTGCACCGGCACGACGTTCGAGCCTGCGAACGAGACGGCGCACAGGTCGGCGTCCTTTCCGGGCTCGAGGGTGCCGACCCGACCGTCGACGCCGAGGGCGCGGGCACCGTCGATCGTGGCGAGGCGGAGCAACTCGTCGGCGGGGAGGATCGTGCCGGAGGCGTGGCGGACGCGCTGGCCGAGCTGGGCGGCGCGGGCCTCCTCGAGGAGATCGAGGCGGTTGTTGCTCGCGACGGAATCCGTGCCGAGCCCGACGGTGATGCCGCGCTCCAGCATCTCGAGGAGGGGCGCGGTACCGTGTCCGAGGCGCGCGTTCGCGATGGGACAGTGCGCGACGGCGGCGCCGTGATCGGAGAGGCGGCGGCGGTCCTCCGCATCGACGCGCACGGCGTGGATGACGAGTGGGCGAGCGCGGAGGATGCGCGTCTCCTCGAGGAGCGCCACCGTGGAGGCGGCGCGACGCGGGGTGGCGATGCCGCGGGCGTTCAGGCCGGCGGCGAAGCGTCCGACGCCTTCGCGGACGAGCTGGTCCTCGACGAGGCCCTCGGCGGCGTGGACCGCGACGGGGAGCGACTCGGCGATCGCGTAGTCCGCGACCATGCGGAAGAGGCGGTCCGAGACGGTGTAGGGCGCGTGCGGCGAGACGCCGATGTGAACCAGGTCGGTCTCGCGCTCGCGGAGGCTCTCGACGGCGGCGGCGAGCTCGGCGAGCGAGGCCTCGGCCTGGGCGGGGTCGGGGCCGAACGTCTCGCGGTAGACGAGCGCGCGCATGCCGGCCTCGCGGCAGGCCTCGGCGGCCGCGGCGCTGGCCTCGGTGGCGCCGAGCGTGGTCATGCCGGCGGCGAGGGCCTCGGCGCACGTCCACTTCGCGGCGAGCACGTACTCGTCCTGGCTGAGCCCGGAGCCGCGCTTGGCGGCGAGCAGCGTCGGGATCCAGTCGTCGAACGGCAGGTCGTCGAGCAGCCCGCGGAACGCGGCGAGCTCCGGGTGGCAGTGAGTGTTCACGAGGCCGGGGAGGAGCGCGGCCTCGCCGAGATCGAGGGATTCGGCGTCGTCCGGGGTCGGGACCGCGGCGGCCGGGCCGACGGCGGCGATGCGGCCGCGGGCGTCGACGAGCACGGCGCCGTCCCGGATGGGCGGCGCCGACACGGGGAGCACCCAGGCGGCGGAGTAGCGGACGGGGCGGAGCGACACGTCGATCAGCGGGGGAACGAGAACAGGTCGCCGGAGAGGCCGCCCGAGCGCGAGCGGGCGAGCTGGCGGGTCTCGAACGGCGCGGAGAGGCCAAGCAGCTCGCCGACGGAGACGATCAGGCGAGCGTCCTTGTACGAGGAGCCGCCGACAGGCATGGCGACGTCGATCCGGTACGTGGTCCGGCCGCCGGCGGGGAAGGAGCCGCGCAGACCGGCTCCGACGCTCGCACGCCAGCCGGAGTCGAGGCCGAACGGGACGTCCCCCGGATAGATGCGGCCGACATCGGCGAAGAGCGTGGCGCCGAGGTCGAGCACGTCACGGAATGGCCAGCCGAAGTAGATCCGGTCCTCGAACGTGCCGACGAGGCGTCGGCCGCCGGGGAAGCGCTCGGGCCGGTAGCCGCGGAGCGCGTCGTCGCCTCCCAGGGTGAGCTGGAACGGCGTACGCGTGAACCAGCCTCCGGCGGCGGCGCCGCGCAACACGAGCGTGTGGCGCGGGAACGGCGCAGGGCGCCAGTAGGCGAAGAGCTCGCCCTCGCCGTAGACGTCCTCGATCTCACCGGCGCCGGCGGGCGCCCGGAAGTTGCGCCGGCCATCGCCGCGGACGCGACCGGCGAAGAGGAAATCGCCGGCGGCGAAGGCGCTGTAGACGGTGAGCGTGGAGGCGAGGTCGTCGTCGTCGGAGAGGCTGGGGATCGACTTGCCGAGGGCGAGCGAGACCTCGGCGCCGAGGCGGACGTCCTGGACGCCGCGGAGCGCGTCGAGGCCGCGGCGCTGGATCCAGACGATGTCGCGCTGGCCGAGGAGCAGGACGGCCCGCACGTTCTGCAGCTCCTCGCGCTGGGGGGCGACGGCGGCGACGAGCTGCGAGTCGGCGGGCGTACGCTCGCTGGACGCGCGACCACGCGCGAACTCGACCGCGCCGGGGTAGCGCCGGTCCTCGACGGAGAGGCCGCCGCCGACGAGCGTGAGGTTGCCACGCCGGCCGAGGCGGGTGACGAGCGCGAGGTCGCCGGCGGTCTCGCGGACCGGGAGGAGGACGTGCTCGCGGTCCACGTCGCCGGCGATGTAGTCGAAGAGCCGGTCCTCGCGCAGGAACGCCTGGCGCACGGCCCAGCGGCCGGCCTCGCCGAGGAACGGGTACTGGACGGTCTCGTCGAGGAAGCTGCCGGCGCTGGTCCGGCCCGCCGCCAGGTGGAGGTCCCAGAGCGTGCCGAAGAACTGGGGCGTGTCGTAGGCGACGCCGTAATCCCGGGTCACGTCCCGCTGGATGAAGAACGCGCCGACGCTCTGGCCGCTGCCCAGGAAGTTGGCGTCGCGGATGCGGGCGCCCTGGAAGAGCGGCCCGCCGTCGAAGGCGACGCGCAGATCGAGCGAGGTGCTCCACTCGTCCTGGGTGTCGACGACGACGTGGTAGCTGCCGTCCGGCTGCTTGATGCCGTAGACGTCGGCGCGGGAGATGAAGTCGTAGGCGCGCAGCAGCCGCGCCGACTCGTCGAGGAGCACGGGGTCGTAGCAGTCGCCGCGGCGGAAGAGGAGCTCGCGGCGGATGACGGGCGGCCGCGTGCGCATGTGCAGCCGGTTGGCGGCGGCGTACGCCCAGGCGAAGCGCGGCGAGAGGAGCGGGTCGCCGGTGTCGAAGATCGAGTGGTTGTCGATGAAGATGAAGGAGATGGGGCCGGTGCGGCACTCGGGTGAGGTGGCCGGGATGGCGTGCGCGGGCTCCGCCTCGGGCGCCTGCGCCGGGGGCAGTCCGCCGGGCGAGGGCGGCTCCTGCGCGGCCGCGGCGGCGGGCGCGATGGCCAGGAGCAGGGCGGCGAGCGGAACGAGGCGCATGGGCGGAAGTTACACCATTTTCCGGGGTCGGGTCCAGCCCGCGAAAGGGCCTATCCCGGACGGCCGGGCGCGCTTGACACGGCGCCGACGCGCGCGATAACCTAGCCGCTTCGCACCGAGATGGCTCGGTCCGCGAAATCCTCAGGAACCAAGCAGGGTTTTCGATGGCGACACGGAGGGAGGCGGCGCTCGAGTACCACGAACAGGGCCGCCCCGGGAAGATCGCGGTGGTCCCCACGAAGCCGGTGGGGACGCAGCGAGACCTGTCGCTCGCGTATACGCCGGGAGTGGCCGAGGCGTGCCGGGCCATCGCGGCGGAGCCGGACGATGCGTACCGCTACACCGCCCGAGGCAACCTGGTGGCCGTAGTTTCGAACGGGACGGCGGTGCTGGGGCTGGGGGACCTCGGCCCGCTGGGCGCGAAGCCGGTCATGGAGGGGAAGGGCGTCCTCTTCAAGCGCTTCGCGGACATCGACGTCTTCGACCTCGAGCTGGCCAGCAAGGACGCCGACGACATCATCCGGTTCTGCGAGCTGCTGGAACCCACCGTCGGCGGGATCAATCTGGAGGACATCGCGGCGCCCGAGTGCTTCTACATCGAGGAGCGGCTCCGGGAGCGGCTGCAGATCCCGGTCTTCCACGACGATCAGCACGGCACGGCGATCATCAGCGGCGCGGCGCTGCTGAACGCGGTGGAGCTGGCCGGCAAGCGAATCCAGGACGTGCGGGTGGTGTTCAGCGGCGCGGGCGCGGCGGCGATCTCGACGGCGGAGCATTACATCCGCCTGGGCGTGCGGCGCGAGAACATCGCGATGTGCGACCGGAAGGGCGTGATCACGAAGTCGCGGCTGGCGGAGCTGGACGCGTACAAGGCGCGCTTCGCGCGGGAGCAGCCGCCGACCTCGCTCGCGCAGGCGCTGGTCGGGGCGGACGTGTTCGTGGGGCTCTCGGTGGGAGGCATCGTCACGCCGGAGATGGTGCGCGGGATGGCGCCGGACCCGATCATCTTCGCGCTGGCGAACCCGGACCCGGAGATCATGCCGGAGGCGGTGAAGTCGGTGCGCGACGATGCGATCATCGCCACCGGCCGCACGGACTACCCGAACCAGGTGAACAACGTCCTGGGCTTTCCGTTCATCTTCCGGGGCGCGCTGGACGTGCGGGCGCGGGCCATCACCGAGGAGATGAAGATGGCGGCGACGCGCGCGCTCGCGGACCTGGCGAAGGAGGACGTGCCGGAGGCCGTGGCGGCGGCGTACGGGCAGGAGACGTTCCGCTTCGGGCGGGATTACCTGATCCCCAAACCGTTCGACTCGCGGGTGCTGCTGTGGGTGGCACCGGCCGTGGCGCGGGCGGCGATGGAGACGGGTGTGGCGCGCCTGGAGGTGGACCTGGAGCGCTACCGCACGCAGCTCGAGGCGCGGCTCGGGCGGCGGCGCGAGGTGATGCGCGACATCGTGCTCAAGGCGCGCGCGGAGCCGAAGCGCATCGTGTACCCGGAAGGGGAGAACGAGCGGGTGATCCGCGGCGCGATCCAGTGCGTGGACGAGGGGATCGCGCGGCCGGTGCTGCTGGGCGACCCGGAGCGGATCCGGGCGAAGGCGGCGGCGCTCGGCGCGGCGCTGGACGGCATCGGACTGATCCCGACGGCGGAGTACCAGGAGCGGCAGGAGCGCTACGCGCAGCGGCTGTGGCAGAAGCGGCAGCGGAAGGGGCTGACGCTGTCCGAGGCGCGGATCTGGATGCGGCTGCCGATCTACTTCGGCTGCATGATGGTGGAGGAGGGCGACGCCGACGGGCTGGTGGCGGGGCAGGAGACGAACTACCCGGAGACGATCCGGCCGGCGCTCGAAGTGATCGGCGTCTCGCCCGCGGTCACGCACGTGGCCGGACTCTACATGATGATCCTGCAGCACGACGTGATGTTCTTCGCGGACACGACGGTGAACATCGAGCCGGACGCGGAGACGCTGGCGGAGATCGCGCTGCTGTCGGCGGAGTTCGTGACGCGGTTGGGGATCGAGCCGCACATCGCGATGCTCTCGTTCTCGAACTTCGGGTCGGTGCGCCATCCCCAGGCGCTGAAGGTGAAGGACGCGGTCGAGCGGGTGAAGCAGCGGTCTCCCAACCTGATGGTGGAAGGGGAGATGCAGGTGGACGCGGCGGTGCTGCCGGAGATCCTGGAGCAGCAGTTCCCGTTCAGCCGACTGCGGGAGCGGGCGAACGTACTCATCTTCCCCGACCTGAACGCCGCGAACATCGCCTACAAGCTGCTGTGGCGGCTGGGGGGCGCGGAGGCGATCGGCCCGATCCTGCTCGGGATGGCGCGTCCCGTCCACGTGCTCCAGCGCGGCGCTTCCGCAGCGGACATCCTGAATCTGACCGCAATCGCCGTGGTGGACGCGCAGCAACGCGGCCGCTGATCGGCTCGCACCTACGCTCAACGAGGACCACGTGGCAACGATCACGAGCAGCACCGACCTCACGCGGCACGGGCTCCGCCCCCGCAGGGACGTACACTGGAATCTCCCGGCGGCCGTGCTGGTGGAGTTGGCGCTCCAGCGCGGAGAGGGGAAGCTGACGGCGGATGGGGCGTTCGTCGGGCTGACGGCGCCGCATACGGGACGGTCCCCGAACGACAAATTCGTGGTGCGGGAGTCGTCCACGGAGTCGCGCATCTGGTGGGGGCCGAACCAGCCGTTGAGCGAGGAACACTACGCGGCGCTGAAGCGGGATGTCCTGCAGTACCTCGAGGGCGAGGAGCTGTTCGTTCGGGACGTGTTCGCGGGTGCGGACCCGGAGTACCGCCTGCCGGTCCGGGTCATCACCACGGCGGCGTGGCAGAGCCTGTTCGTGCACAACATGTTCATCGAGCCGTCGGCCGAGGAGCGGGAGGGCTTCGAGCCCGGCTTCACGGTGCTGCACGCGCCGGAGATGAAGGCGAACCCGGAGGTGCACGGGACCCGGACGTCGACGTTCGTCGTTCTCAACTTCGCCGACCGGACCGTGCTGATCGGCGGGACGCGGTACGCGGGCGAGATCAAGAAGTCGGTCTTCAGCGTGATGAACGGGCTGCTCCCGACGGAGGGCGTGCTGCCGATGCACTGCTCGGCCAACGAGGGCGACCTGGGGGATACGGCGCTCTTCTTCGGACTTTCCGGCACCGGGAAGACGACGCTCTCGACGGACCCCACGCGGCACCTCATCGGCGACGACGAGCACGGTTGGAGCGAGCGGGGGATCTTCAACTTCGAGGGCGGCAACTACGCGAAGGCGATCCGGCTCTCCGCGGAAGGCGAGCCGCTGATCTGGGCGGCGAGCCACCGGTTCGGCGCGGTGCTGGAGAACGTCGTCATGGACCCGGAGACGCGGGTCGTCGACTGGAATTCCGACGAGATCACCGAGAACACGCGCTCCTCCTATCCGATCTCGTTCATCGAGGGGCGGGTCGAGAGCGGCGCGGGACGCCACCCGAGCCATGTGCTGTTCCTGACCGCGGATGCGTTCGGCGTCCTGCCGCCGATCGCCCGGCTGACGCGCGAGCAGGCGATGTACCACTTCCTCTCCGGCTACACGGCGAAGGTGGCCGGGACCGAGCGCGGCGTGACCGAGCCGAAGGCGACGTTCAGCGCGTGCTTCGGTGCGCCGTTCCTGCCATTCCATCCCTCGGTCTACGTGCGCATGCTGGGGGAGTTCATCACGCGGCACAACTCGACGGTGTGGCTCGTCAACACCGGGTGGACCGGCGGCCCGGCCGGGATCGGGCACCGCATGAAGCTGTCGTACACGCGGGCCATGGTGCACGCCGTGCTCGGCGGACAGATCGACCACGTGCCCACGCGCCGGGATCCGGTCTTCGGCCTCGAGGTGCCCGAGCACGTGCCGGGCGTGCCGCCAGAGGTGCTCGTGCCGCGCAGCACGTGGCCGGACCCGCACGCATACGACGAAGCGGCGCAGAAGCTCGCGGGGATGTTCCGCGAGAACTTCCAGAAGTTCGCGGAGGAGGCGTCCGAGGCGGTGCGGAACGCGGGACCGTGAGGCGGCGGCGCGCGCCGCGGGCGTAATCCGTCGAGCGGGGGAGTGGGGGAGTGGGGGACACGGCGACCTCTGCTTCCCCCGCTCCCCCGCTCATTCATGTCGCTTTGGAGAGGCTGGACGTATGACCGGCGAAACGCCGTCGAGCGCGCCCCGTCCCGTCGTCCTCCGGGACCCGCTCTGGGATACGATCCGCATCGACGCGCTGGCCATGCGGATCGTCGACTCGGCGGCCTTCCAGCGGCTCCGCTACATCAAGCAGCTCGGGCTCGCGCACCTGGTCTACCCCGGCGCGACGCACACCCGCTTCGACCACGCCCTCGGCGTCTACCACCTGGCGCAGCGCGCTCTCGCGGTGCTCGGGGAGCGCAACGCCCTGGCGCGCGTAGGTCCCGACGAGTGCCGGCTGATCCCGCTGGCCGGGCTCCTCCACGACATCGGACACTATCCGTTCTCCCACGCGGTCGAAGAGCTCGAGGAGGGGCGGATCCCCGGTCACCACGAGGCCGTGGTCGGCCGCTTCCTCCAGGAGCCGGAGGTGCGCGCCGCGCTCGAATCGGTCGCGCCGGGGGGCGCGGAACGCGTCGAGGCGCTCATCCGCGGACATTCCGAGAGCCCGCTCCAGGGGCTGGTCTCCGGAAGCCTCGACCTGGACAAGATCGAGTACCTCCGCCGGGATGCCTGGTTCTGCGGAGTCCCCTATGGCGACGTCGACGTGGACCGCCTCCTCCACGCGCTCGCCGTGCTCCCCGATCCCGCCTCCGGCCGCCTCGAGGTCGGAGTCCACGAGAAGGGCGTCGCCGCCCTCGAGTCGCTCCTCTTCTCGAAGTACCAGATGTTCCGGAACGTCTACTGGCACCACGCCGTGCGTGCCGCGACCGTGATGTACAAGCGGATCGTGGACGACGCGCTGGCCGGCGGCCTCATCGCGCCGGACGAGCTGGTGGGTCAGACCGACGAGGCGCTCCTCTTCCTCCTCGAGAGCCGGGCCGTCGCCGCCGCCACGGACACCGCCGATCGAGTCGCCCGCTGGGTCGCGGCGCTGCGCGCCCGGCAGCTGCCCAAGCGCGCCGCCGAGGTCGTGGCCGCGGAGATCGACGGCCGCCCCAGCGGCGAGTGGGTCGTGCCGGATTCCCCCCTGAAGCGGGCCGTCGAGGAGCGCATCGCCGCCGAGCTGGGCCTCCCGCCCGGCTCGGCCTACCTCGACTATCCCGAGAAGCCGGCGATGTTCGGCCTCGACCTGCTCCTCCAGCGCCGCTCCGGCGAGGTGCTCCGGCTCGGTCCCATGGGAAGAGCCGGCCTCATCGGACTCCCCAGCATCGCCGAGGGGCTCTACCAGAGCGCGCGGGTGCTGCGCCTGTTCACCTGGGGCGCGCGCCGCGAGGTCGCCTCCGACCGGCTGGCGGCGCTGGCCCAGCTCGCGCCCGCGGAGGTGGAGGCCCGCCTGCGCGAGCCGGCGCCACTGCTGCGCTGAACCGTCACCTCGCCCCACCCACCCCGCCCTTTGTCCCACGCGCCTTGACCCGCCGTCGCCGTGGGCATATAGGTCGAACGTCTACATGTAGTGGTTCTTCACGAGCGAGGATGGCGCGGAGACCATGGCCCCGAGATCGGGCGGCAAGAGGGACGAGCTGCTGAAGGGCACGCTCGACATGCTGATCCTGCAGACGCTGACCGTGCAGCCGCTGCACGGCTATGCGATCGCGCAGCACATCGAGCGGCTCTCGGCGGAGGTGCTGCGGGTGGAGCAGGGGTCGCTGTACCCGGCGCTGGAGCGGCTGCAGCGGAAGGGGTGGGTGGTGTCGGAGTGGAAGCAGACGCCGACGGGGCGGCGGGCGCGCTACTACACGATCACGGAAGGGGGGCGGGGGCGGCTGGGGGAGGAGATCTCGAGCTTCGAGCGGATGCTGGGGGCGATCCAGCGGGTGCTGCGGCCGTCCTGAGAGGAGGTGGGGTGTGTCGTTGTGGGATGCGCTCCGTCACCGCGCCCGGGTGCTGCTCCGGCCGGGCGATTTCGAGCGGGAGCTGGAGGAGGAGATCCGGTTCCATCTCTCGCTGGAGTCGATGCAGCAGGCGCACGCCGGCGGGGGAGGGGTGAGCGGCGCGGAGGCGGCGCGGGCGGCGCGGCGGCGCTTCGGGAACGAGGTGTACCTGAAGGAGGAGACGCGGCTCATGGCCGGACTGGGCTTCTTCGACGCGGTGCGCCAGGACGTGCGCTTCGCGGTGCGGACGTTCCGGCGGATGCCGGGCTTCACGGCGGTGGCGGTGCTGACGCTGGCGATCGGGATCGGGGCGAACACGGCGATCTTCAGCGCGGTGAACGCGCTGTTGCTGCGGCCGCTGCCGTTTCCGGAGCCGGAGCGGCTGATGAGCGTGAGCATCGTGAGTCCCGGGCGGGGAGAGCTGCGCGAGCGGGACGACTTCCCGTGGTCGTACCCGAAATTCGTGGTGGTGCGGGATGCCCAGACGGTGTTCCGGGACATTGCGTTGTACACGTCGCAGGAGTTCACGCTGAGCGGGGAGGGGGAGGCGGAGCGGGACTACGCGGAGGTGGTGGGCGCGCGCTACCTGCCGGTGCTGGGGGTGCAGCCGGTCCTGGGGCGTGGGTTCCTGGCGGAGGAGGACCGGCACCCGGATTCGCGGCGGGTGGTGCTGCTGGGTGAGGCGCTGTGGAAGCGGCGCTTCAACGCGGATCCGGCGGTGCTCGGCCGGGCCGTGGACGTGGATGGGAAGCCGTACACGATCGTCGGCGTGCTGCCGGCCGGGTTCCGCGGCCTGAGCGGCCGGGCGGAGTTCTGGCTCCCGGTCATGTCGCAGAGCGCGGACATGGTGGGGGAGGCGTGGAGCCACGAGTACTCGGCGGTGGCGCGGCTGAAGCCCGGAGTGACGCCGGAGCGGGCGACGGAGCAGGTGAAGCTGCTCGGGCGCCGGATGGCCGAGGCGTATCCGGATCCGGTCTCGCCGGGCGGCGTGTGGGGGGCGACGGCGCGCGAGCTGGATGCGCGGCGGGTGGACCCGCTGGTGCGGCGCTCGCTGCTGGTGCTCCTCGGGGCGGTGGGGCTGGTGCTGCTGATCGCGTGCGCGAACGTGGCGAACCTGTTCCTGGTGCGGGCGGCGGGGCGGCGGCGGGAAGTGGCCGTTCGGCTCGCGGTGGGGGCTGCGCGCCGGCGGCTGGTGCGGCAGCTCGTCACGGAGAGCCTGCTGCTGGCGCTGCTCGGGGGTGCCGCCAGCCTCGCGGTGGCGTGGTGGGGCGTGAAGCTCCTGAGCGCGCTGAACCCGCTGGACGCGCTGCGGGTCGAGCATGCGGGTGGGCTGGGCGCCGTCGCGTTCTCGTCGATCCGGCTGGACCCCACGGCGTTCGCCTTCACGGCGGGGCTGGCGCTGGCGACGGGCGTGTTGTTCGGCCTGGTCCCGGCGCTGCAGGCGACGCACCCATCGCTGGTGCCGGCGTTGAAGGGCGGCGAGTGGACGAGGCGGGAGCGCGCGCCGCGCGGACTCACCGGCCGGAACGCGCTGGCGGTGGCGGAGATCGCGCTGGCGGTCGTACTCCTGGCGGGCTCGGGCGTCACGCTGCGGAGCCTGGCCAGGCTCGTGGCGGTCGATCCCGGCTTCGATCCGGCGCACGTGCTGACGATGCGGCTGAACCTGCCGGCCGAGGGATTCAGCCGGGATTCGATGCCGGGGTTCTACGAGCAGGTGGTGGAGCGGCTGGAGGCGATCCCGGGCGCCGCCGGCGTGGCGCTGCAGGATTGCCCGCCGCTGAACGGCGGGTGCAACGGGACGATGATCGACCTGCGGGACCGGCCGCCGGTGCCGCGGGGGAGCGGGCCGGTCGTGGGCGTGCATTGGGTGACGCCGAACTGGGCGCCGGTGATGCGCGTCCGGCTGGAGCGCGGCCGGACGTTCGAGGCGGGGGATCGCCTCGGCGGGCGGAAGGTGGTGCTGGTGAGCGAGACCGCGGCGCGGCGCTTCTGGCCGGGGCGGGACCCGATCGGGCGGCCGGTGGGCGTGGGGCAGGGCGGGTTCTGGGAGGACACCGCCTACGTGGTCGGGGTCGTGGGGGACGTCCGCTACAACACGCTGGACTCGATTCCGCAGGCGGACGTGTACCTGCCGTATGCGCAGTCGCCGCGAGGCCGGATGATGGTCCTGGTGCGGACGGCGGGCGACCCGTTGGCGGTGGTGGGCGCGGCGCGGCAGGCGTTGCGGGAGCTGGCGCCCGACGTGCCGGTGTACGATGTCCGGACGATGGAAGGGCGGGTGGCCGATGCCGCGGCGCGGGCGCGCTTCAGCGCCGTGCTGCTGGCGATCTTCGCGGCCCTGGCGCTGGCGCTGGCCACGCTCGGGATCTACGGCGTGATCTCGTACGGCGTGGCGCAGCGGACACGGGAGATCGGGATCCGGGTGGCGCTGGGGGCGCGGCGCCGCGACGTGGTGGCGGCGGTGGTGCGGGGGGCGTTCGGGCTGGCCGCCGCGGGCGCGGCGCTGGGCGTGCTGGGGGCGCTGGCGGCGACGCGGGTGCTGCGGTCGCTACTCTACGGCGTGGCGCCGTCGGATCCGGTCGCGTTCGTTGCGGCGGTGGCGCTGCTCGCGGCGACGGGCGTGCTGGCGAGCTGGGTGCCCGCGCGGCGGGCGGCGAGCGTGCAGCCTGTGGAGGCGCTGCGCGAGGGGTAGGGGTGCGGGACGCTCAGTCGACGATGCGGGCGACGACGGCGGTGATGTTGTCGTCGCCTCCGGCGCGGTTTGCGGCGGCGACGAGCCGGGTGACGATGGCATCCGGCGGGAGGTCGGCGGCGAGCATGCGGGCGATGCCGCGGTCGGTGACCATGCCACTGAGGCCGTCGGAGCAGAGGAGGAAGACGTCGCCGGGGCGTGCGTCGCCTTGCTCGAGGTCGACCTCGACGGTGGCGCCGATGCCGAGGGCCCGGGTGACGATGTTGGCGAACGGGTGGCCGCGCGCCTCGGCGGGGCGCAGCCGGCCGAGGTCGACCTGCTGCTGGACCCAGGTGTGGTCGGTGGTGAGCTGGGTCAGCTCGCCGCCGCGGAGACGGTAGGCGCGGGAGTCGCCCACGTGGGCGATGCGCCAGGCGCCGTCGTCCGGCAGGAGCGCGAGCGCGGTGAGCGTGGTGCCCATGCCGGCCTTGTCCGGCTCGCGCTCGCCGCGCTCGAAGATGGCCCGGTTGGCGGCCGAGGTGGCGGTGGCGAGGGCGGCCTCGAGGTCGCCGGCGGAGAGCGTGGCGGGGCGGGCGGCGAGGAACCGCTCGGTGACGGTGTCGGCGGCCATGCGGCTGGCGACCTCGCCGGCGGCGTGGCCGCCCATCCCGTCGGCCACCACGAAGAAGCCGAGCTCGGGGCGGACGACGAAGGCGTCCTCGTTGCTGGAGCGACGTCGGCCCCGATCGGTGGCTGCCGCGGATTCCCAATGCACCGGGCTAGGGTACCGTCGGGCGCCAATGGCGGCAAGCCCCGGCACACCGCTTGCCCCGAGCCGGTTGGACCCTGCGTGAGGATGAACGGAATGCGGCCCCGGTCCCTGCTCTCCCTGGTCGTCGCGGCGCTGCTGGCCGCGGCGGGTTGCCGGCACAGCAACCCTGAAGACGAGCCGATCTCGCAGCCGGCGCCCCCGCCGGCCGCGGTGATGTCGCCGGCGCTCGACTCGTTGCCCCTGGACGCCAAGCTGAGCCGGATGCAGCAGATGCTGGACGCCGCGCTGGTGGCCGGCCCGACGACGAACGCCGGGCGCATCGACGTCTTCGCCGCGGAGGTGATCTCCGACCGGTTGCTGGAGGTGCCGCCGCCCGTGGCCTGGCTGCGCACGGCGTACGGGACGGAGTCCCGGCTGCGGCAGCTCCAATCGCTGGCCGACCGCATCGTCGCGGAGCTGAGGCGGGAAGACACGTCGGAGGCGGCGCTCACGGCGGACATCCGGTTGCTGCGCAAACAGGTGGCGGCGCTGCGGGGGGAGCTGGCGCAGGGCGGCACGACCGCGCCCTGGCCGATGGACTCCCTGCTGACGCGGATCCCAACGCAGCACACGGCGGGCGGCAGCGAAGGGGCGGTCGAGTAGCGCGGGGCGGTCCTGCCGGGTGACAGGACCGCCCCTCCGCTCAGTGCTTGTGGGGCGTCAAGTCCGGTATCGGCGGGTTGGAGACCACGCGCTCCTCGCGCGGATGGCCGTGGCGCGTGTTCTCGGACCGCTCGTCGAAGTCGCGATTCTTGCCGGCCATGTGGCGCCGGCCCTTCTGGTCGGGGGGCGGGGGCGGGGCGGGCGCCGTCTCCTTCTCGATGCCGTGATCGTGCTGGACGTGCCGCTTGATTCTGGTCATTGCCGTATCCTGCCGAGGTTCGGGCGCCCGGACGGGCGCGGCATCCGATCGCAGGGTCGAGGGGCGCAAGAGGCGTTCCTCACATGACCCTTGCGTGGCGGCGTCCGGCGCCTATTTTGGCGCGCCTCCCCGGGGAGGTGTCGGAAGGGAACCCCCGAAAGGGCGAAGGGGTTACACTGCTGCCGGTGCGACCCGCCCGCGGTGCCGAGTGGCGCCGACGGGCGGATTTTCGTCGGGCAGAGTCCTTGCATGCCCTATCGGGGTAGTAAACGGGGACCCGACGGATTGGCGGGAAGCGGTGTGAAGGCACTCGATACGAGACGGTATTCCATGGCGACGATGGCGGGCACCCCGAAGAGACGGAAGCGGGCCGCGGGCCGGGCGGAAGAGCTGTACGCGGCGCACGAGGAGCAGAACGCCCTCGATCAGTATCTCCGGGACGTCAGCCGCCACGAGCTGCTGACGCCGAAGGAGGAGATCGAGCTGGGGCGTCGTGCGCAGGCCGGCGACGAGGACGCGGTGCAGCGTCTGGTGCGGGCGAACCTGCGCTTCGTCATCAGCGTCGCGAAGAAGTACCAGAACCGGGGCGTCTCGCTGATCGATCTGATCCAGGAGGGGAACGTCGGGCTGGTGACGGCCGCACGGAAGTTCGATCCGGACCAGGGCGTGAAGTTCATCTCCTACGCCGTTTGGTGGATCCGGCAGGCGATCCTGTCGGCGCTGGCGAACCAGGGGCGCGCGGTGCGTGTGCCGCTGAACCGGGCGAGCGACCTGGCGCGCATCTTCCGCGAGCGGGAGCGGCTCAAGCAGGAGCTGCGCCGGGACCCGACGACGGAGGAGCTGGCCGAGGCGGCGAAGCTGACGCCGGAGACGGTCGAGCAGCTCCAGACGCTGAACGCGGCGGAGATCCGGCTGGACGCACCGATCGGGGACAGCGACGACAGCCAGCTCGTGGAGCGCTTCATCGTCGACGAGGCGGCCGAGCCGGAGCTGGCGGTGGAGGAGCGGCTGCTGTCGGAGCAGATCGAGCGGGCGCTGGACACGCTGACGCCGCGGGATGCGCGGGTGCTGCGGCTGTACTTCGGCCTGGAGGGCGGCCGGGAGCACACGCTGGAGGAGATCGGGAACATGCTCGGGGTGACCCGGGAGCGGGTGCGGCAGCTCCGGGATCGCGCGTTGAAGCGGCTGCGCGAGGGGGAGCTGGGCACCGCCCTGGAGAGCTTCGCGGCCTGACGGAAGGTGCATGGATAGGCGCCCCGACGCGAAGGCCGGCGTCACCGAGCGGGGGATCGTCCGGAAGGCCGGGGGCGGAACGTACGAGGTCCGGCTCGAGAGCGGGGAGGTCGTGGAAGCGACGCTCCGCGGCCGGCTGAAGATGGAGCAGCGCACCGGGGACCGGGTCGTGACCGGCGACCGGGTGGAAGTCAGCCGCCACGCCGATGGCGGCGTCACGATCGAGAGTGTCGCCCCGCGCGACACGGAGCTGGCCCGTCGGGCCCCGGGAGGGGGCCGGCGGGCCAAAGTCATTGTGGCCAACGTCGACCAGGTCGTGGTCGTGGTGGCCGCGGCGCGGCCGGAGCCGAAGCTGCGGATGCTCGACCGCTTCCTCGTGCTGGCGGAGTCGAACTTCCTCCCGGCGGTGGTGGTGGTGAACAAGGCGGACCTCGTGCCGGAGGCGGAGCTGGCGGCGCGCTTCGCGCCGTACGAGGCGGCCGGGTACCCGGTGCTGCGGACGAGCGCGCGGGAGGGGCTCGGCATCGAGGCGCTGCGGGACCGGCTGTGCGGCCGGACGAGCGTGCTGACCGGGCCATCCGGGGTGGGCAAGTCCACGCTGCTGAACGCGCTCGAGCCGGGGCTCGGCCTGCGGACCGCGGAGGTCAGCGAGGCCGTGAACAAGGGGCGCCACACGACGGTGGCGGCGGAGCTGGTGCCGCTCCAGTGCGGCGGCTACGTCGCGGACACGCCGGGGCTGCGCGAGATCGGGCTGTGGGACGTGCCGACGGAAGAGCTCGCGTACTACTTCCCGGAGTTCGAGCCATTTCTGGACCGGTGTCGGTTCTCGGGCTCGTGCACGCACACGCACGAGCCGGAGTGCGGCGTGCGCGAGGCGGTCGCCGCCGGGCAGGTCGCGGCCGACCGGTACGACAGCTACCGCGCGCTGCTGGAAGGCGACGAGCGGGTGTGAGGCCTGCTCGAACGGACGACGACTTCATTCCACCACAGAGGCGCAGAGGGCGCGGAGAACCACGACGGAAAGCGGGGCGGCGCAGCGGCATCGGGCCGCGAACGGATTTTGTTTCACCACGGAGTACCCAGAGTGCACGGAGAACGGCGGTGCGGCTTCGTCGGGTCCGAGACATCCTTTTCTTGAGGTGGACCGATGGACCGACGGTTCCCGGTGGGGCGCCGGGACCGCCGTGCTCCTCGGACCGGCGGAACGAGAGCGATCGGCCAATGCCGGATCCGGCCGTGGCGGGGTTCGAGCGATTGAGCCGCGTGCGACTGTGGCGAAGGGCGTCAGGTGAGGGGGGCCTCGCGCGTTTCCAGGGAGGTGGGCGTGGTGCCGGGGGAAGGTGGTCCCGGTGGCCGCGCGCGCCCTGGCGGGCGGGCTCGGCCCGGTCCCGCCGGACCTGCGCGCCGGGCCAGTCGAAGGCGCAGGTGGAGGCCCCCGCGAGATGCGGGGGCCTCGTCTTTTCGGGAGGGAACGGAATGCTTTGCGCGCTTGGCTGGAGCGGGGGGAAGGACGCGACGCTGGCGCTCGACCGCGCCGTCCGGGAGGGGCTGGACGTGCGCTACCTGTTCAACATCCACGAGGGGACGACGGGGCTCGTCCGCTTCCACGGTGTGCGGCGGGAGCTGATCGCGCGGCAGGCGGAGGCGCTGGGGCTGGAGCTGCTGGAGGGGCGGACGCACCCGGCGGACTTCGAGGCGGAGCTGCTGCGGATCCTGGAGATCCTGCGGTTGCGGGGCGTCGAGGGCATCGTCTTCGGCAACATCCACCTGGCCGACGTGCGGGCCTGGTACGAGGAGCGGACGACGGGGCGCGGCTTCCGGCACCTCGAGCCGCTCTGGGGCACGGCGCCCGCGGACGCCGCCGCGGAGCTGGTGGCGCGCGGGTATCGCGCCCGCGTCGTGAGCGTGAACCTCGAGCTCGGGCGCGGCGAGTGGCTGGGCCGGGACTTCGACGCGGCGCTCCTCGAGGAGCTGCGGCGCGCGGAGGGCGTCGACCCGGCCGGCGAGCGGGGCGAGTACCACACGTTCGCATATGACGGCCCGCTCTTCCGCCACCCGGTCGCATACGCGCCGGGGAGCGTCTTCGAGCGGGAGGGGCACCGGATCCAGGACCTCCTCCCCGTCGGGCCGGCCGGGAACTGACGCTCGGTCAGCGCTCCGGCTCCGCCAGGCTCTCCCACAGGTAGAGCGCCGCGTAGGCCCGGAACGGCCGCCACCCCTCCTGCACCTCCTCCAATCTCACATCGGTCCCGACCGCCTTGCGGAGGCCGAGGTCCCCGGCCGGGAACGCGTCGGCGCAGCGCAGCGCGCGCATGGCGACGTACTGCGCCGTCCACGGGCCGATGCCGCGGATGCGGAGGAGCGCGGCGAGCGTCACGTCGACATCGCCGCCGGGCTCGAGGCGGAGCGAGCCTTCGGCGACGGCGCGGGCGAGCGCGATGATCGTGTCGGCGCGGGCCCCGGTGATGCCCAGGGCGGTCAGCTCGGCGCGATCCGCGCCGGCGAGCGCTTCCGCGGGCGCCATGAAACGCCGGAGCGGCTTGCCGTCGAGCCCGGCCGCCGCGCCGAGGCGCTCGCCGAAGCGCTCGGCGACGCGCCCGGCGAGCGTGCGTGCGGCGGCGACGCTGACCTGCTGGCCGAGGACCGCGCGGAGCGCGAGCTCGAAGCCGTCGACGGCGCCGGGGACCCGAAGTCCGGGGGTGCGACGGACGTGGCGGCCGAGGAGCGGGTCGGCGCCGAGCGTGGCGGCGACGGCGGCGGGATCGGCGTCGAGGTCGAACAAGCGCCGGAGAAGGGCGGCGACTGCGTCGCTCGCGGGGGCGAGGGAGGGCGAGAGGCGCACCTCGAGCGCGGCTGCGCCCGGCACGGCGCGGACCTCGATCCAGCCCCGATGCCCGCCGGCCGCAATCGTCCGGAGATAGGCATCGCCCTCGACGGCCTCGACGCCGGGGATGGCCCGGGCGCCGAGGAACGCAAGGAGCCGATCCCAGGGGAACGGCGTGCGGTAGGGGAGCAATCGGTCCACGGCGCGCTCAGTACCCCGTCCCGATGCGGGCGCCGAGATAGATCGTGCGGCCACGGGCGGGAAGGTTCGCGATGTCGCGGTAGCTCCGGTCGAAGAGGTTCTCGACCGACGCGGTGAGGACGAGGCCGAGCCGGCCGGCGGTCGTGGGCGAGACGGGCAGCTCGCCGGAGAGGTCGACGCGCGTGTAGGCCGGCAGCTTGACCCGCGGGGACGGATACTGCGACGCGTCGGAGTAGTCGATGTCGTCGCGCTCGCCGACGCGGGTGACCGTGGCGGAGAGGGCGCCGCCGGCGGGACGCGCCCAGGAGCCGGTCAGGAAGGCGCTGTGCGGCGGGCGGCGGACGAGGCGCTCCCCGGCGACGAACGTGGCGTCGCCGCCGGCGCCCTGCCGCGTCACCTCCGTGTCGAGGTACGTGTAGCCGGCGCCCAGGTGGACCCGCCCGTCGGCGGCGGTCACCTCGGCAGTGGCCTCGAGGCCGTCGGCGCGGGCGCCGCCGAGGTTGACGTAGCTGGGCTCGTCATCGGGCGCGTCGCCGCGGTACTGGATCAGGTCGCGGAAGCGCTGGGCGAAGTAGGTGGCCTGGAGCGCCAGGTGGTCGTGGAACAGGCGCTGCTCGGCGCCGATCTCCCAGCTCCGGCTGCGCTCGGGCGCGAGGTCCGGGTTCCCGCGGACGAAGCCCCGCGCGAAGTTCTCGTAGAACGTGGGTTCCTTGAAGGCGGTGCCGGCGGCGGCGCGCAGGTGCGTGCCGCCGAAGGGGTGGAGTGCGGCGCCCGCGCGCCAGGTGCGGAACCGGCCGAAGCGGTCGCTGTCGTCGAGGCGCGCGCCGCCGGTGAGGGCGAGCGGGCCGGCCTCGGTCACGACCTGGGCGTAGTAGCCGCGGTCCTCGCGGCGCACGTCGGCGGAATCGGCGCCGGGGCCGAACTGGCTCCTGTAGCTGCTGGAGCTGCGCTCGTGCTCGCGCTCGACGACGCCGCCGAGCGTGAGGACCGTTGCGGCGCGGGGCCGGATGTTCAGCCGCACGTCCGCGCTGCGGCGGTAGCCGGTGGCCTCGTTCGCGGAGGCGTAGAAGCCGAGCGAGTCGGCGGGCGAGTCGGGGGCGTCGTCGTAGCCCGACTTCGTGTCGTTGCTGGCGACGAGGATGCGGGCTTCGACCGTGCGCGAGAGGCGCTTGCCGCCCTCCAGGCCGAGCGTCCACGCCTCCTCGCGGCTGAACTGGTTCCGGTCGAGGACGTGACCGCCGCCGTCCGTCGGGAAATGGAACACGCCGGCGGTGCGGCGGAGCGAGAGCGAGCCGTCGGTGGCGGAGTCGGGACGGAGAGAGAGGCGGCCGCTCACCGTGGTGCTCAGGTGGCCGCCGTTGAACGCGTAGCCGCCGCCGGTGTCGAAGCGGCCGTAGCCGACGGAATAGCGCGTCGCTCCGTGGCCGGACGAGAGGTCGACGTCCCACGCGCCGGTGCCGTAATGCCCGTCGGCGGCGGCCTCCGGCGTGTCGAAGCGCGGCGCCCAGCCCCGGCGGTAGCTGCCGTTCAGGCGGGGCTTCCCGCCGGCCCGCGTGAAGATCTGCACCACCCCCGTGACCGCGTCCGAGCCGTAGAGCACGCTCCCCGGCCCGCGCACCACCTCGATCCGCTCGACGTTGACCGTGCTCAGGTTCGCGAAGTCGAACGCGCCGCCGGCGGCGTTCACGGGGACGCCGTCGACCAGGACCTTCACGTAGTCGCTTTCGCCGCCGCGCAGGAAGAGCGACGTCACGCCGCCGAACGCGCCGGGCTGCACGACGGCGGCGCCGGGGAGCGTGCGGAGCGCGTCCGCCACGGTGGCGATGCCGCGGGCGCGGAGCTCGTCGCCCGTGACGACACTGGTGGAGAGCGGCGTGGTCGCGCGCGAGCTCGGCAGACGCGCGGCGGTGACGACGAGCTCGTCGAGGCGCACGGTGTCCTGCGCCTGCTGGGCGGAGAGCGGCGTGGCGAGCAGCCCGAGGAGGGCCGCGCCGGCAAGGCCGGAGCGCTGCCGGGGACGATGGCTCATGGAAGCTCCCGGAGGTGTGAGGGCGCCGGCACGTCCGTGCCGGCGAGGGCGATGACCTGCGGGGCGCCGGCGTCGCGGCCGGGGCCCGGATGCTCGGTGATGGCGACGGGCCAGCGGTACACCCGCTCGATGGTCTCGCGGGTCAGGACGGCGCGGGGCGTCCCCTCCGCGGCGATGCGGCCGGCGTCGAGCAGCAGCAGCCGGTCGGCGTAGCGGGCGGCCAGGTTCAGGTTGTGCGTGACGAGGAGCACGGTGACACCGCTCTCGCGGGCGAGCGCGGCGGCGAGCTCGAGGATCTGCATCTCGTGGCGGATGTCGAGCGAGGCCGTGGGCTCGTCGAGGACGAGCGTCTCGGGCTCCTGCGCGAGCGCGCGGGCGAGGCGCGCGCGCTGGCGCTCGCCGCCCGAGAGCGTGGCGACGGAGCGGAGGGCGAGGTGGCCGATGTCGCAGCGCTCGAGGGCGAGCTCGATGGCGCGCCGGTCGGCGGGGCCCTCGCCGCGCCAGGCGCCGAGGTGCGGGTAGCGGCCCATCGCCACCATCTCGCGCACGCTGATGGGGAAGACCGCCTCCTCCGCCTGGTGCACGACGCCGACGCGCCCGGCCAGCTCGCGGCGAGGCCACTCGCCGAGCGGGCGGCCGGCGTAGAGCGCGCGGCCGGCGTCCGGCCGGAGCGCGCCCAGCAGCAGCTTGAGCAGCGTCGATTTGCCGGAGCCGTTCGGCCCGAGCACCGCGCGGACCTCGCCCGGGAGCACGCGCAGCGCCACGCCCGAGAGCGCCGGCGCCGCCGCGCCCGCGTAGCGGAACGTCAGGCCGGCCGCCTCGAAGACGGGCCCCCCTTCACGCCGCGCCGCCGGTCTCACGCCCGCCTCCGCGTCAGCAGCGCCACGAAGATCGGCACCCCCACGAGCGCGGTGACGACGCCGACCGGGAGCTCGGTCGCGCCGGCCACGGTGCGCGCGGCCGTGTCCGCGAGCAGCAGGAAGGCGGCGCCGGCCAGGAACGCGGCCGGCAGCAGCCGGCGGTGATCGCTTCCCCAGAGGAGCCGGAGCGCGTGCGGCACGATCAGCCCGACGAAGCCGATGACGCCGCATGCGGCCACGGAGGCGGCCACCATGAGCGAGGCGACGAGGTAGGCCGCGAGCTTCACGCGCTCGACGCGCGTGCCCAGGTAGAGCGCCGTCTCCTCGCCCAGCGCGAGCAGGTTGAGCGGCCGGGCCAGCAGCAGGAGGGCGACGGCGGCCGGAATGACGTAGGCGGCCAGGAGCAGGTCCGTCGACCAGGTGGCGGCGGCCAGGCTCCCCATCATCCAGAAGATCGCGGAGCGGAAGCTCTCCCCCTCGGCCATCGTGAGCAGCAGCAGGATCAGCGCGTTCAGGAACGCGCCGACCACCACGCCGCCGAGGAGGAGCACGCGGGCGTCCAGGGCGCGGCCGACGCCCAGCGCGATGCGGAGCACGACGGCGATGGCGACGACGGCGCCGACGAGCGCCGCGAGCGGCACGGCCCAGGAAGCGAGCGCGACGCCGCCGAGGACGACGACCGCGACGGCGCCGACCGCCGCGCCGCCGGAGACGCCGAGGATGTAGGGCTCGGCCAGCGGGTTGCGCAGCAGCGCCTGGAAGACGGCGCCGGCGAGGGCCAGCGCTCCGCCGGCGACGGCGGCGAGGACCGCGCGCGGCAGCCGGAGCTCGAGGACGATGGTCCGGGCCGCGTCGGAGCCGCCGCCGAGGAGCGCGGCCAGGACGGCGCGCGGCGGCAGCTCGGCCGCGCCGAGCACGAGCGCGGCGACGAACGCGCCGAGCAGGAGCAGCAGGAGCGCGGCCAGGCGCAGTGCGTCTCTGGCGGCGCCGCCGTCGCGGCGCGACTGCGGAGTGGGCGAGCGGGGGAGTGGGAGAGTGGGGGATGGTTGTTTCGCCCACTCTCCCGCTCTCCCACTCTCCCACTCGGAGGTCGTGCGGTTCCGGCTCACGGTACCACCACGCCGGGGTGGAGCAGCACGGCGAGCCGGCGGGCGGCCTCCGCGCTGCGCGGGCCCGGGCGATTGAACAGGTCCGGGTCGAGCGCGAAGACGCGGCCCTGCCGGACGGCCGGGAGGCTGCGCCAGCCGGGGAGCGTGCGCAGGCGGCCGAGCGGGTCGCCCGCCTCGTACTGCGCGACCAGCACGATGTCCGGGTCCCGGCGGATCACCTCCTCGACGGAGATCTGCTGCGCGGCCACGCGGGCATCGGCGAAGGCGTTGCGGCCGTTGGCGATGGCGAGCAGATCGGTGCCGGACGTCCCCGCGGCGGCCGCCATCGGCGGGTCCGTGCCGATGAGGTAAAGCACCGATGGCGCGGGGCGCGCGGCCACCGCGCCGTGCACGGCGGCGATCCGGCGGCGCAGCGCCGCGACGAGCGAGTCGGCGCGCCCCGGGAGGCCGAGCAGCCGGCCGAGGTTCGCGGTCGTGCGGAAGCCATCCTCCATCCCCTCGACCCGGGCCACGTAGACCGGGACGCCCACGCCCTCGAGCCGGGCGACGACCGCGCGCGAGCCGCGGTCCGGCCAGGCGACGACCAGGTCCGGGCGGCGCGCGGCGAGCCACTCGATGCTGGGCGTCAGCCCGCCGCCGACCGAGGGGAGCCGCGCCAGCTCCGGCTCGCCGTCGTAGTCGGTGCGGGCGACGAGGCGGTCGCCGGCACCGAGCGCGAGGAGCGCCTCGTTGACCGACGGGATGAGCGCGACGATGCGGTGGGCCGGATGCGGGAGCGCGACCGTGCGCCCGGCATCGTCGGTGACGGTGACGGCGGCGGGGACGGCGCCGGCACGGTCCCGGCCGCACCCCGACGCGAGCGGGGCGAGAGCCAGGAGGCCGAGGCAGACGGCAATGCGGCGCGCCGGAAACACGAATCCCGTCCTTCCGTGCGGGAAGGGCGGGATGGAACGGCGGCCGCGCGAGCGGCGCCGAAACGGCGTCCCCGACCCCTCCCACGAGGGGTGATCGATTCGGGCGCGGACGGGGCCGGTCTCCTGGCTCGAGGCCGCCTCGCTTCGCCTTCCCGGGGGTGCCTGTGCTCCCCCAGTGGCCTGCCGAGCGGGCGTTCCGACGGCTCGCGAGGGAGCGCGTCGGACCTCTTACAGTGGCGGGGCCGCGCCGGTCTTGCACCGGACTTCCGGGTGGCCCCGTTCGCGTGATGTGGCGGGAAGGGTAATCTGGGGGCGCGCGCAGGCGCAAGGGGGCGGGGCCGGAGTATGGACGGCGGGCCAGACTTCTCTCCTTCAGCGGAACATGACCCCTCGAGCGTGGTTCAGCGCTGGGGGACGCAGGACCATCGGCGGCATCGGCTAGCCGATGCCGCCGATGGTCGCCTCAAGTGGGGAAAGCCTTGGAGTCCACCGTGAACTCCGGCGTCGCCTGGGGCGTGTCCGCCTGGGTCGGCTGCGTGCGTTCGGGCCAGGGCGCGGGAAGCAGCAGTCGATACGTGCCCGCGCGCAGTTCCGCCGGCAAGTGGTAGACAAGGCGGGCGCTCTGCTTCCCCAGCAGAATGCCCAGGAACAGCGCGCAGCCGGAGGGCGGACCCGAGACGGTGACCCAGGACCCGGCATCGAAGCGCTGCAAGCTGACTGGGCAGAAGTCGCCCGGGTAGGCGAGGCTGAGTTCGGTCAGGTTAGTGATCATGACACTCACGTCGCCGCCGGCCGAGTAGTTATTCCGATCCAAGGCCAGGCTGACCCGGCGGCCCGGCCCGGGATCCGTTGCGGAGCCGCCGCACGCCAGCACCAGGGCGGTGATCGAGCCGAAAAGCAAAGCATTCCCGTTAGGCATATGGGACACCTCTTCCGTTGCGTGCCGCTCAGTTCACGATCAGGGGCTGGCTCGGTGAGAGGTCGTACTTAATATTGTCCCACTTAGAGAACCAGAACTCGGACGAGTTCTGGGTATCCGTGGCATCCGGCCCACCCCAGAGGATGCCCATAAGATAGTAGCTGCCGCTGCCCGACTGCCAGAAGACCGGCGAACCGCTGTCCCCGTGGTTCGCACCGGCCGCCACCACCCCGTCGCACAGGCGTCCAAATGACCCTGAGGAGTGGAAAGTGCAGGTCGAGGTCACGACCCCCGCGGTCCAGCCCGTGCGGGCGCCGACCTTCTGCAGCGTGTCGCCGGTGAAGAAGTAGGATGATCCGGCGAGGGCGAAGCGGGGGTTGGAATTATCGAGCGTGAGGCTGCCGTTGCTGCGAGGCCCGAAGCCATACGATTGCGTGCGGGCGATCCCGCCGAGGTCCCAGTTGGAGGCACTGAGTCCGGTGGCTTCGACGAGAACGGCATCGCTGTTGCGACACTGGTATCCAGCCGGGCACGGAAATCCTGTGAAGGAGTACGGGTTGGATACGACGTTCCCTACGAGCGAGGAGGTCTGGCTATCGGGCTGAGCCACCGTCGCGCCAATCAACCCGCCAAAGGTGCTCGACGGCTGGACGCAGTGCGCATTGGTGACCATATAGCGCGTGGCGGAGCCACTGATCTGGGCGTTGAATCCGTAGGTGCAAGCGTATCTGTAGTTGAAACCGCCGTAACTGAACATCGTCAGGATGTAGAGGCCGCCGCGCGCGGGTCTCACCTTGTCGGTCAGAGCCGTGTACGCCTGTCCCTCCGCGCCCACGCGCGTCTCAACCGCCTCGTTGGGAATGTTCTTGCTCGCAGCCTCGTTCAGTACCGAGGTCATCTCGCCACTTGTGTGCACCGTCAGTCGTAGTCGGTTGTTCCGCTCATCGACGCCGGCCGTGTGCACACCGAGCCGCGCGAAGCTCTGTCGCAGCCGTGCCTCCCAATGTCGCAGCTGGATGAAGGAGAAACGCGCCTCCTTGAAACGGACGGGCAACTCGCGGCGGCTTCCCTCGCGGAACAGCGCAGAAATGGCCGCCCTGGCGGCATCCTCCGCCGCCGGCACGCCATACGCATCCTTCCTGAGGTAGATATTCAGCACCCCGCCATCCACATAGGCGCCACCGAAGCCCGGGATCTGTTGCGCCAGCCGGTCGGAGGCTGTGCCCATGGAGTAGAAAGCCTCCCCAGCCGAAGAGGCCTCCAGGCGAGGCGCATCCGGATGTCGCGGATTCGTGGGTGTGTCGGAGCATGCAGTCAGGACGGTGGCGATCGTGAGGCAGACCGAGGCTAACGTGAGCGGGCGGTATGATTTGATTCGCATGATATCGCTCCTGTGGACGTCGGGGGTTGCGTGACCGTGGTCCGATACGTCTGGCGGACGATGGCAAAGGCGGCCATGGCGCGTGTACAGTATCGTTTGCCTCCTATGACCCACCTTCGGCAGTAGCGATTTTCAAGTGGGGCTGCGATGGCTAGTTGTTGACGCTGGCCAGCGCCTTGGCACTGACGTGTAGCGGGTCTCGGACGACCGCTGCGTGCGCCTCACCGAGACGCCGGACGCGATCCGGGCCCACACCCTCTTCCACTGGTGGCCCCGCAGCAGAAACGAGAAACGACGACGTAGACTCCCTATGAGATCTCCTGTGGTTGATGGAGTGCAGCGCCAAGTGGCGAGCGCCACACAGCCGCCGCACGGAGGAGCAAGCATATGACGGCGGCCGCCCCTCGTCGTTAGAAAACGGCGAGGAAATTGTAAGGATTCGGTGAGGTCGCGCGGCGTGGGCCGGGTATGAGCGGGTGGGGCGTCGCTGCCGGTGGACCCAGGCGGAAGAGGGGCCGCTCGCGCGCCGGCGAGCCGCCGGCTACTCGAGCTGGAGGCGGTAGCCGGCCTTGCTCACGGTAAGAATGTGGCGGGGGTTGGACGGATCGGGCTCGAGTGTCTTCCTCAGCTCCGCGACGTGGTAGTCCACCGTCCTCGTCAGTACGGCGCCGCGATGCCCCCAGACCTCCTGCAGGAGCTCGAGTCGGCTGGCCGGCCGCCCCTTGCGACGGATCAGCGCCAGGAGCAGGTCGAGCTGCTTCGGGGGGATCTTGACCGCCGTGCCGGATCGAGTCGCCATCCGGGAGTCGACATCGAGCTCGAGTTGGCCGATACGGATCCGCGCGGAGGCCGGCCCCATTCGGGCGGCGTCCGTGCGGGCCGGCGCGCGGCGCAGGAGAGCTTTCACGCGCAGGATCAGCTCCATCAGGCTGAACGGCTTCATCACGTAGTCGTCCGCCCCGAACCGGAAGGCCAGGATCCGGTCCGCTTCCTCGGAGCGAGCGGTGAGGACGAGGATGGGCAGCGCATCGCCATCCTGGCGGAGCCGACGCAGCACGGCGTAGCCATCGATCCCGGGCAGCATGAGGTCGAGGATCACCAGGTCGGGCGCGGCGCGGGCCGCCGTCTCGAAGGCCTCGGCTCCATCGCCGGCCAGGTCGACCTCGTAGCCCTCGATCGCCAGGTTGTTGCGTAGCCCGAAGGCGAGGTCGGTGTTGTCCTCGACGACGAGAATGCGGGGCATTACGCGGAGACTTCAGGAGGCAAGGGCCGTATCGTCCTGCGGAGGAGGGGTAACGGAGCAGAATTATAGCTCGATTCGTTAGACCCGAGCAAGGTTCGATTGATTCGACCGCTGGCCCGTGTAGGTCCCCACCACCACCGCAGTACCTGTTTTTATCGGCGTCCGTCGTAGCTGTCGCGCCATTGTCGCTCATTCGCCGCCCGGCTGGCACGCCGCCGACGGTCGGAGCCTGCAGGGAGCAGCCGTACCATTGACGCGCGGAAGGCACGCCTGCACCATGACCTTCCGACGCCTTCTGCCTGACGTGCGGGGAACCACCGCGCGGTGCATGGCGAGCGTCGGGGCGGCCGCGCGGCCGCGGGCGCAGGGGAGCGGCGAGCCCGAGCGCGCGACGGCGGTCCACGTACACTGCCTAAGAAGGGTTCACATGCTCGTCGTCATCAAGGACGATTATGCCGCGGTCAGCGCGGAGGCCGCGCGCCTCGTCGCCAACCGGCTGCGCAAGAAGCCGGATCTCGTGCTCGGCCTGGCCACGGGGAGCACGCCGCTGGGGCTCTACGACGAGCTGGTGCGCCTGCACCAGGAGGAAGGCCTCGACTTCTCGAAGGTCACGACGTTCAATCTGGACGAGTACGTCGGCCTGCCGCCGGACCACCCGCAGAGCTACCACCACTTCATGCGCGCGAACCTCTTCGGCCGGATCAACCTGGAGCCGCGCTACACCCACGTGCCCGACGGCCTGGCGCTCGACATCGAGGACCACTGCGCGTGGTACGAGGCGCAGATCCAGCGCTGCGGCGGCATTGACCTCCAGGTGCTCGGCATCGGCGCGAACGGGCACCTGGCGTTCAACGAGCCGGGATCCTCGCTAGGGTCCCGAACGCGCGTGAAGACGCTCACCCAGAAGACGCGCGAGGACAACGCCCGCTTCTTCGGCACCCTCGAGGACGTCCCGCGCTACGCGCTCACCATGGGGATCGGCACCATCATGGAGGCGCGCGAGCTGCTGCTCGTGGCGAGCGGGGAGGGAAAGGCCGACGCCATCGCCGCGGCCGTCGAGGGGCCCATCACCGCGATGGTGCCCGCCTCCATCGTCCAGATGCACCCGCGGGCGTTCCTCATCGTCGACCGCCCGGCCGCAGCCCGGCTGCGCGGCGAGTACTCGAGCACGTTCGAGGAGGCGGTGATGGTCCGGCGACCGCTCGGGCGGGAGTAGCCTGTGGCGCCCGGACGCGTCCGGGCGCGGAGGGTGGACCCAGCCCGGACGGCGGAGTGGGGGAGTGGAGGAGTGGACGAGTGGGGGACACGGCGATCTCCCGCTCACCCTCTCGTCCGCTCTCCCCCTCCGCCGTTCAGGCTGCCGCCCGAAGCCCGTCCACGTCGATGTGCAGGAGCACGGTCTGGTGGCAGTTCGGGCAGACGATGCGGTGCGGCTCCCCGAGGCGCGTCGGCTTCTCGACCGCCAGCGCATGGCCGCACTTCGGGCAGTGCCCGTGCATCGACACCAGCGTGAAGCGCTGCTTGTAGTAGCCCCACGCCCGGAAGATCCCGATCCCGAACGCGCCCAGCGCCCAGGGGAAGTGCGGCGGGATCCAGATCACGAGCGGGATCGCGAGCCACGCCAGCGCCAGGTTCGTCAGCGCCTTGCTCACGCGCCATTTCTTCGACCGGGGAATCACTTCCACCCGCGCCGGCGTCGGCTGGAACCCGAAGAGGTCGAGCCGCGCGGGCGGCGCTTGTGTGTCGGCTTGAGGATTCGTATGGGTGTCCATATATATGAATATCTCAACGAGACCAGGTTCACGGTGCGTCGGTTCAGTGGATGCGGCCGGTGTCCGCGGGCGCGGGACGGCCGAGGAGTGGCGGCGCCTGCCGGGGGCGCGGCGTGGGGCGCGGTGGCGCGGCCGTGGCCGGAGCCGCGCGGGTGACGGGCGCGGGCGCGGCGGACGGCGTGGTAGCGGCGTTGGGCCTGCCGGCGCCGGGGGGCGTGGCGGCGGCGGGCCCGGGCCGGCCGGGCTCGGGCCGCGCAGGCTCCGGCCGCGCGGGTCCGGGCCTGGCAGGTTCGGGCCGCACCGGCGCGGGCTGGCTGGCTTCGGGTGTGGCCACGGGCTGCGGGGCGGGCGGCTTCCGTTCCGCGGCGGTGCAGCGGTCCTGGAAGATGCGGCGCCAGCCGCGGCCGCCCTCCTGGCCGACGGCCTCGAACCACGACTGGTCGGTGCCGTAGACCTGGAGGAGGAGCTCGACCTGGCCGTCGCGGTCCCAGTCGAGGTAGTCGACGACGCGGGGCGCGGCCTTGCCGCCCCGCTCGTAGGGGTGGAACTGGACGAGGGCGGTGTCGTAGCCGACCTGGCCCTGGGGGATGGCGACGAAGAAGAGGGAGTAGCCGACGTCGTCGAATCCGGGTCCGAGGGTGTCGTCGACGAGGAAGGTGGAGGCGAAGCCGGGGTCGGCGGCGCCCGCGAGGGGGAACGGCTTGAGCTGGGCCATGGCGCGCTGCCAGTTCCCGGGGAGCTGGGCGCGGCGGGTGCGGAGCATGCGCTCGGCGAGGATCGGGCCGACGACCTGCATGCCGCGGGACGGCGGGATCTCGCCGCCGACGCCGGCGCGGACCTCGGGGGCCTGGGTCTTGGCCAGGGCAAGGAACTCGTTGGCGCTGTCGGCGCCGGAGCGGAGCTCGACGGATCCGGTGCCGACGGGGAGGCGCGGGCATACGGAGGCGTCGGGGACGGAGGCGCCCTGGACGACGTAGGTGCCGGAGCGCATCCCGTTGTGGAAGAGGGCGAACTCGGTGCCGTGGCGGAGGAACTCGGCGATGAAGCGCTGGCCGAAGGTGTCCCAGCTCCGGGTCGGGCGGATCGGCTTGAGCGTGTCGCCGGCGATCTCGCCGACGGGGACGATGGTGCCGCCGTTGCCGACGAGCCGGACGTAGTAGAGGATCGGGCCGTTGGGGAGGCGCTCGCCTTCCATGGTGACGGTCGCGCCGGTGGCCGTCGTGCCCTTGGGGGGCGGGGGAACGACGGCGACGTCGGCGCCGCCCCACTGCACGTTGTCGCAGGCGGTGGAAACCGTTAGACTCAGGGCCGCCAGCCACCCGAGGAGCCGTCGTCGCATCACGGCTCCGGGTGGTGTTTCTTCCCCGGGGATCCGGGGGCCGCTGGAATGGATCGGCGCATCGAAGCCTTTCGTCCGCACAGCCGTATCCGCCGCGTATCGCCACGAAGTCGGGCCAACTTAGGAACCGTCCCCCCCGCACGCAACGTGCTGCTGACCCGTGTGCGCCGGCTGGCGCGCGAGCCGAACGGCGCCTTCTCGCCGGCGGGATCCCTGCCGGAGGGCGCGTTTCCGGCCGACCCGGACGCGTTCGGCGAGGCGGAGGCCGAAGTCGTCGAGCACGGCGGCGGCCCGCTGCGCCGGATCGCCGTGCCGCGCACGGCGGGGAGCGGTTTCACATCGTTCCTGGACGGGATCCAGCGGACGGGCATCCTGCTGTATCACGGTCCGGTTCCCATCGTATACGCCTATGCGGCGGCGGTGATCCGCACGCGGGGCGGGCGGGCGGCGCCGGAGGGGCGGCTGCGCACGTTCCTGCGGGACGAGCGGGAGGCGCTCTTCTTTCCGTTCCGGCTGGTAGCGCCCTCGGCGCTGGCCGGGTGCGGCGCCGCGGCGGAGCAGATGGTGGACACGAGCCCGGCGGAGGCGGCGCCGGTGCCGATCTTCCCGCCGCTGCTGTACGCGTGGGCGGCGCAGCGGGTGGCGACGTGGCGCGAGGAGGTGGAGGCGCAGGTGGCCGAGCGGTGGTGCCGGCAGGACGAGGATCCCGGGCACCTGCTGGTGGACGGGTCGCTCACGCTGTCGCGCGAGCTGGCGGCGTGCGCGCGGGCGGTGGGCGTGATCAAGAGCCACCTCACGCGCTTCTTCGACGGCGACGACGCCCGCACGCTGCTCTCGCTCGAGGAAGGCGAGCGTACGAGCGTCTTCCGGCCCGGCACCCGCCAGTTCACGCCGGTCTACTCGTGGTACCTGCGGCTGCGCTCGCCGGCCGGGAGCGGCGCGCTCTGGGGGCTCGTGCGGGTGGAGGCGCCGGCCACGGCGGCGACGCTGCGGCGCGCCGACCAGATCAGCGGCTGGCTGCTGGCCGAGACCGCGCCGATCGCGCTGCCGGACCCGCGCTGGGACCGCATGCTCTACCCGATCCGCGACTGCGAGCAGTACCTGCGCAGCCGTGCGCCGCGGCTGTAGCCGGCGGCCGCATGGACTCCTCCGAGTTCCGCCGCGTCCTCGGCCACTGGGGCACCGGCGTCGCGGTGGTGGCGACGCTGCGGCCCGACGGCCTGCCGGTCGGGCTGACCGCGAACGCCGTCGCCTCGGTGTCGCTCGACCCGCCGCTCGTCCTGGCCTGCGTGGAGCGAGGGAGCGACACGCACGACATCATCCCCGTCACCGGCGTCTTCACGCTGAGCGTTCTGGCCGAGGAGCAGGAGGCGCTGGCGCGCCGGTTCGCGACGTGGGACGTCGCCGAGAAGTTCCGGGGCGTGGCGTACCGCGAGGCGGTCACGGGCGCGCCGGTCCTGGACGGGGCGCTGGCGTGGGTCGACTGCCGGCTGTGGGCGGCGTACCCGGGCGGCGACCACTCCATCTTCGTCGGCGAGGTGCTGGCCGGCGACGCGCGGGAAGGCGCGCCCCTGGTCTACTACCGCGGCGGTTACGGCCGCTACGTGCCGTGAACCGCCGCGACCGGCTGGGGTGGCTGACCGCGACCGCGATCGCCGGGGCGGCGCTGGGCGTCACGCTCGTCGTCGGCGCCGCGCTGCTGCTTTACGCGGCGGGCGGCTTCCTCACGACCGCCGGCTTCCTGATCGCGGCGACGCTGGGTGCGCTGGCCGCCGGTCTCTGGGCCGGCGGGCCCGACCCGGACGACGACCCCGGCACGCTCGCGCGGCGGCGCTGGGCCGTCGCCGTGGCGGCGCTGTTCGCGGCGGCGCTGTACGCGCCGTTCTGGAACGCCTCGGCGACGCTGCGCGGCTCGGGCTTCGGCCGCATCGTCGCCGTGCTGCTGCTGCTGGCCGAGCCGGCGTACGCGGTCGGCGGCCTGTTCGTCGTGCTCAACCTGCGGCCGGGCGGCCGGGGCGGCGCGGCGGTGCCGGCGGTGCTCGGCGCCGCGCTCGGGATCCTCGCGGGCTCGGCGCTGCTCATCCCGAAGGCGGAGGCCGGGACCGTCCTGGCCGCGACCGCCGGTGTGCTGGCGCTCGCCGGCGTGTGGGAGACCCGGGCGCGCGGCTCGGAGGAAAGGAGCGGAGCGATGCAGGGACGCGTGGCGGTCGTGACCGGCGTCGGCGCGCGCGGGCAGGTCGGCTACGCCGTGGCCGAGGCGCTGCTCGCCGCCGGCGCACGGGTCGTCGTCGCCGGCCACTCCGACGCGATCGAGGAGCACGGCCGGGCGCTCGCCGAGAAGGGCGGCGAGGTGGCCGCGGTGCGAGCGGACCTGACGGAGCCGGAGGGCGCGATGACGGTGGTCGGCGTGGCGCGGCAGGCGTTCGGCCGCCTCGACCTCCTCGTCAACGTGGCCGGCGGGCTCGGCGTCATCAAGCCGCTCGCGGACACGAGCGCCGACGAGTGGGACCGCGAGGTGGACCGCAACGCGAAGACGGCGTTCCTGGTCTCCCGCGCCGCGCTGCCGCTGCTGCGCGAGAGCCACGGCGCCATCGTGAACTTCACCTCCCCGGCGGGGCTGCGCGCGAAGGCCTCGCTCGGCGCGTACAGCGCGGCGAAGGCCGCCGTCATCGCGCTGACGCGGGCGATGGCGCTCGAGGAGGCGCCGAACCGCGTGCGCGTGAACGCGATCGCGCCCGGCCTGATCGACACGGAGCAGAACCGCGCCGCCGTCCGCGACCCCGCCCGAACGAAGTGGGTGACCCGCGAGCAGATCGCGGACGTCGTGCTCTTTCTCGCGAGCCCGCAGGGCTCGGGCATCACGGGCGAGACGATTCACGTGATGGGCGAGGGCGTGGAGTAATTCGGGGGGCCCCGGCCCCCCGAATTACTCCACGCCCTCGCCCGCGGCGCCTGCGGCACCGCGCACGCTGACGCTGTCGCTCGCCTTCGGCTCGCGCACGTTGCACTGTCGCGGCCCTGCGGGCCGCGCACGCTCGCGTTGCTCGCTGTCGCCGCCTTCGACGGCGCACGGTTCCCTATCGCTCGCCTGCGGCGAGCGC
>DASTKT010000200.1:0-11687 GCA_035715725.1 Longimicrobiales bacterium | reverse complement strand
CCACCCCCGCCCGCAGTTGAACCCGCAGCGGGCCCGCGCTCGCGCCCGCGCTCGCCCCCACCCGCAGTCTCCGCCCCCACCCGCCGTTGGACCCGTAGTGGTCCAGCCGTTCCCGCGCCCTCGCCCCCGCCCGCCGTCGGACCCGCCGTCGGACCCGTAGTTCGCCCGCCCCCGCCCCCGTGAACGCTTACTCTCACCGCAGAAGCGCAGAGGACACAGGGAACAACCCGGCGATGGTTCGTCGTACCGGAAGTATCGATTGGGGGTTGCGCCGGCGACCCACATGTCACCGGTGCACGCCCGCGTCCTGCGCCGGCGTCGAAGCCGGCGTACCCCCGGATCCAACTTCAAGAGTGGATGCGTCCGCCGCGAAGCCTGCTGCCCGCCGACTCCGGCCGTTCTCCCCAGCTCCCCTGCTCCCCGTGAACGAGGATTCGTTCGGACGCCGACGAGCGTTCGTCGCCCATCTCTCCGTTGCCGTTCTCCGCGTGCTCTGCGTCTCTGCGGTGAAAAACCCCGTTGATCCGTTCCCGAGCCCCGCCCCCGCCCCTTCCTGGCCCGACTCCTGCCCACTCCCCGGGAACCACGCCCCCCGGCGGTGACCTCCCTCCATGGGGGATCCACCTTGCCGCCCTTCGATTTACGGCCGCGGAGCCCGTCGTGATCCGATTCGACCGCCTCACGAAGCAATACGGTAAGTCTTTCGCCGTTCGTAACCTTTCGTTCCACGTCACGCCCGGTGAGATCTACGCGCTGCTCGGCCCGAACGGCGCCGGCAAGACCACCGCGCTGCGCTGCCTCGCCGGGCTGCTCGAGCCGACGTGGGGCACCGCCTCCGTCGACGGCGCCGACGTGCGCGAGCGCACGGCCGACGTGCGCCGCCGCCTCGGCTTCCTCGGCGCGTCCATGGGGCTCTACGAGCGGCTGACGCCCGTCGAGGTGCTCGAGTACTTCGGCGCGCTGCACGGGCTGGCCGGCGCGCCGCTCCGCGGCCGCGTCGAGGAGCTGGTGCACCTCTTCGGCATCGAGCCGTTCGCCCGGCGCACCTGCGGCCGCCTCTCCACCGGCCAGCGCCAGCGCGTGGCCGTCGCGCGCGCGGTCGTGCAGGACCCGCCGGCCGTCGTCCTCGACGAGCCCACGCTCGGCCTCGACATCCTGAGCGGCGAGACGCTCTACCACTTCATGCACCAGGAGCGCGACAAGGGGAAGGCGATCCTCTTCTCGACGCACAACCTGGGCGAGGTCGAGCTGCTCGCGGACCGCATCGGCATCATGAGCGCCGGCCGCCTCGTCGCCGAGGGCACGCTCCCCGAGCTCCTCGAGCGCGCCGCCGCGCCCAATCTCACCCAGGCGTTCCTGTATCTGATCGAGGTGGCCTGATGCGCATCGTCTGGGTCGTGGTCAAGAAGGAGTTCCGCGAGATCCTGCGCGACTGGCGCACGCTCACCATGATGCTCCTCGTGCCGGCGCTCTTCTATCCCGGCATGTTCGTCGCCATCGAGCAGCTCTTCCTGATGGGCCGCCGCCACCTCACCGCCGATCCCGTGCGCATCGCCGTCGCCGGCGAGGCGCCCGAGCTGGTCCGGCTCCTCGACGCGCGCCCCGACGTGCAGGCGTTCTCCGCCCACCACGACCCGAGCCGCATCGTCCTCCGCGGCCGCGTCGACGCCGGCGCCGCCGTCGAGGCCGCCGGGCCCGACGGCGCCCGCCCCCGCGTCACGATCTACTACGACCAGGCCAGCGACCGCTCCCGCGCCGCGCGCGACGCCCTGAACGACGCGCTCCGCGAGTGGCGCGACACCCTCGTCGCCCGCAGCCTCGCCGCCCACGGCGCGCCCCCCGAGCTCGCCGCCCCGATCGAGACGACCGAGACCAGCGTCACGCCGTCCTCCCAGCGAGGCCTGCTGCTCGTCGCGCGACTGCTGCCGTTCCTCCTCATCATGGTCACGATCCTCGGCACCTTCTATCCCGCCATCGACCTCGGCGCCGGCGAGAAGGAGCGCCGCACGCTCGAGGCGCTCATGACCGCGCCCGTCCCCGCCTCCCGCATCGTCGCCGGCAAGTTCGTCACCGTCACGCTCATCGGCATCGTCGCCGCGCTCCTCAACCTCCTCAGCATGATGCTGACGATGCGCGCCGGCCTCTTCCAGGCGACGAAGATGCTCGGCCTCGACCTGAACATCCCCTGGTCCGCCATGGGCCTCGTGCTCCTGACCCTCGTGCCGCTCGCCATCCTCTTCGGCGCCACCTTCCTCGGCATCTCGGTCCAGGCGCACTCCTTCAAGGAGGCGCAGAGCGCGCTCACGCCCGTCTTCCTCGTCGGCGCGCTCCCCGCGCTCCTGCCGGCCGTCCCCGGCATCGAGCTCACCCCCACGCTCGCCGTCGTCCCCGTCGCCGGCGTCTCGCTCCTCTTCCGCGACCTCATGGCCGGCCAGGTCGACCTCGGCTACGTCGTCATCGTCGTCCTCGCCAACCTCGGCTACGCCCTCGCCGCCATCCACCTCTCCGCCCGCGCGTTCGGCCGCGAGGAGGTGCTCTTCGGCGCACCCGAGCCCGACGTCGACGACGCCCCGGGCCTCGAGGGGCTGCTCCGCCGCATCAAGGGGCCCCGCCTCCACGTCCCCACGCCCCGCGCCGCCGTCCTCTTCACCGCCGTCGCCGCCGCCGTCTACTTCTACGCCGGACGCATCGTCATCGGCGTCGTCGGCGGGCCGGCCGGCATCCTCGCCGCCGAGTGGCTCCTCATGTTCACGCCCGCCCTCGCCTTCCTCTACCTGGGCGGCTTCAGCTACCGGCGCACGCTCCTCCTCCGCCGCCCGAACCGGCGCCAGCTCCTCGCCGCGCTCCTCGCCGGCGCCGGCTCCATCCCCATGGCCTGGGTCCTCGCCCGCGTCGGCATGCGCTTCCTCCCGCTCCCCGTCGAGCTCAGCCGCGCCGCCGAGCAGCTCTTCGCCCGCCCTGGCCACGTAGGCGACGTCGCCCTCCTATTCGCCGTCGTCGTCATCACCCCCGCCGTCTGCGAGGAGGTCATCTTCCGCGGCATCCTCTTCACCTCGCTCCGCCGCACGCTCTCCCTCGGCACCGCCGCGCTCGTCACCGCCGTCGTCTTCGGCGCGTTCCACGTCTCCTCCGAGAGCGCGCTCCGCTTCATGCCCACCGCCTGGACCGGCCTCGTCGTCGCCCTCGTCGCCGGCCGCACCGGCTCCATCTGGACCGGCATGATCGTCCACGCCCTCAACAACGGCGTCCTCCTCGCCCTCGCCCTCTCCCCCGGCTTCGTCGCCACCCTCGAGGCCACCGGATTGGTCACCCCCACCCTCGTCGTCCCCCTCGCCCTCGCCTGCCTCGCCGGCGCCATCTGGCTCCTCGCCTCCGACCCCGGCAGCGCACGCCTCACCATCCCCGAGGGCCCCGAGCCCGAGCCCGCCCCCGAAACGATTCGCCCCGGCCGCGCGGCCTGAAAGCCGTCACGCCCGGGGCGCCAGTGGCGCGGACCCTCGCCCGCGCCCCTACATCGACCCCCTCCCCACCAGATGTGCCCGTGTCTCACGCGGCCGAAGGCCGCGACAGCGAGCGCAGCGAGCGTCCGCTCGCCGCAGGCGAGCGACAGTGAAACGTGCGCCGCCGCAGGCGAGCGACAGTGAAACGTGCGCCGCCGCAGGCGGCGACAGCGCAGCGTACGCGGCCCGCAGGGCCGCGACAGTGAAACGTGCGCGGCGCCTCCGGCGCCGCCTCAGAACGCCCACCCCGCCGACAGCACCGCCGACGTGTACCGGTACCCCGCCGCCCCGGGCGCCAGGCTCTGCAGCCCGGTCGTCGAGTACCCCAGCGCCACCCCGACCTGCCGCCCCGGCGCCACGCTGTACCCCAGCCGCCCGCTGACCCGGAACGTGCCGCCCGCCTTGCCGTGCTCGCCGATCTTCTGCACGCCCGGCGCCACTTCCGCCACCGCCGACCAGCGGCCGTTGTCGCGCAGCCAGCGGGCGCCCAGCTCGGCCAGCCCGTAGAAGTCCGGCGAGAAGTAGCCGTCGGTCGAGGCGTGGTCGAAGCCGAAGCCCGTGACCGACCCCATCAGCCGGCCCCACGACGCCACGCGACGCGCCACCTCGAGCTGCCCCAGCGTCCGCCGGTTCGTCTCCGTCCCGTCGAACTCCGCGATCGCGCCGCGCGCGCGCAGGCTCCACGCGGCGCTCGGCGCCGTACCGCCGCTGAGCGACGCCTCGTTGACCATCACCCCGGTCTCCGCGAGCCGCGCCGTCGCGTCCAGCGCGGTGCGCGAGAACGACGCGCCCCCCGACACCGCGGCCGACGACGGGCTCTGCAGCGAGGCCAGGAGCTGCCCCCGCGGCGCCGCGTCCGGCGCGTCGGAGCCCGCCGCGCCGCCGCCCGCCGTGAACGTCCACCCCGCGCCCGCCAGCACGTCCGCGGACAGCAGGAAGCCTCGCGCCGAGCGGTCCGGCTGCCCGACGATCAGCGCCTGCTCGAGCCGCCGGATGTAGCCGTCGGCGCGCAGCGCCACGCGCGGCAACGGGTTCCACGCCATCACGATGCGCGACGTCGCGATGCGGTTGCCATCCGAGTCGCGCTCGTACACCAGGAACGGCGTGACCCGCGGCGCGCCCGCGGCCCGGGCCCACTCCCACTGCGTGCGCACGTCCGCGTCCGTCGGCGCCAGCCGCCGCGCCTTCTCCAGCACCTCGAGCGCCTCCGCGTGGCGGCCCTGCCAGCGCAGCGTCTGACCGAGCCCGACCAGCGCCTCGACGTCGTCCGGCTCGTGCGCCAGCACCTGCCGCCAGCCGGCCTCTCCCGCCGCCAGCCGCCCGCGCCAGCTCGCCATCCGCGCCAGCCCGCGCTCCGCCTCCAGGTTCGCCGGGTCCTGCCTCAGCACCGACGCGAACACGACCGCCGCCGAGTCGAGCCGCTGCGACCACGACAGCACCCGCGCCAGCCCGAGCCGCGCCTCCAGGTCCGTCGAATCGTTCTCCAGCAGTTGCCGGTACGCGTCCGCCGCCGCGCCGTAGTGCGTCGTCCACCCCAGCACCCGCGCGCGCTCCTGCTGGATCGACCGGTCGCCCGGCGCGCCCGCCAGCAGCTCCTTGTACGTCGTGAGCGACGCGTCGTAGTCCCCCGACCAGCTCTCCACCTGCGCCCGCAGCCGCAGCGCGCCCATGTCGCCCGGGTGCTTCGCCAGCACCGCGTCCACCCCGGCCCGCGCGCTCTTCAGGTCGTGCTTCCACGCCAGCACCCGCGCGCGGTCCACGCCCGCCGCCGCGTCCTCCGGCCGCTCCGCCACCAGCCGGTCCAGCAGCTCCAGTCCGCGATCGTACTTCTCGCCCCACGCCAGGATCAGCCCCAGCCGGTGCAGCGCCACCGCATCGCTCGAGTCCGCCGCCAGCCGCTCGCCGTACAGCCGCGCCGCCGCGTCGTAGTCCTTCCGCTCCCACGCCGAGTCCGCCGCCGTCGCCCCGGGCGACTGCGCCGCCGCCGGCCTCGTGGCCACCGCCACCCCCAGCGCTCCGACGACGACGAGCGCCGCCCAGCGATACCGGCCGTCTCCGGCGCCTCTCCGCGTCTTCGCGTCTTCGTGTGCCATTTTCCGTTCTTTCATTGGACCGCCACCGTCCTCGCGCCCCCCGCGCCCCCCACCCCCGCGAACGCCGCGCGCAGCGCCTCGTACGTCGGCCGCCGCCGCGCATGCCAGCGCGGCTGCTCCCACGTCGGCCACCCGAACAGCGCCACGTCCGTCGCCTTCCCGCTCCGCGGCCACGCCTTCCACCCGCCGTCCGCGCCCCGCGTCGCCGCCACGATCCGGATCCCCTCCACCACCTCCGTCGCCAGCGCGTCGTCCTCGTCCAGGCTCTTCGGCGCCGGGCCGCCCACCCGCAGCACCCGCCGCGAGCTCGGGTCCGTCACGTTCAGCAGCGTCCACGGGATCCGCACCTCCACCGCCCCGTCCGCCTCGTCCATCTCCCACACCCCGTCCGGCGCCACCCCCCGCCGCAGCACCCCGCGGTCGTATCCCATCGCCGGGTACTCCACTCCATCCCGCCCCAGCCGCACCCGGTTCGTCACCACCCGCAGCCCCTCGTAAACCCCATCCTCCCGCCGCCCCGCCACCATGGGGAAGTTCATCCGCTGACTCCACCTCCCCAGGAAAAACCCCGCCGGCTCGCCCACTACCTTGAGCCGCGCGAGTCCACCGCCCGCATTCGCAGTCCCCTTCGCAGTCCCATTCAGAGTCCCATTCGCAGTCGCATTCGCATTCGAACCCGCAGTCGACCGCGCAGTCGCACCCGCACCGGCACCCGCATTCGCACCGCCAACCGCACCCCCATCCATCCGCAGCACCGAGAACGGGTCCGCCGCAGGATTCCCCACCACCCTCGCCTCCCCCCCCGCCACCCGCAGCACCATCTCCACCCCCACCGGCAATTCCGCTCCCACGCGTCCCGGCCACCGCACCGCCCCCGCATCCGCGCGCGAGACATCGAACCCCACCATCAACTCCGACGGCATCCGCAACGCGCGCCCGCGCTCGAAGAACACCCGCAGGTACGCCTCGTCCGCCTCCGCCCGCAGCGTCGCCCCATCCTCCCCGACATAGAGCGGCTGCACCGAGCGCCACTCCCCGAGCCGTTCCGCGAGCGGCCGCTCCGCCCCCGCCGGCCCCGCCTCCATCGCCACCACGCCGTAGCGCTGCTCCGGATCCATCACGTTCAGCCACAAGCGGTTGCGCTCCAGCGGGATCGCGAAGGGCCGCGTCAGCCAGTTCTTCTTGAACCACTCGTCGATCCACGAGAACACGATCCCGCCCGCCATCCCGGCCGCCGCGATCTCCCGCGTCATGCGCGCGTCCAGCGCCGCCATCTCCGCCTCGGTGTGCCCGCCGTGGTGCCACCCGCCCGGCTGCACGTGCGCGATCCCCAGGCTCGCCGGCACGCCGTACTCCGACACCAGCACCGGCAGCCCGGCGTGGTGCCGCTTCAAGTCCTGCAGGTAGCCGAAGTAGCTCGACGTCCCGTACGGCGAGCGCGCCTTCGCGTACACCGGGTCCAGCCCCATGAAGTCCGGCGCGTACGGGTAGATGTGGTAGGACGCGAAGTACCCGGCCGGATACGCCGCCGTCGGCGAGACGAGCGAGGCGTCCAGCGCGACGGCGTCGTCCGCGAACGCCGCGCTCCCCGCCCCCACGTCCTCGCCCCGCTTCCGTCGCAGCGCCGCCTCCTCCTGCGCCGTCGACTCCGTCGGGTGGTGCAGCGGGTCCAGCGTCGGCCAGTTCGTGTACGCGCTCGGCCGCTGCGCGCGGTACCGCCCCATCTCGTAGGCGACGAGGTAGTCGCACTCCCGCGCGAGCCACACGTCCATCGCGTTCCCGCCCGCCACCCGCAGGTACGTCCCCGTCCATGCCGGCGGCGCCGGACGCAGCGCCTCGTACGCCTGCACCGAGTGCGGCTCCCACTCCCGCCCGATGATGTACGCCAGCGTCCAGCGCGAGACGTCCGCCGTGTAGTGCCCGCCCGCGTGCCCGAGCCGCGGCGCGATGTCCGCCCGCCCGTGCAGCAGGTCCACCACGTTCCGCATCTCGCGCTCGAAGTCCGACTTCCACGTCGCGTCGTCGTAGTCGTCGCCCGGCGGCACCTCCGCCCACACCCCGTGGATCAGCCGGAGCGGCGCCTCCTCGTGCGACGCGTTGTACGCCGCCAGCGCCTGGTAGAAGCGCGGCGGATGGATCGTGTACACGCGGATCGTGTTCGCGCCCATCTCGCCGATCCCGCGCAGCCACTCCGCGTACGTCGCCGAGTCCGGGAACTCGCTCGGATGCTTCCCCGGCAGCGCCGGCCCGAGGTTCACCCCCTTCACGTAGAACGGCGCCCACCCCCGCGCCGTCCGCACCTCGAAGCCGCTCCCCGCCGCCCGCGACCAGTAGACCGTCGTGTCCGGCACGACCAGCGGCGGCCGCGCCGGCGCCGGCCCGAACCCCTCCGGCAACTGCGCCAGGTACTCCCGCGCCTCCGGCCGGCTCGGGTCCACCTTCAGCACCCGCTCGAACAGGTCGTGCACCCGCTGCAGGTCCCCGCTCCGCCACGCCAGCATCCCCCGCCCCACCAGCGCGTCCACCGCGTTCGCGTCCGTCGCCAGCACCGCGTCGAACAGTGCCGCCGCCTCCCGCTCCCGCCCCGCCCGCAGCGCCACGTACCCCAGCCCCGTCCGCGCCCCCACGTGCGCCGGGCACCGCTGCCGCGCCGCCTCGAACTCCCGCCGCGCCGCCTCCGGCTTCCCCGCCCGCAGCGCCGCCCACCCCCGCGCCGTCGCCCCGTTCCCCACGCTCGGGCACCCCAGCCGGTACCGGCTCGCCACGCCGAAGAGGACGAGGAAAAACACCGCCAGTACGATTACCGTCTTTCGCATCCCGTCTCCGTCATCCTCGGCATCTCACGCCACCCGCCCCGATCTCAGCGCCGCAGGCGCGGAGCTCGAGTCCGTCCTCACGTCCAGAAGTGTCACACGGAGACACGGAGGCACGGCGGGCACAGGAGGGACACCGGCGAATGCACCATTCTTTGCTGTCATTTCCGGCGTACGCAGGTGGCCGGAGCGCTGCCGCCATGCCTCCGTGGCCCCCGTGTCTCCGTGTGACACTTGTCCGTTAAACCCCCACCTCCACCCTCTCCTCCTCCACCCGCGCCGACGCCGCCTCCAACGGCCGCGCCGGCGCCACCAGCGCCCCCCGCCGGTCCATGTGCCCCCACGAGTTCCGTCCGCCCATCGCCGAGAACACGCCCTTGAACCGGAACAGCGTCAGCAGCTGCCGGTAGCCGAAGTTCTCCGCCACGGCCAGTAGCAGCAGCCGCACGAAATCGCCCATCTTCGTGTACCGCCGGAACACCAGCTCCTCCAGCGCCACCGACGCGGCCGACAGCGCCACGCCGAAGAAGAACGCCAGCAGCAGGAAGCCGATGATGAACGGCGGCGAGGCCCATCCGAGCACGAGCGCGGCGACGAACGCCACGTAGCCCAGGATCTCGACGACGGGACCGAAGCCCTCCAGGAACCAGAAGTACGGGAACGCCACCATCCCGATCCGCCCGAACCGCGGGTTCAGCAGCATCTTGCGGTGTCGCGACAGGCTCTGGATCAGCCCCCGCTGCCACCGGTCGCGCTGCCGCGCCAGCACCTTCATCGTCTCCGGCGCCTCCGTCCACGCGATCGGGTCCGGGATGAACGAGATCCGGTACGGCTGCTTCCGCTCCCGGAAATGACGGTGCAGCCGGACGATCAGCTCCATGTCCTCGCCCACCGTGTCCCGCGCGTACCCGCCCGCCTCCACCACCGCCGAGCGGCGGAAGATCCCGAACGCGCCCGACACGATCAGCAGCACGTCCAGCGCGCTCCATCCCATCCGCCCCGCCAGGAACGCGCGCAGGTACTCCAGCACCTGGAACCGCGCCAGCAGCGACCCCGGCAGCCGCACCTTCGAGATGAACCCCTCGTCGATCTCGCACCCGTTCGCGATCCGCACGATCCCGCCCGCCGCCACCGTCGTCCCGTCCTCCAGGAACGGCCGCACCAGCCGCATCAGCGCCTCGCGCTCGAGGATGCTGTCCGCGTCCATCGCGCAGAACAGCGGCGTGTGGCAGTAGTTGATCCCCGCGTTCAGCGCGTCCGCCTTCCCCCCGTTCTCCTTGTCGATCACCCACACCGTCGGGTTGCGACGGCTGCGGTAGATCATCCGGATGTGCGCCGTCGGCAGGTTCGACGTCGGCGCCCGCACCGCCGGCGCGAGCTGGAACGTCTCCATCAGCTTCGCCAGCGTGCCGTCCTTCGACCCGTCGTTGACGACGATCACCTCGTGCTCCGGGTACCGCAGCGCCAGCAGCGACCGCACCGACGAGACGCAGTTCGCCTCCTCGTTGTACGCCGGCATCACGATCGTCACCGGCGGCGCCCCCGCCGACGTCACCAGCTCGTCCACGTCCAGCGTGTTCAGCCGCCGCGCGTACTTCCGCAGCGCCCGGAACGAGAAGAAGCTCGTCCCCAGGTAGAACAGGTTCAGCAACCCGAAGTAGACCAGCACCACCAGGTTGAACCCGATCAGCGCCACCATCAGGATGTCCGTCATTCGCCTCCGATCCCCGCCTCTTGCTCTTGCTCGCCCTCTTGCTCTTGCGCCTCGAGTCTCACCGCTCGGGCGCTGGATTCTCGGCAGCTCTGGCTGGCTCTGGCGGAAGGATGCGCGGTTCAGTGTGGAGAGATGACAGGCAAGAGCAGGAGCGCGAGCAAGAGCAAGAGCGCTCTCCGCCCTCGCCGCCCTCGCCGCCCTCGCTACTCCCCCAAAACCTGCAACGCCGCCTCGCTCCCCGGATCCGTCCCCGCCGCCAGCTTCCACAGCCAATCCGCCTCCCCCCGGTCGCGCAGCCCCCGCGCCGCCTGGATCACGACCCAGGGCGACGTGTCCGACAGCGCCTCCCGCAGCCGCTCCAGGTCCTCCGCCGCCCCCAGCCGACCCAGCGCCCCGATCGCCTGCGCCCGCACCCCCTCGTCCGGCGACATCCCCAACTGCCGGATCACCGGCAGATGGTGCCGCCCGCCCACCCGCCGCAGCAGCCGCAGGCACGCCGCCAGCACGTCCGGGTCCGCCTCCGACCGCGCCACCTGCGCCGCCGTGTCCGCCGACCCCAGATCCCTCATCTGCCCCAGCGCCTCCGCGCACACCGCCCGCAGCCGCGGCAGCAGCACCGGGTTCGCCAGGCTCTGCCGCAGCACCGGCGCGCCCCCGGGACCCATCGACACCAGCATCGACGTCAGGAACTTCGGGCTCCAGTCGTCGAACCGGTGCAGCCGCGAGATCACCTCCCCGCCGAACCGCGCCCCGTCCTCCCGCGCCAGCGACCGCGCCGCCGTCATCACCACCAGCGGCGACTCGTCGTCCAGCGCCGCGACGATCTCCTGCCAGTGCCGCTCGAACCCCAGCACCGCCACCGTCTGCACCGCCCGCGCGCGCCGCTCCGAGTCCCCCTTCGCCATCCGCGCCGCGATCACCGGCAGGTTCGGCTCCGCCAGCTTCGCCAGCACCGCCCGCTGCCCCCGCGTCATCGTCCGCCCGTGCCGGTACAGGAAGTCCACGAAGTACAGCTCCTCCCCCGGCTCCACGAGCTTCGCCATCCCCTCCACCGGCGACGTCCCCGCCAGCACCCCCGGCAGCGCCGCCTCCCACTTGTCCTCCAGCCGCCGCCAGAACTCCGCCTTCTTGATGTTCCGCAGCCGCAGCAGCAGCGCCGACACCGAGAACCCCACCGCGACCAGCCACAGCAGCGCGATCAGCGCCACCAGCGTCGCCAGCCGCCAGTCGCTCAGGCTCCACTCCGTCATCGACGCCCCCACTCCGCACCTCGCTTCGTCGCGTTCGCCCGCCGCATGCGCATGCGCATGCACCCCTCCCCCGCCGCGCGTCGCCACTCCCACGCCCGGATGGACCTCTCCCATGCCGTGCGGGATCGTCCCTGCGGTGCCTCGGCTGCCATCGCCGTTCCGTTTTTCGCGGTGATTTCCGTCCTCAGTGGTCCGCCCGGACCCATGAAGGGCCCACCCACCCGGGCAACTCGCGTGCCCCGTGCAGCGCTTCGACTATCTGCAACTATCGGTAGGACTTAGCCCCCCGCCGCCCCTCCCCCGCCCCGCCCGGAGCG
>DASTKT010000199.1:0-59931 GCA_035715725.1 Longimicrobiales bacterium | reverse complement strand
ATCGCCGAGAAGTACGCCCGCTCCCGCGACTTCGAGAACTTCGGGATCGCGATCGCCGCGAGCACGCCGATGATGACGACCACGATCAGCAGCTCGATCAGAGTGAAGCCCTTCCGCGCCTTGAGCATCATCGCTCCTCCTTACGGAACACTCGATGGGGGTAGAGAACGGTCCGCCGGGGAGCGGGTTCTGCGCCGGGGGAAGGCAAGGCGTGGACCAGGCAGCGGTCGAGCGCGTGTTGGTGCTGTCGCATCAACGACTTACGCCACTCCGCCGCACGCCCGGGCAGTGCCCGAATTGCGCACAATTGCGTTGCAAATTGCAGGCAGAATGCAAATCGCGGCGGAGGCGGCGGCTAGGGCTGGACGTGGTAGAAGCCCTCGACGGGACGGGGTGCGCCGGTGGCGAAGAACGCGCGGCGATAGCCGTCGACCTGCGCGCGGGCGTTGGGCTCGGAGCCGGCGCGGAGCTGCGCGGTGTCGAGCGCGGCGCGGGCGGAATCCATGAGGCCGGCGTGGACGAACGCGCGGGCGAGCTCGGCCCACTGCTCGGCGGCGCCGTGGAGGGTGTCGGCGCGGATGACGGCGTGCCAGGCGGGGATCGCGCCGGCGCTGTCCAGGGCGGTGAGCGCGTGGGCGCGGAGGTCGGCGAGCGGCGGCGTGGGGCCGTACTGGCGCATGGCGCGCTCGGCGGCGCGCAGCGCGTCGCTGTAGCGCGTCGCGCCGAGGTAGGAGAGGACGAGCATCTCGTGGTCGCCGGCGGGGGCATTCCCGAGGCCGAACGCCCGGATGGTGTGCTCGTACAGGCTGGCGGCCTCGGCGAAGCGGCCGGTCCGGTAGAGGAAGCCGGCCATGGACTCCCAGAACCCGGGCCCGCCCTCCGGCCAGAGGCGGTAGGCGAGCGTCCAGTGGTCGCGGGCGGCGGCCATGTGCCCGGCGCTCTCCTCGGTGTCGCCGGCGTACCACTGGCCGCGGAACGACTCCGGGTGATCGCGGACGACGGAGTACCACACCTGCTGGGTGGACTTCCAGTCGGGGTTGCGGACCATGGTGCGGAGCCCGCCGAGGGCGACGACGAGGCCCAGGGCGCCCCAGGCCAGCGCGGGGCGCAGTGCGGCGTCCGGGAGCGCATCCCAGACGTACGCCACGCCGAGCGCGAGGGCGATGGAGGGGAGGTAGAGCGTGCGCTCGGCCAGCACGACGCCGATCGGGAAGAAGAGGTTCGAGACGATCAGGATCGTGACGAGGAACCAGGCGGCCGGGAGGCCGATGCCGGGGTGCCGCCGGACGAGCAGCGCGCAGCCGACGGTGATGACCAGGAGCGCCAGGCCGAGCCAGGTCTCGGCATCCATCGCGGTGACGGGCAGGATCACGGCCGGCGAGTAGTCGGCGGAGAGGTCGCTCGGGAAGAGGAGCAGGCGCAGGTACTCCGGCCAGACGCGCAGCCCCATGAGCACGTGGTGCTCCTGGAGGAAGCGGAGCGAGGGGTTCGCGTCGCTGGCGGTGAGCGTGCCGAGGACGGCGACGCGGAGGAGGATGTAGCCGCCGCCGATCACGCCGAGCACGAGCGCGGTGGGCGCGAGCGCCCGGGCGTAACGCGCCAGCTCGCCGCGGCGGAGCGCCAGGCGCCCTTGCGCGAGGTCGAGGACCGGGAGCAGCGCCGGGAAGACGATCGTGCTCTCCTTGGTGCCGACGGCGAGCGCGAACGCGGCGGCGATCGCCCAGCGGCGGCGCGGCGTCAGCTCGAGGTCCGGGCGCGAGACATAGAGCAGCGCGCCGGCCAGGATGCCGAGCGCGCCGAGGAGCTCCGCCTGGCCGACCACGTTGGCCACGGCCTCCGTGTGGACCGGGTGCACGGCGAAGACGAGCGCGCCGGCGAGCGCGGCGCGCCAGCTCGTCAGCCGCTCGAGGAACAGGTACACGAGCACGCAGACCGCGGCGTGCTCGAGCACGTTGCCGACGTGGAAGACCCAGGGCGCGCCGCCGCCGAGCGCCCACTGGACGGCGTACGCCAGGATCGCCAGCGGCCGGTAGAGGCCGAACTGGCGGCCGAAGAACGGCCAGTAGGGCGTCAGCAGGATGTCGCCGAGGGCGCGCAGGTCGTGAACCCGGGCGTTCGTCTTGATGATCGACAGGTCGTCGTACGCGAAGCGGTTCGCCAGCGAGTTGGCGTAGACGAGGAGCGCGGCGGCGGCGACGCCGGCGCTGCACAGTCGGTTGCGGAGCGTGCGGTCCATGGCGGCGGGTGCGTTCACGGGGTGCGCCGCGCCGCCGCCGCGAGGGCGCGCGCGCGGGGGTCGTCGGGCCAGCGCTCGACGGCCATGCGGGCGATGACGGCGGCGTACTCGAGGCGGCCCTGGCTCACGGCGGCCTCGCCGGCCTCCAGCAGGAGCCCGCGGCGGTACGGCCAGAGGCGGAGCGCCTCGTCGTAGTGGGCGCGGGCGCCGGTCGGGTCCCCGGCGAGCGCGGCGGCGCGGGCGTGGATCCAGTGCGCGCGGAAGGAGTCCGGCCGGTCGCGCAGGAGCGCGGCGAAGATCGTGTCCGTGGACGCCCACTCCGGCTCGCGGACAACGCTGCGCGCGGCCAGGGCGACGATGGCGGCGGCCGCCAGCGTCGCCAGCGTCCGGCGGGCGGCGGGCCGAAGCGCCGGCGCGAGCGCGCCGAGCGCCGCCACGCCGAAGCTCAGCGCGAGCGAGGGGAGGTAGAGCGTTCGCTCCGCGACGAGGATCCCCGTCGCGAAGAGGAGGTTCGAGACCGGCAGGATGGTGACGGGGAACCAGAGCAGGCCGAGCGCGGCGGCGGGGCGGCCGCGCTCGAGCGCCACGAGGCCGCCGAGCACGAGCGCGGCGAGCAGCGCGAGCCCGGCCGCCGCCGCCGCGGTCCAGCCGAACGCCGGCATCAGGATGCGCGGCCCGTAGTCGGCCAGCAGCGTGCGCGGGAAGAGGAGCAGGCGCAGGTAGACGGGCCAGGCCTGGAGCGCCGTGAGCACGCGCTCGGGACCACCGGCGACGACGTCCAGCGCCGGGTCGTAGGCGGCCGGCGAGAGGCGGCCCACTACGGCGACGCGCGCGGCGGTGGCCGCCGCCAACATGGCGAGGAGCACGCCGAGCGCGGGGCCGCGCCGCCGCAGGTAGCCGGCCAGGCCGCTGGCCCGCGCGCTCCACTCGCCGCGCGCCGCGTCGATCAGCACCAGGATGGCCGGCAGCGTGGCCGCGCTCTCCTTCGACAGCAGCGCGAGCGCGAACAGCGCGGCGACGGCCGCCAGGCGCCGCACCGAAAGCGCCGCGCCGGCCCGCATCCACACGAGCGCGGCGCCGAGGAAGAAGACCGCCGACATCGCCTCCGCGCGGCCGACCACGTTCGCCACGGCTTCGACGTGGACCGGATGCACCGCGAAGACGAGCGCGCCGGCGAGCGCCGCCGCCGGCGCGAAGAGCTCCGCCAGCAGCAGGAACGCGAGCACGCACGCGCCGGCGTGCCAGAGCACGTTCACCGCGTGGAACCACGCCGGCGCTCCGCCGCCGAGCAGCCAGTCCACGCCGAACGACGCGCTCGTGAGCGGGCGGTAGAGCCCGAGCTCCGCGCCTCGCTCCGCCCAGTACGGCCGCGTGAACGCCCCGAGCAGCCCCGCCCAGGAGTGGATGCGCGGGTCGCCGGGGATGACCGGCACGTCGTCGTAGGCGAAGCCGTTCCGCAGGCTCGGCAGGTACACGAGCGCCGCCACGCCGGCGAGGGCGAGTACGAGGCGGAAGCGGTGCCGTTTCTCCATTGTCGGGGGCGGTTCAGAGTCTCGGCGGGGAGCCGGCGTCGCCGCCGCCGACGTCGGCGCGGCGGCCGGGCGGCCGCGGCCCGGCGGGCGCGGCCATCCTCGGCCGGGACGACCGCCCCGGCCGGCCCTTCGCCGCGGCGGCGACCAGGCGGCGGACGGACGGATCGTGTGGCCAGCGCGACTGCGCCATGGCGGCGAGCGCGCGGGCGTATTCGGTCCAGCCGAGCTCCACCGCGTTCTGGCCCGCCTCGACGACGAGCGCCATCCGGCTCGGCCACAGCTCGAGTGCACGCGCGAAGTGCGTGGCGGCGTCGAGCTTGTTCCCCTTCCGGCGCGCGCGGCGCGCCAGGTCCCACTGCACGCGGAACGCCTCCGGCGCGTCCCGGTCGAGCGCCGCGAAGATGGTGACGGTGTCCCGCCATTCCGGCTCGCGGACGATCGTGCGGGCGGTGAGCACGAGCATCAGGGGCGCGGCCGCGGCCGCGAGCACGCGCCAGTCGGCGGCCCAGCGCGCCTCCAGCGCCAGCGCCGCGAGCCCCGCGAAGCCGATCGAGAGCGCCACCGACGGCATGTAGAGCGTCCGCTCGGCGATGAAGATCCCGGTCGCGAAGAGCAGATTCGAGACGGGGAGGATCGTGACCGGGAACCAGAGGAGCCCGAGCGCCGTCCGGCCCCGCCCGCGCGCGAGCGCGACGAATCCACCGACCACGCACCCGGCCAGGAGCGCCGCGCCGGCGATCGCGCCGGCCGTCCAGTGCAGCGCCGGCATCGAGATGCGCGGCGCATAGTCGGCCAGGAGCACGCGCGGGAAGAAGAGGATCCGCAGGAACACCGGCCAGGCGGAGAGCGCCGTGCGCACGCGGTCCGCGCCGGACGCCGCCACGTCGAAGATGGGATCGACGATGGCCGGACCCACCCGGCCGATGACCGCCTGCCGGGCGGCCATCTCGCCGGCGAGTGCGAGCGCGAGGAGCAGGAGCGCGGGGCCGCGGCGGCGCAGGTATGCCGCCAGGCTCGACGGGCGGAGGCTCCACTCCCCGCGGGCCGCGTCCAGCAGGACGAGCACCGCCGGGAGCGTGGCCGCGCTCTCCTTGGCCAGCATGGCGAGCGCGTAGAGCGCCGCGACCGCCAGCGCGGCGAGCGGCCGGAGCCGGCCGCCGGCGCGCAGCCAGACGAGCGCGGCGGCCAGCGAGAAGGCCGCCGACATCAACTCGGCGCGGCCGACCACGTTCGCCACCGCCTCCACGTGCACGGGGTGTACGGCGAAGAGCAGCGCGCCGGCGAGCGCCGCGACCGGCGGGAACAGCTCCGCCAGCACCAGCAGGAGCAGCACGCACGCGCCGGCGTGCCAGAGCACGTTCACGATGTGGAACCACATCGGATACCCGCGCGAGACGAACCAGTCGATCGCGAAGCTGAAGCTGGTCAGCGGCCGGTAGATCGCGAACTCCCGCCCGCGGTCCGCCCAGTACGGCTGCGCGAACACCTTCGCCAGGTTCTTCAGCGTGTGGATGCGCGCGTCGTTCTGGACGACCGCGATGTCGTCGTAGGCGAAGCCGTTGAAGATGCTCGGCAGGTAGACGACGATGGCGACGAGCGCGACCGCCAGCAGCATGCGCCGCGAGACGCCGCGCGCCACCGCCTCCGTCATGGCACCCCCGCCAGCGGCGCCGCGGGCCGCGGAACCGCGGCGCCGAGGTTCGCGCGGCGCCACAGCTCGAGGACGAGCAGCGTCCAGAGCGGCTTGCGGTGGTCCGCGCGCCGCGCCTCGTGCTCGCGGAGCAGCCGGCTCACCGCCTCGGGCCGGAACAGCCCCGCCCGCCGCAGCGACGCCTCGCCCAGGAGGTCGTGCGCCAGCTCGCGGAGCGGCCCGGCCAGCCACGCGGCGACCGGGATGCCGAAGCCCTTCTTCGGCCGCTCCAGCACGCTCGCCGGCAGAAGCTCCCGCACGGCGTCGCGCAGGATCCGCTTCCCGGTGAGCCCCTTCATCAGGTACGCGTCCGGGAGCGAGGCCGCGAACTCCACGACGGCGCGCGCCAGGAACGGCGCGCGCACCTCGAGGGCGACGCTCATGCTGGCGCGGTCCACCTTCGTCAGGATGTCGTTGGGCAGGTAGGTCAGCGCGTCGAGGCGCGCCGCCCGCGCGACCCGCGGCATTCCCTCCCCCGCCGCCCAGCCGTCCTCCAGCGCCCGGAACGCCCAGGCGCCGCGCTCCGCCGCCTCCCACAGCTCCGGCGCGAGCAGCGCCCGCTGCTCCGCCGGCGCGAACGCGGAGAGCCAGAGCCCCTGGTTCAGCGGCGCCGGCGCCTCCAGCCCGCGCAGGAACGTCCGCACCTTGAAGCCGAGCGCGAAGTTCGCGTGCGAGACCGGCAGCCGCTCCGCCGCGCGCCGCAGCAGCCCGCCGCCGGCGCCGAGCACGCGCGCGTACGGCGCCACGCGCTGCGCCTGGTGCATCGGGTAGCCCGCGAACAGCTCGTCGCCGGCATCGCCGCCGAGCGCGACGGTGATGCGCTCGCGCGCGAAGCCGCTCAGCAGCGCGGTCGGGACGATGGACGCGTCGCCGAGCGGCTCGTCCAGCAGCTCGGCCAGGCGCGGCACCAGCGCCGGCATGTCGGCGCCGCGCAGCACGCGCTCGTGATGGTTCGTGCCCAGCCGCGCGGCGACCTCGCGCGCGTAGACGCGCTCGTCGAAGCTCGCCTCCTCGAAGCCGATCGAGAACGTCTCGACCGCGCCGTGCCGCGCCGCGAACGCCGCCACGGTGCTCGAGTCGATGCCGCCGGAGAGGAAGACGCCGAGCGGCACGTCGCTGACGAGGCGGGAGGCCACGGCCTGGTCGAGGAGCTGGCGCAGGCGCTCGACCGCCTCGGCGTAGGAGAGCCGCGTCGGCGCCCAGGCCGGCAGGCGCCAGTACGGCCGGACCGCGACCTCGCCGTCCTCCAGCACGAGGGACGTGCCGGGCTCGAGCTTGTGCACGCCGGCCACCATGCAGAGCGGCGCCGGCACGTACTCGAGGGCGAGGTACGCGGAGAGCGCGCGCGGGTCGAGCTCCGCGCGCACCGCGGGGTGCGCGAGCAGCGCCGTCAGCTCGGAGGCGAAGAGGAGCAGCCCGTCCGCGACCGTCCAGAAGAGCGGCTTCTCGCCCATGCGGTCGCGGGCCAGCACGAGCCGGCGGCGCTCGCCGTCCCAGAGCGCGAGCGCCAGCATCGCGTCGAGCCGGTCGAGCGCATCCAGGCCCCACTCGTCGTAGGCGTGGGCCGCGACCTCCGTGTCCGAGGCGGTCCGGAAGACGTGCCCCTTCGCCTCCAGCTCCCGCGCCAGCTCCCGGTAGTTGTAGACCTCGCCGTTGGCGACGACGGCCGTCGAGGACCGCTGGCCGAAGAGCGGCTGGTGCCCGCCGCTCAGGTCGATGATCGACAGGCGACGATGGCCGAGCACGACGCCGTCGCCCACGTGCACGCCGCTGTCGTCCGGGCCGCGGTGACGCAGCCGGTCGAGCATGGCGTGCACCGGCGCCGGGTCGAGCGGCCGGCGCGGGTCCAGCGCGGCGATCCCGGCGATCCCGCACATGCGGCGCTCACCGCTCCGCGGGCGCGGGGACGACCCCGAACCCGCGCCAGCTGTTGGCGTTGTGGTGCTCGATGCGGACGTCGCGCAGGCCGGAGCGCTCGAACCAGCCGGCGAACTCCTCGCGCCGCAGGTAGAAGGCGATCGGCGTGACCAGGTGGTCGAAGACGATCGAGCGCTGCTCCCGGAACGGGAACGGGGCGATGTAGCTCAGGTACTCGCGGTACGGCAGCACGGCGGCGGCGCGGCTGCGGCGCGTCGGGCCGTAGACCAGCTTCGTGGCCAGCCAGAGCGGGACGGTGAGCGCGCCGGAGATCACGTCCAGCAACCCGTGCGGCAGGCGCGCCGTCACGCGCTCGCGGATCGGCGTGACGACGTGCACGATCCAGCCGTTCCCCTCCCGCCCGTAGACCCACGCGGAGATCGCGCCGCCGGGCTTGAGACACGACGAGAGCGCGCGGAACCCGCGCTCCGGCTCGGGCGTGTGGTGCAGCACGCCGACGGAGAAGGCGTAGTCGACGACGCGCTTCACGGGCGGCCGGTTCAGGTCCGCCTGCACGATGTGCGCGTTCGGCAGGTGGCGCGTGTTGCGGAACGCGGCGGTCACGGCGTCGCCGAGGTCGAGCGAGATGACGTCCCGCGCGCCGAACTCGGCGGCCAGCGCGGTATGGCGCCCCTTCCCGCACCCACCCTCGAGCACGACCTTGTCGCGGAAGAAGGCGGGGCCGACGGGGCGGATCCAGTCGAGGAACTGCTGCCGGTAACGCGGCTCCAGCTCGGAGTACTGGTTCCACTCCCAACCGAACGCGGCGGCGGTCTCCTTCTCGATGCCGCCCACGTCGTCGGCGAAGCGCGGCACGCCGCCGCGGATCGGGTAGACGGCGGCGCAGCCGGCGCAGGCGAGGGCGCCCTCCATCACGTCGTCGCCTTCGGTGCGCGCGCTCTCGAGGCGCAGCTCGGCCTGGCACGCCGGACAGCAGAGGTACTGCACGACCCTCGGCTTCATCGCTGCTCCACCACCTCGCGGATCGCGTACGTCCGCTTCCCCTGCGACTCGTAGTAGGTGCGCACGGTCAGCTCCGCCACGAGCCCGAGCAGTACGCTCAGGCATCCCACCAGCACGAGCATGACGACGACGAGCGGGAGCGGCGTGGCCACGAAGTCCCGGATGTGCGCGAGCTTCAGGTAGACCATGCCGCAGAAGACGATCACGGCCGCCAGCAGCGAGGCGAAGCCGAAGCCGCCGAAGACGTAGATCGGCTTCGTCGCATACGAGGAGAGGAACTTCACGACCAGCATGTCGAGGATCACCTTCAGCGTCCGCTCGATGCCGTAGTTCGACTTGCCCCGCGTGCGCGGGTGGTGGTCGACGACCATCTCGGTCACGCGGGCGCCCTGCCAGCTCGCGTAGATCGGCACGAAGCGGTGCATCTCGCCGTAGAGCCGCACGTCCGCCAGCACGTCCCGCCGGTACGCCTTGAGCGAGCAGCCGTAGTCGTGCAGGTGCACGCCCGAGATCAGCGAGATGACGCGGTTCGCGATGATCGAGGGGAGCCGCCGGTGGAACGGGTCCTTGCGGTCGCGACGCCAGCCGCTCACCACGTCGTATCCCTCGTCCAGGCGCGCCAGCAGCCGCGGGATGTCGTTCGGGTCGTTCTGCAGGTCGCCGTCGATCGGGACGATGATCGCGCCGCGGGAGTGGTCGATCCCCGCGGAGAGCGCCGCCGTCTGGCCGAAGTTGCGGCGGAAGCGGATGACGCGCACCCGCGGGTCGCCGGCGGCGATGTCGCGCAGCCCGGCGTACGTGGCGTCCGTGCTGCCATCGTCGACGAAGATGAACTCGACGTCGTCGCCCGGCAGCACCCGGGCCAGGCGCTCGTACAGCTCGCCGATGTTCAGCGCTTCGTTGTAGACCGGACAGACGATGGACACGGCGCGCGTCGCCCGCGGCTCCGGCCGCCACTGCGCCGCCGCGGACGTCGCGCCCATCAGCTCGAGCTCAGTCGACATCGGGCCTCTCTCGTCCAGCATGGTTACCTCCCGGGCCGCGCGCGGGAACCTGGATCGTTGCGGAGCCGGTAGACGAACAGCGAGTGGGCCAGAACACGGTCCGGGCGGCGGGAGCGGAGCCGGGCGAACGGATCGCCGCGGAGGTAGAGCCCGTGCAGCGTGGTGGCCGAGACGACCACCCATTCCGGCTCCCGGTCGCCCGGGCGCGCGGGGCGCGCCGGCGGCAGCGAAAAGAAGCTCGGCAGCGGAACATAATCGATTCCGTACCCCGCCGGCAGCGCCGAGCCGAAGTAGCTCAGGTAGACGCGGTCGATATGCTCCTGGCGCATGAAATCGCGCAGCTCGAGGAGCCCCTGCCCCCAGTCCAGGCTGGAGTCGAGCAGCACCTCGTCGCCGCGGTCCCGGCCTGGCGCGTACTCGCTCGTGTACGCCAGGAAGTGCGGGTAGAACGAGAGCGACGACGCCGCGTACGCCACCAGCAGCGCGGCGACGACGCCGCGCACGAGGCGAGACGATGTGGCCCAGAGCCGCGCGAGCCCGACGGCGACCAGGATGCCGAGGAACGGCAGCGCCGGCAGCGCGTAGCGGAAGCCGATGTCCAGGTGCGAGCGCAGCAGGAACGCGAGGAAGACGAGCGGCGCGATCGCGACCGCGCGGAGTGGAGAGGCGAGCGCGGCGCGCAGGCGGGTGGGGGCGGCGGGGGCGGCCTGCGCGGCGGTTGCGTCCACGGCGCCCGCGGCCTCGGCCGCGCCCGGTCCCCGGCCGCCCCGCGCCGCGCGGACGTAGCCGAGCACGGCGAGGAGGATCAGCGCGTGCAGCGCCGCGGGCGTCTTGAACAGGAAGGCGACCGGGTAGAAATACCACCACCCCTGCTCGCTCGTGTGCCCGAGCAGGTAGCTCGGCACGCCGTGGCCGAGCTCGACGTGCATGCGCGTGAGCAGCAGGCCGTAGCGGAACTCGGCGAGCTTGGGGTCGCCGCCGTACATCGCGACGAGCGCCACGTAGAGCGTGAGCAGCCCCGCCGCCGCGGCGAGGCCGACGCGGCGCCACCAGTCCCGGTCCTTCGGGCGGGTCGCCGCCTCCGCGCAGACGAGCAGCACGGCCACCGGCGCCAGCGCGAGCGCGCTGTACTTGATGCCCACCGCCAGCGCCGCGGCCGCGCCGGCGAGGACGCCGCGCGCCGCGCTCGGCCGCCGCACCGCGGCATCGAACGCCGCGACGGTGAACAGGTAGGCGGCCGTGAACGGGACGTCGCCGTAGGACACGCCGCCGTGGGCGAGCACGTCGGGGAGGAACGCCGCGAGTCCGGCGGCCAGGAGCGCGGCGTCCGCCCCGGCCGCGCGCCGGGTGACGGCCCAGACGCCGAGGATCAGCGACAGCGCGAACGCGACGGCCACGAGCCGCGAGAGGAAGACGAGCCGCTCGGGGTCGTTCCCCGACTCCCAGAGCAGCCGCTTCGAGTACGCGTAGCGGTAGCCGGGGTGCTGCGCGCTGCCGAAATCCGCCGGGAACCTCGGGCCCGCCAGGTAGATCGGCAGGCCGTAGAAGTACTGCAGCAGCGGCGGATGGTCTGGGATCGCGTCGAACCGGCCGAGGTGGTAGCCTCGCGCGCCGGTCCCCATGAACGCGATCTCGTCGAACGTCGCCGAGGTGCGGCGCATGGCGCCGACGATCGCGCCCGCGGACACGAGCACGACGAGGAGCAGGAGCCAGGGCCGCACCCGCGCCGGCACGATGCGCACGGATGCGGCGGCGCGCGCCGGCCCGCCGGCCGCGGGCGCGCGCGTCTCCGAACCATCCGGCGGCGTCGCCATGGTCTCGATCATCTTCGGGTCCCGCCCTTTCACTCCGAGGCGACGCGGGGGGTGATGGTGCCGGAGAGCGGCTCGAACCGGACGTCGAAGCCGCCCGCCGCGGGGACGATCCGGGCCCGGAACACGGGCCGGCCCTCGGCGCGGACGCGCTCCGCGGGACCGGGGTCCCGCCGGAACGTCACGCCGCGCCCGTCCGGCCGGTTCAGCCAGAGGAGCGGCGCGAGCGGCGCGCGCAGCCACGCCTCGTCGTACGCGAGCTGTGCGCCACAGGCCGGCGGGAGCGCCGCGCCGGGCACGAGCCGGAGCGAGGGCGCGGGTGGCCGGCCGGTCGGCACGCCGGGGCCGGCAGCGGCGAGCAGCCGGCGCAGCTCGGTTCGCGCGGCCTCGCCCGAGAGGCCGCGCCGCTCGACACCGCCGAGCGCCAGCTCGAGCGAGCATGCATCGGCCGCGGCGTAGATGCGGTCGGCCGCCGGCACGCCCACGCCGAGGCGCCAGAGCCGGCCGACGAGCCGCGCGTCCCAGCCGTCGTCCACGAGCACCGTCGACTCCGGCAGCCGCGCGGCGGAGCGCGCCACCGCGGCGGCCGCGGCCACGTCCCGCGAGCCGGCGCGGAGCAGCCGCGGCGCGGCGAGCAGCGTGAGTGCGCAGACCGCCTGCGTGAAGAGCAGCGTGCGCCCCAGCGCGAGCGCGCCGGCCGCGCGCCCGCCCGCCGGGCGCCAGCGCGCCAGGCGGACCAGGCCGTCCGCCAGCAGCAGCAGCATCGCCGGCACGACCGGGAGCAGGAAGCGCGGCCCGTAGAAGAAGTCGTGGTGGTAGTACGTGAAGTACGCCGCCACCTGCGCCAGGACGTAGCCGAGCAGCAGCCGGTGCGCGGCGGGGATGGGGCGCGGCAGCGTCGCCACCGCGCCGGCCAGCACCGCCAGCACGGGGACCGGCCACTCGAGCAGCGCCAGGTCGAGCCCGCCCAGGTCGAAGAGCGTGTTGCGCACGGCGTCCGCCGGCCCGAACGGCACGCCGGCGCCGCGCAGGCCGAAGCCCGGGAGCGTGCCACTCCCCCATAGCACCGTGTAGCCGAAGCGGAGCGGCGCGCCCGTCGTCAGCGTGTTGGCCACGAGCACCGGCACGGCGCCGGCCAGCGCGCCCAGCGCGAGCGCCGCCAGCGCCGCGGCCTTCCGCGGTGCCGGCCCGGCGGCCAGGTACGTCGCCGCGACCATGCCGAGCACGGCCGCGTCGAGCGGCCGGACGGCGGCGAGCAGGCCGCCCAGCAGCCCGGCCGCGAGCGCGGCGCCGAGACCGGCCGAGCGCCGCGCGCGGAGCGTGGCGAAGAGGACCCAGACGGCGAGCGACGCCGCCGTCGCCTGGCTCATCCCGGCGGCGGCGGACAGCAGGAGCATCGGCGAGGCGAGCGAGAGCGCGAGCGCCGCGGCGGCGGCGGGACGGCCGATGGCCTCGATCCCGAGCGCCCAGGTGCCCGCCGCGAGCGCGGCCGCGACCAGCAGCGGCGCGAGCCACGACGCGCCGGTCACCACGCCCAACGCGAGGAGCGCCGGGTTGCCCACCGGGTACTGCGCGTACCACCGCCCGGCGTGGTCCACGACGTTCGCGATCGCGAAGGCCGCCGGATCCGCCGGCGCCGGCAGCCAGAGCCGGCCGGCCGCCAGGATCCGCGCCTGCAGCAGCTCGGCGAACGAGTCGGGGAACTGCGGCATCCCGCCGAAGACGTGCACGTGCACCAGCGCCACCACGGCGACGATCGCCAGGGCGCATGCCGGCGCCGCCGCCCGGGCCAGCCCGGCCGCGCGGACCGGCCGGCGGACCGCGGTCCGCCGCCCCCGCGCCGCGATGGCCAGCAGCAGCGTCAGCAGCGACGCCACCACGCCCGTCCAGCCGGCGAGCTCGAGGCGGGCCCAGCCGTCCGGCACGCGCCCGGCCACGACCGGCACGCCCGCCAGCGAGGCCGCCGCCAACGCCGCGAAAGCGGCCCGGAGCAGCCCGTCCGCGACGGCCGGTCGCGGCTGCGCGGGCGGCCTCGGAAGCGTCGTCGCCGCCGGTGCCGCCGGGGTCACGGGGTCTGGCTCGAGGCTCCGGACCGGCCGGCCGCGCGGGCCGCGGCCTCCGACGGCAGAGGCAGGCGGCGCGGCTCGCGGGACGGCTCGAGCGGCTTCTCCTCGCCCGCGGCGCGGAACGGCGCGGCCTTCGGACCGAGGACGTTGCTGCGGAGGATGTGCCAGAACGCGGCGACGCCGTCCTTCCAGTTGATCTTCTTCCCCTCGGCGTACGTGCGGCCGGCGTAGCTGATCGGCACCTCGTAGATGCGGGCGCCGCTCTGCGCCAGCCGCGCGGTCAGCTCCGGCTCGATGCCGAAGCGGTCGCACGTCAGCGGGAGCGCCTTCATCAGGTCCGCCCGCACCATCTTGTAGCACGTCTCCATGTCGGTCAGGTTCAGGTCCGTGAGCATGTTGCTCACGAGCGTGAGCACCCCGTTCCCGAGACTGTGCCAGAAGTAGAGGACGCGGTGCGGCCCGCCCAGGAAGCGGCTGCCGAAGACGGCATCGGCGCGCCCGTCCAGGATCGGCTCGAGCAGCCTGGGCAGCTCGTGCGGATCGTACTCGAGGTCGGCGTCCTGGATGACGATCACGTCGCCCGTGGCGCGCGCGATCCCGGTGCGCACGGCGGCACCCTTGCCGCGGTTCACGTCGTGCCAGGCCAGCGCGTCGATCACGCCCTCGTCGGCGAGGCCCTGGAGCACCGCCCGCGTGCCGTCCTTCGAGCAGTCGTCCACGCACACCAGCTCGATGTCGAGCGGGACCGACCGCACCCGCGCGATCGAGCGGGCCACCGTCCGCTCCTCGTTGTAGACCGGCATGACGACGCTCAGTCGGACCTCGTTCCAGCGCATCCTCAGTCTCCCAGACCGTAACGATTGATCTTGCGGTACAACGTCGACGGATCGATTCCGAGTACCTCGGCGGCCCGGGCCTTGTTTCCACCCTCCGTCCGAAGCACCCACTCGATGTAGGCGCGCTCGATGATCTCCAGCGTCGGGTTCTCCGGCGGCTGCTCCGAGACCAGCGCCGCGCCGGCCGGCTCGGTGATGCGGGACGGGAGCGCCGCCGCCGGAACCGTCGTGCCGTGGGAGAGGATCGCCGCGCGCTCCAGCGCGTTCTCCAGCTCCCGCACGTTCCCCGGCCAGTCGTACGCCCGCAGCGCCGCCAGCGCGTCCGCCTCGAGCGTGTACGTGGCGTCGTCCCGTTCGGCCGCGAGCCGCTTCAGGAACCACTCGGCCAGCAGCGGGATGTCGTCGCGACGCTCTCGCAACGGGGGAATATGCAGCGAGATCACGTTCAGCCGATAGTACAGGTCGCTGCGGAACGAGCCCCGCCGGATCTCCTGCTCCAGGTCGCGGTTCGTCGCCGCGATGATGCGCACGTCGATGGCCTGCGGCTCCGTCGCGCCCACCGGCACGATCTCCCGCTCCTGCAGCGCGCGCAGCAGCTTCACCTGCAGCGAGGGCGACATCTCGCCCACCTCGTCCAGGAAGAAGGTGCCGCCGCGGGCCGCCGCGAGCAGCCCCTCCTTGTCGCGGACCGCGCCGGTGAAGCTCCCCTTCACGTGGCCGAACAGCTCCGACTCCAGCAGGTTCTCCGGGAGCGCGCCACAGTTGATCGAGACGAACGGCCCGCCCTCGCGCTCCGAGAGCTGGTGGATGTAGCGTGCCAGGATCTCCTTCCCCGTGCCGCTCTCCCCCGTGACCAGGACGGTCGAGTCCGTGGGCGCCACCGTCTCCGCCAGCCGGAGCACCTCCACGAACGACCGGTTCTTCCCCACCGGCCGCGCCGCCCGCGAGGAGTCCCGTCGCCGGATCTCCTTCTTGAGCTGCCGGTTCTCGCGCGTCAGCGCCCGCGTCTCCGCCGCCCGCCGGCACAGCGCCGCCATCTCGTCGTTGCGGAACGGCTTCTGGACGTAGTAGAACGCGCCCTGGTTGACCGCCTGCACCGCCGACTGCAGCGACGCCTGCGCCGTCATCAGGATCACCGGCAGCTCCGGGTCCTTCTCCCGCACCGCCGCCAGCACCTCCAGCCCCGAGACGCCGGGCATGCGGATGTCCGTGAGCACCACGTCCGGCGAGAGGTCGCCCAGCCGCTCCAGCGCCTCGCGCCCGTTGTCCGACACCTCCACGTCGAAGCCCTCGCCCCGCAGAAGGATCTTCAGCGTCTGCAGGATCGAGTGCTCGTCATCGATGATCAGGACCTTCGTCATGCGAGTTCCTGGTTGTGGCCCATGAATTTTTTGTTCACCGCAGAGGCGCAGAGCACACAGAGGAACGGCGGAGGCCGGCGGGGGGCGGCACTCGCAGCTCCCGCATTCGGTTCGATGTTGGAACCGACCTGCGCCGGCCACGGCACCGCAGATGAGATTCGGAGTCGCGCGAGTGTCGGGCGCCCCACCGGCCAAGGAGGGAAGCCGTCCGGTGACCCGCGATCCACCGGCCCACCCCATTCAGGATCGGTCGGCTGCGACGAATCCTGCCCCCACCACCTCCCGCCGTCTTCTGCGCCCTCTGCGCCTCTGCGGTGAAAAGCCGTTGATCCGTACGCCCTGGCCAGGCTCACGCCTCCGACGGCAGGTAGACGTAGAAGCCCGCACCGCGGCCCAGCCCCGGATCGACGAGGATCGTGCCGCGGTGCGCCTCCACCGCGCGGTGCACCATGGCCAGCCCGAGGCCGGTGCCGCCTTTCCGCGTCGTGAAGAACGGGTCGAAGACCCGCGAGATGTCGTCCGGGGCGATCCCCGGCCCGCTGTCCAGCACCGCGATGCGCACCGGCCCCCGGACGCGCACGCCCGCCGGCAGCTCCGCCTCCGCCAGGCGGCCGACCTCCACGCTCACCCGCCCGCCGCTCCCCGCGTGCTGCGCCGCGTTCAGCACCAGGTTGAACAGCGCCCGGTGCAGCAGGTCGGCATCGCCCTCCACCAGCACCGGCTCCGCCGGCATGCTCCGCTCGATGCGCGCGCTCGCCGCGTCCGGGTGCCGCGTCACCAGCTCGACCGCCTGGCTCGTCAGCTCGCCCAGGTCGAAGCGCGCCCGGCGCCGCAGCTCCACCCGGCTGTACTCCATGAAATCCGCCAGCAGCCGGCTCAGCCGGTCCGACTCGTTCAGCACCAGGCTCTTCAGCAGGTCGCGGTCGCCGTCGTCGATCCGCGTCCCCGCCAGCTGCTCCGTCGCGCTCCGGATCGACGCCAGCGGATTCTTGATCTCGTGCGCCAGCGACGCCGCCAGCGCCGCCACCGCCTCCAGCCGCTCCGCCCGCCGCTTCAGCTCCTCCAGCTTCTTCCCCTCGGTGATGTCCTGGAACACCGCCGTCACCCACGGCGCCGACTCCCGCTCCAGCAGCGTCGTGCGCACCCCCAGGATCCGCGAGCCGTACGACGCCGGCAGCCGCACCTCTCCCCGGTCCTCCGGCTGCCGCGTCGACACCGTCCGCTCGATGCACCGCCCCAGCCCCGGCGCCCGCCGATCCACCTCCTCCAGGAACGGCTTCCCCCGCCAGTCCCGCTCCCGCACCCCCAGCAGCCGCTCCCCCGCCCCGTTCAGGTTCACCAGCCGCCCGCCACCGTCCACCGTCACGATCGCCGTCGGAATCGCCTGCAGGATGTCCCCCGTGTCCAGCCGGAGCTGCTCCAGCTGCGACGCCACCGCCCCCAGCGCCGTCCCCGTCCGCCGCAGCCGGTCCGCCAGCCCCGCCGTCACGAACGCCATCACCGCGAACAGCGCGATCTGCAGCATCACGCTCGTCGGCTGCTCGATCGCCGCGTGCAGCCACACGATGTCCGCCAGGTACGCCGTGCACGCCACCGCGCCGATGATCAGCCCGCCCGGCAGCGGCAACAGCAGCGCGCCCGCCGCGATCACCACGATGTAGAGCGGCGGAAACTCGCTGCGCGGCCCGCCCGTCACGTGCACCGCCACCGTCACCGCCACCACGTCGAACAGAATCTGCGCGTACAGGAACCCCCGGCTCAGCGACCGCCGCCGCAGATGCGTGTGCCACCACCCCGCCAGCGTCACCGCCACCGCGGAGACGAACAGCAGCGTCGTCAGCAGCGTCGTCACCGGCGGGGCGTTTTGCCAGACCAGGACCGCTCCGGCGAACAGACCGGCGGCCAGCGATAGGCGCCCGACGTACAGCCACCGGAGCGTCCGTAACGGATGCAGCATCGCGTCCCGTTCGTGTGCCCTTCAGGGGAGATCCGCCGACAGGGGAGAGCGCCGGCGTCCATCCGGAATGCCGGCCAAGATAGTCGGCGACCTTGCAACTTGCAAGCACCGGATTTTGCAAGATCCCAGCCGGGACCGGAGGCTGGTACACGCCTTGCGCCGACACAACGCGATTCCCGCCGGTGCGGCAAGGGTGGATAACGCGCGGGGTAGCGGGCGGTGCGCCTGGCCCCGGGCGCGTGGGGTCCTCCGCCGCGGCGGGAGCACCGTCGACGCGGGGGGTCGGGATGTCGCTTCGGATGAAGCCGAGCGCCTGGTGGCCGGCGCTGCTCGCCGTGGCCGTGCTGGGCGCTTACGCCGGGCCGGCGAGCGCCCAGTACTTCGGTCGCAACAAGGTGCAGTACGAGACGTTCGACTGGAAGGTGATGAGCACGCCGCACTACCGGATCCACTTCTATCCGCAGGAGCGGGAGCACACGGTGGATGCGGCACGGCAGGCGGAGCGGTGGAACGCGCGGCTCTCGCGGACGTTCCAGCACCAGCTGAGCGAGGTGAAGCCGATCATCCTGTACGCGAACCACCCGGACTTCCAGCAGACGAACGTGATCAGCGAGATGATCGAGGTGGGGACGGGCGGCGTGACGGAGCCGCTGCGGACGCGCCTGATCATGCCATTCACGGGGGTCTACGCGGACGACGACCACGTGCTGGGGCACGAGATGGTGCACGTGTTCCAGTACGACATCGCGTCCTCGCGGGTGGGCGGCGGGCTGTCGTCGATGAACCGGCTGCCGCTGTGGATGATCGAGGGCATGGCGGAGTACCTGTCGCTGGGGCGGGTCGACCCGCTGACGGCGATGTGGATGCGGGACGCGGCGCTGACGGGGCACCTGCCGACGGTGGCGCAGTTGAACTCGGGGGACCCGCGCTACTTCCCGTATCGCTACGGCGAGGCGCTGTGGGCGTACATCGGCGGCCGCTGGGGCGACCGCTCCGTCGCCGAGGTCTACCGCTTCGCGCTGCGGGAGGGCCCGGAGCAGGCCATCCAGCGCGTGCTCGGCGTGTCGAGCGACCAGCTCTCGAGGGACTGGATGCAGGCGGTGCGGTCGACGTACCTGCCGCTGGTGCAGGGGCGGCAGGCGCCGGCGGACGTCGGCCGGGTGGTGCTGGGGAAGAACAAGCCGCAGGACGTGAACGTGAGCCCGGTCGTCTCGCCGGACGGCCGCTACCTGGCGTTCTTCAGCGCGCGGGGGCTGTTCAGCATCGACCTGTACCTGGCGGACGCGCAGACCGGGAAGATCGTCAAGCGGCTGACCTCGCCCGTGAAGGACAGCCATCTGGACGCGATCAGCTTCCTCAACTCGGCGGGGAGCTTCTCGCCGGACGGGCGGAAGTTCGCGTTCGTGGTCTACGCGCAGGGCGACAACGAGATCGCGCTGGTCGACATCGCGAGCGCGGCGATCGAGCGGAGGATCCGCGTGCCGGGCGTGGGCGAGGTGACGAGCCCGGCGTGGTCGCCGGACGGGACGAAGATCCTGTTCTCCGGGTCGGCCGGCGGGGTCAGCGACCTGTACGTGCTGGACCTCGCGGGCGGGCAGGTGCGGCAGCTGACGAACGACCGCTACGCCGACCTGCACCCGGCCTGGTCACCGGACGGCCGCGCGATCGCGTGGGCGACGGACCGGCAGGCGAACACGAACTTCGACCTGATGACGTACTCGCCGATGCACGTCGCGGTGATGGACGCGGACGGCGGCAACATCCGGCTGCTGCCGGGGCTCGAGGAGGCGAAGGAGATCAACCCGCAGTTCGCGCCGGACGGCCGGAGCATCTACTTCATCTCGGACCACGACGGCTACTCCGACATCTACCGGCAGGACATCGCCTCGGGGCAGCTCTTCCAGGTCACGCGGCTGGCCACGGGCGTGAGCGGCTACACGGCGCTCTCGCCCTCCCTCTCGGTCTCGCACGGCACGGGCGCGCTCGTCTTCTCCGTCTTCCAGAACGGCGGCTTCAACGTGCACGCGCTGGACGCGGCCAGCGCGCAGGGCACGCCGATCACGCCGCCGCCCATGGTGGCCGCCGCGGATGCGACGACGCCGCAGACGAGCACGCCGGCGCCCGCCGGGATCCTGCCGCCGCCCGAGGCGCTCCAGAGTAGCCTGGTCTACCAGTACCTGCACGACCCGCGCATGGGGCTCCCCGACCCCGACGTGCGCTACGCCGTCGCCGACTACCACTCCTCGCTGCAGCTCGACTACGTCGGCCAGCCGTCCGTCGGCATCGGCACCTCGACGTTCGGGACGATGGTCGGCGGCGGCGCGTCGCTGTACTTCGGCGACATGCTCGGCAACCACACGCTCGCCATCGCGGCCCAGGCGCAGGGGCAGTTGCAGGACATCGGCGGGCAGGCGTTCTACCAGAACACCACGCGGCGCTGGAACTGGGGCGTGGGCGCCGGCCACATCCCGTACCTGACGGGCTTCTCGGTCCTGCGGCCGGTCGAGCCGACGGACAACGCCCCGGCCGGCTCCGACCAGGTCCTCGAGCAGTTCCTGCAACGCGTCTTCATCGACCAGGCCATCCTCTACACGGCCTACCCCTTGAACCAGACGCAGCGCTTCGAGTTCAACGGCGGCTACACGCACTACGGCTTCAGCACCGAGGTGCGCCAGCTCTTCGCCTTCGGCGACCAGGTCGTCGACGAGCGCACGACGCACCCGGAGTCGCCCGGCGGGCTGCACCAGGCCCAGGCGGGCGGCGCCTTCGTCGGCGACTACTCCTACTTCGGCTTCACCTCGCCCATCATGGGCGGGCGCTACCGCTTCGAGGTGACGCCGACGTTCGGCTCGCTCGCGTACACGCAGGCGCTGGCCGACTACCGGCGCTACTTCTTCAAGAACCCGTTCACGCTCGCGCTGCGCGCGCTGCACTACGGCCGCTACGGCGGCGGCGCCGGGGACAGCCTGCTCGCGCCGCTGAACATCGGCTACCCGACGCTGGTGCGCGGCTACGAGACGAACAACTTCGACATCTCGGAGTGCGGCACGCAGTTCAACGCGACCAACAGCTGCCCGGCCTTCGACCGCCTGGTCGGGACGAAGATCGCCGTCGGCAACATCGAGCTGCGCGTGCCGCTCTTCGGCGTGCCGCAGTACGGGCTCATCAACTTCCCGGTGATCCCGACCGAGATCGCGCCCTTCTTCGACATGGGGCTCGCGTGGGGGCCGTTCGCGGAGGAGCGGCTGCCGGACGGCACCTCGACCTACGTCCCGCCCACGCTGCGCTTCGTCCGCAACACGGACGAGCGCGTTCCGGTCTTCAGTACCGGCGTCTCCGCCCGCTTCAACGTGCTCGGGTTCCTGGTCGCCGAGGTCTACTACGCGTACCCGTTCCAGCGGCCGCGCAAGGGGTGGCACTTCGGGTTCAACCTGGCGCCGGGGTGGTGAGCGGCGCCGCGGTGGCGAGCGGCGCCGCGGTGGCGAGCGGCGCCGCGGTGGCGAGCGGCGCCCGGACGGCGAGCAGGAGCGGCGCGGCGAGCGGCGCCCGGACGGCGAGCGGCGCCGCGCCGCCTCGCCTCACCCCTGGCGCCGGTACACCAGGCGGTACGTCACGGGCTGCGGCAGGCGCGGGCTCGTGACGGTCACGTCCATCGACAGCGACTGGCCGTCCGGGCTCAGCGTGTAGACGTTGACCCGCTGGCCGTCGTCCGCCACGAAGCGCTGCTCGAGCGCGCCGCCGCGCGGCTTCGTGCTGACGCCCAGCACCTCCCCGTCCTCGCGCGTCCACTTCGCGGCGCTCCCGTCGGCCGGCGTCACGATCGGCTTGCGGTCGTCGATCCGCAGCTCGTACGCGCTCGGGCTGGGCGAGAAGACCAGCCGGTGGTACGGCAGGTTCGTCTTCTTCAGCCGGCCGCGGGCGATCGGGCGCGTGATGAAGCTCATGTGCGACGTCGCCTTCTGGATCGCCGCGGCGACGTCGTCGCTGGCGCCGGCATCCAGCACGAACGTGCCGACGATGAGGTTCGTCTGGGGCGGGGCCGCGGGGCCGCCGGCGGCCACGGCGAACAGCAGGAGCGGCACGAGGGGCACCGCCACGGCGAGTCGGGAGCGCATCGTCGCCTCCGGGAGTCGGTACGGGTTCGGATAGGCTGATACCGGCGGCCCGGCGGGGAGATCCCGACCGGCACGACCGAGGCCGCGCGCCGACCGGGTGCGCGGCCTCGTGGAGCCGTGCGGCTCGCCGGTGGCCCGGACGGCCACCGGCGGGAGGAGCGTGGGCGGGAAGGCGGCGGCCGTCCGCCGGCTCCCGCGCCCGGGTCCGGCCTCACCGTGCCGCGGTGGCGGTCACCAGCGGCGTCGGCTGGCCGATCATGTACCGCAGCGTCACGCCGAACAGGTTCGCGTCCGACGTGTACACGCCGACGATCTGTGGGTCGAGCGCGGCGCTCGGATCGAGCGGGCGCACCCGCCCGCGCCGGTCCGCCTGCACGAGGTGCTGGAAGAAGACGTCACCCGTGAAGTTGCGCGTGAGGTTCAGCGACAGGCCGCCCGAGTAGTACGTGCGCTTCGCCTCCGGGAGCAGCGGCGAGACCGACTGCTTCCGCTCGGCCGGCGTCGTGAAGATGAGCCCGCCCCGCACCTGCAGCGCCGGGATCACGTCGTACTCGGCGCCCACGCGGTACGTGTTCGCGTTGCCGTACTGGAGCTGGACCGCCTCGGTCCGGCCGCTCGTCTTGAACGTGAGCGGCAGCTCGTCGAACGTCTTCCAGCCGGTCCACTGGTAGTCCGCCAGCAGGTTGAGCGGCTGGACGGGCCGGAACGCCACGCCGACGACCGCCATCGACGGGAACGTCATCTTCGTCGTGACGGTCTGCTCCACCATCGCTCCGCCCGACTTGAACTGCGGCGCGAGCAACGCGTCGATCGGCGTGCCCGCCGGCAGGTGGAGCGGGTTGTTCGCGGCCAGCGTGAGGTTCGTCGGGACCTGCGTGAACGTCGCGGTGCCGTCGTTGTAGTTCAGCTTGACGCGGTGCATCCAGCGGGCGCCCACCGAGAGCTGGTCCGTGATCCGCAGCGCGGCGCCGATGTGCGCCGTGGCGCCCCACGCGTCGCCCTCGAGCGCGACGTCGGCGAAGTCCGTGCTCTTCGGCACGAGCCCGAGCGCGCCGAACGTGTACGGCGTGCCGGTCACCTTCTGCTCGGCCAGGTCCATGCGCTGATGGATGGCGACGGAGCCGCGCACCACGTCCAGCCCGGCGCCGACCGACAGCCGTCGCGGCACGAGCTGGTACGCCAGCGTCGGCTGGATGTAGATCGTGCGCAGCGAGTTGTCGTACCCCGAGTACCGCCCCTCGAACGACAGCGGCCACTTCAGGGCGAGGCCGTAGGGGGCCCACACGCCCAGCCCGGCGGCCAGCCGGTCACCGAGCCGGATCGAAGCGAAGCCGTTCGGCACCGGGATCGTCGCCGGCCCCCGCTTCGCCACCGTGCCCGTCTTGTCGTAGACGAAGGTGTTCGACGTGCGCACGCCGGTGATGCCGATGCCGATGCCGGTGCGGCCGAACGCCAGGCCGGCCGGGTTGAAGAAGACCGCCGAGGCGTCGTCGCACGGATCGGCGACGCCCGCCCCGTTCCGCCCGCTCATGCAGGCGCTATGCTCGTAGACTCCGAGACCCTGTGCGAAAAGGCCCCCCGGCAACAGCAGGGGAGCCCCCAGCAGCGCGGCCAGACCGGCGGCGCGGATGATGGTTCTCATGGCGGGACCTCCTCCCGAAGTTCATGGCGATTTCAAGTTGTGATGCCTGGAAACAAGGCGCAAAGCGAAGGTTTCCCACCACATCCGCGCTGTAATAGATTCCCCGACCGGCCATCCCGAGGCCGGTCGAGTGGGGAAAACCGTGTGGGGTCGGACCGCGGGAGGACGATCAGGAGGACGACGTGGCGGAGCGACGCGGGGTGCCGCTGGCCGGGATCTTCGGCGCGGCCCGGCCGATCGTGGGGATGGTGCACCTGCTGCCGCTGCCGGGCGCGCCCGGCTGGGGCGGCTCGATGGACGACGTGCTCGCCCGGGCCCAGATGGACGCCCGCGCGCTGGCTGGCGGCGGCGTCGACGGCATCCTGGTCGAGAACTACAACGACGCGCCGTTCCACCCGCGGGAGGTGCCGCCGGAGACCGTCGCGGCGCTGGCCGTGGCGGTGGCCGAGGTCATCCGCGAGGTCCCGCTGCCGGTCGGCGTCAACGTGCTGCGCAACGACGCGGCCGCGGCGCTGGCCGTGGCGGCGGCCACCGGCGCGCGCTTCATCCGCGTCAACGTGCACACGGGCGCCATGCTCGCGGACCAGGGGTGGCTCGAGGGGCGCGCCCACGAGACGCTGCGGCTGCGCGCCCGGCTCGGCGCGCCGGTGGCGATCCTGGCCGACGTGCTGGTCAAGCACGCCGTCCCGCCCGCCGGGCTCGAGCTGGGGCAGGCGGCGCGGGACACCTGGCACCGCGGGCTCGTGGACGGCCTCATCGTCTCCGGGGAGGCGACGGGGTCGCCGACCGACCCGGAGCGCGCGCGGCGCGTCCGCGCCGCGGTCCCGGACGCCCCCGTCTGGATCGGCAGCGGCCTCACGCCCGAGAGCGCGTCCACGCTGCTCGCGGTCGCGGACGGCGCCATCGTCGGCAGCGCGCTGGAGCGGGACGGCATCGCCGGCAACCCCGTCGAGGAGGAGCGGGTACAGCGATTGATGGGCGTGGTCCGACAGGTGCGCACGTCGCTCGCCGCCGCCGCCGAGCCGGCTTGACGGCGCGTCGGAGCCGGCGTCAGCTTCCGGCTGGAGCTGGCGCCGGCCCGCACCGGGCCCGCTCGCACGCGCCACGGACCCGGACGGGAGCAGCATGACCAAGCGCCACTACCACCTCATCGGCATCGGCGGCACCGCCATGGGCTCGCTGGCCGGGCTGCTCCGGACGGCGGGCCACACGGTGACGGGCTCGGACGAGAACGTCTATCCGCCGATGTCGACGCAGCTTCGGGAGCTCGGCATCCCCTACGCCGAGGGGTACTCGCCCGCCAACCTGGAGCCGCGCCCGGACATGGTCGTGGTCGGCAACGCGATCTCCCGCGGCAACCCGGAGCTCGAGGCCGTGCTCGAGCGGAAGATCCCGTACACGTCGGCGGCCCAGACCGTGAAGGAGGAGTTCATCCGCGGCCGCCACTCGCTCGCCGTGGCCGGCACGCACGGCAAGACGACGACGACCTCTCTCCTCGCCTGGGTGCTCGAGGCCGCCGGGCTGAACCCCTCCTTCCTCATCGGCGGCGTCGCCGAGAACTTCGGCGGCTCCTTCCGCCTCACCGACTCGCCCTACTTCGTCATCGAGGCCGACGAGTACGACACCGCGTACTTCGACAAGGGCCCGAAGATGTGGCACTACCTCCCGGACACGGCGATCGTCAACAACATCGAGTTCGACCACGCCGACATCTACCGGGACGAGGAGGCGTACCGCTTCGCGTTCGCGCGCTTCATCAACCTCATCCCGCGCAACGGCACGCTCGTCGCCGGGTGGGACTCGCCGGTCGTGCGGGAGCTGGCGCCGCGCTCCTTCGCGCCGATCGAGGGCTTCTCCTTCCCGGGCGCGGGGGAGAGCGTCCCGGACGGCGCCGCCGGCCAGCCGCGCTGGCTCGCGCGCGACGTGGAGCTCCACGAGGGCGGCATGCGCTTCACCGTGCTCCACGACGGCGTCTGCTGGGGCGACGTCGAGACGCCGCTCGCCGGCGCGTTCAACGTCCGCAACGCGCTCGCCGCGATCGCGGCGGCCGAAGCCGTCGGCGCGGACCGGGCCGGCGTGCAGGCCGGGCTGCGCACGTTCCGCAGCGTGCGCCGGCGCATGGAGGTGCGCGGCGAGGTCGGCGGCGTCACGGTCATCGACGACTTCGCGCACCATCCCACGGCCGTGCGCGAGACGATCCAGGCCGTGCGCCAGCGCTACCCCGGCCGCCGCGTCGTCGCCGTCTTCGAGCCGCGGAGCTACACCGCGCAGCGTCGCGAATTCCAGGGCGACTACCAGCGCGCCATGGCCGGCGCGGACCGCATCGTCATCGCCGGGCTCTTCCACCCGGAGCGCTACACCCGCGACACGGGGCTGGACCCGATCGAGATGGTGGCCGCCTGGCGCGCGGCCGGGAAGCCCGCCGACTACATCCCCGCCGCCGACGACATCGTCCGCACCCTCACCCCCGAGCTCCGCGCCGGCGACGTCGTGCTGATCATGTCCAACGGCGGCTTCGGCGGGATCCACGGCAAGCTGCTCGAGGCGCTGCGGGGGCGGAGTTAGAACGGCGGTTCCACCACAAAGGCGCAGAGCGCACAGAGAACGGCGACGGAAAGCCGGCTGAACGCGGCCTTCGTCGGCGTTCGAGCGTCAGAACAGCTTTTCACCACGGAGCCCACGGAGCACACGGAGAACGACAACGACGAGCCGGGCGGCGCAGGTTCGCCGTAGCGGAGACATCCTTCTTGGGGGTTGTAGCGGTGGAACGAGGGTCACCGGTGCAACCCCAACTTCGTTCACTGGCGTCGGCGTCGACGGCGGCGTAGCCCGGTTCCACCTGTTGGAATGGATGCATTCCGCGCGAACGCTGCTCCCCGCCGGTCCTCCGCCGTTCTCCGTGTGCTCCGTGCCTCTGTGATGGAATCGCTGTTGTTACCTTTGGATGCCGCCCCGCTCGAAGCCGTTCCTCGGTGCGCTCTGCGCCCCTGTGGTGGAATCGAAGTTCCCACATCGAAACGCCCGCCCCCGGCCCGGTGTACCGCCCGCCGTGGGCAACCCTCCGCGCCCTTCGCGCATCAGATCGGGCAACATGGATTCCGGAACCGGAGACCAGGAGCTGATCGCCCGCGCCCGCCAGGGCGACCTCGAGGCGATCCACGCGCTCTACCGGCGGCACGCGCCGCGGGTGTACGCGATCGTGCGCCGCCTCGCCGGGGACGACGCGCTGGCCGACGACTGGGCGCAGGAGACATGGCTGCGCGTGGTCAGGGCGCTCCCGGCGTTCCGCGGCGAGGCGCGCTTCTCGACCTGGATCCATCGCATCGCCGTGAACAGCGCGTTGCACGGCAAGCGGTGGCGCAAGCGGCGGGAGACGAGCGAGCTGCCGCTGCCGAGCGCGCTGCCGGCGGCGGCGCCTGCGGACCCGGGGCTGCTGCGCATCCGCCTCGAGCGGGCGCTGGACCGGATCCCCGAGGGGATGCGGCGGATCATCGTGCTCCACGACGTCGAAGGCTACACGCACGAGGAGATCGGCGAGATGCTGGGGATCGCCCCCGGCACCTCGAAGAGCCAGTTGTTCAAGGCCCGAGCCCGTATGCGGGAGCTGCTGCGCCCGGCGGGCGAGCCGGTGAACGGGGAAGAAGAGGAGGTATGTCACACCTGAGCCTGGAAGACCTGGCGCGGCTCCTCGACGAGCCCTCCACGTCCGACGAGGCCGCGCACCTCGCGGCGTGCGCCGCGTGCCGCGACGAGCTGGACGCCATGCGCGCCGAGCTCCGCGAGCTCCGGCGCCTGGGTCCCCTCGCGCCGCCGGCCGGAGCATGGGACACGCTCGCCGCGCGCCTGGTCCGCGACGACGCGCTCGCGCCACGCGCCGGCTGGCGCCGGCCGCTGCTCCGGCTGGCCGCGGCGCTGGCGATCTTCGCGCTGGGCGGCCTCGCCGGGGCGCTCGCGCGTGGAGCGCCGGCGGCCGCACCGCTCGCCGAGGCGACGCGGGCGCCCGCACCGACCGCCGCCCCGCCCGCGCCCACCGGGGCGACGGGTGCCGTCACCTCGCCGGCCGCGTCGCGACCGAGCGAGCCGGCCGAGCCGGAGCCCTCCCTCGCGGCCGAGCCCGCAGAGGACGAGGGGGGTCTCGAGCCCGCCGTCGCCGCCCGCACCCCCGAGGACGCGGCGCGAGCGGTCGAGTCCGCGGAGCACGCGTACCTCGTGGCGCTGACGCGCTACGCCGAGATGGCGTCGCCCACGGCGCCGGAGCGGGAGGCCGTCGCCCGGCTCGCGGCCCTCGAGAGCATCGTGTTGACCACGCGGGCCGCGCTCAACGAGGCGCCCGCGGACCCGATCATCAATGGGTACCACCTGGCAGCCCTGGCCCAGCGCGACGCCGCGATCCGGCAGGTCGCCGCCAAGGGCACCGAGCCCTGGTTCTGATCCTGGAGTAATCCTATGTCCCGGTCGCGTCTGACCTGTCTCGTGGCGGCACTCACGCTCGCCGCCTCGCCCGCGCTCCGCGCGCAGTCCCGCGCCGCGGCCCGCTCCGGCTGGCTCGGCTTCTCCTTCAGCCCCCGGACGTTCGCCGTCGCGGGCCGGAGCGGCGCCCCGGTCGTCGTCGATCGCGTGGCCGACCCCTCGCCGGCCCACCGCGCCGGCCTCCAGGTCGGCGACACGATCACGCGGCTGAACGGGCTGACCGCCACGCCCCGCCTCGTGAACGGCATCGCCGCCGGGCTCCAGGCCGGCGACACCGTCCACCTCGAGGTGCGCGGCGGCGGCCATGCCCGCACCCTCGCGCTCGTCGCCGAGCCGCGGCCCGCGGCGTACCGCTCCCCGCGCAGCGACGCCATCGTCATCGACGGCGACTCCGTCCTCCGCACGATGCGCGTCTACCTCGACTCCGCTCGCGTGCTCCTCGACTCCGTACACCTTCCCCGCGTTCTCATCGAGCACGGCGACTCCGGCGCGGTGTTCCTCGAGGGCCGCGCCGGCCGCGTCCGTGTCTTCCCCGAGGTGCCCGGGGACAGCTTCCACGTCCGCCTCCCCGACCTGCGCATCTACATGGACAGCGCGTGCGCCGGGTGCCGGACGTTCGGCGTGGACGGGCGGCGCGGCTTCGTCCTCTCCCCGTTCGAGATCGGCCGCCGCGCCGTCGGCGGCGCCGAGCTCGCCGAGCTCGAGCCGCAGATGGCCGAGTACTTCAAGGTCCAGGACGGCGTGCTCGTCGTCCGCGTCGCACCGGGCACGCCCGCCGCGCGCGCCGGCCTCGAGCCCGGCGACGTCATCGTGCGCGCCGCCGGCCAGCCCGTCCACAGCGTCGCCGAGCTGCGCCGCCGCCTCCGCGCCGACGTCAACGAGCGCTCCGAGCTCGAGGTCGTGAGGAAGGGGAAGTCCCGGACCGTGCGGCTGGCGTCGGAGTGAGCGCGGGCGCGACGCCGGCCTCGCGGGTGATGAGCCGCGGAGCCGCGGAGCGGTGAAGTCCAGGCTCGCCGGGTACGCGGCGGAACGACCGGGCCAGATCCCGGGGAATCCGTTGTGATTCGAAAACGGGAAGCGCCCGGCGGCGTGGACTCCACCGGGCGGTTCTGACTCGAGAAAGGAATGCGCCCGGCGGCGTGCGTCCCACCGGGCGCTTCCACGATCCCAGAGAGCCCTCGAACGCCCGGCACGCCTCCGCGGCTCCGCGTCTCCGCGTGAGGCGCCGTTCAGGGACCCGGCCGCGCCCCCGGAGGCGGATCGACGCCGGCGCGCTCGTGCTCGAGATCGGACTCGGCCTCGAGACCGGGCCCGAGATCGAGATCCGCTGCCGTCCCGAAAGCGAGCGCGCCCACGCGACCGTTCCTTCCTCCGCGCCACGGCGAGCCACTATATTTCCGGGCGATCGCTCTCCCGCACGAATCGGCACCGATGGTCCAGAACCCGCGCGAAATCATCTCCCCGGCCTCCTTCGCGGTGGCGCCGGAGCTGCTCGGCCGCCCGCTGGCGCGGCCGGGGCGGCGGGCCGTCGCCATGCTCCTCGACCTCTGCATCCTGGCGGTCCTCGTGAACGCCGGCGGCGGGATCCTGTTCGGCGTCGCCGCGGCGTTCGCGCTCTGGCGGGCGTCGCGCTCGCTCGCCGGACGCCGGTTCTCCCGCTCGATGCGCGTCGGCGCCGCGTTCGTGCTGTTCATCGTGGTGGTCTCGAACTGGGGCTTCTGGAACCGCCACCCGGAGCGCGCCTCGCGGGCGGAGCCGGAGGACGGCGGCTCGGGCGTCGAGCTCAAGCTCGGGGACATCGGCGCGATCGGCGACGGCATCGCGCTGCGCACCGCCTCGACGCCGGAGGCCGCGCGCAAGGCCGCCGACCGGCTCGTCGCGCGGATGCAGCGGAAGGGTCTGACCCCCGAGAAGATGGAGGAGATCCGGAACGCGTTGGAGGAGAAGGGGCAGAGCGACGACGAGGACAGCCTCGGCGTCGGCCGCTACACCGCGGCGGCGCTCGAGGCCGCGTTCGCCGCCGCGGTGGGCGGCTCCGCCGGCGCGACGGGCGCCCCCACGCCGGCCGCCGGCCGCGACTCGCTCCTGCGCGCCTACCTCGCCGCGGTCGACTCCGGCCGGGCGTCCGATGCGCGGAAGCTGCGCCAGCGCCTGGCGCCGGGCTTCGCCGGCGACACGCTCGGCGCGCTCGGGCGGCGCGTCGCCTCGCTGCAGCAGGAGAACGGGCGGCTGAAGGCGCGCCTCGCGCAGGACAGCGCGCGCAGCCGCGGGCGGCTGGCCGGCGTGATCGACACGTTCGCGAACGCGGGGGACGAGATCGTCCGGCTGCTCAAGAAGGCGGGGCTCGGCTTCGGCTGGCTCGGGCTCTACTTCACCGGCTTCGTCGCGCTCATGCACGGCCAGACGCCGGGGAAGCGCATCGTCGGCATCCGCATCGTCCGGCTGGACGGGAAGCCGATCGGGTGGTGGGCGTCCTTCGAGCGCTTCGGCGGCTACGCGGCCTCGGTCGTGACCGGGCTCGGCGGCTTCTTCCAGATCCTGTGGGACAAGAACCGACAGGGCGTGCACGACAAGATCGCCGAGACCGTCGTCGTCCGAGGCTGATCACGCCGCCCGCAGCAGCCGCTCCGCCGCGGCCTCGCCGCTCCGCACCGCGCCTTCCACCGTCGGCGAGACCAGATAGCTCCCCGCCAGCGCGAGCCTGCGCCCCAGCCACCCCGGGTCGAACCGCGCCAGGTGCCCCGCGTACCCCGGATAGAACACCGCGATGCCCTCCGGCAGCCGGTACGCCTTCGCCCTGACGACATTGGCACGGAGTCCCGGGAACGCACGCTCCACCGCCGGCATCAGGAAGTCCAGCACCTCCGCCGGCGGCGCCTCCGCGAGCCGCTCGGCCACCGCCGGCGCCGGGTAGCAGACGAGAAGCCCCTTCCCTTCCGGGACCAGCCCGGCCCCTTTCCGCTCCTCGACGCATACGGCCGCCAGCCGGTCCCCCGGCGGCTCGCGCCGCGTGAAGGACAGGCCGAAGAAGTCCGCGTCCACGGGCCGGTCCAGCAGCAGCGCCAGCGTCGCGGTCGGCGCGCTGCGCGTGCCGGCCAGCCACTCGGCCGCCGGCGCCGGCAGGCCCGCCAGCTCCCGCGCCACGGACGCGGGCACCGCGACGACCGCCGCGTCGTGCCGCGTCTCCCCGCCCGGCCAGCGCACGACGACGCCGTCGCCGGTCACGTCCAGCGCCTGGACGCCCGAGCCGGTGCGCAGCTCCGCGCCCGCGCCCTCCAGCGCCCGGACCACCGCCGCCGACAGCTCGCCCACCCCGCCGGTCACGCCGTATACCGTGACGCCCAGCCCCTCCCGCGCCAGCGCATGGTAGAAGCCCGCCGCCACCTCCTCCGGCGCCGCGCCGTGATACGCCGCCAGCAGCGGATAGGCCAGCAGCTCCGAGAACTCCTCCCCGACCTCCCGACGCCCCCACTCCGCGATCGATTCCCGGTCCAGCCCCGCCTCCGCGGTCCGCACCGGACGGTTCGCGTCCAGCACCTTGCGGTGCCGCTGCAGGAACGGCACGTAGTCCCGCGCCAGCCGCAGCTTCAGCCGCAGCGGCAGCGCACCCGACACGATCATGCTCCCCACCGAGCCGTACGTGATCGGATGCGCCCGCCCGCCCCGCCAGAGCGCGTCCCGGCCCGGCGCCCGCACGATCAGCCCCCGCGCCCCGACCTCCTCCGCCAGCCGCACCGTCGCCCGGTAGTGCGAGCCGAGGAGCTGGACCACCGGGTCGACCCGCACGCCGTCCAGCACGTCCGTCCGCAGCCCGCCGCCCACGACCTCGCGCCGCTCGTACACGCGGACCCGCGCCCCCGCCCGCACCAGCCGCCACGCCGCCGCCAGCCCCGCGGGGCCGCCGCCGATCACCGCTACATCCATCGCCGTGCTCCCGATACGTTCACCGGACCGAGCCCCGAACCCGCCGGCATGGCAAGCAATAAAACGCCCGCGGCCCCAGACCGGGACCGCGGGCTCGTCCTGCTCCCACCGCGGCTCGTCAGCCGCCGGCGCGCTTCCAGCGGCCGTACGGCAACGTCGGCATCGGCCGCACCTTGCCACCCCAGATGAAGGCGGAGATCACCGGCCGCCGCTGCGGCGCCGGCCGGTCCCGGATCACGATCCCCGGCGGATCCGCGACGACCTCCTCCACAACCGACTCCTTCGTATGCTCCATAGATACCCCTCGGCCAGATCAAGCCGCTCCGGGACGCCCGCCCCGGAGCCGCCGCCTCCCAGGGCACGTGCCATACCGCCTCGGTAGCTCCAGCCAAGTTCCTTCTATTCCAATGAGTTACGCTCATCCATCGAACCCGCGTCGCCGCCACCTGTACTCTCCGGAGGTCGCCGCTCCGTGTCGTTCTGACACGCGCGCAGCCACTGGCGGAAGCTGGGCAGCTTGAGGCGCTGGAAGATCACGCGGTCGACGGCGTCCGCCAGGACGAGCTCCGTGAGCGTGTACTGGCCGTCCGGCGCCTCCTGCAGCTCGCGCACGGCGTCGTCGGCGATCTGGAGCAGCTCGTCGCGGGAGATGGTGTCCTTGTAGTCCTCGATCCGCTCTTCGACCCAGGCGAGGTATCGCTGCCGAGGAGGGGGCGCGGGAGCGGTCATGGCGGGGAAGCTTACCGGGGGGCCGAAGGGGGCACAAGGCCGTTGGCGGCGAGGGATCAGCGGGCGCAAACGGCGCAGAAGTCGAGCGTCTTCCGATCGGTGTCGGCGACCGACCGGGAGTAGTGCATGACGCAGGCCGGATCGGCGCAATGCCCCAGTCCGAGCGTGTGGCCGAGCTCGTGGACGGTCTCGATGGCGACGCGGTGGAAGAAGCGCTCGTCGTCGGCCGGCTCTCCGTGGAACACGGGGTCGAGGCGCGCCAGGGCGACGACGCCGCAGCAGCCGCCCAGCGTGGCCAATCCGAGCGCGAACGCGAGGCCGGGGGCGAACAGGTCGCCGGGGAGCAGGGCGATGCGTCGTCCGCCGTCGGCGGGCGGGTCGGCGACGAGGCCGGCGAGGAGCACGTCGCCCCGGAACTGCGCCCGCTCCTCGTCGCGCCAGGCGGCGGGCGGCTCGGCCGGCGCGTCGACCAGGACCGGCGCGTGGAAGCGCGGCTCGAGGGTCGCGACGAGGTGGGCGGTGAGGCCCGGAGGGAGCGTGCCGAGGGGAAGGAGGTGGATCGGCAGCAAGCGCTCAGGCGTGGTCGCGGAGGAGCGAGTCCGCCATCAGCACGGAGCGGGCGATCTCGACCATGGGCTGATTCCGATTCTGGCTCTCCTTCTGGAGCAGCCGGTAGGCATCCGCCTCGGAGAGCCCGCGCACGTCCATCAGCACGCCCTTCGCCTTCTCGATCAGCTTCCGGTCCTCGAGCTTCCGCTCGAGGTCGTGAGCCTCGTCCTGGAAGTGCTGCCACTCCTGGAAGCGGGTCAGCGCCACCGTGATGGCGGGTCCCAGGTCCTGCATCGACACCGGCTTGACCAGATAGTGGAAGACCGGCGCGCGCGAGGCGCGGTCGATCAGCTCCGGATCGCTGTAGCCGCTCAGCATGATGATCGGCACGTGGCGGATGCGGAAGATCTCGTCCGCGGCCTCGAGCCCCGACAGGCGCGGCATCCGCACGTCCAGGAGCGCCAGGTCGATCGGGTTCGCCTCCGCGAGATCCACGGCCTGGCGGCCGTCCCGGGCGGGCCCGATGACAGTATGCCCCATCGCCTCCAGCTGGGCCTGGAGGGCCATGGCGCTGAGGGGCTCATCCTCGGCGACGAGGATCTTCAGCGGCGCCGCCATACGAGTCTGCTCCGGGAATCAGCGGAACGCTCCGCGATCGCGGCACGGGGTCGCAACTTCCGAACCATCCCCGAAACTAGCGAATCGGCGTCTCCCGCGCTGCATCGTCGACGACGAGCGCGTCGAAGCCGGCGCCGCGCACCCGACGCGCGACGGCGACGGCGGCGGTCGTGCTCGGGTAGCGGCCGATGCGCACGAGGAGCAGGTGCCCATCCCGCAGGCGCACGAGGCGGGGCTCGAAGCCGGCCTTGCGAAGTCGCCGGACGAGGTCGTCGGCGCCCTCCCGCCAGCGGAACGCGCCGCTCTGGAGCGCGAACGGCCGCGCGGCCGTGGACGCGGCGCCGGCGGCGCGGCGGCGTTCGGCGCCGGCGGTCGAGACCGGCTCGACGGCGGAGGCCGCGCGCCGGGAGCGGCGCGGGGCATCGCCGTCGGCGGACGGGTCGGCGCAGCTCGCCCCCAACTCCTCGCGGAGCAGCGCGGCGAGCGCGGCGTCCGGGTCCGAGACGCTCAGCCCGGCGCGGGCGGCGGCGCAGGCCGGCGCGACCTTTCCCGCGGCGCGGTCGGCGCGGGCGAGCCAGAGGAAGCCGGCCGGCCGGGCGGCGGCGCCGGGGTAGTCGGTGGTCAGGCGGCCGAGGTAGCCGACGGCGCGGTCGGTCTCGCCGCGCGCGAGGAGCGACTGGCCGAGGCGGAGCAGCGCCTCCGGCGCGGCGCGGGAAGTGGGGTATCCCTGGGCCAGGGCGAGGTAGTCCTGCTCGGCCTCGCGGGCGACGGTCGAGAGCCGGCCGCGCAGGAAGAGTGCGCGGGCGCGGAGCGCGGCGTCGGCGCCGCGGCCGTCGGGGTGGGCGCGCCACCAGTCGGCGACGACCTGGCGCGCGGCGGCGAACTCGCCGGCGGCGAGCAGCGCTTCGGCGCGGTCGAGCCCGGCGCCCTGGGCGTGGAGCGTGGCCGGCGCGACCAGGAGCAGGAACGCGGCGGCGCGGGGGCTCATCGGCCGGGCGGGCGGGGCGAGCGCGCCTCGAGGCGGAGCAGCAGCTCCTCGAGGATCGCGTCGTCGCCGAGCGCGGTGGACTTGAGGAGGCGGTCGGCGCGGAGCAGGTCGTCGAGCGCCTGGTCGAGGAGCGGCGCCGTCCAGCGGCGGGCCTGCCGCGCGATGCGGCCGGCCAGCCAGCGCTGGTGCGGCGGCAGCTCCGACTCGAGCGCGCGCTCGCCGCCGTGCACGGCCAGGGCGACGCGGAGGAGCTGCGTGCCGAGCCCGAGGACGAGTCCCACGCCCGACTCGCCCGCCTCGAGGAGCACCGGGAGCGCGCGCCGCGCCTCGGCGATGCGCGCCTCGCCGACCATGTCGAACCACTCCCAGCGGTTCTGCCGCGGGACCGCGCCGGCGATCGCCTCGACGTCCGCCACGCCGACCCGGGCGCGGTCGCCGACGTAGTCGCGCAGCTTGTCGAGCTCCCGGGTGAGCACGCCGAGGTCGGTGCCGATGGCGGCCGCGAGGGCGCGAGCCGCGTCCGGCTGCATCTCGAGGCCGCGCGCGGCCGCCTGCTCCATGAGCCAGCCGGGCGCGTCGGCGGCGGAGATGGAGGCGAACTCGACCGCGGTGGCCTCCTTCTTCAGCCGCTCCCAGAACTGCGCCTTCGATTTTTCGGGGAGCTGCGCGACGAGCACGAGCACCAGGCCGGGAGCGGGCCGGGCCAGGACCTCCTCGACGGCGGCGCGTGCGCGCGCCTGGTTCGTCAGCACCTGCGCGTCGCGGAGCACGACGACCCGCCACTCGGCCATCATCGGCGGCGTCCCGAGGACGGAGCCGAGGGCGGCCGGATCGACGTCGGTGGCGCGGAGCTGGTCGAGGTTGAAGTCGCGCGTGGCCGGATCGAGGTGGGCCCGGAGGATGCGCGCGACCGCCTCCTCCTTCAGGTACTCCTCGTCGCCGAAGAAGAAGTAGGTGCCGCCACGCTTTCCCTGGTCGAGGGAGCGCGCGAAGGCGTCGGGGCGGAGCAGGGGCATGCGGGCGTCGTCAGCGGCCGTACGTCGTCGGCAATGGCCCGGAGACCGGGCCGAGCTGACCGTAATCTGGGGGGTCGAGGACGAGAGGGGTATAGGCGGCCGGGAGATCGATGCCCGCCGGCCGGAGGTGCGGGCCGCCGAGTGGCCCGCTGAACGGGCTCGCGACGGCGCTCGCGGCGGCTGCCGGGAGACCCGGTCCGACCACATCGTCGCCGGCCGTCGCCGGCAGGTTCCAGCGGGTCGGCATGCCGGTGGTCGAGTACTCGACGACCGCGCCCGCGCCGGAAGGGGCATCGTCCGGCTCGTTCGGGAGCACACCCCAGACGAGCACCGCGAGCAGGCCTGCCGCGGCCACGGACACGGCGAACGCGCCGCCTCGCGGGAAGCGCGGCTCGCCGCCGCGCAGCAGGTGCTCGTAAAGGCCGATCTGCGGGTCGTGCTTCGGCTCGACCGGCTCCAGCTCGCGCACCAGTGCGAGGCCGCGCCGGAGGATGCGGTCGTAACGGGCGCAGGTCGGGCAGGCGGCAGCATGCGCGCGCATCCGCGCGACGTCGGCCTCCCCCATCTCCGCGTCCAGGTACTCCGAGTGGCGGGCCAGATACTCCTGGCAGGTCATCGACGCTTCCCCGCGAGCGCGATCCGGGCCGGCCAGCGCCGGCGGTGGTGCGGTGCTCCTACATTCCGTGGCGACGGGGAGATCCCCCGAGCTACCGGCCCCTTCTACAAGATCCGCCGCCCGCGGGTTCCCGCCGGCCCATCGGACGTCCGGGTCGGGAATACGCGCTCGGAGGCGCGCCGCACAAAAGGAACGGCCTCGCCGGTGCAGCTCCGACGAGGCCTACGGGCCGAAGGTAGGAACAGCGTTGGCCCGGGGTCCTTGTATTCGTTCCGGCCGTCCGATCGACGGTCCGCGAGACGTGCTTCCGATCCCGCGGCCGGGCGGTCCCGGCCGGTACGGCGCCGCTAGTCCAGCATCGGCGCCACGATCTGCGCGAAATTGTTCCGCGCGCGGTTCAGCCGGCTCTTCACCGTCCCCAGGTTCACGCCGGTGATCTCCGAGATCTCCTCGTACGTCTTCCCCTCCATCTCGCGCAGCACGAAGACGACGCGGTGATGATCCGGCAGCTGCGACACCGCCCGGTCCACCGTCTCCTTCAGGTGGCGCTTCCGGAACAGGTCGTCCGGCCGGTAGGTGTTGTCCTCCCACTCCAGCGGCCGGTGGTCCGCCTCCCAGTTGTTCTTGATCGTCTGGAAGAGCACCAGCGGGTTCCGCGAGCGGTTCCGCAGCTCGTTCTTCGCCAGGTTCCCCGCGATCGTGTAGACCCACGTCGAGAACTTCTTCGACTGGTCGAACCGGTGCAGGTGGCGGTACACCCGGATGAACGTCTCCTGCACGAGATCCTCGGCGCGGTCCCGGTCGCCGATCGTGCGGTAGATGAAGTTGATCAGCCGGACGTGGTAGCGGCCTGCCAGCTCGCCGAATGCCCGCTTCTCGCCCGCCAGGAAATGGGCGACCAGCTCGCTGTCCCCGAGCTCGGTCAGCTTCGGGCTCGGAGCGCTCGGCGCACGGATCGGCTGGACACTGGCCATCGGGACCCCCACAGCTGCGGAAACAGGACCGGCGGAAATGGAGCCTCGACACTCTCCTGGATTGCCGGCGGCCGGTGCAGGGGGCACGACCCGTACCGGGACCGGCACGTCCGCGGGGGATGTGCTTTTTTCGCGCCAGCGCGCGGAAAAGCCCGCGATTGCGAGAATGGCCGCCGGCGGCGAGTCGTCCGCCGGAGTGGACAGCCGCCCGGAGACAGTGACACCCGAGGCGGACAGATGGGGCGTCGGGGGGGGTCGCGGCGATCCCGGCTGGGGCCGCCGGCGACGGTGAGGCCGCGCTATCCGCCCAGCACGAAGCCCGCAGCGTAGAGGATCGTGCAGATCGTCTTCGCGTCGGTGATCTCGCCGTCGCGGATCCTGGTGAGCGCCTCGGAGATCGGCATGATGACGGGCTCGATGAACTCGTCGGGGTCGAAGGCGGTCGTGCCCGTCTTGACGTCGAGGGCGAGGTAGAGGTGGATCTGCTCGTCGGTGAAGCCCGGGGTGGTAAAAATGGTGGTGAGATAGCGCAGCTCTCCGGCGACGAGGCCGGTCTCCTCCTCGAGCTCGCGGCGCGCGCACACCTCCCAATCCTCGCCGGGGCGGTCCGGCCGGCCGGCCGGCACCTCGAGCAGGAACCCGCCGGCGGCGTAGCGATACTGCCGGATCAGGAGGATGTGCGGATCCTCGCCCGCCGGATCGCTCAGCACGGGGAGCACGGCGGACGCGCCGGAGTGCCGGATCATCTCCAGCTCGCCGACGCTGCCATCCGGGAAGCGCACGGTGTCGATGGACAGGTCGACGATGCGCCCCTGGTAGATCGGCCGGCGGGAGATCAGCCCCGGCTTGGTCTCATCGGACATGATGGCTCCAAGGCACGACTATTCGACGCGTTCCACGCGCACGGGTCCGATCCCGAGCGCCTCCAACGCCGGCGCGATCTCGCTGGCGGCGCCGACGACGACGATGGCGAGCCGCTCGGGGCGCAGGTGGTCGCGGGCGACCCGGTGGACCTCCTCGGCGGTGACGCCGAGGATGCGTTGGCGGTAGGTCTCGAAGTAGTCGTCGGGGAGGTCGTAGATGACGAGGTCGGCGAGGCGCGCGCCGACCTGCTCCGTGGTCTGCAGCTCGAGCGGCAGGATGCCGGCGAGGTAGTCGCGGGCGGCGGCGACCTCCTCGGCGGAGGGGCCCTCGTCGCGAAGCAGATGGATCTCCTTCAGCGCCTCCTCGACGGCGCGGGCGGTGACCTCGGTGGCCACGGCGGTCTGGATCACGAACGGGCCGGGGCGGCGCCGGAACGCGAAGCCGCTCCGCACGCCGTACGTGAAGCCGTGCCTCTCGCGCAGGCTGAGGTTGAGCCGGCTGGTGAAGGCGCCGCCGAGGAGCGAGTTCATGACGAGGAGCGGGAAGTAGTCCTCGTGGTGGCGGGCGACGCCGACGTCGCCGATCCGGATCTCGGACTGGACGGAGCCGGGGCGGTCGACGATGAAGACGGTGGCGGACTCGACGGCGCGGGTGACGGGGAACTCCGCCGCCGGCGGCCGGTCGCCGCGCCAATCGCCGAAGTAGCGGTCGGCGAGGCGCCGGGCCTCGGCGGCTGCCACGTCGCCGACCAGGAGGAGCGAGGCGCCGGCCGGCGCGTAGCGGGTGCGGTAGTACTCCTCGATGTCCGCACGGCCGATCGAGCGCACGGTGTGGGAGGTCCCGATCAGCGGACGGCGGTAGGGGACCTCGTCGCCGAAGATGAAGTGGGCGGCCATGTCGTTGGCCAGCGCGCGCGGCTCCTTGCGCCGCTGCAGGATCTCGGCGAGCTGCTCCTCGCGCAGGCGCTCGACCTCCTCCTCGCGGAACGCGGGGTTGCGCACGAGGTCGGCGAACAGGGCCATGGCCGGGTCGAGCCGCTCGGCGGGGACGACGATGCTCAGCACGACGCCGTCCCAGCGCGCGTCGGCATGGAACTCGACGCCGAGGGACTCCAGCTCCCAGGCGACCTCGTCGGCGGAGCGCGTCGCGCTCCCGGCCTCGAGCGCGTTGGCCACGAGGTGCGCGAGGCCGGCCTTGCTCGGGGGCTCGCCCTCGGCGCCGGCCTCGAGGACGAGCGCGGCCGTCACGAGCGGGAGCTGCCCGTGGCGCGCCGACAGGATGCCGAGGCCGTTCGGCAGGCGGTCGCGCTCGACGCGCGGCAGGCCGAACGCCTTCACCGCGCCCGGGGCCGGCGGCTGGCTGCGGTCGAGCTCGCTCATGCGGCCTCCCCGTCCTTCGGGACGTAACGCAACACCGCGCGCTGCTCCGCGCCGAGGTGGCTCTGCGCGAAGTCCCGGACCGCGGCGGGCGTGACCGCGCGGATCCGGTCCAGCTCGGTGTTGATGCGCTCGGGGTCGTCGAACAACGTCGCGTACATGGAGAGCAGGTCGGCGCGCTCGTCCATCTTCTGGAGGTCGGAGAGCTGGCGCGCCTCGATCAGGTTGATGGCGCGGCGGACCTCCGCGTCGGAGACGTCGCGCAGCGAGTCGACCTCCTCGAAGAGCGCGCCCTCCAGCGCCTCCGGGTTGACGCCGGGGCGGGCCGTGACCCAGATCGCGAGCATCGCCGCGCCGACGACGATCGGGAACGCGAAGGCGACGACGTCCTGCGCCACCCTCCGGCCGCGCACGAGCCGCCGCGTGAGCAGCGAGGCCTGGCCCGCCGCGAGGATGTGGGCGGCGACCGTCGCCGGATAGAACTCCGCGGTGCCGAACGGCGGGATGCGGTACGCGACGTACGTCCGCGCGAGGGAGATGTCCTGCTCGGCGACCTGCCACACCTCGGCCGGGAGCGACGTCGGGATCTGCGTCCGCCCCGGGATCGCCGGCACCGGCGGACCGCTCGGGATCGGGCCGAAGTACCGCTCGACCAGCCGCATGGCCTCCGCCGGATCGAACTCCCCGGCGATCGTCAGCACCGCGTTGTTCGGCGCGTAGTAGGTGCGGAAGAACTGCTCGACATCCTCCAGCGACGCCGCGTCGAGGTCCTCCATCGACCCGATCACGGAGTGGTGGTAGGGGTGGTCGGGCGGGTAGACCATCGCCTGGAGGCGCTCGTCCCAGTCGCCGTAGGGCTGGTTGTCCACCCGCCAGCGCCGCTCGTTCTTCACCACGTCGCGCTGGTTGTCCAGCTTCTCCGGCGTCATGGCCGGCACGAGCCACCCCATCCGGTCCGACTCGAGCCAGAGCGCCAGCTCCAGGTAGTTGGACGGCAGCGTCTCGAAGTAGTTCGTGCGGTCCAGCCACGTCGAGCCGTTCAGCGAGCCGCCCGCCTTCTCGATCAGCGCGAAGTGCGCCGATTCCGGCACGTGCTGCGAGCCCTGGAACATCATGTGCTCGAAGAGGTGCGCGAAGCCGGTCCGACCGGGCCGCTCGTTCCGCGAGCCGACGGCGTACCAGAGGTTGACGGCGACGACTGCGGCGGCCGGGTCGCGCGCCAGGATGACGCGGAGCCCGTTGTCGAGCCGGTGGGTCTCGATCGGTATGCGGATCATGTGGCGCCTGCGGGTATCGGGTTCGTTCCGACTCAGGCGGGCATGCGGCGCCCGGGCGCGGGGTGCGAGGTCAGGACTGCGAGAGCTCGCCCGGAGGGTAGGCTCACGGGCGGCTCGCCGCAAGCGGGGCGCCATCGGCGGGGCCGGGCGCGGGACGAACGGGGAGGCCGAGCGCCTCCAGGCCGGCCGCCACGTCGTCCCGCGGCGCGGCGACCACGACGGCCGTCGAGTCGGGGTCGAGGTGGCGCTCGGCGGCGCGGAACACGTCCTCCGAAGAGACGGCGCGGACCCGCTCGACGTAACGCTGGAGGTAGTCGTCGGGGAGCGCGTGCAGCCCGATCTCGGTGACGCGGCCGGCCACGTCCGCGGTCGTCTCGAAGTAGCGGGCGTATCCTCGGGCACAGTAGCTCTTCGCGCGCTCGAGCTCGTCGGCCGGGACCAGCTTCGTGCGCAGGTGGCGCAGCTCGGCGAGCACGTCGGCGACGGCGTCGGGGACGGCGTCCGTGTCGACGCTGGTGCCGACGATGAAGGGCCCGGGCCCGCCGCGGAAGTCGAAGCGCGAGGATACGCCGTAGGTGTAGCCCTTCTCCTGCCGAAGCTTCTGGTTCAGCCGCGAGGTGAAGGAGCCGCCCAGCACGGTGTTCAGCACGAGGAGCGGGAAGTAGTCGGGCGTGGCGCGCGGCGCGCCGATGCGGCCGAGGCGGAGCTCGGCCTGCGCGGCGCCCGGCCGGTCGACGATGTAGGCCGCGGTCGGCGCCGCCGCCGGCGCGGCGAGGCCCGGAACGGCGGCGCCGGCGCGCGGCGTCCAATCGCCGAACGCCGCCTCGAGCAGGCGGAGCAGCGCGTCGGGCTCGACGTCGCCGACGGCGACGAGGAACGCGTTGCCGGGATGCACCCAGGCCTCGTAGTACGCGCGGAGCGCGGCGGCGTCGAGCGCGGCGATCGTCGCCTCGGTGCCGCGGATCGGCGAGCCGTAGGGGTGGTCGGGGCCGTAGAGCGCGGCGAGGAGCGCGCGGCCGGCGAGCACGCGGGGCTCCTCCTTCTCCTGCAGCAGCGCCGCCAGGCGCTCGGCGCGCTTGCGCTCGACCTCGGCCGCGGGGAACTCGGGCCGCAGCGCCACGTCGGCCATGAGGCCCAACGCGGCCTCGAGGTGCGGCGCCAGGACGTGGAGGCAGACGGTGGTCGCGTCCCACGACGCGGCCGTCTCGAGGTCGGCGCCGAGCTGGTCGACGGCCGCGGCGATCTCGAGCGCGCTCCGGCCGCCGGCGCCCTCGTCCAGCAGGTCCGCGGTCAGGCCGGCGCGGCCGGCGAAGGCGGGCGGGTCGACGCCCGCACCGGCGCGGACGACGAGGCGCAGGTCGACCACCGGCAGGGCGTGCCGCTCGACGAGCAGCACCTCGAGGCCGTTCGCGAGCCGGTGGCGGTGGATCGGCGGGAGCCGGAGCGGCGCGGCCACGCCGAGCGGCGGCGGGCCGGCACGGCCCTGCGCGGCGCTCACGCGGCACCTCCCGCGGCGAGCTCCGGTCGCCCCTTCGGCACCACGCTCAGGATCACGCGGCCGGAGTCGGCCAGGTGCTCGGCGACGGCGGCCTGGACGGCGTCCGGCGTCAGCTCGAGGAAGCGGCGCAGGTCGGCGTCGGCGTACCCCGGGTCGCCCGTGTAGAAGAAGTACTCGTTCATGCGGTCCGCCTTGCCGCCGAAGCCGCCGGCGTGCTGGAGCGCGTCCACGAACGCGGTCTCGATGCGGTTGCGCGCGCGGTCGAGCTCGGCCGCCTCGACGCCCTCCCGCGCGATGCGGCGCAGCTCCTCGCGCACGGCGGCCTCCAGCTCCTCGAGGCCGACGCCCGGCCGCGCGGTGACCGCCACCTCGAACGTCGAGCCGAGCAGCCCCCCATCCTGGAACGCATCGACGTCCTGCGCCACCTGGCGCTCGTAGACCAGCGAGCGGTACAGCCGCGACGCCTTGCCATCCGCGAGGATCGCCGCGGCGGTCTCGAGCGCCGCGTCCCCCGGCGCGAATTGCGGCGGCGAGTGCCAGGCCAGGTAGAGGCGCGGCAGCCGCACCCGGTCCTCCAGCACCAGGCGCCGGTCGGCCTCGATCGGCGCCGGCGGTGCCGCGACCGGCGGCACCGGCGGCCCGGCCGGGATCTCGCCGAAGTAGCGGTGCGCCAGCTCCTCGACCGCCGTGGCGGTCGTATGGCCGGCCACCGCCAGCGTCGCGTTGTTCGGCGCGTAGTACGTCGTGAAGAACGCCCGCACGTCCTCCAGCGTGGCCGACTCCAGGTCCTTCACGTGCCCGATCACCGGCCAGTTGTAGGGGTGCTCCGGCGGATACAGCGCCGCCAGCACGGTCTCGTACGCCATGCCGTACGGCCGGTTCTCGTAGCTCTGGCGCCGCTCGTTGATGACCACGTCCCGCTGCGTGTCGAGCGTCTCCTGGCTCATGGCCAGCCAGCCCATGCGGTCCGACTCGAGCCAGAACGCCAGCGCCAGCGCGTCCGACGGCAGCGTCTCCCAGTAGTTCGTGCGGTCCGGGCTCGTCGAGCCGTTGTTCACGCCGCCGGCCGACTCCAGCAGGTTGTCGAACTCGCCCGCCGGCGCGTGGGCGGAGCCCTCGAACATCAGGTGCTCGAAGAGGTGCGCGAAGCCGGTCCGTCCCGGCCGCTCGTCCTTCGAGCCCACGTGGTACCAGAGGTTCACCGAGACGAGCGGCACCGAGGTGTCTTCGTGGACGAAGACGCGCAGTCCGTTCGGGAGCGTGAACGTCGTATACGGGATGTGGATCTCCATGTCACTTCGAGCCGAGGAGTGCGGTGGCCGGGACCAGCACGCTCTCGCGTAAAACGTATCGCCACCGGGAGTTGGGCGAGGCTTCGATGCGGCTCATCGGGGTCGGCGCGGCGTAGGGCAGGATCCCGGCCTTCAACGAGAGCAGCTCCAGCCGCATCATGTGGAACGGGTCGCTCACCAGCAGTGCGCGACGCACACCGTGCGCCCGCAGGATCGCGGCCGCGGCGAAGACCGACTGGGCGGAGGTGACGCCGGCGCGCTCGATCAGGATGGCATCGGCCGGCACGCCGTGGGCGAGCGCGTAGCGGCGGGCGACGTCGGCCTCGCTGAGCGTGTCCCGGCGGCCGACGCCTCCGGTGACGACCAGCCGGGGCGCCCAGCCGCCGCGCCACAGCTCGAGCGCGTAGTCGAGCCGGGCCTTGAGCACGGGGGACGGCCGCCCGTTGTACTGCGCCGCGCCGAGGACCATGATGGCGTCGGCGTGGTGCGGGCGATGGCGCGAGCCGGCGAGCAGCACGAGGCCGATCGTGCCGAGCCAGAGCGCGAGCACGATTCCGAGCCCCGCCGCGAGCGTGCGGACCAGGGCATGGGCCGGCCGCAGCGTCGTCGCCTGCGAAAGTCGGTCGGTTCGCGCGGCCACGGCGTCCGGCTCAGAGCGGCTGCGTCAGCCGCTCGTGCAGCATGGACGGACCGAGCTGCTCCCGCAGCATCTCCGCCGCATCCTCCTCGCCGCCCTCGATCCGCTCCTCCGCCTCGCGCAGCAGCGCCACGTCCGTGCCTTCGGCGGCGTACTCCGCGCGGGCGACGATGTCGCGCGCCGCGTCCTGCCACCCTTGCGCGGCGGCGGCGAGCGCGGCCACGATCTGCGCCTCCGCGTCCTCCGCGCGCTCGCCGGCGGCCTGGATCAGCGTCTCGGCGCCCCGCTCGCCCTCCCCGGTCTCCGTGTAGATCAGGCCGAGCAGTACCCGCGTCCAGGAGTCGTCCGGCGCGAGGTCGAGCGTGCGCTCCATGGAGTCGGCCGCGCCCGCGAGGTCGCCCTTCAGCGCCAGCGCGGCGCCCAGCTCGCCATGCACGACCGGGTCCTCGGGCTCGAGGCGGACCGCCGCGCGCAGGTGCTCGAGCGCATCGTCGAACAGCCCCTCGCGCGCCAGGTACGCCCCGTACTGGAGCCGGGTCAGGGCGACGTCGGGCGCCGTCACCGCCGCGGTGCGCAGCGCGCGCTCGGCGTCCGGGTCGTCGAAGGCGGCGAGCCCGGCACCGACGACCGCGAGGAGCTGCGCGTCCGTCGGGTTCTGAGCGAGCGCGCGCTTGAAGTAGTCGTAGGCGGCGCCCTCGTTCTCCAGCTCCTGCTCGGCGACGCCGAGCCAGCAGAGGAGGTAGGGGTCCTCGGGCGAGTCGTCGAGCGCCTTCGAGAGCAGCTCGGCCATCTCCTGGAATCGGCCCTCGTCGCCGAGGGCGAGCGCGTCCTGGAGCGTCTCTTCGATGTCGGCCATGGCGGTCATGCCCCGAATTTGGTGAGGCGCCCCGCGTGCGCGAGGGCCAGCGTCATGAGGTGCTTCGACTCGAGGATGCCGAGCTCGCCGCGGAGGCACGTCGTCTCGCCGAAGCCGTCCTGGTCCCGGCCCCGCGTCCACGGCGACGCGATGAGCAGAGGCACGGGATGCCAGGAATGGGCCTTGTAGCTCGCGGGCGTCGAATGGTCGCCGGTCACGATCAGGACGTCCGGCTTCGTCGCGACGATGCGTGCCACGAGCTGGTCCACGGCGGCGATGGCGCTGGCCTTCGCCGAGAAATCGCCGTCCTCGCCCCGGGAGTCGACGTACTTGAAGTGCAGGAAGAAGAAGTCGTAGCCGGCGTCCCAGCACTGCTCGAGGGCGGTGACGACGTCCTCGTCCTTCTCCGGGGGGGGCAGCACGTCCATCCCGACGAGCCGGGCGACGCCGCCGTACATCGGGTACCGCGCGATGGCCAGCGCGTGGAGCCCGTATCGCTCCCGGAACGTGGGGTACGGCACGTACTCGGCAAAGCCGCGGGCGAGGAGCGCGTTCGCGCGGGGCTCGTCGGCGAGCACGCGCATGCCATCGTCGAGGATCCGCTGGACGAGCGTCGCGGACGCCTCGGCCTCGGGCTCCATCGGCCTCACCGGCAACGGGGGAACGCCGGTCTCCTGCGGGTCCGTGTCGTGGAGCGCGGCGGAGAGGCCCTCGCCGCGCAGCACCAGCACGAGCCGGTGCTCCTTCTCGGGCTCGAAGAAGACCTGCACGCCCTCGGGCGCCTTCACGCCGGCGCGCAGCTTCTCGACCAGGCGGCGATTCTCCTCGTCGCTGGGCCGGCCGGCGCGGCGGTCCGTGATGCGACCATCCGGGTCGCGGGAGGCGAAGTTCAGCCGCACCGCGACGTCCCCGGGCTGCAGCTCGAAGCCGACGCCCAGGGCGCTCAGCACGCCGCGGCCGATGTTCCACTTGAGCGGATCGTAGCCGAACAGGCCCAGATGCCCCGGGCCGCTCCCCACGGTCACGCCGGGGAGGAGCGGCTGGAGCAGGCCGAGCGCGGCGTCGCGCGCCAGTGCATCCAGGTTCGGCGTCTCCGCCTCCTCGAGCTCCGTCTTCCCGGTGTTCGCGTCCGGGAGCCCGCCGAGCCCGTCCATGACGAGCAGGACGATCCTGCTCTTCCCCTTCTCGACCAGGTCGTCGGGGATGACCACGTCCATGCTGCCCTCCGTGCGGCGGTGAACGAGCGGGGATAGTACGGCGGCGCCCTTCCGGGCGCGAGAGTCGTTCCCGCTCCCGCTCTCGCTTACGCTCCCGCTCCCGGGGAACCCACGCGCCTCGGCATCCACGATACCCCGGCACCCCGCCGCGCCCTCGCTGCACGCGGGGCCGTCGCCTATCTTCCCCCGCCGGGCCCCCTTCAACGACCGAGGATCGAGCATGCGACCCTTCCATCCCTTCGAAATGGAACGCTGGCAATCCACGTACGAGAACCGCGTGGAGTACAACCTCTCGGAGAGCGGGGTGCACCCGATGACGCTCCGGGAGCTGCTGGACATGGCCGGCGTGGAGAGCGTGGACGACACGCTGCTGGTCTACGGGCAGTCGAACGGCAGCGACGAGCTGCGCGAGCGGGTGGCGGCGCTGTACCGCGGCGCGACGGAGGCGAACGTCGTCGCCACGAACGGGAGCGCGGAGGCGAACTTCGCGGCCGTCTGGGAGCTGGTCGAGCCGGGCGACGAGGTGGCGATCGTGATCCCGACATACGCGCAGACGATCGGCCTGGCGCGGATGTTCGGGGCGCAGGTCCGCGAGATCCCGTTGCGCGAGGAGCTCGGGTGGCAGCCGGCGGCGGACGACGTCGCCGCCGCGGTGACCGAAAAGACGAAGCTGCTCATCATCACGAACCCGAACAACCCGACCGGCGCGGTGCTCTCCCCGGCCTCGCGCGCGGCGCTCGTGGCCGCGGCGGCGCGCGTGAACGCCTGGATCCTGGCCGACGAAGTGTACGCCGGCGCGGAGCTGGCCGGCCCCGAGACGCCGTCGTTCTTCGGCGAGTACCCGCGTACCGTGGCGACCGGCTCGCTCTCGAAGGCGTACGGGCTGCCGGGGCTGCGCCTCGGCTGGATCGTGGCGCCGAGCGAGCTCTCGCCCCGGCTCTGGGCGCGGACCGACTACACCACGATCGCGCCCGGCACGATCAACGACCGGCTCGCCGTGCTCGCGCTCTCCCCCGAGGTCCGGCCGAAGATCCGGGCGCGTACCCGCTCGATCCTGAACGGCAGCTTCCGCGTCATGGAGGAGTGGATCGAGAACGCCGGCGTCTTCACGTACCGCGCGCCCGATGCCGGCGCCATCGTCTGGATGCGCTACGAGCTGCCGGTCAACTCGAGCGCGCTGGCCGAGCGCCTGCGCGTCGAGGAGTCCGTCCTCGTCGTGCCCGGCGACCACTTCGCCATGGACCGCTACCTCCGCATCGGCTACGGCCTGCTGCCGGAGCACCTGACGGTGGCGCTGGAGCGCGTGCGGCGCACGCTCGAGACGCCGGCGAAGGTGACGGTCTGAGCCGACCCCGCCCGCGGACGCGTCGCGCGGACGACGCGTCCGCTCCCACCTCACCACCGTATCCTTCCGGCCCCGATCCCCGTCTTCCCGTGCGCAACCCCCAACCTGGAGGAATCGTGATGAGGGATTCGATGGACGCGCTGGTGGGACCCGTGCGGGAGCTGCGGGAAGAGTTCGTCGCCATGACCGAGCCGGTCCGGCCGGCGCTCTGGCGCTACGCGCTGCGCCTGACCGGCTCGCCGTGGGACGCGGAGGACCTCGTGCAGGAGACGCTGCTGCGCGCGTTTGGCCGGCTCGCCAACTTCTGGCAGCCGATCGAGGACGTGCGCGCCTACCTATTCCGCATCGCGTCGAACGCCTGGATCGACGGGCTGCGGCGGAGCGGCGCGGCCGTCGACTCGCTGGAAACGGTGGCCGAGGTGGCGGCGCCGCGCGGGCCGGATCCCGCCGAGGTCGCCGAGGTCGTCGAAGAGCTGATCCGCGCTCTGCCACCGCGCCAGCGCGCCATCGTGCTGCTCACCGGCGCGTTCGATTTCACCGCCCGCGAGGTCGCGGCCATGCTCGGCTGCACCGAAGGCGCGGTGAAGGCGGCGCTGCACCGCGCCCGGGCCACGCTGCGTTCCGGCGCCTCGCGGCGCAGCGAGCCGGCCGGCGCGCCACCCGCGCCGGATCCGCTGCTGGAGCGCTTCGTCGACGCGTTCAACCGGCACGACCCGGACGCCATCGCCGCGCTCCTCGAGGAGCACGCGGCCACCGACATCGTCGGTGTGGCGGAGGAGCACGGGCGCGAGGTGATCCGGCAGCAGTCGATCGCGGAGGGGATGGCCAGCCCGATCCGCCAGCGCGCGGCGGTGGCGGCCGTCGCCGGCGAGCCGGTCGTCGCGGTCTTCGCCGACCTCCCCGGCCGGGGCGAGGCGCTGATGTGGCTGATCCGGCTCTCCGGCACCGAGGGGCGCATCTGCCGCTGGACCGCGTACTTCTTCACGCCGGAGCTGATCCGGCACGCCGCCGCGGAGCTCGGCCTCCCGGCCGCGCCGGCGGGGTACCGCTACGCGGCGCCGGCGCCGCCGAGCTGACGCGCCAGCGGCCCCGGCGGCGCGTGACTGGCCGGCGGCCGCCGCGCGGGCCGGGCCCGCCGGGGCAACTTCTTTCCTTTCCATGACATCGCCGAGGGGGCGGGCCAGTCGGGCCCGCCCCCTCGCCGCGTTCGGGCGCGGCACCGGGCCGCGCGCGGGACAGGCACCCATCGGATTGGCCCGACTGGTGCATAGCAATTCGTCGCCGACCGGGTCGTGCGGGCCGCGCGGCGGGCCGGGGAGCGGCCGCCGACGCGTGCGATCGGGTCGACCGCATAACTGAAACCATCCACGCCGCCGGGACGAGGGCGGCGCGGGAGCGAGGCGATGGCCAGGATCCTGGTCGTGGAGGACAACCTCGACCTGCTCACCATCCTGCGGGACGTGCTGTCGACGGAGCACGAGGTCCGCACGGCGCGTCGCGGAGAGGATGCGATCAAGCTCGCGAGCGAGGAGACGCCGGACCTGGTGCTGCTGGACCTGCAGCTTCCCGGGATGGACGGCATCGAGGCCGGGCGCTGGATCAAGAAGCAGGCGCCGCGGCCGGTCCCGATCCTGGTGCTGACGGCGCTGGCGTCGCACGGCGACCCGGAGGCGATCCTGGCGTCCGGCTGCTGCGACGCCTACATGGCCAAGCCGGCGCCGCTGGAGGAGATCCGCGACAAGGTGCGCTCGCTCCTCGGCGAAAGGACGCCCGACCCATGATCCGGACACGCACCGCTCGGCCCAGGCGGATCGGCCTGCTGACGAGCACCGCCGACGTCCGGCGGCTGGGGATCCGGCCGGCGCAGCGGCTCTACCCCTACGCGCTCGGCGACCGGATCGCCGGCGACCTGACGGTCATCGGGCATCTCGCCCCGGGGCGCCTCGGCCACCTCTACCAGGTCTGGAGCGCGCACGACTGGTGCGCGCTGACGTGCAAGATCCTCTCGCCCGACCTCCGCGCGAGCCGCCGCGCGGTGGCCGCACTCCGCCGCGAAGCGCGCATCATCCGGAGGATGCACCACCCGAACATCATCCGCGGCTTCGGCGAGGGCGAGCACGAGGGGCTGACGTACCTGCTCATGGAGTACGTGGAGGGACCGTCGCTCTTCGACCTCCTCGAGCGGCGCCCGAGCCGCCGCCTCGACATCCCCGACGCCGTGCGCATGGCCATCCACATCGGCGCGGGTCTCTACCACCTGCACCGGCGCGGCTGGCTCCACCTGGACCTGAAGCCGGCGAACCTGCTCCTGCGGGAGGGGATCCCCGTGCTCGTCGACTTCGACGCCGCGCGGCCGATCGACCTCGCGTCCCGCCCCATGCGCCGGCTGGGGACCGCGCCGTACATGGCGCCCGAGCAGGTGCTGCGCGCGCCGCTCGGCCCGCAGGCCGACGTCTACGGCCTCGGCGCGCTCCTCTACGAGATGGTCACCGGCCGCTGGCCGTTCGAGGACGTCTACACCGGCGACGAGCCGCGCTCCGGCGACGAGCGCCAGCACCCGCAGATCGGCGCCCACCGGCCCCCGCCGCCGCGCCGCTTCAACGTCGAGATCCCCGCGACGCTCGACCGCACCATCATGCGCTGCCTCGACCCCGCGGCCGGCGAGCGCTTCCCGTCCATGCATCCGCTGCTCATGGCGCTGGCGTCGGAGCTGGACGAGCCCGTCGCGCTGTGGCCGATCCACGTGCGCACCGAGCGGCGCCAGGCGCCGCGGGACTGAGCCGCGCCGGGCGCGAAACCTGCCGCCGGCGCCGCCGCGGGACCGCCGCGCGCCGGGGCCGGGCCGCCGCCCACGGCGCCATGCAACGGCGCCACGCACCGGACGCGCGGGGCGGCCGTTCTCCGGCGCCCGGCTCCCCGCTAGAGTTCCGGTACGCGCCGGGCCAGGCCGGCCCGGCGGTACCCCGTTGGCGACGTCGCCCCCCCGAGAAAAATGAAGGAAGAGACCGTGCAGAACGCGAATGCGGAGCGCTCCCGAGCCGGGCGCCTCCGGTGGAGTTTCCTTGCGGCCGTGGCGGGTGCCGCGGCGATCTGGACCGCCGCCGCGTGCGGCGGGGACATGAAGCCCGCCGCGGCCGTGGCGGCCGCCACGGAGACCACGCCGGCCGCGGACTCCGGCGCCGTCGGCGCGGCGGCGGGCCCCACGACGTCGCTTCCGGCGAACGAGATGGGGCGCATCCCGGTGCTCGAGTACCACCTGATCCAGGACCGGGTCTTCGACGAGTTCGAGCGGCCGCCGGCGCGCTTCCGCCAGGACCTGGAGGACCTGTACGCGAAGGGGTACCGGCCGATCAACATGGCCGACGTGCTGGACCGGAAGGGGCTACAGGCGCTCCCGAAGGGGACGTCCCCCGTGATCTTCACGTTCGACGATGCGTCCCCGGAGCAGTTCCGCTGGATCGAGCAGAACGGGAAGCTCGTGGTGGACCCGACGAGCGCGCTCGGGATCTGGCAGGACTTCCAGAAGAAGCACCCGGACTGGGGGAACAAGGCCGTCTTCTGCATGCTCCCGGCGGCGGGCGCGGGCCACGCCTTCTTCGGCGGGAAGAACATCCAGGGGCAGAAGCCGGAGTGGCGCTTCAAGAAGGTGCAGTACCTCCAGCAGCAGGGCTTCGAGTTGTGCAACCACACGCTCTACCACGCGCGGCTGGACCGGGCCGGCAACCAGGTGCAGGAGTTCATCGCGCGGGGCCAGCTCGCCATCGACTCGGCGACGGGCGGGAGCTACAAGGTCCGCACGTTCGCGCTCCCGCTGGGGATGTGGCCGAAGGACCGGTCGCTGGCGTGGCACGGCTCGTGGACGGACCCGAAGACCCACAAGACGCTGACGTACGACTATCCCGTGGTCCTCGAGGTCTCCGGCGACCCGAACGTGAACCCGTACGACGGGAAGTGGAACCCGCGCAGCACGAACCGCCAGATCATGACCGGCAACGCGATGGAGGCGCTCCTGAAGCGGCTGGAGAAGCCGGGGCCGGCGGGGCGCTACGTCTCGGACGGTGAGCCGGGGACCGTGGCGAAGCCGGTGCCGGTGGTGGTGGACGGGAAGCGGTAGGCAGGGGTCTCCCGACGGGGCGGCGAGCCCGGGCGCTGGAAGGCGCCCGGGCTTTTTTGCGGTCGTCCGGAATCGGCTGCCGGGCGGTTCAGACCGGGCCCCTACAACAACGTCCCCCGCAGAATCACATACGCCACGGTGAAGTAGATCACGATCCCCGTGACATCCACGAGCGTCGCCACGAACGGCGCCGATGCGCTGGCCGGATCGAAGCCGAGCCGGCGGAGGACGAAGGGGAGCATCGACCCGGCGAGCGAGCCGAACGTGACGACGCCGACGAGCGCGGCGCCGACCGTCGTCGCCACGAGGAGGAAATGGGAGCCGTAGTCGTAGAGGTGCAGCGCCTGCCAGAGGATGATGCGGAAGAACCCGATGACGCCGAGGATGCAGCCCAGCACGAGGCCGGCGGGCAGCTCGCGGCACGCGATCCGCCACCAGTCGGCGACCTTCACCTCCTTGAGCGCGAGCGCGCGGATGATGAGCGAGGTCGCCTGCGAGCCGCTGTTGCCGCCGGAGCTGATGATGAGCGGGATGAAGAGCGCGAGGACGACGGCGCGGCTGATCTCGCCCTCGAAGCGGCCCATGGCGGTGGCGGTCAGCATCTCGCTCAGGAAGAGGGCGCAGAGCCAGCCGGCGCGCTTGCGCACCATGATCCAGAAGCCGATCTGCGTGTACGGCTCGTCGAGCGCCTCCATGCCGCCGAACTTCTGCACGTCCTCGGTCTGCTCGGCGACGATGGCGTCGATGACGTCGTCGACCGTGACGATGCCGAGGATCACGCCGTGTTCGTCTACGACGGGGATGGCGAGCAGGTTGTACTTCGAGATGAGCCGGGCGACCTCCTCGCGGTCCGTGAGCGGCCCGACGCAGAGGGGGCGGCGCCGGTCCGTGAGCTGCGCCACGCGGCTGGCCCGGTCCGCCACCATGAGCTCGCGCAACGAGACGACGCCCTCGAGGTGGTGCGTGCCGGGCGTCACCAGGTAGATCGCGTAGACCGTCTCCTTGGCCCGGCCGACGGCGCCGATGTGGCGGAGCACCTCGTCGACGGTCCAGGTGGAGGGCACGCCGACGAACTCGGTGGTCATGATGCCGCCGGCGGTCTCCGGCGGGTACTGCAGCAGCATGGTCAGGGCGGTCCGCGTCGGGGCGTCGAGGCCGGCGATCAGACGCTTGCGCGCCGGCTCCGGGAGCGCGCGCACCACGTCGGCCTGCTCGTCGGCGGACATCGCCTCGATGAGCGCGACGGCCACCGGCTCGTCCAGCTCGCGGAAGATCTCCGGCCGGCGCTCGAGCGAGGGCTCGTCGAGCACCTGCACGGCGAGGTCGAACGGCAGCGCGGCGACGACGCGCGCCGCGGCCGGCTCCGGGTGCAGCCGGTTCAGCGCTTCGGCGATGTCGGCCGAGCGCAGCCCGGCCACCGTCTCCGCGAGCTCCGATGGATCGCCGGCGAGCAGGTAGAGCAGCTCGGGCGGCGGAACGGTGCCGGTCTGCGGCATGGCCACCTGCCGGGGTTCAGATTCCCGTCGTCAGGCCCGACGTCAGCCAGAAGTACCCGAGGACGATGAGGCCGAGCACGATGCGGTACCAGCCGAAGGCGCGGAAGTCGTGGCTGGAGACGTAGCGCAGCAGCCCCTTCACGACGATGAGCGCCGAGACGAAGGAGACGACGAAGCCGATGGCGAAGACCGGCGCATCGCCCGCCGCGAGCACGCCGCGGCTCTTGTACAGGTCGTAGAGCGTGGCCGCGAACATCGTCGGGATCGCGAGGAAGAAGGAGAACTCCGTGGCGGCGACGCGGGAGACGCCGAAGCACATGGCGCCCATGATCGTAGCGCCGGAGCGGGAGGTGCCGGGCCAGAGCGAGAGCACCTGCGCGAGCCCGATCTCGAAGGCCGTCCTGGGCGGCATCTCCGCCACCGTCTCGATGCGGGCCCGCGGGTGCCAGCGCTCGATGGCCAGGATGGCCACCCCGCCGACCACCAGCGCCACCGCCACGGACAGCGGATTGAAGAGGTGCGCCTTCAGCCAGTCGTGGACGAGGAGCCCCACCACGGCCGCGGGGAGGAACGCGATCACCAGGTTCCAGAGGAAGCGCCGCTCCGTCGGGCTCTTCATCCAGTGGAGCGCCACCTCGAGCAGGAATCGGCGGTAGAACCAGACGACGGCCAGGATGGCACCGAGCTGGATGAAGATCTCGAACGTCTTGGCCGTCGGCCCCTCGAAGTCGAGCAGGTCGCCGACGAGGATCAGGTGGCCGGTCGAGGAGACCGGCAGGAACTCCGTGGCGCCCTCGACGAGCCCCGCGACCGCGGCCTTCCAGTACAGCGCTGCATCCATGTGTCGGTGACGTCCCCCCGAATCCGGATCCGAGCCCGAATCCGAATCCGACCAGTGGTTTCCGGCTCGGTTTGACCCGGCCTCGGGAAGGGCCCGCTACGCCGGCGTCGGCGCGCCGTCGCGCTCGACCGGCTCGCCCGCGGCGGCCCAGGCGTCCAGTCCGCCGGCCAGGTTGCGGACGTCGCGGTAGCCGCGCGCCAGCAGGAGGCTCGCGCCGATGGCGGAGCGCGCGCCCGACTGGCAGTGGACGACGACGGGCCGGTCGCGCGGCACCGCCGCGAGACGCTCCTCCAGGTAGCCCAGCGGGATGTTGCGCCCGCCGGGCAGGTGCCCCGCGGCGAACTCGGCGGCGCCCCGGACGTCCACGATCGCGACGTCGCCGGACGCGAGCTGCGCGGCCAGCTCCGAGGCCGACACGCGCGGCGTCCGCTCGAGCTCGGGCACGGCGCGGACCACCTCGCCCGCGAAGTAGCCGGCGATGCGGTCGCGGCCGATCATGGCCAGGTCGCGAACCGCCTCGTCGATGCAGCTCTCGCAGCCGGCCGGGAGGATCAGGTAGAAGTCGGCATCGTACGGCAGCAGCCACCCGGCCCAGGTCGTGAACGACTTGTTCTGCGGGATGCTGATGGTGCCGGGGACGTGGCCGTGCTCGAACTCCGCCTGCGGCCGCAGATCCGCGATGCGGGCGCCGCGAGCGAGCAGCTCCTCGAGCGCCGCGGCCTCCAGGCGCGGCGGACGCGCGAAGCCGCCCAGGACCCGCGGACCGTCCCGGTTGATCCGCTTCATCTCCGCGAAGTAGCGTGGCGGCTCCGGCTGGTCCGCCAGGATGTAGTCGACGAATTCGTCCTCGGAGTCGATCGTGAGCGCCAGGTTGAAGAGCCGCTCGTAGCCGACGGTGGTCTGCGGCACCGCGCCGAGCGCCTTGCCGCACGCCGAGCCGGCGCCGTGACCGGGCCAGACCTGGAGCCAGTCGGGGAGCGCGCGGAAGCGCTGCAGGCTGCGGAACAGGTCCCGCGCGCCGGCCTCCATCGTGCCCTCCAACCCGGCGGCCTTCTCCAGCAGATCGGGACGGCCGACGGCGCCGACGAACACGAAGTCGCCGGTGAGGATCCCCATCGGGCGGTCGGCGCCCGCCGTGTCGGTGACCAGGAACGAGAGGTGCTCGGGCGTGTGGCCGGGCGTGTGCAGGACGTCGATGCGGATATTGCCGACCTTGAACGTGTCGCCGTCGTGCAGGAGCCGCGCGCCCTCCGCGGCGGCGAAGCCGTAGCGCCAGTCCGGGCCGCCCTCGTCGGAGAGCCAGAGGCGGGCGCCGGCGGCGCGCGCCAGCTCGCGGCTCCCCGAGACGTAGTCGGCGTGGATGTGCGTCTCCGTGACGTCCGTGACGCGCAGCCCTTCGGAGGTCGCGGCGTCCAGGTACTGCGCCACGTCGCGGTTCGCGTCCACCACGAGCGCCTCGCCCGTGGCCGCGCAGCCGATCAGGTAGCTGGCCTGGGCCAGCTTGTCGTCGTAGAAGCGGCGCAGGATCACCGACTACTCCCCGGCCGCGCCGTGCCGGCGCGCGTAGTCGAAGGCCACGTCCGCCAGCTCGCGGCTGCGCAGGCCGCAGCCCACGGCCAGCTCGAGCGCCTCCTCCGGCTCCCGCCCCTCGTCCAGCAGCAGGTACGGGAGCATGAGCGCGCCGACGCGGTTGCCGGAGGCGCAGTGAACGAGCACCGGCCGGCGGCCGGGGTCGCCCATGAGCTCGCGGAACCGGTCGAACGTCTCGTCCGGGATCCCACCGTGCCCGACCGGGAGCGCGACGTACTCCATCCCCGCGGCGCGGACCGCGGCCGGCTCGTCGAAGCCGCGCGGCTCGCCGGTCCCGCGGGTGTCCAGCACCGTGCGGATCCCGCCGCGCGCCAGGCTCTCGACGTGCTGCGGCGACGGCTGTCCGCCCGCGAGCACGTCGGGAAGCGGGCAACTGGCGTTCACGAGCCCGGGGACGAGCTCGCGCAGATCGGAATCGGTCATCTTCGGTTTCCAGCCATGGGGTGAACGGTGGCCCCGCGGGGCGAACGGAACGGCCGCGCCGTGGCGCCACCGACCCACCGTGTTTAGCATAGTCCTCGGCGCCGGTGCCGGCCAGCCGGGCCCGTTGCGGGCCGGAGCGGGCCGGACGCCGGCGGACGCGCCCGCCCCCCCGACGCGAGCCCGCTTCGTGCTTCCCCCGGAGGCCGTATGCCACGCACCACCGTGCCCCTCGCCCTGCTCGCCCCGCTCGCCCTGACGCTGCTCGCGCACCCCGCCGCCGCGCAGCGGCGCGAGATCACCGGCCACATCGTGGTCCAGGGCACCGAGCAGCCGGTGCCGGGCGTCGCGGTCCGGCTGGCCGGCAGCCGGAGCGGCGTCTGCACCGGCCCCGACGGCGAGTTCTACCTCCAGGCGCCGGAGGGCGCGGCCCGGCTCGAGATCCAGCTCCCGGGATGGCAGGGCGCGATCGAGCTGCCGGCGGACCAGGACGACCTCACGCTCAAGGTCGCGCCCCACGTCGTGCGGCTCCCGGCGGTCGTCGTGACCGCGGCCGCCGCCGAGCCGAGCGCCGGCAACTCCGCCGTGCACATGACCGCCGCCGACCTCGCGCGCGGCACCGGCTCGAGCCTCGGCACGCTGCTCCAGGGCCGCGTCGCCGGCGCCAACATCGAGGCCGGCTCCGGCATGCCGGGCCGTGGCTTCCGCCTGCGCTTCCGCGGGATCAACTCCATCTTCGGCGGCACGAACCCGCTCGTGGTCATCGACGGCGTCGTCGTCAGCACGCCCTCGCCGGTCGGGACGCGCGGCCCGTTCGGCTTCGGCGCCGCCTCCGAGGATCCGTTCTCCTCGCTCAACCCCGCCGACATCGAGAGCATCGAGGTCCTGCGCGGCGCCGCCGGCAGCGCGCTGTACGGCACGCTCGGCAGCAACGGCGCCTTGCTGATCCGGACGAAGCGCGGCCGCCCGCCCGTGGCGACGACGGACTCCGCGCAGCCGGGCGTCTGCCAGGCGCCGCGCTAGCGGCGCCCCCTCTTGCTCTTGCTCGCCTCCTGCTCTTGCTCCCTCGAAACTCAGGGCTCGAACCTCCCGTCGGGATCGAGTCCTGGTTTTTTTAGGGAGCATGAGCCAGAGCACGCGCCGCTGCGCGGCGCCTTGACTTCCCTTCCCCTCCCCCGACACTTTCCCCCGTCCCGATCCCACAACCTCAGCGCAGGAGCGCAGATGACCCGCCATTGGCCGCTCGTGGCCGGCGCCGTCGCCGTCCTGGTCGGGGGCTCCGCACGGGCGCAGCAGCCCATCCGCGGCTTCCCGGCGGATGCCCTCGCCACGCAGACGAAGAACGAACAGCTCGTCCGGTCGGTCCCGAACGCGGATACCCTCCGCGCGCAGATGCGGATCCTCAGCGAGGACCCGCACGAGGCGGGCACCGACCGCTCGCGCCACGTGGCCGAGCTCATCCTGGCGCGGTTCCGCTCCTACGGTCTGCCCGCGCAGATCGAGCGCTTCGAGGCGCTCATGCCGCGGCCGGTCTCGCGCTCCCTCACGATGGTCGCGCCGGACACGTTCACGGCCGCGCTCAAGGAGCCCGCGCTCCCCGAGGACAAGGACTCGGGCGACGCGAACCAGCTCCCCACCGCGAACTTCTACTCGCCGGACGGGGACGTGACGGGCGACGTCGTCTTCGTCAACTACGGGATCCCCGCCGACTACAAGGTGCTGGACTCCCTCGGGGTCAGCGTGAAGGGGAAGATCGTCATCGCGAAGTACGGCGGCTCCTGGCGCGGCATCAAGCCGAAGGTCGCCGCGGAGCACGGCGCCATCGGCTGCCTCATCTACTCGGATCCGAAGGACGACGGCTACTGGGTCGACGACATCTACCCGAAGGGGCCGATGCGCCCCTGGCAGGGCGTCCAGCGCGGCAGCGTCATGGACATGCCGACCTATCCGGGCGACCCGCAGTCGCCAGGGTGGGCGTCCGAGGCGGGCGCGCGCAAGCTGCCGATGAACGAGGTGAAGACGATCGCCGCGATCCCGACGCTGCCCATCTCCTACGGCGACGCGCTGCCGATCCTGCGCGCGCTCGGCGGCCCGGTCGCGCCCGCCGCCTGGAGGGGCGCGCTCCCCATCACCTATCACGTCGGCGGCGGCCCCGCCAAGGTGCACCTCGCGCTCAAGTTCGATTGGCAGGTGCGCCCGCTCTACGACGTGATCGCCCGCATCCCGGGCGCCCTCTCGCCCGACCAGTGGATCATCTACGGCAACCACCACGATGCCTGGGTCAACGGCGCGCAGGACCCGATCTCGGGGCAGGTCGCGCTCAACGAGGCCGCCCGCGGCGTCGGCAAGCTGCTGAAGACCGGCTGGAAGCCCGGCCGCACCATCATCTTCGCCGCGTGGGACGGTGAGGAGTGGGGGCTGCTCGGCTCGACCGAATGGGCCGAAAAGCACGCCGACGAGCTCGGCAAGAGCGCCGTCGCCTACTTCGGCAGCGACACGAACGAGAAGGGGTGGATCGGCGTCGCCGGCTCGCACTCGCTCGAGGAGTTCGCCCGCCAGGTCGCCCGTGACATCCCCGACCCGAAGCGGGGCAAGAGCGTGCTCGCCGCCGCGCTCGAGCGCCGGGAAGGGCGCCGCCCGCAGCCGCGCGACACCGTCACCGCCGACGGCCACGGCGCCACCCGCGACGGCGCCGCCGCCGCGCCGCCGGCCGACACCGCCTACACCATCGGCGCGCTCGGCTCCGGCTCCGACTACACCGCCTACATCGACCATCTCGGCATCGCGTCGCTCAACATCGCGTACGGCGGCGGCGCGGAGGCCGGGATCTACCACTCGATCTACGACTCCTTCGACTTCTACACCCGCTTCCTCGACCCCGATTTCGCATACGGCGTCACCGAGGCGCAGACGCTCGGCACCGCGATCCTGCGCATGGCCGACGCTCCGGTGCTGCCGTTCGAGTTCGTGCGCGCCGGCCGCACCTACCGGCGCTACACCGAGGAGATCAAGCGCGAGGCCGAGCGCAATCCGAAGACGAAGGGGCTCGACCTGGCCGGCGTGTACGCCGCGCTCGACCGGCTCGACAAGGCCGCCGCCCGCTTCGAGCAGGCCCTCGCCCCGCTCGACAAGCTGAGCGCCACCGACGCGCGCCGGCGCTGGAAGGCGCTCACCCCCGTCAACCAGACGCTCTACCGGACCGAGCGCGCCCTCATCGACGCCGGCGGCCTCGAGCACCGCGAGTGGTTCAAGCACCTCCTCTACGCCCCGGGCTACTACACGGGCTACGGCGTGAAGACGATGCCCGGCATCCGCGAGGCCGTCGAGGACGTGCCGAGCCAGGACGTCGCCCAGCGCGAGGCGGCGCGCGTGGCCGCCGCGCTCGACCGCTATGCGGGCGAGGTGGAGAAGGCCGCGGCGGGACTGGAGGCGGCGCTGCGGTAGCCGCGGCCGCACGGACGGCGTGGGGGAGCGGGGGGACACGGCGCGCCCCCGCTCCTCCACTCTCCCGCGCTTCCACTCTGCCGCTCGCGCTTTCCGCCCCTCCGCTCGCCGGCTCCGTTCCGTCGTGGGCGCGATCTCGCACACACGCTTGTATACAGTTCCGACGACTATGTACAGCGACGCCTTGAATCCCGAATAGCAGGCGCGCCAGCGCGGGCATCCGCACCCGACCAGTGGTTGCGCGCCCGTCCATTCGTCCCCATGTTCCGGGCGTTGGTCCCCCAAAAACGACGTTTCGTCACAGATTCCGCGGCTGGCGCGTTGCCCAACGCCAGCACTGACGTGGCGCGTGCCGCGTCGAGTTCGATTCGCCGGCGCCCCGCGGCCGGTCCTCCCGCACGAGGGCCGGCCCCCGGCCGCAGCAGCCGCCGCCCGCACGCGGCGGTTCCGGGTGGGGCGTGGCGATCGGCGCCGCCGTCTTGAGTTCTTCGCTTTCGTCCGGAACGGCGATCTCGGCCGTCGCCACGTGGTGGCGGGCCGTGTTTGGATCTTCGCGCGCTGGAGCGCGGAGGGTGGTACGCCACACCGACCATCCCGTTCACAGGAGGACACATGGAGAGAGCGTTGCGTCGCGCGCTCGCTTCGGCGGC
>DASTKT010000198.1:0-36722 GCA_035715725.1 Longimicrobiales bacterium | reverse complement strand
TGCCCCGCGCCGCGCCGCCGATGCAGCTTCGGGGCGGGCCGGCCGATCGGTTTCGGCGGCCCGCCGTCCCTCCCGTGGTCTCCCCGCAGGCGGCACGTGAATCCCCGACGATGGGGCCGGGCAGCGCGCCCGACCGGGCGGCGAGCGTCCACACGCTCGCGCGCAGGCCGCGCCGCGCGCCCCCGTTCGGGTCCGGGACCAGCCAGATCCGGCGACGACGCCGGAGGAAGAGGACGTCATGGTGAAGATGCTGGGCTACATCGGCGCGACGGCCGGCGGGTGGATCGGATGGTACGCCGGCGCGGCCGGCGGAATGTTCACGGCGTTCGTGTTGAGCATGGTGGGGACGGGCGTCGGGATGTACATGGGGCGCCGGGTGGCGCAGCGGTACTCCTGAGGCGGGGTTGGACGAAAAACGGGCCGGTGGAGCGATCCACCGGCCCGTTTCTTCCGCTCGTCGAACTCGGGCCAATCGAGCGATCAGGTCACCGAGCCACCGACCGTCGGTCGCGGATCAGCCGACGCGGACGACGTTCTCCGCGGCCGGGCCCTTGGCGCCCTGGACCACGTCGAACTCGACGGTCTCACCCTCGGCAAGGGTCTTGAAGCCCTGCATCTGGATGGCCGAGTGGTGGACGAAGCAGTCCTTGGAGCCGTCGGCCGGCGAGATGAAGCCGAACCCCTTGGCGTCGTTGAACCACTTCACGGTGCCTCTGGTACGCATACCGTACTCCCTGGTGTGTTGAGATTGGGGTCCGGTATTCCGTACCGCGCAATCCCGAGTTACGCGGGAACCCTCCCGCGAGGATCGCGGCCGGCCACAAAAAAGACCTGGGGAAAAGCGCCCCAGGTCCTCGCGTCGCTGGTCCCCGGAAGCCGTTCCCGGGGGTTGGCCGCGGGCACAATTTAGGAATGACCCGATTCCGGATCAAGGGGCTTGCGCCGCACCGGTTCCGGCGGGGCGCGGGCCCCGGGCGCGCGGGCGGCGGCGCGCGCCCGGCGCGGCCGGGCCGGCCCCGCCCCGCGGACGGCGTATGCGTGGAGGCAGCATGGCGACGGTGACGATCCTCCTCCTGGGCGGAGGCGAATGTGTCGTGGACCACCCCCGCTCCGGGGCGCGGCTCGTGACGTCGAAGGCGCCGGAGTACGGCGGCGCCGGGCGCTCGTTCTCGTCGACGGACCTGCTGGCCGCGGCGCTCGGGACCTGCATCGCGACGGACCTCGAGATCGTGGCCGCTCGCAACGGCGTGCCCCCGGAGACGATCAGCCTCGAGGTCGAGAAGCTCCTGTCGGTGAGCCCGAAGCGCGTGGAAGGCTTCGACGTGCACGTCCGGCTCTCGCGCCACGTCGACGGCGCGGTGATGAGGAAGCTGCACCGCGCGGCCGCCGCGTGCCTCGTACAGCGCGCCCTCGCGCCGAGCGTGCACTGCCGCATCCTGTTCGAGGTCGAGACGCGGTCCGGCCCGGGACCGGGGCCGGGCGGCGATCCGCGGGTCTGACGACCGAGCGGGGGAGCGGGGGAGTGGGGGAGTGGGGGAAACAGCGCTCGCCCGCTCGCCCGCTCGCCCGCTCGCCCGCTCGCCCGCTCCGGCTCCGCCGCGGCCACCCTCGTCGCGTGTCGGGTAGAGCCCCGCCCCGGTCACGGCCATCCCGGCTCACGCGTTCCCGATATATCATGAAGCCGAGAGGCGTCGCGGCCGACCCTGGGACGGCCGCGCCCGCGCCCGGGCCCTCCGCCACGCCTCCCCACACCTCGCCTTGCGCGGCCGCGCCGCTCGGCCGTGCGGTTTCACCCACTGTACCCGGCAGCTCCGTTCCCACGGTTCTTCGAGCCAGGGGACCCATGCACGCTGCTATCCCGCTCGGCGTGGCACGGCCACGTCCTCCGCCGCGGAACCCTCCCTGGGGCCCCGCGGGGCCCGCCGTCGTCCACCCCCAAACGAAAGGGAGATCCGCGTGTCGAAACACTCCATAGCGATCGCAGCGCTGTGCCTGCTCTCCCTGCCGGGAGCCACGTGGGCGCAGCAGCGCCAGCTCAGCGGCCGGGTGGTCAGCGCCACCGGCGGGCCGGTGGCGGGCGCGGCGGTGTCGGTGGTCGGCACCGCGATCATCGGCGCGACCGACGCCAGCGGCAACTTCCGCCTGGACGTCCCGGCGCGCGCGGTGACGCTGGTGGTGCGGAGCATCGGCTACCGGACGCGGGAGCTTCCGGTGCCGGCGGACCGCGGCACCGTCGAGGTCAGCCTGGACGTGGACGTGCTGAACCTGGACCAGGTGGTCGTGACCGGTCGCGCGACCGGGGTCGCGCGGCGCAACCTGGCCAACTCGGTGGCCACGGTTCAGGCGGCGGAGCTGTCGCAGGCGCCGCCGGCGGAGACGATCGAGCGGATGCTCCAGGGGCGCGTCGCCGGGGCGAGCATCGAGCAGAACTCGGGTGCGCCGGGCGGCGGCGTGCAGGTGCGGCTGCGCGGGATCGCCACGATCAACGCGTCCTCGGAGCCGCTGTACGTGGTGGACGGCGTCATCGTGAGCAACGTCGGGATCCCGTCGAACCAGAACGAGATCACGAAGGCGGCGCAGGGGTCGAACGCGTCGCTGATGCAGGATGCGGTGGTGAACCGCATCGTGGACATCAACCCGGAGGAGATCGAGCGGATCGAGGTGCTCGAGGGCCCGGCGGCGGCGGCGATCTACGGGTCGAAGGCGCCCGCCGGCGTGGTGATCATCACGACGAAGCGGGGGCAGCCGGGGCGGCCGCGCGTCTCGTTCTCGCAGAAGCTGGGCACGTTCGCGGACTCGAAGAAGCTCGGCTCGCGGACGTTCGAGACGCTGGAGGAGGCGCAGGCGGTCTGGGGCCCGGACGCCGCGAAGTACTACCAGCCCGGGCAGACCTTCGACCAGGAGAAGCTGCTCGCCGGCGAGCGGCCGCTCTCCAACGAGACGTCCGCCAGCATCAGCGGCGGCGACGAGAACACGCGCTACTACGCGTCCGGCCTGGTCAAGCACGACGGCGGCATCATCCAGAACACGCGCTTCGACAAGCAGTCGGTGCGCGTGAACCTCGGCCAGCAGGTCGGCTCCCGGCTCACCGTCGACGCGAGCACGAACCTGTTGCACACGCTGGCGTCCCGCGGGCTGACGAACAACGACAACAACACCGTCAGCTTCTACATGACGCTGCCGTTCACGCCGAACTTCGTGGACCTGCGCCAGCGCGCCGACGGCAGCTACCCGGCGAACCCGTTCGCACTGCCGGGGCTCGCGAACCCGCTGCAGACGGCGGCGCTGATGAAGAACAACGAGGACGTCTGGCGCTTCCTGGGCTCCTCGACCATCACCTACGACGCGTTCCGCTCGGGCTCGCACTCGCTGCGCATCCTGGGCGTGGGCGGCCTCGACTACTTCTCGCAGGTCAACGACCTGTTCTTCCCGCCGGAGCTGGTCTTCGAGCCGCGCGACGACGGGCTCCCCGGCACGAAGCTGCTCAGCAACAGCTCGAACCGGAACCTGAACCTCGGCGGCAACCTGATCTACACGTACGAGAGCCCGGCCTGGCGGGCCACGACGTCGGCCGGCGCGCAGTACGACAACTCGCGCCTGGAGATCGACCGCACCATCAGCCGCAACCTGAACGGCGGGCTCGACAAGACCGACGTCGGCACGGTGCGCGACATCCGCGAGCAGTTCCAGCTCGTCAAGGACTTCGGCATGTACCTGCAGGAGGAGCTCCTCGGCGTGAACGAGCGGCTGCTGCTCACGGCCGGGATCCGCGCCGAGCGCAGCAGCACGTTCGGCGACGTCGCCAAGTGGTTCTACTTCCCGAAGGCGGCCGCCTCCTACCGCTTCCCGAACCTGGGCCCCGCGCTGAACGAGGTGAAGCTCCGCCTGGCCTGGGGCCAGAGCGGCAACCACCCGCTCTTCGGCCAGAAGTTCACGCCGCTCAACGCGACGCAGAACATCGGCGGGATCCCGGGTCTAACGGTGCTCGGCAACGCCGGCGACCCGAACATCGAGCCGGAGCGGACGGCGGAGATCGAGGGCGGCCTCGACGCCACCCTCTTCGGCGAGCGCGCCACGCTCGAGGTCACGGCGTACCAGAAGAACATCACGAACCTGCTGCTGCAGCGGACGACGGCGCCCTCGACCGGCTTTACCGCACAGTTCCTGAACGGCGGCGAGCTGCGCGTGCGCGGCATCACGGTCGGTCTGGCCGGCACGCCGCTGCAGCGCGGCAATCTCACCTGGGTGATGCGCGGCACGTTCTCCTCCGACCGCGGCAAGGTCATCGACCTGCCGGTCCCGTCCTTCCAGACCGGCGGCTTCGGCACCTCGCTCGGCGCGTTCCAGATCGAGGAGGGGAAGTCGCCGACGCAGCTCGTGACGAACCTCGGCTACACGCTGGAGAACGGGGAGAAGGTCGTGAAGATCGGCTCCGTGGGCGACGCGAACCCGACGTTCCGCGTCGGCTTCTCGAACGACCTGACGTGGAACCGCTTCGGGCTGGTCTTCCTCTGGGACTGGGCGCAGGGCGCGAAGATCGTGAACCTGACGCGCTTCCTCTACGACCTGGCCGGGAACACCGTCGACTACGACAAGGGCCCCAGCGTCACGGAGTTCGACGCGTTCGGCGACACGATCAGCGGCACGGTCGGCGAGCGCCGCTTCCTGCGCTGGGCCACGCTCAAGGACTCGCGGCCGTACATGGAGGACGGCAGCTACATCAAGCTGCGCGAGGTCACGCTCTCCTACCGCCTGCCGCAGAACGCCGTGCCGCGCCTCTTCGGCGGCGGCGCGCCGAACGTCCGGCTGAGCGTGAGCGGGCGCAACCTCCTCGTCTTCACGAAGTACTCGGGGCTCGATCCGGAGGTGAGCAACTTCGGCAACCAGGCGGTGGCGCGGAACATCGACGTCGCGCCGTTCCCGCCGAGCCGCAGCTTCTGGTTCTCCGTCGACGTGGGGTGGTGACCATGACGACCGCGACCGAATCCCCTACCCTTCGCCCGAGGTGCGGAACCATGAACGCGACGATCTCCCGCGCCGCCGCCCGGCCGCGCGCGGCGTTGCCCGCCGCCCGCGCGAACGAGCGGGCGGGACGGCGGCTCCCCGCGCTCGCGCTGCTCGGCGCGCTGCTGTGCGCGGCGTGCAGCGCCGACAAGCTCGAGGTGCCGGACCTGAACAACCCGAGCATCGAGAGCCTCGAGCAGACCCCCACGCCGAGCGCCGTGGCGGCGGCGGCGCAGGGGCTCCTCATCGGCGCGCGCATCCCGATGGGCGTGCGCAACGGCTACATCTCGCTGCTCGGCATCCTGGGGCGCGAGTCCTACGTCTTCGACCCGGCGGACCCGCGCTTCGTGGCGGAGATGCTGGAGAGCCCGCTCGACGCGGGGAGCCCCGCGTTCGGCGCGAACCTGTGGAACCAGCGCTACCAGAACCTGCGCACCGCGGCCATCGTCCTGGCCGCGGTGACGAAGGTGGGCGGCTTCTCCGATGCGCAGAAGGAGGCCGTGCGCGGCTTCACGAAGACGATGATGGCCTACGACCTCCTGCTGGTCATCAACACCCGCGACAACGCGGGTGCCGTCATCCAGTTCGACGCGCCGCCGGATCAGCCGGCGCCGATCGCGAGCCGCACGGAGGTCTTCAACCAGATCGTCACGCTGCTCGACGAGGCGAAGGCGCACCTGCAGAAGGGCGGCGACGCGTTCCCGTTCCGCCTCAGCACCGGCTTCACCGGCTTCTCGACGCCGGCAACGTTCCTGAAGTTCAACCGCGCGCTGCGCGCCCGCGTCGCCGACTACATGGGGAGCCTGAACATCGGCGGCACGACGACGAACTTCCAGGCGGCGCTGCAGGCGCTCCAGGAATCGTTCATCGATCCGACCGGCGCGCTGGACCTCGGCGTCTACCACGTCTTCAGCACCGGCTCCGGCGACACGCAGAACACGCTGCTGGAACCGGTCGTCCTCGCGCACCCGTCGCTCGAGCGGGACGTGGAGAAGAAGGCGAACGGCCAGCCCGACGACCGCTTCACCGCCAAGCTGCGCCGGCTGGATGCGACGGCGAAGCAGCGCGGCCTCGAGACGAGTCTGGGCTTCCGGCTCTACCAATCGCAGGACGCGCCGATCCCGATCATCCGCAACGAGGAGCTGATCCTGCTGCGGGCGGAGGCGAACATCGGGCTCGGCAACATCCAGGCGGCCGCGCAGGACATCAACCTCATCCGTCAGCGCTCGGGCGGGCTCCCGGCGCGGACCGACCTCACCGCGGCCAACATCCTGGACGAGCTGCTCCGGCAGCGCCGCTACTCGCTCCTCTTCGAGGGCGACCGCTGGGTCGACCTGCGGCGCTACAACCGCCTGACGGATGCGCTGAAGGACCTGCCGACGCACGTGGTGAACCGGCAGTTCCCGATCCCGATCGCCGAGTGCCTGGCGCGGGGGCAGACGACGTGCGGCTGAGCTGAGCGGCGCGAAGGGCGGAGTGGGGGAGTGGGGGGAGTGGAAGAGCGGGAGATCGCTGTTTCCTCCACTCCCCCACTCCCCCACTCGTTTCAGCCCTGCCGCGCCGCGTCGTCCGTTGCGGCCACTGCCATCGCGTGTTACGTATAGGCCCGCGCGGCCACCCCGCGTCTCCCAACCACAGCCCGAACCAGCGACGCCGCCGGGTCCCGGCCCCGAGCCGCCGGGCGGAGCGGCGTCGCCGAACCGGAGGAAGCATGCGTCGATCCATCGCGTACCGGCTCAGCCCGTTGCTGGCCGCCACGCTGCTCGTCCCGGCCGCGGCCGCGGCGCAGAGCGCGGCGAAGCCGCAGGACCCCGCGAAGCTCGCGACGTCGCCGAAGGTGAAGGCGGCGCTCGATTACGCCAAGGCGAACGAGGCCAAGGCGGTGCAGGAGCAGGTCGAGCTGTGCGAGATCCCCGCGCCGCCATTCAAGGAACAGGTGCGGGCGGCGGAGTTCAAGCGCCGGCTGGAGGCGCTCGGGCTGAAGAACGTGCGCATCGACTCCGAGGGGAACGTGATCGGCGAGCGGCCGGGCACCGGTCCGGGGCCGACGGTGCTGATCCAGGGCCACCTGGACACGGTCTTCCCGGAGGGGACGGACGTGAAGGTGAAGAAGGAGGGAGAGCGGCTGATCGGCCCCGGCATCGGCGACGACTGCCGTGGCCTGGCCGTGGTCCTCGGCGCGGCCCGCGCGATCCAGGCGGCCGGCGTGCAGACCCGCGGCACGCTGCTCTTCGTCGGCGACGTCGGCGAGGAGGGGCTCGGCGACCTGCGCGGCACGAAGCACCTCTTCAACGAGGAGCTGAAGGGGAAGATCGACTACTTCATCTCGGTGGACGGGACGGGCCTCGGGCTGACGAAGGACGGCGTCGGCAGCAACCGCTACGAGGTGACGTTCAAGGGGCCGGGCGGGCACAGCTACGGCGCGTTCGGCATGCCCAACCCGATCCACGCGCTCGGCCGCGCGATCGCGAAGATCAGCGACTTCCAGGTGCCGAAGCAGCCAAAGGTCACGTTCAACGTCGGCGTCATCAGCGGCGGCACGTCGGTCAACTCGATCCCGTTCGAGGGGAAGATGCTGGTGGACATGCGCTCCCCGGACGCGCAGGCGCTGGCCGAGATCGACGCGAAGTTCAAGAAGGCGATCCAGGACGCGCTGGCCGAGGAGAACGCGCGCTGGGACTCGCCCGTGAAGCTGACGGTGGAGGTGAAGCCGGTGGGCGTCCGGCCGGCCGGGCAGCAGCCGGCCGATGCGCCGATCGTGGTCACCGGCCTGGCCGCCGCGAAGGTGCTGGGCTTCACGCCGCACGTCGGCGCCAGCAGCACGGACGCGAACGTGCCGATCTCCCTGGGCCTCCCCGGCGTGACCATGGACGGCGGCGGCAAGGGGAGCGGCGCCCACTCGCTGGGCGAGTGGTTCGAGCCGACCGACTCGCATCTCGGCACGCAGTGGGCGATCCTGTACGTGCTGAGCCTGGCGGGAGTGAAGTAGAACGAGTGGGGGAGTGGAGGAATGGGGGAGCGGGGGACCGCGATGTGGGAACGGGCCGGCGGATCGAATCCGCCGGCCCGTTCGTCATGGGCCATCGCCCACTCCCCCGCGCTCCCCCTCCCCCGCTCAGGACTTTTCGCTGCTCCCCCGCGCCGCCACGGCGAACAGCGTCTTCTGGTTGGCGCCGCCCCGCTTGAGCAGGTCGACGGCCTTGACGATCTGCTCGTCGTCGGGGTACTGCCGGCGCAGCGTGACGGCGTCGCCGAAGGCCATGCGGCTGATGCGGTCGGCGAGGATGCGGTCGACGTACGTCGGCGCGGCGGCCCAGTCGGCCGGGGTGATCTCGACGCCGGCCTTCTTCAGGCGGGAGTACAGCTCGTCGCGCCAGGCGGGCGCCACCTTGAAGTCCGCCTTGACCTGCGGCTTCAGCTCCCACGCGTAGTTCGTCAGCGTCTGGTAGACCTCGCGCAGCTTCGGCGCGAGCGCCTTGGCCAGCTTCTGGTCGGCGGCCGAGAGCGTGTCCAGCTTCACCGCGACGTCGGGCGTGATGCCGCCGTCGCCGTAGAGCGTCCGGCCGGCGTCGGAGCGGAACGTCGGGCGCGGCGCCGTCGTCGTCGTGTCGGTGCTGTCCACGGCGACGAGGCGGCCGTTGATCATCTTGCGCTCGCGGTGGATGCTCCGGCCGCTAGGCGTGTACCACTTCCCGGTCGTCATCTTGAGGGCGTAGCCGCCGTCGAGCGGGAAGACGCTCTGCACGAGCCCCTTGCCGAACGTGCGGGCGCCGAGGACGAGGGCGCGGTCGTGGTCCTGGAGCGCGCCGGTGACGATCTCCGTGGCGGACGCCGACAGGCTGTCGACGAGCACGACGAGCGGCGTCTGCGGCGCGAGCGTCGCGGAGCGGGCCGTGTAGACCAGCGGCGCCTTGCCGCGCTCGCGCTGCGTGGCCACCTGCGAGCCGCGCGGCAGGAAGACGTTCGCGACGCGGACGGCCTCGTTCACCAGGCCGCCTCCGTTGCCGCGCATGTCGAGGACGATCCCCTTCGCGCCCTGCTGGACGAGCGAGCGGACCGCGTCCTCCGTCTCCTGGCCGGCCGTCTCGCTGAACTGCTGCAGCGGGATGTAGCCGATGCCGTTGTCCAGCATGCTGGTGAACGGCACCGCGGGGATGTGGATCAGGCGCCGCGTGAAGTTGACCGTGATCGGCTCGACGACGCCCGGCCGCTGGAACGTGGCCGTGACCTTCGTGCCCTCCGGGCCCTTGAGGTTCGTCGTGACCTTGGTCAGCGACCAGCCGGAGGTGGACTGGCCGTCGAGCGAGACGATCTTGTCGCCCTCCTGGATGCCGCCCTCGGCGGCGGGCGTGTTCGGGAACACCTTGTTGACGACCGCCCAGCCGTTCTGGTCCTCGACGAGCATGCCGACGCCCGCGTACCGGCCCTCGGCCGCCACCGCGAACTCCTTCAGCTGGTCCGGGTCGTAGAGGTCCGCGTACGGATCCTGGAGCTCTTCCACCAGCCCGCGCGCGGCCTTGTCGTACATGGCCGACGTGTCCAGGCTGTCGACGAACCGGTCCTCGACGAGCGTGAATACCTGGTTGAAGAGGCGAGGCCCAGCCTCCTGCTGGACGGTCGGGATGATGAACCCGCCGGCGACGAACGTCGCGACGAGCGCGGCGCCGAGGCCGATCTTTCCGGAATGGCGCATGTGGACTTCCGCGGATGCAGGTGGACGACCTACGGTTCGTCGTGGGTGCTTTCGAAGCTAGTACGCCAGCCCCCCGGTTGCGTTCCCGGCCGGGCGGCGGGGCGCCCCGCGGCTCACGGCGCGCGGCGCGGCGCCGGCGCGCGCACCGCCGCCGGCAGGAGCGGGAGCAGCTCGTCGCTCCGGAGCAGCGCCGGCGGAGCCGCGGCCGTGCTCGTGTAGAACGCCGAAGACGACGTCGTGCGCAGCGAGCCGTGCGTCCCGGTCACCTGCACGACCCGCGTCGCCGCGGCGCTGCCGAAGTGGTACCCGGGCGCCAGGCTGACGAGCACGGCGGCCGGGTTGCGGACGGCGCCGCGCAGCCCGAGCACGATGCGCCGCAGCCCGTCCAGGTACGGCGTACTCTCGGATTCGCGCAGCCAGCTCGAATCGGCGGCGAAGCCCGATGCATCGAGCGCGCCGCCGGCGCGCAGCCGCGCGAGCGCCGGCGCGAGGCCGAGCGGGTCCCCCGACTCCGGCGTGTAGCGGAAGCGCGCCAGCGCCGCGTCCGCCTCGATCACGGCGCGGCCGGCCGGACCGGCCACGTGGATCCGCCCCGCCTCGTCCTCGTGCACCACGAGGTCGACGCCCTCCAGCCCCGCGAGCGAGGCCGCCAGCCGCGGCGCCGAGGCGGGGTCCGCGTAGACGGCGACGCTCCCCACCAGCCCGAAGCGGGGCACGACCACGTCGTCCGGACGGCGCAGATGGCCGGACGGGTGGAACCCCGCCGCCTTCAGCGCCGCCAGCAGCTCGACCGGCCGCGTCGGCACGAGATCGTTGCCGTGATCGGAGAGCAGGTCGATGCGCACGCCGGGGTAGCGGCTGCGCAGCTCGTCCACCATCGCCTCGACGCCCAGCACGGTCTCGACGAGCGGCTCCCGTCCGCCGCGGTGCGCGATCGCGTCCGTCGACACCAGGTAGGCGACGATGGCGCTGTCCGTCTCCGCGCGCTTCAGGATCCCGCTGCGCAGCTCCGCCAGCTCCCGCTTCGCGAACGGCGCCGGCAGGAGGTAGGCCATGGACGTGACCAGGCTGCTCCCCGCCACCTCGACGTGGCGGTGGAAGCCCGGCTCCGCATCGCCGCCGAAGAAGTGGTCGAGCGCGCCGCCCCGCAGCTCGTTGCGCTCCGGGTCGAAGTACAGGTCCTCGTAGCCGGGCGAGAGCGGCTCCCGCCAGATGTCGCGGAACGCCACGCCCGTCAGCGACGGGAACGGGCTCACCATCCGGGCCGGCGGCGCGAAGCCGCGAAAGTGGCCGGCGCGCACGAGCGAGTCCATCACCGGGTACGGCACGCCGTCCAGCATCAGCACGACGCTGCGCAGCGCCGGGCCCGGGCGAGGCGCCGGCGCGGCCGGCGGCGGGGCGCCGGCGCACGCGGCGAGCGCGGCCGCCAGGGCAACGAGGCAGAAGGAACGGAGAGCGGCGAAACGTCTCGGCATCGGGGCGCGTCGGATCGGGTGGCCTCGGTCGATCGTGCTGCTTGTACGCTGCGCGGCCGCCGGGGGGTCCCGGCGCGGGGTCCCGGCGCGGGGTCCCGGCGCGGGGTCCAGCCGCGGGACGATCCGCCGCCCCGCCGGCGCCGCCCGTAGCCGGCCGGCTTGTCGGCCGCCTTGCCGGCCGCCTTGTCGGCCGCCGCGCCGCAGGGTCACATTGCCGCGCAACCGCGCCACCCCACCTCCCCGAAAGGAGCCGCATGTCGATCTTCGCCGCGCTGCGCACGTTGGGCCACGAGCAGCTCCTCTTCTGCCGGGACCCGGCGGCCGGGTACGAGGGCATCATCGCGGTGCACAGCACGGTGCTCGGTCCCGCGGTCGGCGGGACCCGCTTCCGGCCGTACGCGTCGGAGGAGGACGCGGTGCGGGACGCGCTCCGGCTGGCGCGCGGGATGACCTACAAGTGCGCGGCGGCGGGGCTGCCGCTCGGCGGCGGCAAGTCCGTCATCATCGGCGACCCGAGCGCGCCCGGGCGGGAGGCCCGGCTCCGGGCGCACGCGCGCTTCGTGGACCGGCTGGGCGGACGCTACCTCACGGCCGAGGACGTGGGCACCACCCCCGCCGACATGCTGATCATGCGCGAGGAGACGCCGCACGTGGCCGGGCTGCCGGGGCGCTCCGGCAACCCGTCGCCCGTCACGGCGCTCGGCGTGTTCCGGGCCATGCAGGCGGCGGCCCGCTGGCGCTGGGGCTCCGACGACCTCTCCGGCCGGACGGTCGCGCTCCAGGGGTGCGGCAGCGTGGGCGCATCGCTCGCGCGGCGGCTGCACGAGGCCGGCGCGGCGCTCGTCGTGAGCGACGTCGTCGAGGAGCGCGCCGCCGCGCTCGCGGCCGAGCTCGGCGGGCGCGCCGTCGCGCCCGCGGAGATCCATCGGCAGGCCGCCGACATCTTCGCGCCGTGCGCGCTGGGCGCGGTGCTGAACGACGCGACGATCCCCGAGCTGCGCGTCGAGATCGTGGCGGGCGCCGCGAACAACCAGCTCCTCGAGCCGAGAGACGGCGACCTCCTCGAGGAGCGCGGCATCCTCTACGTCCCCGATTACATCGCGAACGCCGGCGGCGTCATCAACGGCAGTCGCGAGGTGCTGGGCTGGTCGGAGGAGGCGGCCGCCGCCCGGGTCCGGGAGCTGTACGACGCGACGCTGCGCGTCTTCGAGCTGGCCCGCGCGCAACGCGTCCCGCCGCACATCGCCGCCGACAGGATGGCGGAGGAGCGGCTGGCGGCGGGCGGCGGGGAGATCGGGCAACGATGATCGCCGGGGCGCGGGCATCGACGCGATCGCGGCGTTGGACCGGGCGGGATGGGCGCGCCGGGGGTCGACGGAGCCCGGCGTGGGACGGAACCGGATAAGTCGTCGAGGAAGCCGCGGCCGAGGTCGTCGGGCCTCCGGGATCGCGGGGAATCAGTCGCCGGGGACGACCTCGGGCGCGGTGCGGGTGTAGTGCTCCATGCCGACGCCGAGGAAGAGCGTGCCGGCGACGAGGGCGGCGCCGGTCCAGAACGGCACGCCGACGCCGAGCCGGTCCCAGGCGAAGCCGGCCCAGATCGGGCCGAGCACGCGCGCGGCGCCGCCGTAGGTCTGCTGCACGCCCATGTAGAGGCCGCGCTCGCGCTTGGCGATGACCTGCGAGAGGAGCCCGGTGACGCACGGGAACGTGAACGCGGTGCCGAACGGGACGAGCGCCACGGCGAGCGCCAGCGTCGGGATGCTGTGGCAGAGCGGGATCGTCGCCAGGCCGGCGGCGAGCACGATCAGGCCGATGCGCGAGAGGCGCGCCTCGCCCAGCCGGTCGACCAGCCACCCCAGGATGAACGCCCGCGTCACGACGGAGATCGCGCCGACGTAGGCGAAGAAGATGCCGACGTTGTTCTCCGTGACGCCGAATCGCCTGGCCAGGAAGAGCGCGAGGATCGCGGTCATCCCCTGGAAGGCGCCCATGGCGATGGCGTAGATCCAGATCAGGCGGGAGGCCGGCTCGCCGGAATGGGTCAGGATCCGGAGCACCGCCTCGCGCGAGCGCGTGACCTTCGCCCCCGTCGCCGCCGCGGTCTCGGTGTGCGACTCGGAGAGGAACTTGAAGGCGAAGGCGATGTTCAGCAGGCACAGCCCGGCGGCGAACAGCCCGGGCGCCGCGTCGCCCCAGTGGTGCGTCCAGGAGCCGATGACGGGGCCGACGGTGACGCCCACGTTCGTCGCGGCCGAGAGCCAGCCGAGCGCCTTGGCGCGGTCCTCGGGCCGGGTCGCGTCGGCGACGTAGGCCTGGACCACGCCGACGGTGCCGCCGCCCGCGCCCTGCACGAGGCGCGAGAGGAAGAGCAGCCAGAGCGAGTTCGCGAAGCCGAAGACGACGTAGGCGATGGCGGAGGCGCTCAGCCCGGCGAGGAGCGCGGGCCGGCGGCCGTAGCGGTCGGAGACGCGCCCCCACATCGGCGCGGACACGAGCTGCGCGATCGAGAACGAGGAGACGAGCAGCCCGACGACGAAGCCGTTGGCGCCGAACTTCGTCGCGTAGAACGGCAGCAGCGGGATCACGGCCAGCAGACCGACCATGTCCACGAGAGCCGTGATCATCAACACGACGAGCTTGCCCACGGTCCTCCAGGCTGGGTCTTCGCGGGGAGCCGCCCGGACCGCGGGGTCCGGCGGGGGAGTGTAATCTAAACGGAGCGTCGGCATCCGGCAGCGCCCTCCTCCCGAGAACCGATACGCGAGACGACGGGTTCCGGGGAGATTCGAGGGACGGGGCGGGCGTTTCCCGGGTCGAGGGGCGGATCGGCGCCGCCGGGACAGCCGAGTCGGCGACGGAGTCCCCGTACGGGCGGTGGCTGTCCCGCAGCCGCTCTCCGGCTCGAGCCCGCCGAGCGCCCGCCCCTGAGGCCGGCGGCGGGGGGAGTCTGGCCGGCCGCCCGGCGGGCCCCTACCATAGGGCCGTCCGTATTCCACCCCCCCTTCATCCGGGATCCGCCGATGCCAGCAGCGCTCCGCCTCCGCGGTGCCATCCTCGTCGCAGTCAGCCTCGGCCTGGCCGCGCCCGCCGCGGCGCAGCAGCGCTACGCGACGCTCTTCTCGCCCGCGCTCGCCCGGGAGCCCCAGGTCCGGGACGCGCTGACCTGGCTCGAGTCGACGTACCCCGACCACGTCCGGGAGTGGATCCACATCACGGAGATCCCGGCCAAGTCGGAGCACGAGCAGGCGCGCGCCGCCTACGTGAAGGCCGAGCTGGAGAAGGAGGGGCTCGAGGTCCGCGTCGACAGCATCGGCAACGTGACCGCGGTCCGGAAGGGTGTCGGCGGCGGGCCGAGCGTCGTCTTCGCGGCGCACATGGACACGGTCCACCCGCTGGACACGGACGTGACCGTGAAGCAGGACGGCAAGGTGCTGCGCGCGCCGGGCATCTTCGACAACAGCGCGTCGGTGGCGAACATGCTGGCCGTGGTCCGCGCGCTCGGCCGGGCGCACGTGCGCACGAAGGGCGATCTCGTCTTCGTGGCCACCGTGCAGGAGGAGCTCGGGCTGCGCGGCATGGACTGGTGGCTGGAGCACAACCCCCGGCCCGGCATGCTCGTGGCGATGGACGGCGGGCTGGACGGCGTCGACTACGGCGCGCTCGGCATCTACTGGACGCGCTACCACTTCACGGGCGAAGGCTCGCACACGCTGACGTCGGCGGGGAAGCCGCAGCCGGCGCGGGCGCTGTCGCAGGCCATCGCCTCGATCTACGACATCCGCATCCCCGAGGGGCGCGGCGGCGCGGTCTACAACGTGGGGATGGTCGGCGGCGGCAAGGTCTTCAACGCGATCCCGCAGGACGTCTGGTTCACCGTCGACCTCCGCTCCGTGAACCCGGCGCTGCTCGACTCGCTCGACCACGAGATCGAGGCCCGGGTGGCGAAGGCCGCCGCCGACCAGCGCGTGAAGTGGTCGAAGGAGCTGGTGCAGCGCAACAAGGCCGGCGGCACCGAGGACCAGCTCGCCGGCGCGCGCAGGAACCCGATCGTGCAGACCGCGGTCGACATCCACGAGTTCCTCGGCCTCCCCGCCCGCGCCGTCGCCACCGGCTCGACCGACGCCAACGTGGCGGTCACGCGCGGCATCCCGGCCATCTCGATCGGCCGCTCCAAGGGCGGCAACCAGCACACGCTGCAGGAGTGGGCCGACTCGGAGACGGCGCTGCCGGCGAGCAAGATGGTGCTGCTGCTGGGCGTATCGCTGGCGGGACTGAAGTAGCGCCGTATCGAGCCCGAGCCCAGCGCCGACCGGCGCGGAGCCCAGCGGCGAAAGCCGCGGAGCCCGAGGCGGTCTTTGAAGCTGCTCGTCGACGCATCTCCACGAGAACGGCTTAATGGACGGGCTCGGGCTCCACGCCCTGCGGGCGCGTGGCTCGGGCTCGGGCTCGAGACGGCCGCCCTACTTCACCTTCGCCCCCGGCGCGTTCCCACCGGCCTGGTGCAGCACGGCACCGGTCACCTTCCCCGCGGAGTCGCGCGTGAACGTGAGCTGCGCGTCGACCACCTTCAGGAAGAAGTCCGTCTCCGTCTCGGCGAACAGCGGCACGCGCTGCTGCCCCGTCGGCTGCGCAAAGAGCTGCGGACCCTCGCGCGAGACCACGATCGAGAACGTCGGCGCGAAGCGGTACTCGCCCACGTAGCGGTCCAGCACCTCCGGCGGCAGCGTGATCTCCTTGCGCGCCACCGGCGGGCTCGGCTTCCGCAGCGGGATGGCGGCGTCGAGGATGTGCATGCCGATGTCGTCGATGTCCGCGCCCGTGTTCGTCAGCAGCACCACGCCGGTCTTCGTCCCCGGCCGGAACGCGATGAAGCCGTGATAGCCCGCCGTCTGCCCGTTGTGCCAGACGATCTCGCCGTCCGGCCGCGGCAGCACGTGCCACGCCAGCCCGATCCGCATCCCGCCGCCGCCCACCGGCCGGCGGGGCTCGTGCGTCGTCGCCAGCTCCTTCGCCACCGGCGACGACTCCGGGAACATGTTCGCCCGCAGGTACTTGAGCATGTCCTCCATGTCGGAGCGGATGGCGCCGGCGCCCGCCAGCGTCGGGAAATCCCAGTTCGCCACCACCGCGCCCGACGGGTCGTGCCCCGGCGCCAGGCGCGCCCGCAGGTCCGGCGTCAGCGCGATCCCCGTGTTCGACATCCCGAGCGGCCCCAGCACCCGCCGCTTCAGCACCGCCTCGTAGTCGCCCCCGGCGCGCCGCGCCAGCGCGAAGCCGAGCAGCCCCATCCCCAGGTTCGAGTATTCGTACGTCTCCCCCGGGTCCCGCGGCAGCTCGTAGCTCGACAGGAACTCGTACATCTTCTCCGGCGTGTAGTCCGCGTAGGGGTTCGCCGGGTCCTTCGGCTGGAGGTTCGACGGCAGCCGCGGCAGCCCTGACGTCTGCGTGGCCAGGTCCAGCAGCGTGATCACCTTCCCGTTCCGCGACGGTACCTTCACCGTCGGCGGAAGGTACTTCGCCACCGGATCGTCCAGCTTCACCTCCCCCTTCGCCACCATGTCCGCCAGGATCGCCGCCGTGAACGTCTTCGAGACCGAGCCGATCTCGAGCACGCTGCGCGCGTCCAGCGCCGGCCCACCCTCCCGCGCCGGACCGTAGGCGACGACGCGCGCCTTCCCGTCCGGCCCCATCACCCCCGCCACGATCCCCGTCACCGCCTTCGCCTCCACGCGCTCCCGGATCATCCCCAGGATCGCCGAGTCGGGCGGGAGCTGGAGCGCGGCGGCGCCGCCAGGCAGAATGCCAATGGCGACGACGGCTGCGACTGCACGGACACTCCGCATCTGGCCTCCAGGTCGCCGGGCGGCGCCGGGCACCGCCCCGATCGTGTGTGCATCGCGGACCCGCGAACCGCCGTCGGTCCGCGGGTCCCCGTCCCGTTCCCGGCGCCGGTCCCCGGCGCGGCGGTCGTGACGCCTCGCGGACCGCAATGTATACCAAAACGGTGTGCGAAGAAAACGGCCGCGGAGGCGCGAAGTTTGCGCCGGCCGCGTCGCCCACCTCAACCACGGCGAGCCATGGGATTCGACCAGTATCACGAGCCGGCGGACGAGCTGCCGCAGGAGACGCGGAGCTTCGCGCGCATGATCGTCTCACTGATCGAGGAAGCGGAGGCGATCGACTGGTACGAGCAGCGCCTGGCGGTGGAGCAGGACCGCTCGGCGCGGGCGATCATGCGGAACGCGCAGAAGGAGGAGTTCAAGCACTTCTCGATGGACCTGGAGTGGCTGCTGCGGAAGAAGCCGCAGTGGCGCGAGATCGCGCAGGGCGTGCTGTTCCAGGCGGGGGACATCGTGGAGCACGGCGAGGAGGCGGAGGAGGAGGCGTAACTGGCGGCCGCGGCCCGCCCCCGGTCGGCCGCCGGCGCGGTGCCGGGCCGCGGGCGTCCTCAGCGGACCAGGACGCGGACCGGGACGGCGCTGCCGGCGGTCGAGCCGTTGCCGAGGCGGCCGTTGTTCGCGCCCCAGCACCAGACGTCGCCGCCGGTGGTGACGGCGCAGGTGTGCTGCTCGCCGGCGCTGATCTCCTTGAAGTCGAGGCTCGCGGAGACGGCGACGGGAGTGTTGCGGTCGGTGGTCGTGCCGTCGCCGAGCTGGCCCGCGGTGTTGCGTCCCCAGCAGAACGCCTGGCCGTCGCTGGTGATGCCGCAGGCATGGGCGCCGCCGGCGTCGATCTGCACGAAGTCCCGTGCGCCGAGGATCTGGACCGGTGTCGTGCTGTTGCGGATCGAGCCGTTGCCGAGCTGGCCGGAGTCGTTGCGTCCCCAGCAGAAGGTGTCGGAGTCGGTCGTCGTCGCGCAGGTGAAGTTGGCGGTGCCGACGGTGATGTCGCGGAAGTCGCGCCCGCCGGTCACGAGCTGCGGCGAGTTCTGGTTGAGGGGCGACGCGCCGGTGCCGAGCTCGCCGAAGCTGTTGCTACCCCAGCACTTCGCTGCATCGTCGGACGTCGAGATGGCGCAGGCGTGATTGCCGCCGACGTCGACGAGCGTGAAGTCGCCGAGGACGGGGGTCGGCGCTCCCCCCGTGCTCCCCGGGGTCCCTCGCTGTCCAACCGTGTTCGCGCCCCAGCAGAAGAGCTCGTTGTCGGTCGTGACCCCGCACGCGGTGGCCACACCGGCGCTGACACGCTTCATGGTCGGGGTGGACAGGATCCGCACGGGGAACGAGCGGCTCGCGGTCGTCGTGCCGTCGCCGAGCTGGCCGGAGCTGCCCGCGCCCCAGCAGAACGTGTCGCCGCCGGTCGTGACACCGCAGGTGAACGAGGTGCCGGCGCTGACGCGGTCGAACGTGAGCCCGCCGGTCACGGCCACGGCCACGGATTCGCTCGCGGTCGTGCTGGTGCCCAGCTCGCCGGACTGGCCGATCCCCCAGCAGACGGCCGCGCCGCCGGTGAGCACGCCGCAGGTGTGGGTGGCGCCGGCGCTCACGTGGGCGAAGGTGGAGCCCGGGCTGGGCGTGTCCGGCCCGCCGGGTCCGGTTCCCGTGGCATCGCAGGCGGCGAGCGCGGCGACGAGGAGGGCGAGCGCGATTCTGGGCATGGGTACCTCCGGGACCGCGGGTGCCGGAAAGCTCGTGCCGGCGCCGTCGCTCAGCGGACGTGCGTGGCGGGCGTCGTTGCGGGGAGGTGCGCGGCGGGCGTCGGCAGGCGGACGAGCGCGCGGGCGCCGCGGCCGCCCGGCCGGTTCGCGAGCGCCAGCGAGCCGCCGTGCGCCTCGGCGATCTGCCGGCAGAGCACCAGGCCGATCCCCGAGCCGTTCGGCTTGGTCGTGAAGAAGGGGACGAACAGGTTCGAGGTGTCGGCGATGCCGGGCCCCTCGTCCTCCACGAGCAGCTCGAGCTGGCCGTCGCGCCAGCCCCAGGAGACGCGCACGCCGCCGCCCGTCTCGAGCGAGGCGTCCGCGGCGTTGCGCAGCAGGTTGATGAGGAGCTGGTCGAGCTGGTCGCCGTCGGCGTGGATCACGGCTGGCGGCCCGGGCGACACGGCGACCGGCACGCGCGTCTCGAGCCCGGCGCCGCGGCGCACCCAATCGGCGACGTCCACCGGCGCCAGCTCCGGGGCCGGCAGGCGCGCCAGCCGGGCGTAGGATGCCATGAAGCGCGAGAGCGACTCGGAGCGGGTATGGATCACCGCCAGCCCCTGGCGCAGGTCGTCGTCCAGGTCGGCGGGGCGCGGCTGGCGCGCGACGAGGCTGGACAGGCTACCGGCGATCGACTTGATCGGCGCCAGCGAGTTGTTGATCTCGTGCCCGAGCACGCGCACGATCCGCTGCCACGCCTTCCGCTCCTCCTCGCGCAGCGTCCGCGACAGGTCGGCGACGACGAGCAGCTTGTGCGGCAGGCCGCCCTGGCGGAACCCCGTCGTCCGGAACTCGAAGCGGCCGACGGAGCCCGGGAACGTGAAGTCGACGGTGCGCGTGGCCTCGACCTGCAGCGGGTCGGACAGGCCGAGCTCCTCGGCGCTGCGCCCCAGCAGCCGCTCGGCCGGCTGCGCCATGAGCCGCTCGCCCGCGCGGTTCGTCAGCCGCAGCAGCTCCAGATCGTCGAACGCGAAGATGGCGACGTCGATCTCCTCCATGACCTTGCGGAGCAGCGCCGTCGCCTCGAGGGCGCCCAGGCGCTGCTCGCGCAGCGTCTGGCCGAGCGCGTTCACCTCGTTGAAGGCCAGGCCGAGCGGGTCGTCGGTGCGGGGCGCGCGGGAGCGGATCGAATAGTCGCCCTCGAGGAGCGCGGCGAGCAGGTTGGAGAGCGTCTGGAGCGGCCGGACGACGCGGTCCCGCAGCGCGGAGGCGAAGCCCCACCAGCCGCCCACGATGACGAGCGTCAGCGTCCACTGCACCTTCGGCGTGAAGTCGCCGGTCCAGAGGAGGATCAGCGAGACGGCGGCCCCCGGCAGGCCGACCATGAACGCCCAGATCAGGATCCGCGCATCGAAGCCGATCCACGAGCGCTCCAGCGGCTCCTGCGGCGGCCGGCGGCTAGGTGGAGATTCCATACTGCTGCAGCCTGCGGTAGAGCGCGCTCCGGCTCAGGCCGAGCGCGTCCGCCGCGCGCGAGACGTTCCCCTGGTACCGCTCCAGCGCCTTGCGGATGAGGAGTTGCTCGGCCTCCTCGAGCGTCATCTCGTCCAGCGCCGGCGCGCCCGCCCGGCGCCCCGCCAGCCCCAGGTCCTCCGCCCGGACCGTGTCCCCCGGCGCCATCAGGATGCCCCGCTCGAGCACGTGCTCCAGCTCCCGCACGTTCCCCGGCCAGCGGTACTCCTGCAGCGCGCGCCGCGCCTCCCCGTCGAACGCCGCCGAGCGCCGCCCGTACTTCCCCGCGAAGCGCCGGAGGAAGTGCTCGGCCAGCAGGCCGATGTCCTCGCCCCGATCCCGCAACGGCGGGAGGTCGATCACCACCGTGTTCAGGCGGTAGAGCAGGTCCTCGCGGAAGCGCCCCTCGTCGACCTCCTGCTGGATGTCCGCGTTCGTCGCCGAGATGATGCGCACGTCCACCTTGCGCGTCTTGCTCGAGCCGACCCGCTGCATCTCGCCCGTCTGCAGCACGCGCAGCAGCCGCGCCTGCTGCTTCGCGTTCAGGTTGCCGATCTCGTCCAGGAACAGCGTCCCCTTGTCCGCCAGCTCGAAGTAGCCGACCCGGTCCGTCTTCGCGTCCGTGAACGCGCCCTTCACGTGCCCGAACATCTCCGACTCGAACACGCCCTCCGACAGCCCGCCCACGTTCACCGCGATCAGCGGCTTGTCCGCCCGGTTCGACAGCGCGTGCAGCCGCCGGGCGACGACTTCCTTCCCCGTCCCGTGCTCGCCCGTGATCAGCACGTTCGCATCCGACGCCGCCACCCGCTCGATCAGCCGCAGCACGTTCTGCATCGCCCGCGAGTCCGCGATCATCTCCGGCAGGTCGTCCTTCTTGCGCAGCAGCCTGTTCTCCTGCTTCAACCGCTGGCTCTCCCGCATCACCCGCCCCAGCTCCGACTGCGTCCGCAGCGTCGCGATCAGCCGCGAGTTGTCCCACGGCTTCTCGATGTAGTCGCGCGCGCCCCGCCGGATCGCCTCCACCGCCCCAGCCACGCTCCCCCACGCCGTCATCACCACGATCGGCAGCGTCGAGTCCAGCGCCTGGATCTTCGTGACCAGGTCCAGCCCTTCCTTCCCCGACGTCGTGTCGCGCGCGTAGTTCAGGTCCATCAGCACGGCGTCGTACTCCCACCGCTCCAGCGCGGCGAGGATCCCCGCCGGCGATGTGGCGGTCTCCGTCTCGAAGCCCTCCCCCTTCAGCAGGAGGCGCAGCGCCTCGAGGACGTCCGGCTGGTCGTCGGCAATCAGGACGCGGGTAGTCTCGGCCATGTTTTCCAGAGGTCGGGAGGCGCGGCGGACCGGCCGCGCGCGGGTCGATGCGGGCGCCTCGCTGCGCCGCCGCCGGCACCCCGGCGACGCCCTGCGCCCAGGAAAGGTGCATACCGCCGAGCCGCGGCGGCGTTCCGTCGCGGCGCGGCGCGCAATCTCCGGTTGGGCGGCGGCGGCGGCGGGGCCGGCGGGTGTCCGATTTTGGGACGCCGCGTCGCGGGCACGAACGGAAGTGGTGGCGGAGGTTGGGGTTAGCGCGCCCCGGGCAAACCTGTGGCTCTGTCCGCGGGAAGTGTTGGTGGCCCGGCCGGGTCGAGCGCCGCCCGTGGCCGGCCCGGGCGCCGCCAGCCGCCGCTCCCGCCGCAAGCCGCCGCTCCGGCTGCCAGCCGCAAGCCGCCGCCCCCGGCCGCAAGCCGCCGCTCCCGCCGCCAGCCGCCGCTCCCGCCGCCAGCCGCCGCTCCGGCTGCCAGCCGGCGCTCCCGCCGGCGTTCCCGGCCGCGACGCTCGCCTTCCCCGCCGCGGCGTCACGGCCCCGGCCGCGACGTCACCAACACTTCCCGCAGACAGAGCGGTATCGCGCGCGCGAGGAGGTGGTGACCGTCCGGCGGGGGCCGGCGCCGGCGGCGCCGCCGGCGGCCTGGCGGCCGGGGTCCGGCAGTAGGGATCGGGCGGCCGGCGCGGGGGGCAGGCGAAAAAGCGCGAGCCCCGGGGAATCTCCGGGGCTCGCGGCCCACTCAGCGCCGGGCCAGGATCATTGGGCGGGGCGCCGCTCGGTCGGGCGGGGCGCCGCTCACTCCGACGCGGCGCTGCGGCGGCTCAGCCGTTCACCCACTCCGCCTGCCGGAGGAACCCGGCGTCGCGGGGGGAGAACAGGAAGACGAGGCTGCCGTTCGAGAGCATCGGGATCAGGCGGCGCGCGCGGGCCTGCTCCATGGCCGGGCAGCCCTGGCTCCGGCCGGCGCGGGACGCCGTGACGTACGGCGCGCCGTGGACCACGACGCCACGGGCGCGGGCGCGGTCGTTGTAGCGGTCGTCGAGGCCGCGCAGCCGCATGCCGATGGAGTGGTAGAGGCGCCCGGCGGAATGGCCGCTGAACGCGTAGGTCTCCTGCGCGAGGTAGAGCCCGAGCGAGGAGGCGCCGCTGCCGGATGCGTTCGAGAAGCGCGTCGGCACACCGGAGCCGCCGGACGACCCGCGGCCGTGGGCGACGGTGAACGGCCCATCGACGACCTTGAGCGTGGCCATGTTGAAGACGTAGCCGCGCGGGGTGCTGCTGGAGAGCCCGTAGTCGACGAAGTAGAGGTAGGGCTTGCGGACCTGCCCCGGATGCGCCGCCCGGTAGTTGTAGTACGCCTGGAAGGCGTAGCGCAGCGCCTCGGGGTGACTGAGGCGGCCGACACGGGAGCGGAGCGCGCTCAGTGCGTCATCGACCAGGTCGTTGCGCGCGCCGGTCGCCGTCGCCGTCGTGGCGACGGGGGTCGGCGCGAGCGGCTGACCGAGCACGGGGGGCGTCGCGACGGCGGCGGCGGCGACCGACGCGCCGGCGGCGTCCGCGGCGGTGCGCGCCGCGGCGACGCGGGGGCTCAGGGGCAGCGCGCCGCCCGTGCCGATCAAGACTACGCCGAGGGCGAGCGGGAGCAGGTGTTGACGCATGAATCCTCGCAGCTTGGTGAGCGCACCCCGTGGGTCGGCACTCGGTTTTCCGTTCCTTTCGATGATATTGCCGCCGACCGGGCCCGGGGTTGGCTTGCGTCGTCGCGCGTGGGCTTCAATGTCGGTGGCTAGAGGAGATAAACCCCTGGCGGCGTGAGGTTCCGATGTGGAAGAACGCGTTTGTTCGCGGCGGCGCGGCGGCCGGGGCCGGCGGCGCGGCGCGGCGACCGGAGCCGGCGGCGCCTCGCCGGAGGGCGGCGCGCGACCGGCCGCGCGCCCCCGCCGCCGCGGCGCCGGCTCACGCCGGCGGCCGGAGGCGACGACGTCGCCGGCTCACATGCAGCCGGCCGAGCGACCCGCGGGCGCGGTGCCGGGGGCGTACAGGAACACCGCCTCGCTGCGCATGAGCGCGAGCGACGCGTGGGCGAGCCGCCAGCCGGCCGTGGCCGCGGCGGGGAGCGGCTGCGGCGCGAGGATGTACGGCCGCGGCCCGGCGACGAACCGCGCGCGGATGTCCTCCATGGCCTCGGCCGACGAGACTCCGCGGGACCGGAGGTAGGTGACGTCCCACGTCGTGAACGTGCCCCAGCGCCCCTCACCCGCCCGCCAGACCACGCGCGCCGGCAGGTACGGGAGCACGGACTCGACGCGCGCGGCGTCGTAGGCGGCGAGCGGCGCGGACTCCGGCACGCAGCGGGCGATGTAGCGGCCCATGTCGACGGAGCCGGAGAACGGTGTGCGGACCTCGAGGCGGAGGAGGAGCGCGCCGAACGCGGTGGCGAGGGCGAGCGAAGCGGTGAGCGCGCGTACGCCCCAGGTCCAGCGCCGCGTCGGCGTCTCGCCGGCGGCGAGCCAGAGCCCGGTGACCAGGATCATGAACGCGATCCCCGGGTGCCGCGGCGGGATCATGAGGCGGAACGTCCAGAGCGCCACGTTCAGCGCCAGCGCGGTACCTACGGCGAGGAAGACGAGCGGCCGCTCGCGCAGCGCGAGGAGCACCGCGGCGAGCGCGAGGCAGGCGAACGCCGTCAGGAACGGCCAGACCGGCCCGGCCGCGGTCGGGTCCGCCGCGAACATCCAGTGGATCGCCTCCAGCACGTTCCTCGGCTCCCAGGTGAAGCCCTGGGCGTGGTACATCTCGTCCGCGGGCGGCACGATCTGCAGCGCCGCGATGGCGCCGCCGGCCACCATCACGCCCAGGGCGTTGACGGCCGCGCGGTCGAAGCGCCTGGACCTGGCGCACTCGACGAGGTAGGCCAGCCCGAGTCCGAGCGACATCGCCAGGAAATGCAGCGTCGTGTTGGCGAGCAGCGCCACGAGCACCGCGTAGAGGAGCGGACGGCGGAAGCGCCGCGGGTACGCCGTCGCCACGAGGAACAGGAGGAGGATGCCGAGCGTGTAGACGCGCGCCTTCACCGCGTACTCGTAGGTCATCCAGAACGAGAACGCGAAGAGCACGCGGGTGAGGCGGGGGAACGGCGCGGCGTAGAGGAAGACGCCGACGGCGGCCGCGGCCAGGAGCAGGACGAGCGCGTTCTGGGCGGCGTACGGGAGCCCGAGCCGCGCGAGCGGCGCCACGAGCAGGTGGGTGAGGGCGGGCGTGCCCTCGTACCCCATCTGGCGGAAGATGCCGAAGAGGTTCAGGTCCCGCGCGATCAGCCACTGCTGCGCCTCGTCGCGCCACGGCTCGTGGTAGAGCGTCCCGACGCCGGCGACGACGAGGTAGGCGAGCAGCGTCGGGATGGCGAAGCGATGCGCCGCGCGCGCCGGCGCCACGCGCGCCGGCGGCGCCGGGGCCGGCGTCGGCGGTGCGGCGGCCAGCACCGCCGGCAGCGGGCGACTCACGCGGCCATCAGGGCGTCGTGAACGAGCACAGCGCGGAGCCTTCCTCGCCGCTGTACTGCGCCTCGCAGCGCGGCAGTCCGGACGTGTCCCCGGCGGCCGGCGGCCGGACCAGCGCCGTGACCGTGCCCGCGGTGTCCGAGCGGCGCATGCGGATCGGGTACGCGTCGCCGTTCCAGGCGCCGCCGAAGCTCTGCGTGTTGAACGGCAGCCCGAACTGCGTGAGCTGCAGCGTGAGGGAATCGCGGACCGGGAACGCGAGGACGACCTTCGTCACGTAGCTCGAGGAGGTGTTCCCGTTCGCGCCCGGGAAGACGGTGAGGCGGAACCCGTACGTGCCGGGCGTGAAGCGCGGCTGGCTGGTGCCGGGGTTGGAGCCCGGGTCCGTTCCGGGCCCGGGGCCGGTGCCCGGGCCGGTGTCACCGCCCGGGTCCGTCCCGGTCGGGCCGCTGGCCTTGTCCGAGCCGCACCCGGCGAGCAGGAGCGAGAGAAGGAGGATGGACGCACGCTTCATGTGGGTCTCCAGGTCGATTCGAGGCCGGCACGCGACGCCCCCGCGCGTCGCGCTCTCCCGGCGAGATGAGCGGCCGGTCCGGGCACGGCGGCGGGCCGGACGTCCCGCGGCCGGGGAGGCGCCGGACTCAAGCCCGGCGCGACGGGTGCCGACACTCGAAGTGCGCAAGCTCCAACAGGACCTCGAAGGCTTCACCGGGGGTGCTTCATGCCCGACCAGGTAATGCCGTGGCTGGCGCATGCCGTGCACGCGTACATCAATGGCGTCGTGCTCGGCCTGCCGGCCCCACTGCTGATCTCGGCCATCCTCTTCGCCGCCGGGCTGACCGTCCTCGGCGTGCGCGCCGTCCAGCTCGCGTTCCTCGCGGTGGTGCGGCCGCGGTGAGCGCGCCGGCTACGGCGCCTTCCGCGTCAGCTCGACGTAGGAGGTGATGGCGCCGAGCGTCCGGCTCATCGCCGTCGCCTCGCCGGCCAGCGTGGCGCCGCGCAGGTGCAGCTGCAGCTCGACCGCCGGATGCCGCTCGGCGTCCGCCGTCGGGAGCTGGCCGGGGAACAGGCCGGTCAGATCCGCCTTGCCGAACGTCGTCTCGCTTACAAGTGTCGGCATCGCGGCGCCCAACTTGACGTGCACGTCGCCGTCGGGCTTGACCGTCAGCGAGAGCGGGACGGTGCCCGAGTAGGTGCGGACCGTGCCCCGCCACTCGCCGAGGAGTCCGGCCGCCGGCGACGTCGGCGCGGCCTTCGCCTCCGCCTCCCGCCTGGCCCGCTCCGCCTTCCGCCCTTCCGCGAACTTCTGCCCGAGCACGACCTCCGCGATGTCGTCAGTCACGATGGCGCTGAGCGGCTTCGTCGCGTTCAGCAGCACGACGATGGCGAGGTCCGCCTCCGGGTAGAGCGTGAGCGCGGTCGCGACGCCGGGCATGCCGCCCGTGTGGCTGACGCGCAGGTAGCCGTTGTATCCGGGCGTCACGATCCAGCCGAGGCCGTAACCGAGCTCGGAGCCGGGCGGCGACTGCAGCCGGTGCATCTCGTCCAGCGTCGCGTCCTTCAGGATCCGCTGCTGCCCCTTCAGGTGATCCTTCAGGTGGAACATCCCGAAGCGCACGAGGTCGTGGGCGCTCGCCCAGACGGCGGAGCCGCCGCGGTGGTCGAAGTCGTAGAAGGGGACCGGCTTGCCGGCGGTGTCGTAGCGGACGGCGGCCTCGTCGTGCCCCGCGCCCGTGCCGATGAACGTCTGCGTCAGACCGAGCGGCTCGAAGACGCGCTGCTGCATGAACGCCTCGTAGGAGGTGCCGGACGTCCGCTCGATGATGTAGTCGAGGATGCCGTAGCCGAGGTTCGAGTACTCCCAGAGCTGGCCGGGCGGGTTCACCAGGATCGCGTAGCGCGCGATCGCCGTGTCCATGTTCACGCGCTGGTACGGGTCGCCCGCGTAGAAGAACTGGTAGTGCAGCGGCAGCCCCGCGGTGTGGTTCATGACCCGCCGGACGGTGGCGCCGGAGGCGTCGCCCGCGAGACCGGTGATCTTCGCCGCGCCGAGGTAGTCGTTCGCCGGGTGGTCCAGGTCGATCTTCCCCTCCTCGACGAGCTGCATCAGCGCCGTCGCCGTGAACGGCTTCGAGATCGACGCCAGCGAGTAGGGCGTCTGCGCCGTCGCCGGGAGGTTGCGCTCGCGGTTCGCCAGCCCGAAGCCCTCCTCCCAGACGATGCGGCCGTGCTGCGCGACGGCCACGGCGACCGACGGGACCTCGCCCTCCGCGATGGCCTCGCGGATCTTCGCGCGGATCGGCTCGAAGCGGTCGGTCTGGACCTGGGCGAGCGCCGGCGCCGGCGCGAGGAGCGCGAGCACGGCGAGGAGGGTCGCCGGACGCGAGTGGCGGACCGGCCTTCGGGACGTCATTGCGCGCATGGGAGCTCCGGGTCGTCGGGTGATTCGGGCGAGGTAGGGGGTTCGGCGCTTCTCGGAACGCGGCACCCTCCACGCGCAGACGTCCGGCGCGAGGGCGCCGGACGTCCGCGGGCAACGGGTGCCACCGGCCGGTATGTTACCGCGCGGCGCGGAGATGGGAAAGGCGGTCCGCTCGGCCGCGCCGTCAATCCGTCCGCAGGGCGACCAGCGGGTCGATGCGTGCGGCACGCCGGGCCGGCAGCCAGCTCGCGAGCAGCGCGAGCCCGCCGAGCAGCGCGAGGACGGCGAGGAACGTCGGGGGGTCCGTCGCCTGGACGCCGAAGAGCTGGCCGCGGATCACGCCGCCGAGGGCGAGCGCCGCCGCGCTCCCGAGCAGCATGCCGAGGCCCGCCTGCCGCATCGCGCCGGCCACGACCAGGCCGAGCACCTGGCGCCGCTGCGCGCCGAGCGCCATGCGCACGCCGATCTCGCGCGTGCGCCGCCCCACCATGAACGCCACAACGCCGTAGATCCCGACGGCGGCCAGCACGGTGGCGGCCCCGGCGAATACGGCGAGCAGCAGCATGACGAAGCGCCGCGCCGCCACGGTCTCCGCCAGGAGGTCGTCCACGGCGCGCACGGAGCCGAGCGGCTGCTCCGGATCGACGCGCCTCACCGCGGCGCGGAGCAGCGGCACCACGCCCAGGGGATCGCCGGACGTCCGCACCAGGACGGTCATGCGCCCGGTGTACTGCTGCATCGGAAGCAGCGCCGCGGGGCGGGGGTCCTCCGCGAGGCCGGAGCGGCGGTCGTCCGCGAGCACACCCACGATGCGGATCCAGTCGCTCTCGGAACGCGCCGGGCCGCCCAGCGAGAACCGCCGGCCGACCGGATCCTCGCCCGGGAAGTAGCGTCGCACGAACGCCTCGTTCACGAGAGCGACGGCGGGCGCGTCGCCGTCGTCGCCCGGCTCCAGGTCCCGGCCCCGCAGCAGCCGGAGCCGCAGCGTGCGCACGAGTCCCGTCGACGCCGCGTCGTAGGCGACGGGCGCGTTCCGGATGCCGGTCGGCAGGTCGGGCCGCCCCTCCAGCACGACCGGCGCCGACTGCGGCAGCCGACTGAGGAAGAGCGCCGAGATGGCATCGGCGCCCTTCACACCGGGCATGGAGCGCAGACCGGTCAGCAGCTCCTGGAAGAACGCCCGCGACTTCGCGCCCGTATCGTACTTCTGGCTCGGCAGGTCGAGCTCGACGGCGAGCAACCCCTTCGGATCGAAGCCGGGGTCCACGCGCTGCAGGCGCTCGAAGCTGCGCAGCATGAGACCGGCACCGACCAGGAGCAGCACCGCGAGGGCGAACTGCCCGCCGATGAGGACCGGGCGCAGCCGGTCGGCGGCGCCGCCGATGCCGCCGCGCCCCCCTGCCTGGAGCGCCTCCCCCGGGTCGCGGCGCCCGGCGTCCCACGCCGGCATGGCGCCGAAGAGCAGCCCCGCGGCGAGCGTGACGACGAGGCTGAACGCGAGGACGGCGCCGTCGAGCCGGACGTCCCCCGTCCGCGGGAGCGAGGCGGGCGCGAACGCGACGAGCACGCGCACGCCCCACGTGGCCAGCAGCACCCCGAGCGCGCCGCCGGCGAGCGCGAGCGCGAGGCTTTCGGTCATGACCTGGCGCATCAGTCGCGCGCGCCCCGCGCCGAGCGCGGCCCGGACGGCGAGCTCGCGCCGGCGTGCGGTCCCGCGCGCCAGCAGGATGTTCGCGACGTTCGCGCAGGCGATGAGCAGGACCAGGGCGACGGAACCGAGCAGGACGAGCAGCGCGGGTCGAACGTCCCCCACGATGCTATCGCGCAGCGGCTCGAGCAGGATGCCCATGCCGGCGTTCGCCTCCGGGAACTGCGCCTCGAGCCGCTTCGCGACGCCGCTCATCTCCGCCTGCGCCTGCGCCAGCGACACCCCCGGCCGCAGCCGGCCGAAGACGGGGAGCCAGAGCGCGCCGCGCTGGTCGCGCAGCGAACGGTACGCGCCGCGGAACTGGAGCGGCACCCAGAACGCCGGCTCGCCCAGTCCGGGCGACATGACGCCGACGATGGTGTACGGCTCCCCGCCGAGACGGATCTGGCGGCCGACCACGCCGCGGTCGCCGCCGAAGCGCGTGGCCCACAGCTCGTGGCTCAGCACGACGGCGGGCGCGCCGTCGGGCGACTCCTCCTCGGCGGTGAACGTGCGGCCGAGAGCCGGCGCCACCCCCAACATCGGGAAGTAGCCCTCGGTCACGGCGGCGCCGCGGAGCTCCTCCGGCTCGCCGACGCCGGTCAGGTTCAGCGTCGGCGTCCGCACCGCGACGATCCGCTCGAACGAGCGGCCCCCTTCCCGCCACGCCAGGAAATCCGGGTAGGACGTGATGTCCTTGTCGATCCCCTGCCGCGGATTGTGCAGCCAGAGCCGCACGAGGCGCTCGGGGTGCGGATACGGCAGCGGCCGTATCAGCACGCCGTAGACGACGCTGAAGACCGATGTGTTCACGCCGACGGCGAGGGCGAGCGTGAGCACGATGCCGAGGCTCGTCCAGGGGCTGCGGCGCAGCGCACGCAGCGCGTGGCTCGCGTTCGGGGGCATCGCCGTCATCGGGACCTCACCGGACCGTGAACGGAACCGAGGCCTGTGTGTCCGCCCAGGCCAGCTCGAGGACGCCGCCGGTCTTCGACGGCGCGATCGTGATCGTGAACCGCTCGACCGGGCGGGCGAGCGGCTTCACGGTGACGGGGATGCGCGCCAGGTCCTGCGCCGCGTCGTATTCCGTCCCCCACTGCCCGTGCTGCTTGTTCACGATCAGCGTCCAGCCGGAAGCCGTCGGGATCGTGAACAGCGAGTACGTGCCGGGCGGGACCGTCGCCTCGCCGATCTGGAGCGTGCGGTCGGTCACGAGCTGCGTCGCCTCGTTGGCGCCGGTCCGCCAGACCTCGCCGAACGGCACGACGCCGCCGAACACCTTGCGGCCGCGCGCCGCCGGCCGGCCGTAGTCCACGAGGACGGTGGCCCCGGCGACGCTCGCGCGCGCCGTGTCGCGCGGCGAGAGCACGCCCATCGCCCGGCCGGCCTGGTCCGCGCGCGCCCACGCCGCCGCGCGGGCCTCGACGTCCAGATCGGCGACGCGCCGGACCACGTACTTCGACGTCGAGCCGGTCATGTCCATCTCGGCCAGCCGCTCGCCGTTCATCCGCGCGACGATGGTGCCCCACTCCGGCTCGTGCAGCGTGAGCGCGCCGCCGGTCCGCTGCACCGCGAAGTCGGTCGTGTTGCGGCCGTTCGCGAAGCGCAGCGTGGGCGGCGCCGCGCCCCGCAGCGCGACCTCCCACACGCCCGCGAGGTCCTCGAAGACGGGGAGCAGGTGGCCGGCGAGCGCCGTCGCGATGCGGCGCGTCGTCGTATCGCGCCGCTGCTCCATGACCACGCTGTCCGCGGGGTAGGTGACCGTGAGCTCGTTGCGCGGCGCCGCACCCGGCGGCCCGGCCAGCAGATGGAACCGCTCCGCGGAGCCGTCCTCCGCGAGCGTGATCTCGTAGCGCCGCACGCTCGTCCGCGGCGTACGCACGACGCTCGTCCCGCGCAGCGTCCGCCCGTCGACCGTGTAGCGCTCGACGGCGACCGTGTCGCGGCCGAGCGTGATGACGAACGCGCCGCCCGGCGCGGACTGCGCCCGCACGGGCGCCGCCGCGAGGAGCACCGTGGCTGCGACGAGCGCATGCACTCGCATTCGGGGACCTCCGGTCGGGGCGGGCGGGGCCCGCCGTGGAAGCGCCGCGAGCGGGTTTCGCGGCGCGGGCCGTCGCGCGCCCGGCGGGCGGCGACGGCGCGAACATGGCGGCGCCGGGGGCGCCGCCATCACCGGATGGCGGGCGCGCCTACTCCGCCCGCAGCGCCACCATCGGATCGACCCGGGTCGCGCGGCGCGCCGGGATCCAGCTCGCCAGGAGCGCGACGGCCGCGAGGGCGGCCGTCGCGGCCGCGAACGTCGCCGCGTCGGTCGCGCCGACGCCATAGAGCTGGCTCGCCAGGAGCCGCGTCAGCGAGAGCGCGCCGACGAAGCCGATGGCGATCCCGGCCGCCGCCGTCGCCATGGAGCGGCCGACCACGGTGCGCAGCACGTCGGCGGCGCGGGCGCCGAGCGCCATGCGCACGCCGATCTCGCGCGTGCGCTGCCGGACCGCGTAGGCGACGACGCCGTAGATGCCGACCGCCGCGAGCAGCACGGCGAGCGAGCCGAACAGGCCGACGAGGAGCGTGAAGAAGCGCGGCTGCTGGATCGTCTCCGAGACGACGTCGCGCAACGGGGAGACGTCGCTGATCGGCTGGTTCGGGTCGACCTCCCAGACCGCCCGGCGCGCGGCCGTGACCACGCCGAGCGGATCGCCGGCCGTGCGCAGGAAGACGTTGACCGTGCTGCGCGGCGCGAGCGTCATCGGCACGTACAGCGCCGGCGCGGACTCCGCCGCGAGCCCCTCGTTCTTCACGTCGGCGGCGATGCCGATGATCGCGAGGCGGCTGTCGCCGGCCATGATCGCGCGCCCCACGGCGTCGCCGTCGGGGAAGAGCTGCCGCGCGAGCGCGCGGTTCACGATCACGCCCGGGCGCTTCTCGTCGTCGTCCGGCGCGAAGTCCCGCCCCTGCACCAGCGGAATGCCGAGCGCCCGGAAGTAGCCGGGCGTGACGATGTAGTAGCCGGCCTTCGGCTTGACGCGGGCCGAGCTCTGCTCGAGCCCGAACTCGATCGGCTCGCCGCCGCCCAGGAGCGGCACCGTCTTGCTCGCGCCGACCGCGACCACGCCGGGCAGCGCCTCGAGCCGGCGCAGGATCGCGGCGCGGTAGCGGCCGATCGAGCCGGCCGGATCCTTCGGGTCGATCCGGTCCTCGGGCATCGTGAGCCGCAGCCGCAGCACGTGCTCGGCGCGGAACCCCGGATCGACGTGCGAGAGCCGCCAGAAGCTCTTCGCCAGGAGCCCGGCGCCCGTCAGCAGCACGACCGCCAGCGCCATCTCGGCGACGACGAGCCCACCACGCGCCCGCTGCCGCTCGCGTCCGGCCATCCCGGAGCGGCCGCCCTCGTTGAGCATCGCCGCCGCGCTCGCGCGCCCCGCCCGCAGCGCCGGGATCAGCCCGAAGAGGAGCCCCGTCACCACGGAGACCAGGAGCGTGAAACCCAGCACCTTCGCGTCCGTGTGGATCGCGTCCGGCCGCGGGATCGTCTCGCCGCCCAGCGCGACGAGCGCCGGCACGCCCCAGACCGCGAGCACCAGCCCCAGGATGCCGCCCGCCAGCGCGAGCACGGTGCTCTCCGTCAGCAGCTGCCGGACGAGCCGCCCACGGTCCGCGCCCATCGCCGCCCGCACCGCGAGCTCGCGGGCGCGTCCCGTCGCCCGCGCCAGGAACAGGTTGGCCAGGTTCGCGCACGCGATCAGGAGCACGAGCGCCACCACGCCCAGGAGCACCAGGAGCGCCGACCGGACGTTCCCCACCAGCGCGTCGTGCAGCGAGCGCAGCCGCGCCGAGCCCCACCCCGTGTTCGTCTCCGGGTAGGCCGCCTCCAGGCGCCGCAGCGCCTGCGTCGTGGCCAGCGCCGCCCGCTGCGGCGTCGCCCCCGGCGCCAGCCGGGCGACGACGTCCAGCCAGCGCACGCCGCGCCGGTGCGGCACGTCGCCCTCGCCCACCAGCGACAGCGGCCGCCACACGTCCACGCTCCGCGCCGGGAACGCGAACGCCGGCGGCATCACGCCGATCACCGTGAACGGCTCGCCGTCCAGGTTCAGCGTCCGCCCGACGATCGCCGGATCGGCGCCGAAGCGCGTGCGCCAGATCCGGTGGCTCAGCACCACCACCCGGTCCCGCCCCGGCGTGTTCTCCTCCGCGCCGAACGTTCGGCCGAGGAACGCCGGCACGCCGAGGATCGCGAAGAAATCGCCCGAGACCGACGCCGCCGGAAGCTGCAGCGGCGCGCCCGGCTGCCGCAGCGTCGTCCCCGTCAGCCCCTCCCGGTACGAGTACGCCGCCATGCGGGAGTAGACGCCTCGCGTCTGCGCCGCCAGGTCGTCGAAGTCCTGCGGCGAGAACCAGCCGTCGTCGGTCCCCGCCTCCCGGTTCACGTCGTAGAGCCGCACCAGCGCGTCCGCGTCCGGATACGGCAGCGGCCGCAGCAGCACGCCGTTCACGACGCTGAAGATCGCGCTGTTCGCGCCGATCCCGAGCGCCAGCGTCAGTACCGCGATCACGGTAAAGCCCGGCGCCTGCCGCAGCGTGCGGAGCGCATAGCGGAGATCCTGTCGGAGTCGGTCCATGGAGCCTCCACGGGTGGCCCGCCGGGAGCTCGAGTTCGCCCGCTCCCGGCGAGGCGGCGCCCATCGGACGCGCGCAAACAGTGAGGTGATGCTGGAGCGGACGTGCCGGCCGCGCGCCCGATGCGGCTCGCGGGGAGGGAAGCGCCGTGCCGGATGCGAAACACCCCCGGAAACCGCTTCTGCGACAACGGTTCTGCGGGGTTTCCAGCCACCGCGCCGGCCCCGGAGCCTGACCGGTTCCGGGACCGTCCTTTCCCATCCGCGGGCGGCGCCCTACTGGCTCCGCAGCGCCTCCACCGGGTCCACCCGCGTGGCGCGGCGCGCCGGGAGGTACGCCGCGAGCAGCGCCACGGCGGCCAGGAGAAGCGGCGGCACGAGGAACGCGACCGGGTCGGCGCCGTCGCCGCCGAGCAGGAAACCGCGGAGGAGCCGAGAGGTGGCCAGGGCCAGGCCCAGGCCGAGCGCGGCGCCGATCGTGAAGAGGCGCATCCCGTCCAGCACCACCATCCGCCGGATGTCCGCGGGGCGCGCGCCGAGCGCCACGCGGATCCCGAGCTCCCGGGTCCGCAGGCTCACCGCGTACGCGACCACGCCGTGCAACCCCACGACGGCCAGGAGCAGCGCCAGCGCGCCGAGCACGCCCAGCACGGCCGCCGCGAGCCGCTGCGGCAGCAGCGAGACGGCGACCTGCTCGCGTAGCGTCGTCAGGTTCGCGATCGGCAGCCCGGGCGCCAGCTCGCGCACCGCGGCGCGCACTGCGGGGACCAGCGCACGCGGGTCGCCGGCCGTGCGCGCGTGCAGCGTGAGGTCCCGGAGGCCGGCCTGCGCCGCCGCGATGTAGAAGTACGGCCGCGGCTCCTCGGCCAGGCTGCGGTACTTCCCGTCCCGCGCGACGCCGACGACCTCGGCCATCCGCCCTTCCGGTCCCTCCCAGCCGATGCGCTTGCCGAGCGGGTCCGCGCCCGGCCAGAAGCGGCGCGCGAAGCTCTCGTTCACGACGACGGCGAGCGGCGCGCCCTCGCGGTCGCGCGCGTCGATCGCGCGGCCGCGCACGAGCCGCGTGCCCATCGTCCGGAAGTAGTTCGCCCCCACCACGTTGAAGGCCTGCTCCATGTCCTCGCCCGGTTGCTTCTCGTATCCCTCGATCACCAGGCCGCGGCGCGCGAAGTTGAGGCCGAGCGGCACCCGCTCCGCCAGCGAGACGGCGCGCACGCCCGGCAGCGCCCCCACCCGCTCCTCGAGCCGGTCGTAGAAGTCGGCCGCCCGCGCCGCGTCGTAGCGCTCCGTGCTCAGGTCGAACGCGACGAGGAGCAGGTTCTCGGGATCGAAGCCGGCATCGATGTGCGTCGCCTGACGGAGCGTGCGCAGGAAGAGCGAGCCGGCGACGAGGAGGACGAGCGAGCCCGCGACCTGTCCGACCACGAGGAGGTTGCGGAGCCCGAAGCGGCGCCCGGCGGCGCGCACCGTCGGCCCCTCGTCCTTGAGCGCGGGGACCAGGTCCGGGCGGGTGGCGCGGAGCGCCGGCGCGAGGCCGAACGCGACCGCGGTCGCGACGGCGAGGAGGAGGCCGAAGCCGAGGACGGCGCCGTCCACGCGGAGATCGAGCGCCAGCGGAATGTCGATCGGCGGGTGGAAGCCGGCGAGCAGCGCCGTCGTCCAGCGGGCGATGAGCACGCCGAGCGCACCGCCGCCGAGCGCGAGGAGCAGGCTCTCGACGAGGAGCTGCCGCACCAGGCGACGTCGCGTCGCGCCGAGCGCCAGCCGGATCGCGACCTCGCGCTGTCGTCCCGTCGCCCGCGCCAGGAGCAGGTTCGCGACGTTCGCGCACGCGATCAGCAGCACGATGCCGACGACGGCCATGAGGAGCGCCATGAAGCCGACCACGGGGCCGCGGGCCATCGGCGGGACGCGGGAGAGGCGCTCGGGGACCGCCGTGAGCACGCGCGGCTGGCTCTTCACGTCGGTCCACTCCTGCGGGTACGCCGAATGGAGCTGCCGCGCGAGCAGGTCGAGCCGCGCCTGCGCCTCGGCGACCGTGACGCCCGGGCGCATCCTCGCCGTCACGAAGAGGCCGCGGTTTCCGCGCTCGTCGGGCCCGAAATCCAGCAGCGTCCGGTCGGCCGAGAACGGCACCCAGACCTCGAGCGCGAGCCCGCGGACGGAGCCGCGGAAGCCGGGCGGCGCCACGCCCACGACCGTGAGCGGCACGCCGCTCAGCCGGACCGTCCGGCCGATCACGTCGCGCGCGCCGCCGAACGCGCGCTGCCAGAGCCCCCACCCGAGCACCACGACCGGGTGGCCGCCCGCCGCGCCGGCCTCCTCCGGGAGGAAGAAGCGGCCCAACGCCGGCCGCACGCCGAGCACGTCGAAGTAGTTGCCGGAGACCATCTCGCCGAAGATGCGCTCCGAGCTCGCGGCGCCCGCCAGGGAGAGCGGGCGCGGCGAGGACGCCGCGACGCCGGCGAACGCATCCGTCGCGGCTGCGATCGCCTCGTAGTCGGGGTACGACGACGCCCCGTAGCGCGGCCCGCTGAAGTCGCTCGTCCAGACCGAGACGAGCCGCTCCGGCGCGCGCACCGCCGCGGGCGGGCGCAGCAGCACCGCGTCGACCAGGCTGAAGATGGAGAGGTTGGCGCCGAGCCCGAGGCCCAGCGTGAGCACCGCGACCGCCGTGAAGCCCGGCCGCTTCACGAGCGCGCGCAGCGCGAAGCGGACTTCGCGGAAGAGGCTCTCCATGGGATCCTCTCGTCGGTTGCGGGCGGCGCAGCCGCCCTCTCGCGGTCGGGCGAAGCCCGACCTCTTGCGGGAGGCCGTCGGCCGACCTCTCGCGGCCGCGCGGCCGTCTGGCCGCGCGCCTCTTGCGGGAGCGCGCCAGCGCGACCTCTTGCGTCGAGGCGTAGCGAGGGCGGCCTGCGGCCGCCC
>DASTKT010000197.1:0-45969 GCA_035715725.1 Longimicrobiales bacterium | reverse complement strand
GGTGACTGCGCCCCAACGATGCAAGTCGTTGGGGCGTTTGTGTTGGGTATGCCTCGCCTTCTCCGCTGTCACTTGACCTCCACTCGCCGAGCGCCGATGGGTCTTCCAGGCCCCGAAAACCATGGAAAAACCCGCATGCTGACGCGGCTGGCACTTCTGCCGAGGTGCGGGCCGCGCTCCTACTCCAGAGGGTTACGCAGGACGGGCGGGGAGGGAGGCTGGGATGCACGGGCCGCCCCTAGGACACCAGCGAGGTAAGCTGAGCGTGTGCTGGAGCCGCGGACGCTCCGGACGCTCCGGACGCACGGTCGGGCCTGCCCCTTCCGTGCATACCGGTGGCCGGGCAATCGCGGGCGCCGGCGCGACGTTGTGCCCGAACCGAGAACCACCACGCTCGTGCGGGCTCCCGCTGTCGAGCTCGTGATCGGATCCTAGTCGTTCTGAACGGGGGCGCTCTGAACGGCGCGCATCGTCAGGTCGGTCCGACCGCCGCTCCGCCGCGCGCGCCGGCCCCCTCCAGGCGGCGGTCCATCACCAGAATGGCTACGATCGCGATGAGCGGGAAGGGGAACGCGGACCCCAGCCCGAGCGGGGTGATGGCGAGCAGGAACACGACTGCCCCCACCGCACCCAGGCGGCGGTAGCGTCCGCCTGCGGCGAGGAGTGCCGCGACCGCGAGCTGGCCCGCCGCGATCGCCAGCACGATCGCCTGTGCGTGCCGGCTGAACGGGCCGGAGATGAATGCGCGGTACGCCTCCAGCACGGCGAGAGGGCCGAACGCGCGGACGTAGATCTGAGGATCCCGGAGCGCTGTCAGCGCGTTGAAGATGCTCGCGCCCGAGAAGAGCAGCACGAAGAGCCGGCGGGCGACCCGGGGCCACCTGACGGCCACGCCGAGCAGCGCGAATGCCACGCCGTTGGAGACGGCCAGCGGCACCGCGTCTTCGCGCGGGATCATCGTGGCTCCTTCCCGTCGCGCGCGGGCGTGCAGACGTACTCCTCGACGAGCGACCACGGGCCGCCGCCGACCGACAGCTCGTTGCGCCAGACCACGTGCGCCGGGTCGGAAAGGTCCCAGAGCAGCCGGATGCGGACGGGGGGCTCGCCCGTGCTCTCGAAGTGCAGGCGGTCGCCTTCGATCCGCCCCCGCATGACCTCGGCGTGGCCGTAGCAATCCGCCACCGTCGCGCGGTACTCCCGCGCGGCCGGGTCCCAGCCGGCCACCCAGTGCAGCTGCCAGGTGAGGACGAAGGTGCCGTCGGGGAGGAACTGGTCCTGCTCGTAGCTGCCGACGATCCAGCGCCCGTCCTGGATGCGCTGGTGCGTGCCGCGCCCGATGGCGGTCATTTCCGGCGTGCCCGGGCCCATCCCGCCGGCGACGATGCGGCCGCTCCAGGTGACGTCGCGGTGGAAGCGCGCCAGCGCCTCCATCTCCGGTCCGGGTGCGACCGGCCTCGGGATCCGGGCGATCTCCATGGTGGTGCTCATGGCCACTCTCCTCGGCAGCGCCGGGTCGCTCCCCCGCGAATGACGGGAGAACGGGCCGGCGGCTCAGGACGGTTGCGATGCCGGACCTCGCTTCGCCTCGCTCCGCTCCGCCTCGCGTCGCACCAGCCGCACCGCCTCCCTGCGGATCAGTAGGATCCCCGGCGAGAAGACCGACCAGTACCGGCGGAACTTTGCCCGCGCGGCCGGATTGGTGGCGAGTGCGCGGGTCTCGGTCCGGAAGACCGAGTCGCTCGGCCCCACCGAGTCCACCGCGAGCGTCACGACGATCTTCACATAGCCGGCGGAATCGAAGGAGGCGAAGGACTCGCGGGGCAGCGCGCGGAAGACGACGTCGGTTCGCCACGGCTGCGTGACGGCCCCGAACACGAGCTGCCGGCCCGGCACGTCCTCGAGCACGCCCCAGCCGAGCGAGAGGAGCTCGTCGACGAGCGGAACGTGGGGCCGGCGCGCGTCGGGAGTGGCGCCGAGGATCAGCTCGCGGCCACGGAAGATCGCGTGGATGATGCCGGACCGCTGCAGGTCCATTCGGCGCGCGACCGCGTACGTGACCGACGGAGGAGCGGCCACGCGCGTCTGGTGGACCTCCGCGATGTCCGGGTGGGGCAGGTGGCGATCCATCAGCGGATCGGAGGTGCCGGCCGGGCGCGGGTGGCCGAAGGTGAGCCAGGCGACGGCGGCGTACGCGCCCCAGCCGAGCGCGGGCGCGAGCACGAGCCCGGGAAGGATGACGAGGAGCCGGCGCCGCCGCGTCCCGGGCATGGTGTCCCACCTGCGTGCGGATGCTTCGGGGGTGATCGACCCCAATGTGGCCTGCTGCGGCCGGGTCGAAAGTCAGGGAAACCCGCACTCCGGGTGGGGGGGCGCCCGTCGGGAAGGGCCGGCAAGGATGCTATCGTGAGGCATGGCCGCGAGACACGGGAAGCGCCTGCTCATCCTGGCCGCGGGGGCCGGCATGTTGCCACTCGCGTTCGTCGCCTGCACGGTGGGCGCGTACCGGTCGTCCGCACGGGAACGCAAGGCAACGATGCCCGGGGACAGGATGATTCCGAGGCCGATGTTCGGGATGACGCACGCGGTGACCATCGACGCGCCGCCCGAGCGGGTGTGGCCGTGGATCGCGCAGATGGGGGCGGGGCGCGGGGGGTGGTACAGCTATGACTTCATCGACAACGGGGGGAGACCGAGCGCGTCGGCCCTGCTGGAGCCGTACCAGCAGGTGAAGCAGGGGGATCTGTTCCCGGCGGTGCCCGGCGCGAAGGATGGGTTCATCGTGCTGGCGGTCGAGGCGCCGCATGACCTGGTGCTCGGCGGACCGCCGGATCCCGTGCGGGGCCAGCGGGCGACCTGGGAGTTCCTGCTCCAGCCGCTCCAGCGCGGCCGCACGCGCCTTATCGTGCGAGTCCGTGCCGCCGAACACTGGCTCTCGGGGTCCGGGGCGCGCGATCCGGGGAGGCCCCGGCGCTTCATCGAGCGGGTGTACGGGTTCATGGCGCACCTGCCGACACCGGTACTGAAGGGCTTCGCCGGGTTCGGGCACCGGGCGATGCAGAACGAACAGCTTCGCGGGTTGCAGCGCCGGGCGGAGGGACGATGGAGCGGTTGACGCAATCTCTCGCGCTGCTGACGCCGCTCGCTCTCCTCCTCTCCATGTGGTCGTCATTCGGGGGGCTGGACCGCCGATTCGGCGTGCCGCTCGGGCGGATGCGAGGCGGCACCGCGGGGCTCTGCGGGCCGGGCGCCGAGGTGGACAAAGGCGGCCGGACCGGGTAGCGTGGGGGCGCGCCGGCGGTCGTGGCGGTCCCGCGTCACGCGGGGCGGCTGCGGCGGCGTTCCCCTTCCCATCCGGATCCGGAGAGCCCGATGCCGTCTACCCTCGTGTCCAGGGGGCGCGAAGCGCGTTCGCCCCGCGGCCGACGTCGATCCCTCACGCACGTGCGGACGCGCGGGCTCGTCCCGCTCCTGGCCGCGCTGGCGCTGGCCGGTCCCGGCACGGCTCGCGCGCGGGCGCAGGGCGCGCCGGCCGTGGCGCCGGCCGCGCAGGCGGACGACACGGTGTACACCCGCCTCATCCACGAGTACCTGCAGGACCCGCGGATCACGACATCGCTGGTGGATCACCTGCCGGCGTCGGCGACGGTGCCGACGCCGCTGAAGTTCTTCGGCTCGATGCCGGGTGAGCCCGGGGAGCTGCGCTACGCGAAGGACATCCATCGGTACTTCGCGGCGCTGGCGGCGGCGTCGCCGCGGGCGAAGTACTGGCCGATCGGGACGACGGAGGAGGGGCGGGAGCAGGTGATCCTGGCGATCGCGGACTCGGCGACGCTCGCGCGGCTGGACGATTACGGGGCGATGCTCGGCGCGCTGACGGATCCGCGCCGGACGAGCGAGGCGGAGGCGCGGCGGCTGATCGGGACGGCGAAGCCGATCTACTGGATCACGAGCGGGATCCACTCGCCCGAGACGGGCGGGCCGGAGATGCTGACGGAGCTGGCGTACCGGCTGATGGTGGAGGAGACGCCCTTCGTGCGGGCGATCCGCGACCACGTGATCGTGTTCATCACGCCGGTAGTGGAGGTGGACGGGCGGGAGAAGGAGGTGGACACATACTACTACGGCAAGAAGACCGGGAAGCAGCGGCCGCCGCTCCTGTACTGGGGCAAGTACGTGCAGCACGACAACAACCGCGACGGCATGGGGCAGTACCTGAAGCTGACGCAGAACATCACGGGGGCGTTCCTGCGCTGGCACCCGACGTTCCTGCACGACCTGCACGAGGCGCAGTCGTACCTCTACACGTCGACGGGAACGGGCCCGTACAACGACTGGCTGGACCCGATCGCGACGAACGAGTGGTGGCTGCTCGCGCAGACGGAGGTCATGGAGATGACCAAGCGCGGGGTGCCGGGCGTGTTCACGTACGGGTTCTACGACGGCTGGGTGCCGAACTACCTCTTCTGGATCGCCAACACGCACAACTCGTTCGGCCGTTTCTACGAGGTGCAGTCGTACGGCCCGGACACCCTGACGCTGCGGCTGCCGGCCAGGACCACGAGCCGGGAGTGGTACCGCGCGAACCCGCCGCTGCCGTCGATCGCATGGGGCCCGCGCAACAACACGAACATCCAGGAGTCGGCGCTGCTGATCGCACTGAACAAGGTGGCGCAGGACCGGGAGCTGTACCTCGAGAATTACTGGCTGAAGAACCGGCGGTCGGTGGAGAAGGGGCTGGCCGGGCCGACGTTCGCGTGGGTCGTGCCGGCGGGTCAGCGCCGACGCGTGGAGGCGGCGGACTTCGTGAACGCGCTGCGCCGGCAGGGCGTCGAGGTGCAGCGGGCGGGGGCGGCGGCGAGCTACGGCGGCGTCACGGTCCAGCCGGGTGACTACGTCATCCGCGCGGACCAGCCGTACCGCACGCTGGTCGACATGTACCTGAGCATCCAGAACTACTCGCCGGCCAACCCGCTGCCGTACGACGATACGGGGTGGACCATGCAGCTCATGCGCGACGTCGAGGTGCGCGCGGTGCGGGACAAGGGGATCCTGTCCGCGCCGATGACGCTGCTGGCGGAGGATGCGCGGGTGCCGGGGGCGATCCAGGGCACGGGCCCGGTGCTGGTGCTCGATCACACGACGGACAACACGCTGGTGACGTTCCGCTTCCGGCACGCGGACGTGGCCATGCGGGCCGCGGAGGAGGACTTCGAGCTCGCGGGCCATCATTTCCGGGCGGGCGCCATCGTCGTCCCGGCCGCGGAGCGTTCGAAGCTGGAGCCGTCGATCCGGGAGCTGGGCCTCTCGGCGTGGGCCACGTCCGCGGGGCCGAACGTGAAGACGCATGCGCTGGACGTCCCGCGCATCGGCTACGTGCACAGCTGGACGCGCACGCAGGACGAGGGGTGGGTGCGCGCGGCGCTCGACCACTACGGCGTGCCGTACACCTACTTCGGGGATACGAAGCTGCGCGAGGGAAAGCTGCGCGCGAAGTACGACGTCATCATCTTTCCGCACGTCGGCGGCTCGGCGCAGTCGATGGTCAACGGGCTGCGCGGCAAGGAGCCGATCCCGTACCGCAGGACGGCGCTCACGCCGAACCTGGGCACGCCCGACGCGAGCGCCGACATCCGCGGCGGCATCGGGCTCGAGGGGATGCTCGAGCTGACCAGGTTCGTCGAGCAGGGCGGCACCCTGATCACGGAGGGCGCGACCGCGACGCTCTTCCCGGAGTACGGCGTCACGAGCGGCGTGACGGTCGAGACGCCGTCGCAGCTGTTCGTGCGCGGCTCCATCGTGCGGGGCGTGTTCGCGGACGCCGGGAGCCCGATCCTGTACGGCTACGACGGCAAGCAGCTGCCGGTGTACTTCAACCAGGCGCCCGTGCTGAACGCGGGCGGCATTCCCGCGGAGTTCGCCGGCTTCCTGTCGGGCGGAGGGGCGGGCATCCCGGGCGTCGGCGCCGACATCACGCCGAACGCGAACGTGACGCAGCGCGTCGCGCCGTACGACGAGTCGGAGAAGGCGCAGCGGCCGGAGCGGCCGCAGGCCGACGAGGCGGCGGAGTTCCGCGGCAGACTGCGCCGCGCCGGGCTGCTCTCGCAGGAGGCGCAGCCGCGCGTCGTGATGCAGTTCCCGGCCAACCCGAACGACATGCTGCTCTCGGGCACGCTCGTCGGCGGACAGTACCTGGCCAACCGCGCCCTCGTCGTGGACGCGCCGCTCGGCCAGGGGCACGTGGTCATGTTCGCGCTGCGGCCGTTCTGGCGCTGGCAGACGCAGGGCACCTTCTTCCTGGCCTTCAACACGATCCTGAACTGGAACGACCTGGACGCCGGCAAGGTCGAGCCGACGGCGGACAAGGCGGCGCCGCAGCGGTAGCGAGTCGGCCGTCGCGCTGACGGCGGGGGGCCGATCGAGCCGCCGCGAGCCCGTCACGGTCGTGGGCGGGAGATCGATGGGCAGGCGCGTGCTAAGCAACGGCGCGGGCGTTCGCACCACCTATGGAAACTGGGGTGTGGAAGCCCGCGCCGGTTTTCGTCTGTTTACGCCGCTCGATCTCCCGCCCGCTTCGCGGCCGAAACCTCCCGGCTGTACGAGATCTCCGCTCCTTTCGAGCTGCCGTACCAGGAGTGACGCGGTCGGCGGCGGCCTGACGGATCCCTTTCGCTCCGGCGCTGTGCGCCCTCGCCCGACGTGAGCCGGTTCGTTCAAGAGGAACGACGGGTTCGTTCAAGTCGCCGGCCCCTGCCCTCCTCCATCTTCCAATCGTCGTCAGCGAGGCTCGACCGGCATGGGGCCGGAGCCCCGCAGTAGGGCGGCACGGCACCTCGACCGGTGCCGGAGCCATGCACCCGGAAGAGAGGAAAGCACCATGGCCATCCCGATGAACTGCTCGTGCGACGTGTGCCCCGGCGCGGGGTGCAGCTGCGGCTGCCAGGGCGAGCCGACCACCTGCCGCTGCGGCGGCCAGGCGTGCGCCTGCGCCTCCTGCGGCTGCTCCAGCGAAGCGTGAGCCGACGGGACCGATCACCGTGACCGACGGGGCGGTGGCTTCGGCTGCCGCCCCGCAGGTCAGGCGCCGCCTCCGCATCGTCAGCGGCGGAGAAAGTCAGCCGGTTCGTACAAAGACTCCAGCGCCTCCGTTCAATCCGCCCCACCTCCACCGCGGCCATCTTATGCGGCGACCGGTGGCTGCTCGAGCCGCAGAAGCGATCGAAGCGAGCCGCATTGGACCTGACGACTACTCGGGCACAGGAGGAGGTGGACGGTGACGGAGCAGCTGTTGTTCGCGCTCGCTGGGGCCGCCGGGGCGCTGGTCTTCGCGATGGTGGTCCGGGCGGTCGCGCGCGAACCGGAAAGGCGCTATGCGGTTGCGCTCCTGGTGGCCGCCCTGCTGTACGTGCTCTTCGCGGCGCTGGGACAATCGGCGAGCGGGCTCGCCGTGGAGGCGGCGGGGGTGGTAGCGTTCGGCGGCCTGGCCCTGCTCGGCCTCCGGCGCCGGGCGCCGCTCCTGGTGGCGGCCGCCTGGGCGCTGCACCCGGTATGGGACGTGGCGCTGCACACGGCCGGGGCGGGCGCCGCGTACACGCCGAGGGGCTACATGGCGGCGTGCATCGGCTTCGATCTGGTGCTGGCGGCGTTGATCGTCCGCAGCTCGCTTCTCTCGACCCGATCGGTGACGAAGACGCGTCGCTCGCAACAAGTCGCGGAGGCGAAATGATCGATCGCACGTCGCTGCGCCTGTCGGCCTCGCTGCTGCTCGTGGGGCAACTCCTGTACATCACGGTCACCTTGTTCCACGCCGGTGGGGACGCCAACAACCACCCCGCCGTGTTCGCCGGGTACGCCGGCAGCGGGATCTGGACGGCCGTGCACCTCGGCCAGTTCGCGGGCATCGCGGTCCTGCTCGCGGGGCTGCTCGCCCTGTTCTTCGCGCTGGACGTTCAGGCCGGAACGGCGAGATGGCCGGGTCGATTCGGTGCCGCTTCGGCGGTGGCGGCGCTGGCGCTGTACGGCGTCCTCCAGGCGGTGGACGGGGTCGCCCTCAAGCAGGCCGTGAACGCGTGGGCCAGCGCCCCGGACGCGGAGAAGGCGGCGCGCTTCGCGAGCGCCGAGGCAATCCGCTGGCTCGAGTGGGGGTTGCGGAGCTACCAGAACTTTGCCCTGGGCCTCGCTTTGCTCCTGTTCGCGGCCGCGGTCGTGCGGACGGCGGGGGTCCCGCGGCCGATCGGCTACCTGATGGGGCTCTCCGGCCTCACCTACCTGGTGCAGGGCTGGGTGGTCGGCTCCGAGGGCTTCTCGCGAACGGAGACGATCGCGATCGTGGTGGCCTTCGTCCTGGACCTGGCGTGGATGGTCTGGCTGGTCGTCGTCGCCTGGCGGATGCAGGATTCGGAGTCCCCGTCGCGTGATGAAGGCGTGGCTCGCCCCGCCGCCATCTAGCGGTCCTGCGGCCGAACGATCCCGGACGCTTTGCACGGGCGAGTGAGTCGGTGTGGCGGCGTGCATCGCCTTCAACCTGTTGCTGGCGGCGCTGACCGCGGGAAGGGCATCTACCCGCGGCTGCTCCAGGGCATCCTGCGCGCCGAGTCCGCCGAGGCAGAGCGGTTCTGGATCGGCTACGCCCCCGAGAACCACGCCTCTGGTGCTGGGATCCGGAACGCCGGCTTCACCGCGATGGCCGAGGTCTCCTTCGACGCCGCCGGCCGGCCCGCGGTGGTGGCGATCGCGCCGGGGGGCGGCGCGGCGGTGGGGTGCCTGCTCGGGCTCCCGGTGGCCGAGCGTGTCGCCGCGTGCTGGCGCTGCGCCCGCGCGGCGGAGCACGCGACCATGGGCTGCTCGGCTGGCCCGTGCACTCGCGACTACCAGCGCCCCGAAGCCGCCTGCGCGGCGTAAGCGCCGACCGAGCGGAGGACCGCACCTCGCCGGCCGACTCTGGCTGCGCGCGGCCTACGACCCGGAGCGGTTCGCTCGTCGCCAGGCCGTGGCGGCCGAACGCGCGAGGCGCGGCCGGTGCAAGCCCTTTCGCACGGCATCTCCGGGCAGTATTTGGTCAGTCATCGGAGACAATTCACCGTCAGGTCAGGAGACGCGATGAAGCCGTCCACTCGCCGCCCGTTCGGCGCCCTGCCCCGGCTGCGTGTTCTCGCGCCGGCCCTGCTCGCCGCCGCGCTGGCGCAGCTCGCGGTTGCCGTCCAGGCCCAGGGCGCGCTCGGGCCCGCGCCTGTCGCCGCGGCAGCGCTTGCGCCCGACACCCCGCGCGCCGCCCCGCCCCCCGACGCCGCCCGCCGGCTGGATGCCTACGTCGCCCGCGCCGTGGCCGACTGGAACGTGACGGGGCTCGCCATCGCGGTCGTGCGCGGCGACTCCCTGGCGTTCGCGAAGGGGTACGGCGTCCGCGAGCTCGGCAAGCCCGGCCCCGTGGACATCCACACCCGCTTCGCCATCGGCTCGACCACGAAGGCCATGACCGTGGCCGCGCTGGCCATGCTGGTGGACGAGGGAAAGATCCGCTGGGACGAGCCCGTCATCGACGTGCTCCCCGATTTCCGGCTCTACGACCCGTACGTGACGCGCGAGGTCACGATCCGCGATCTGCTGACCCACCGCACCGGCCTCGGCAGCGCCGACCTCCTCTGGATCGGCAACGACTACCCGGGCGAGGAGGTGATTCGCCGCGTGCGCTACCTGAAGCCGGCGCACCCGTTCCGGGCGGAGTGGGACTACCAGAACGTCATGTACGCCGTCGCCGGCGACGTCGTCGCCGCCGCCTCCGGGATGCCCTGGGAACAGTTCGTTCGCACGCGCATCTGGCAGCCGCTCGGGATGAACGAGACGGAGGCGACGCTGGCCGACGTCACCGGGAAGCCCGACGTCGCCTCGCCCCACGACTCCGTCGGCGGGCGGATGAAGGTCATCGCGAACCGCCCCGTGGACCCGGTCAAGTCGGCCGGCTCCGTCTGGTCGAGCGTGAGCGACATGTCGAAGTGGATGCGCTTCGTGCTCGACAGCGCGCGGGTGGGCGGCAAGCGCCTCATCAGCGCCGAGCAGTACCGGGAGATCTTCACGCCGCAGATCCGCGCGCCGATGGAGGAGTACCCGGCGCTCCAGGCCTCCCGCCCGCACTTCTTCAGCTACGGCCTGGCCTGGTTCATCCAGGACTACGCGGGCGAGTGGGTGTGGATGCACACCGGCAGCATCGACGGGATGAGCGCCCTCATCGGGCTGCTCCCGGACCGGAAGGTGGGCGTCTACGTCCTCGCCAACCGCGACCACGCGGAGCTGCGCCACGCGCTGATGTACAAGGCGTTCGACCTGTACACCGGCCGCCCCGACCGGGACTGGAGCCGCGAGCTGCTCACGCTCTTCGGCGGGATGCGCGAGCGTGCGCGCGCGCGGCAGGCCGAGCGGGAGAAGACGCGCAAGGCCGACGTCGGTCCGTCCCTGCCCCTCCGGGCGTTCGCCGGCGTCTACAGCGACTCCACCTTCGGCTCGGTCCGCGTCCAGCTCGGCGGCGACTCGCTCCACGTCGCGTACGGCAAGGGGGTCGTCGGCACGCTCGAGCACTGGGAGTACGACACCTTCCGCGCGCACCTCGAAGACGAGCGCAGGAATGCGCTCCCCGTCACGTTCCTCCCCGACGGCAACGGTGGCGTCGCGGCGGTCCGGCTCATGGGGGTGACGTTCCGGCGCGAGGCGACGGCGGGCGCGACGCAGTAGCGGGCGTCGCGTCCGGGGCGGAGGCCCGGGCCTGGGAGTCGCGTCCCGATGCACTACGTCCGTTCCGCCACCACGAGGCGGCGCGGGCCGCCATGGCGCAGAGCGCCGGGCGAGCATCGGTGGCGCGATTCGTCGTTTCCGGCCCTGAATCGGCCGTTCGCAAGGAGAGTCGACGTGCTCACGACCTGCACCATCGCTTGCGCGGGAAGCGCTTCGGCCTCTGGGCCGAGTGCGCCCGTCGCTCGGCCGGAAGGGCGCCCAGCGCCTGCGGCCGTCCTCCAAGCTCCGCCACGGTCCGCGTTTGCGGATCACCTCCATCTTGACGAGTCGATGACCGACCCGGCCGGCGCATTGTCGGAGGAGCCGCCCCGGCTGCCGACGGAGCGCTCGATCCCTGCGTCGGCCAGGCGTTCGGTGTAGCGGATCGAAACGGGCTGCCCGCCCCGGTCGCCGTGAGGCACCCGGCGCTCTTCTCCGGCCTTCTCCCACTCGCGGATCGCCTGTTCCAGGGCACCCGGCGCGAGGTCCCTTCGGAGTGAGCTGCAGACTCTCCAGCCCACCGGGGCGGCACCCCGGCTCCCCCACCGCGTCGTTCGCTGGATCTCCGGCACCGGCGTGCGCCCGCCGCCGCAGCAGGCTGCGGCAGCGGCGCGCCCCGGACACGTTTCTTGACATCGAGGCCGCGAGCCGGTATTTACGGAAAAAGCGGAGAATCCAGTTTTTTCGATCTGGCCGGGCCGGCACCGCGGTGCTGCGGAATCGCCGGGGCCGGCGCGGGCGACACCGCCGGCTGCACTCGAGCGGAAGGAGCGTGCGGCATGACCGCGACGGGCGTATCCGAGCGCGGGCGCTGCGGCGTAATCCCGGTTGGCGGCGTGGATCTCTATTACGAGATCCGGGGAAGCGGCCCGGCGCTGTTGCTCGTGGAGGGCTTGGGAGTGGCGACCTGGCTCTGGGCGCGGCAGGCGCCGGCGTTCGCCGAGTGCTTCACGACGATCCTCTTCGACAACCGGGGTGTGGGCCGTTCGGCGAAGCCGCCGGGGCCGTACACCATCGGGGAGATGGCTGCGGATGCGGCCGGTCTTCTGGAAGCGCTGGACGTGGAGCGGGCGCACGTGCTGGGCGTCTCGATGGGGGGCATGATCGCGCAGGAGTTGGCGCTGGTGTGGCCGGAGAGAGTGGACCGGCTGGTGCTGGGGTGCACGACGGCGGGGGGGGCGATGTACGTGCCGATGGGGCCGGAGGCGCTGCGCCTGCTGCTGGACGTGGGGGGTGCCCCGGAGGAAGTGGTCCGTCGTCGTCTTCCTCTGGCGTTCACGGCGGAGTACCTGACGCCCGAGCGGGTGGACCGGATGGTCGCGGCGCGCTTGGAGGACCCGCAGCCGGCGTATGCGTACCAGGCGCAGGCGGCGGCGGGCGCGGCGTTCGACCGGTCGGGTTCGGTCGGGCGGATCCGGGCGCCGACCCTGGTGACGGCGGGTTCGGCGGACGTGCTGGTCCCGGTGGAGAACGCGCGCCGCCTGGCGGAGCGGATACCGGGCGCGCGGCTGAAGGTTTACGAGGGGTTGGGTCACCAATTTTTCGTCGAGGCGGCCGACGAGTTCAACCGGGACGCGATGGAGTTCCTGGAAGGCCGCGGCTGAGTGGAAGCGCCACCAAAGGACGGGAGCGGAATGGATCGGATCCGGGAGCGACTGATACAGGACGTAGGCCGGCAGTACGCGCGCTTCGGTCACAGCGAGCTGCTCGGGAGGGTGGTGGGGGTGTTGATGTGCGCGTCGGCCCCGATGACGGAGGAGGCGATCGCGCAGGAGCTCGGGGTGAGCAAGAGCCCCATCAACCAGATCACGACGAGGCTGGAGGAGCTGAACGTGGTGCGGCGGATCCGGCTCCCGGGCGACCGGAAGTACTACTACGAGTTCCCGGCGACGGCGTTCCTGCAAGCCGGGGCGAACCTGGCCCGGCTGTACGAGGAGAACCTCCACATCGCGGATACGCACCTGCGGGCGCTGCTGCCGCTCTTCGAGGAGGCGACGGGCGAGGAGAAGGAGGCGCTGCGGCCGGTGTGCGAGCGGCTGGTGGAGATGCGCGAGTACTGGCGGCACATCGGGTCGATGTACACCCGGTTCCTGGCGGAATGGCGCGTCGAGCGCACATCGCTGCCGTCGGTCGAGGAGTACGCCCGGACGATGGAGGATCCCGTGTCCCTGCTGACGAAGGTGTGAGGGTGGCGATGCTGCTGGAGGGCAGGGTCGCGCTGGTGACGGGGGGAGCCGCGGGGATCGGCGCGATGACGGCGCGGACGTTCGCGCGGGAAGGTGCGTGCGTGGTCGTCGCGGACGTGGACGAGGCGAGGGGCTCGGCGCTGGCGGCGGATCTGGAGGCGGGCGGCGGCCGAGCGTTCTTTCAGCGGCTGGACGTAACGGACGCGGAGGAGGTGGACCGGGCCGTGGCGGCGTCGCTGTCGCGGTTCGGCTCGCTGGACGTGCTGGTCAACAACGCCGGGATCGTGGCGGACGCGCGCCTGGTGAAGCTGACGCCGGAGCAGTGGCAGCGGGTGATCGACGTGAACCTGAAGGGCGTCTTCCTATGCGGCCAGGCGGCGGCGCGGGCGATGATCGGTGGTGGCCGCGGCGGCGTGATCCTGAACGCGTCGTCCGTGGTGGGGCTCTACGGCAACTTTGGCCAGACGAACTACGTCGCCACGAAGGCGGGCGTCATCGGGATGACGCGGAGCTGGGCGCGCGAGCTGGGGCGTCACGGGATCCGCGTGAACGCGGTGGCGCCGGGGTTCATCGCGACGGAGATCCTGCGGGAGATGCCGGAGAAAGTGCTGGCCGGCATGCGCGAGAGGACGCCGTTGGGACGCCTCGGCGAGCCGCGGGACGTGGCGAATGCGTACCTCTACCTGGCCTCGGACCTGGCGAGCTTCGTGACCGGGGCGGTGCTGTCCGTGGACGGCGGACTCGTGATCTGAGGGGTGACATGAGCCAGGTCGCGATCGTGGGGGCGTACAACACCCGCTTCGGCGCGCGGGTCCGGCGGGACGCGGAGGGCGTGCTCGAGGACCTGGCGCCGCTCCATGAGCTGCTCGTCGAGGCCGGGCGCGGGGCGATCGCGGATGCCGGGCTGGAGGCGAGCGAGATCGACGGCGTGTGGATCGGCTCGTGCTCGCCGGGGCTGCTCGCCAACCAGGAGCACCTCGGCCCGCTGGCGACGGAGATCGACGCCGGGGGACTGCTGCACAAGCGCACGACGCGCACCGAGGCGGCGTGCGCCTCGTCCTCCGTGGCGCTCTACGACGCGGTCTACGCCGTGGAGGCGGGCCGGTGCCGGCACGCCCTCGTGATCGGCGTCGAGAAGATGAACCTGGCCGGGACGGCGGCCGTGACCCGGGCCCTCGCATGCTCGAGCTACTGGCCGGAGGAAGGCGGCGCCGGCATGACGTTCCCGGGCGTCTTCGCCGTGCTGGCCCGGGCGTACCAGGCGGAGTACGCCCTGGATGACGAGCTGTTCGCGCGCATGCGGGCGACGGTGGCGGCGCTCTCCTACCGCAACGGCGCCCGCAATCCCATCGCGCACTTCGGGCCCGACGCCGCTCCGGCGCGTCGCGGCCTGATCTGCGCCGAAGCCATCCTCGCGCTCCCTCCCCAGTCGAACCCGATCGTCGCCGCGCCGCTGCGACTCCACGACTGCTCTCCAATCACGGACGGCGCCGCGGCGCTGGTGGTGGCCTCGGCCTCCGCCGCTCGCGGCAGGGAGAAGGTGGTGGAGCTCGCCGGGATCGGGCACGCCGCGGCGAGGATGCCGCTCTCGCGCCGGGACCGATTGTACGCGCTGGACGGCGCCCGCGCGGCGGCGCTCCAGGCGTACGCGGAGGCGGGGGTCACGGAGCGGGACCTGGAGTTCGCGGAGGTTCACGACTGCTTCACGAACGCGCAGTTGCTGTGCGTCGAAGCGCTGGGCCTGTCGGCGCCGGGCCGCGCGGGCTTCGACTACCTGGACGGCCGGTTCACGCCGGAGGACCGGACGCCGGTGAACCTCTCGGGCGGCCTGAAGGCGAAGGGCCACCCGGTCGGCGCCACCGGCGCTTCCATGCACGTGCACGCGTATCGCCAGCTCGTCGGCGAGCCGCTGGGCGTCCCCCATCCCGGGCGGCCGGAGGTGGGTGCGGTGCTGAACGTGGGCGGTTCCGGCGCGACGAACTGCGTGAGCATCCTGCGGCGGGTCCGCTGAGGGGCGGGGCCATGTACATCGGCGACTACCTGGCCCGGCGCTGCGTCTACTCGGCGGATCAGGTCGCGCTGGTGGACGCGGCCGCGACGCCGTCGCGGCGCTATACGTACGCCGCGATGAACGATCGGGCGGACCGCACAGCCGGCTGGCTGCGAGCGGAGGGGGTGGGGAAGGGCTCCCGCGTCGCGGTCCTGGCCTCCGACGGCGTCGCCTTCTACGACCTGTTCTTCGCCTGCGGCAAGCTCGGCGCGGTGCTCGTGCCGCTGAACTGGCGGCTGCACCCTCTCGAGGTGGAGGCGCAGGTCCGGCTCGTGGAGCCGGCGGTCCTGCTGCACGACGGGCCGCTGGTGGCGGCGACCGTGGCACACCTGGCCGGTCTCCGGGATGCGCCCCGGATCGAGACGCTCGGGAGTGGCGGGGCGTACGCCGCGGGCCTGGCCGCGGGCGCCCGCCCCGAGCCGATCACCTGCGAGTCCCTGACGGAGCGCGACGCCGCATGCCTGCTGTTCACCGGCGGGACGACGGGACGGCCGAAGGCCGCCGAGGTGAGCCACGGTCAGATCGTCTGGAACACGCTGAACACCCGGCTGGGCGACGTCCGCGAGAGCGACGTCTTCCTCAACATCTTCCCGCTGTTTCATGCCGGCGGGCTGTTCGCCTTCTCGGTCCCGCTGCTGATCCTGGGCGGGCGCGTCGTGCAGCTGCCGCGCTTCACGCCGGCCGACGTGCTGCGGCAGATCGGCGAGGAGCGCGTGACGATCTTCGGCGGGGTGCCCACGGTCTTCCAGATGCTGGCCGACGCGCCGGAATGGGCCGCGGCCGACCTGAGCTCGCTGCGCTTCTGCATGAGCGGCGGCGCGCCGATGCCGGTGCCGCTGATCCGGAGGTACCAGCAGGAGAAAGGCGTGGTCTTCCGGCAGGGCTTCGGCATGACGGAGTTCGGTCCGGGCGTCTTCTCGCTGGCCGCGACGGATGCGGAGCGGAAGGCGGGCTCCATCGGCAAGCCGAACTTCTTCGTGGACGCGCGGGTGGTGGACCCCGAGACGAACCGGCCGCTGCCGCCCGGCGAGGTGGGTGAGCTGGTGCTGCGCGGGCCCAGCGCGATGAGCGGCTACTTCCGCGACCCCGAGGCGACGGCTCGCGTGTTCGACGCCGAAGGGTACCTGCACACGGGCGACCTCGCCCGCGTGGACGACGAGGGGTACTTCTCGATCGTCGACCGGCTCAAGGACATGTACATCAGCGGCGGGGAGAACGTCTACCCCGCCGAGGTGGAGGGCGTCCTCTACCGCCACCCGGCGGTGGCCATGTGCGCGGTGGTGGGCGTGCCCGACGAGAGGTGGGGCGAGGTCGGCCGGGCGTTCGTAGTCCTCCGTGTGGGCGCGAGCGCGACGGAGGCCGAGCTCATCGACCACGCCCGGAGCCACCTGGCGCGCTACAAGCTGCCCCGCTCCGTCGTCTTCCTCGACCGACTCCCGGTCTCCGGCGCCGGCAAGATCCTCAAGCGGGAGCTGCGCACGCATGAGCTCTAGCCTGCCGCCCGTCGGGATCGTGAGCGCGGGGATGTACCTGCCGTCCGGCTACATGAGCGCCGAGCAGATCGCGCGAGAAAGCGGGCTGCCGGAGTGGGTCGTCCGGGAGAAGCTCGGGATCACGGGGAAGCATGTGGCGGGGCCGGACGACCATCCCACGGACATGGCGCTCCGGGCGGCGCAGGAGTGCCTCGAGAAGGCGGATCTGCCCCCCGAGGAGATCGACGTCGTCCTGTGCACGACGGAGGAGTGGCGCGAGTACCTGCTCTGGACCTCCGGCATCGACCTGGCCTACCGCCTCGGGGCGACGCGGGCCTGGGCCATGGACCTGCACATGCGCTGTTGCACGTCGGTGGCGGCGATCGGCCTCGCCCGCGACCTGATGCGGGCGAACCCGGACGTGAACACGGTGCTGATCGCCGGCGGCTACGCCATCGACCGCTTCATCGATCTCCGGAACACCCGCACCAGCTTTCTCTTCAACATCGGCGCCGGCGCCGGGGCGCTGCTGCTGCGCAAGCACTGGCCGCGCAACCACGTGCTCGGCAGCCATCTCATCACGGATGGCTCGATGAGCCGGCACGTGATCGTGCCGGCCAGCGGGACCGTGGAGCCGCCCACCGACCGTGCCGTCGCCGAGGGGCGGTTCAAGTTCGACCTCGTCGAGCCGGAGGCGATGAAGGCCCGGTTGAACGAGGTCTCCATGGACAATTGGCTGCGCTGCGTCGACGAGGCGTTGCGGAAGAGCGGCGCGGGCCCGCAGGGGCGGCCGCTCACGCGCGACGACATCGCCTTCCTGAACCTCGTGCTGATCAAGCCGTCGGCCCACGCCGAGATGCTGGAGCGGCTCGGCCTGACGTGGGACCAGACGGTCTACCTCGGCGCGCACGGCCACATCGGGGAGCAGGACACGATCATCTCGATCCTCGAGGGCGAGCGGCAGGGCCGCCTCCGGGACGGCGATCTCATGGTGATGGTCGGCGCGGGGATCGGCTACGTCTGGGGCGCCGCCTGTGTCCGCTGGGGGCCTTGCGACTGAATCCCGTCCAGCCAGGGAGATCCGATGCTCCGGCAGACATCCACGTTCGTGCCCGATTGGCTGGAGAAGCGGACACAGCTCACGCCCGAGCGGACCGCCCTCACCTTCGCGCCCACCGGCGAGACGACGACCTACGCCGAGTGGAACGAACGCGCGAACCGGACCGCGAACCTGCTGGCGGGCCTCGGCGTCGGCCGAGGCGACCTGGTCTCGGTCTACTCCTCGAACCGGCCGGAGTATCTCGACCTCTTCTTCGCCTGCAACAAGACCGGCGCGATCCTGCACAACCTGAACTGGCGGCTGACCGTCCACGAGTTGCGGGCGATCCTGGCCGCGGCCGAGCCGGTCGTGCTGGTCTACTCGCCGGAGTGGCGGGAGCAGGTCAACGCGCTGCGGGAGCCGCTGCGCTCGGTCCGCCACTTCGTCGCGCTGGGCGAGCCGGCCGCGCCGGGCGACCTCTCCTTCGGCGAGCGAGAGACGCAGCCCGCCACGCTTCAGCGGCGCGTCCCCCTGGAGGCGGACGACCCGTGGGCGATCTACTACACCGGCGGGACCACCGGCACGCCCAAGGGTGCGGTGCTGACGTACGGCAACATGACGTGGAACAGCGTGAACACGATCGTGAGCTGGGGCGTCGAGGGCGACGACGTCGCGCCGCTCCAGCTCCCGTTCTTCCACATCGGCGGCCCCAACATCTTCATGCTGCCGCTGGTGCATCTCGGCGGCCGCACGATCCTGTGCACCGGCTTCGACCCGGACGAGACGTTCGACCTGGTCGAGAGCGGCGGCATCACCCGCCTCGTCGGCGTCCCGACGATGTTCGTCGTGCTGCAGCAGCACCCCCGCTGGGCGGCGACGGACTTCACCCGGCTGCGGCTCGTGATCAGCGGCGGCGCGCCCTGCCCGCTCCCCGTGATGCAACGGTTCTGGGAGCGCGGTGTCGATTTCAAGATGGGCTACGGCCTGACGGAGGCCGCGGGCAACAACTTCTGGCTTCCGCAGAAGGATGTCCGGCGCAAGCCGGGCTCGGTGGGCTTCCCGATCTTCCACATCGGCATGGAGATCGTCCGCCCGGACGGCTCGGCCTGCGACGCGGGTGAGGAAGGCGAGCTGCTGATCCGCGGACCGCACGTCATCCCCGGCTACTGGAAGCAGCCGGAGGCCACGGCGCAGGCGATCCGCGACGGCTGGCTGTACACGGGCGACATCGCCCGGCGCGACGAGGACGGCTTCTTCTACGTCGTCGGCCGCAGCAAGGAGATGTTCATCAGCGGCGGCGAGAACGTCTACCCGGCCGAGATCGAGAGCGTGCTGTACGCCCACGCCGACGTCCGGGAGGCGGCGCTCGTCGCCGTTCCGCACGAGAAGTGGGGAGAGGTCGGGCGCGCCTACGTCGTCCTCGAGCCGGGGCGGGAGCCCTCCGCCGAGGCCATCCTCGCATTCCTGAGGGAGCGCCTCGCCCGCTACAAGCTCCCGCATTCGATCACGTTCGTCGACCAGCTGCCGAAGACCGCGATCGGCAAGATCGACAAGCGGCAGCTCGTCGAAGCGACCCGCCGCTGAGCGACCCGCAACACGCGTTCAACCCCGGACTGGAGGAGCTCCCATGAGAGTCGCACTGCTGATCGCAGCAATGGCGCTCGCGCTCACGGCCGCGTGGCGGCCGCCGACCGGCACCATCGCCGGCACCGTCCGGAGCGCCGAGACCGGCGAGCCGCTCTCGAACGTGAGCGTGGTCGTGGTGGGGACCGGACGGGGGGCGCTCACGGACGCGGAGGGCCGCTTCGAAATCCGGGGCGTGCCGACCGGAGCCCGTACGGTGGAGGCGTCCCGCATCGGCTACGGCGACGTCCGGGCGAGCGTGACGGTCGTCGAGGGCGCCGCCGCGACGGTGGAGCTGACGCTCACGCCGACGCCGGTCCCGATCGAGAACCTCACCGTGACAACCGCGTCGCGCCGGACCGAGAAGATCACGGAGGCGCCGGCCACCATCGACGTGATCACGTCGCAGCAGATCGCGGACTACCCGTCCTCCAACGTCGGCGAGCTGTTCGCGCGCCAGAAGGGCCTGGACTACGTCCGCACCGGCGTGCTCGGCACCGGGTTCAACGTGCGCGGCTTCAACAGCGCCTTCAACCCGAAGAACCTGCAGATGAACGACGGCCGGCTCTCGACGCTCATCGCGACGGGGCTGCCGTGGGGCCCGCTGTCCACCACCGTGAAGGATGACATCGAGCGGATCGAGGTCGTGCTCGGCCCGACCGCGGCGCTGTACGGGCCGAACGCGCACAACGGCCTGGTGAACGTCATCACCAAGGACCCGCGGCGTTACCCCGGGACCACCCTCGCCGTCGGCGGCGGCAACCACAGCGTCCTGGATGCCCGGTTCCGGCACGCGCAGGTGCTGAGCGACAAGTTGGCCTTCAAGGTGGCCGGCGAGTACAACCGCGGCACCGAGTTCGACTACGTCGACACCGTGTACGTCGGGACCGCGGCGCTGAACGAGCTGGACCTCGATCGCGACTTCGACGCGCTGCGTGGCGAGGCATCCCTCCAGTATTCGGCCACGCCCAGCTCCGACGTGATCCTGACGTACGGCGGCAGCAAGACGAACATGCTCTCGCCGACGAACGCCGGGCGGAACCAGATCAAGGACTGGATGCTGAACTTCCTCCAGGGCCGCTTCGTCTCGCCCCGCCTGTTCGCGCAGGCCTACTACACCTGGAGCAGCACCGACAGCACCTACGCCATCAACCAGCGCACGCAGAACTACGCGAGCTTCCTGGCGGCGGGCTTCAGCGACGCGGAGGCCCGCCAGCGCTCGTTCCGCGAGGCGTGGACGGGGACGAAGGCGGCCGGCCGGGCGCTGAGCCGTGGCGCGCTCTTCCAGGACGCGTCGCGCCGGTTCAACGGCGAGGTGCAGTACAACGCCTCGCTGGCCGGCAGCCACTTCACGGTGGGTGCGCAGCTCCAGCGCGACATGGCGAACAGCAACGGCACGTACCTGCTCGACAAGAACGGGACGATCGACCTCGACCAGTACGGCGTATACGGTCAGGCGGAAGCCCCGTTCGGCTCGTCCGGGCTCAAGGCGGTCGTGGCGGCCCGCGGCGACCACCACGAGCTCTACGGTTTCAACTTCATCCCCAAGGGCGGGCTGGTCTACACGCGCGGCGCGAGCACGTGGCGCGCCACGTACGGGAAGGGCATCGCCGCCCCCACGATCCTGAACCTCAGCATGAACATCTTCGGTGGGCTCGCGCTGGGGAACGGCGAGGGCTTCACGCTGAGCAACGGGACCAAGATCGATCCGCTCAAGGTGGAGACGATCCAGACGTTCGAGGGCGGCTACCGCGGCGTCCTCGGCGACCGATTCTTCGCCGACCTCGACGGCTACTACAACAAGTCGAAGAACTTCATCAGCCCACTCATCAACATCGTGCCGAAGGGGCTGTCGGGCGGGCCCACGGTGACGTACCGCGGGAGCACGCCGATCGCGGACGTCGGCGGCGGCCTGGTCAAGCCCGGCGACTACGTGCTGGCCAACGTCAACTTCGGGCACGTGGACACCTACGGCTTCGACGCCGGGCTGAGCTACTACGTCAGGACCGGCGTGAGCCTGGTGGGCAACTACTCGTACTTCAATTTCTCGCTGGACCAGACCGATCCGAAGAACGACGCCGACGCGAACGGGAAGGTCGAGGACACGGACCTGCCGATCAACACGCCGAAGCACAAGGCGAGCCTGGGATTGAACGCCGACATGGACCGGTGGTTCGGCTCCGTGTTCACGCGCTGGGTGGACAAGTACGACTTCTTCTCCGGCATCAACGTCGCCTCCCGCACGCACCCCGGCCTCATCTACAACGGCAGCCCGGTGGTCGAGGGCGCCCGCGTCGGCCGGGAGTTCAACGAGGGGCCGCTCGGCGGCTTCGTCGATGTGGATCTCAGCCTGGGCGTGCGGCTGACGCCGTGGTTCTCGGTGGCCGGGGCGGTGACGAACGCGTTCGACCGCAAAGTCCGGGAGTTCGTCGCCTCGCCGCCCATCGGTCGGCTCTTCTCCCTGGAGGCCAAGGTCACCCGGGCGGGCGGCTTCTCGGCCACACCGGCGTCGGAGCGGGCGGGGGGGCGCGGGTCGAGGGAGCGGTAGGCGGGTCCGTCGGGTCGTGATGCGGGCGCGTGCCCGGCGAAGCGGTTCGTCCGACACGAGCCGCTCCGGCGGGTGCACGAGGCGGTGTTCGGCGTGCTGGCGCTGGAGAGCGAGCCGGTCGATGGTGGTTGGACGACCAGACCCACTTCAGCGTGGCAGACTCCACGTCCTCGAGGCTGCGCCACCGGCGGTGCTGCCGAATGACCTCGGTCTCGACGGGGCGGATCACCGGCCGACGACGTCGGCCAGCCAGATGTCGCTCTGTCGGTCCTCCACGGTGAAGTAGAATCGCTTCCCGTCGCTGGCGAAATCGAACCGGTTGGAGGCCCAGGCCGGATCGTCGAAGCGCACCAGCAGCCGAGGGCGTCCGCCCCGTATCGAGATGGCCCAGAACGAGGCGCGCCCGTCGGCGTCGTGGCTCTTGAAGTAGAGCTCCTGGCCATTCGCCGAGAACACGGCCAGCTCGGCGAGCGGCTCCCCCCGGCCCGGTACGTAGAGGTGGCGTGGCGTGCCCGCGTCGGCCGGCACGATGCCGATGCGGCCCTCCGCCGGCGAGACGAACGCGATCGCGCGCCCGTCCGGTGACCATTCCGGGCGCCACCCGCGGCCGAGCACGCGTGGCGCGCCCCAGCGGCCGCGCTGGTCGCGGCGCATCACCAGTACCTCGGCCGTGGCCATGTTGAAGAAGGAGATCGCGCTGCCGTCCGGTGACCAGTTGGCCATCGCGAGCTGACCCGAGGACCGGGTGAGCTGCCGGACCGATCCGCTGGCGAGCGTGAGCAGGAAGATCTTCCGCGACCCCGTCTGGAACGAGTGATACGCCAGCTCCCGTCCGCTCGGGGAGAGCGTGCCGCGGAACTCGTCCATCGAGCCCCGCGTCAGCCGCTCGGCATCGCCGCCGGCGATGGGCACGCGGTACACGTCGGAGCTGCCGCTCAGGTCCGAGTCGTAGACGAGCCACCGGCCGTCGGGCGAGACGCGCAGGCCCTCGACCGTCTGGTTTCCCGAGGTCACCGGTCGCGCGGATCCGGTGGTCGCGGACACGGGCGCTGCCCGGGGACTCACGGGGATCGGGATCGACCAGGCGTTCGCGGTGCTCGAATAGACGGCGTACACCATTTTCCTGGCGTCGGCGGCGAAGTCGAGCGACTGCGCACCCATCCCGGTCGTGATGCGAACCGGCGCCCGGACGGCCGGTCCGCGCGGGCGGATCTCGAGCGCGTAGACGTCGCGCGGCCCGTCCCGATTGGACACGTAGTACAGCCTCCGCCCAGCCGGCGACCAGACGGGGCTCTGATTCAGCGAGACGCTGTCGGTCACGGTGACGGCGCGGCCACCGGCGGCGGGGACGAGCACGATCGTGCTCGGCGCGAGATTGCCGAACATGGGCCCGACCCCGGAACTGGCGCCGACGGTCACGTAGAAGGAGTTGCCCGACACGCACGCGAGCCACGCGCCGTCGGGCGACCAGCGGCACGAGTGCAGGTCGGCTCCCGTGGTGACCAGGCGGGTCGAACCCGAGCGGAGGCGGTGGACGAGGAGGGAGTCGCCGCGCGCGTAGGCGATCGCGCGGCCGTCCGCGGACCAGGTCGCCGACCGGACCATGGCACCCGCGCGGCCCGCGACCTCTTCGCGAGCCGGTCCGCCCTGCGCCGGCGCGCTGAAGACGCCGCCGCGCGACAGGAAGAGGATACGCGTCCCATCGGGCGACCAGCGCGGAAACCATTCGTTCGCGGCGGTGTCGGTGGTGAGCCACCTCGCCCGCCCGCCCGTCGCCGGCCTCACGGCGATGCGCATCCGGAGCGAGTTGCCGACGGCGTAGGCGACCTCCCGCCCGTCGGGCGACATCGACGGCTGCACCTCCAATCCACGCTCCGACGTGAACTGACTGGCGCGGCCGAGCCGAAGGGGCGCCGGCGCGCTCCGGTCGCGCAGTCCGGCGAGCGTGAGCGCCGCGACCGTGGCGACGGCCAGCGCACCCGCGCCGGCGCCGACGAGCGTGCCTCTCGTCACCCTGCGCCGCGCCGCCTCGGCCGGGCCGCTCGCGGGCGCGACGGCCGGCGACGAGAGGTGCGCGAGGAGCTCGTCGGCACTCTGCCAGCGCTCCTCCGGCCGTGCGGCGAGACACTTCGCGAGGGCATCGGCGAGCGCCGCCGGCACATCGGGGCGCAGGCGCCTCAGGTCGTTCATCGCCTCGGCCAGCGCCGCCGGCGAGGGGTGCGACGACCCGCTTCCAACGAACGGTGGGTGGCCCGCCAGCAGCTCGAACCCGAGGATGCCGATGGCGTAGAGGTCCGCCCGATGGTCCACGCGGGCACCGGGCGATGCCTGCTCCGGCGCCATGTAGGTGGGGGTGCCCAGCACCGTGCTGCCGGGTCCTGCGGCCGGTCCGGCCGTCGCCTCGGTCACGGCGCGCGCCACGCCGAAATCGGTCACCAGCGCGTGGCGCCCCGATAGGAGCACGTTGTCCGGCTTGATGTCGCGGTGCACGATCCCGTGCTGGTGCGCGTGGGCGAGCGCCTCGCTCACGTCGCGCAGGATGTTCACGACATCGTCCACGGGGAGGCTCCCGTCCTGCTCCAGCCGCTCGCGCAGCGAACGGCCGGCCTCGTACGGCATGACGTAGTAGAGGAACGAGGGGCCCGCCTCGCCGGGCTCGAGGTCGGCCGGCACCTCGCCGGAGTCGTAGAGGGGGACGATGTGCGGGTGACGGAGCCGGGCCGCGATCCCGATCTCGTGGAGGAACCGCACGCGGGCGATCGTGGCCGCGAGCTCGGGACGGATGACCTTGAGCGCGACGTCGCGGTCGTGCTTCAGGTCCCTCGCGAGATACACGACGGCCATGCCGCCGCGGCCGGCCTCGCGCACCACGCGGTACCGGCCCGCGAGCGACTCGGGCATGGGGAGCGGGTCGTGATCGAGCACGGCGGCGAAGCGCTCGGCCGCGGCGGCATCGAGCAGCGGGTACTCTCGCTCGCACTCCGCCACCATCCGCTCGAGCTCCGTCCGCAGGGCCGAATCGCCGCGACAGAGCTCGGCGATCAGCGCGGCCCGGTGCAGGGGCGGGGTGTCGAGCACCGCGTCGACGAGAGGCTCGAGCCGCTGCCAGTCTTGCGGCGAGACCGGATGCGGTACGCCCGGCTCCGGGGCGTCGCCCGGTTCGGGAGGACCGCCGCCGGGTCGGCTCACGCTTCCAGCGCGCGCCGCAGCAGCATGCGCGCCTTGGCCCAGTCCCGCTGGACCGTGCGCACGGTGACGCCGAGCGCCGCCGCGATCTGCTCCTCGCCCATCCCCCCGAAGAAGCGGCACTCCACCACCCGGGCCAGCCGGGGTTCCAGGCCGGCGAGCCACGTGAGCGCCTCGTCGAGCTGCAACAGCGCCTCCGGCTGATCGTCCACGGCGATCCGGTCCTCGTCGAGCGTGACGCGGCTGTGCCCTCCGCCTCGCTTCAGCCGCCCCCGCGCCCTGGCGCGGTCCACGAGCACATGCCGCATCGCGACCGACGCCAGCGCCAGGAAGTGCGCCTCGTCGGGCGCAGCGCCGCCCGCACGGCCCGTTCGGCCGATGACCTTGAGGTACGCCTCGTGGACCAGCTCGCTGGTCTCGATCGTCCCTCCGCGGGGATGCCGCCCCAGCTCCCGGTGCGCGATCACCCGAAGCTGCTGATAGAGGAGCGGGACGAGCCGGTCGAGCGAGCGGCGGTCGCCGTCGCCCGGTGAGGTGAATGCTGCCGATGGGTTCGTCGGAGCGGTCATCGGCGCTGCCAGGAAGGGAAGACCGGGACCGGCGCTCGCTCGCGCGATGGGATGTCGGGAATCGGCGGGATCCGTCGTGATACTGGCTGAAGTCCCGGATTTGGCTCGCGCCGCCGGAGAAAGTTACGGCTGCGCGGCCCAGGCCGCCACAATTTCCCGGAGGTCGTCATGTCACGCTTTCTTCTTGCCGGGCTGGTCGCGGTGTCGGGCCTCGCCGCCTGCAGCGACACGAGCACCTCCCCCACGGTGCCCCTGAGCGCGCCGGAGGCTGCGGCCACGGCCGGCGGCGTCGGGGCGGACCGCATCACCGCCGCCGTCCGGTGGAATCTGCGCACCCGGGAGATCATCGGCCGGCGCGGCGGAACCTCGAACGACGCCGCCCGCACGTATGCGCTCGTGAGCGTCGCGCAGTACAACGCGGTGATCGCCGCCGAGGATGCGAAGGCAGCTTCCGAGCACCCGTCCGAGTCGGGCGCGGCGGCGGCGGCTTCCGCCGCCGTGCTGGCGGGGCTCTACCCGGCGGAGCAGGACTTCATCGCGGCCGCGCTCGCCGCGGACGCGGAGTACTTCCGGATGCTCCCATCGGAGCAGGCCGCCGATTTCGGCGCCGGCACCGAGGTGGGGCGGGCGGCCGGGGCGGCCGTGCTCGCCTACGGCGCCACCGACGGAAGCGACGCCGTCTGGACGGGGACGGTCCCGTCGGGGCCCGGCTACTGGGTCCCCGCGCCGCCGCCCGCGAAGCCGTCGCAGCCGCTCTGGGGCGCGGTGCGTCCGTGGCTGATGACCTCCGGCGATCAGTTCCGTCCCGCTCCGCCGCCGGCCTTCGGCTCCCCGGCCTTCCTCGAAGATCTGGCCGAGGTGCGCGGCTTCTCCGACACGCGCACCGCCGACCAGTTGCAGATCGCGCAGTTCTGGGCCGGCAGCTACGGCGCCGGCGGGCCGGCGGGCTACTTCGGCAGCCTCGCGGGGGAGCTGGCCACGGGCCACCACCTCGACGAGCGCCGGGCGGCGCGGTTGCTGGCCGTGCTGCACATGGCCATCATGGACGCCTCGATCGGCTGCTACGAGGCCAAGTACACGTACTGGTACATCCGTCCGTACCAGGCCGATCCGGCGATCACCACCCCGGTCGGCCGCCCCAACTTCCCGTCGTACCCGTCCGCCCACTCCTGCCTGTCGGCTGCGGCGGCCGGGGCTCTCGCGGCGTTCTTTCCCTCGGCGTCCGACGATCTGCGCGCGAAGGTGGAAGAGGCCGGGATGTCGCGCATCTACGGGGGGCTGCATTTCCGCTTCGACATCACGGCGGGGCGGGAGCTCGGCGAGGCGGTAGCCGCGCTGGCCGTGAGGCTCGCGCCGGACGGGCACGCAGGCATCCCGCTGGACTGAGGGGGCGCGGGCGTGTGCGCCTTGTCGTGCGTCTGTCCACTCGAGAGCGCGACCCGGTTCACAGCCGCGAGGTCGTAGGCTCGAGTCCTACCGCGAGAAAATAAAGTCCCGGAAGGTGTTGCGCCCCGGTGGCTTGCGCTGCCGGGGCGCTCTCGCATGGGTCTGCAGACCTCGGAACCTGCGGGCGGACGATGGGGCCCGATCCGGGTCCCGACCCGGTCTCACGTGCACCGGCCGACGGCGCGCAGGAGCGGGAGGAGCTCGCCGTCGCCGAGGGCCGCGCCGCGCGCGAAGGTTCTCCAGCTCCTAGCGCAGCCGGGGATTCGTCGACCGCGGCGCCTTCGCGCACTCCGGCCAGGTCGCGCGGTCGCCGCCGCGGCCGTAGGGGGACGGCGGCAGGCTCGCCAGGTCCACGCGGTCGAGGGGGATGCGCTTGGGGTCCTCGGACGCGAGGTACACGAGCATGGCGGTGAGCGTCGCGTTGTAGCGCAGGTCGTCGAAGACGACCTTGTCGTACGTGTCGCGCTCGGTGTGCCAGGTCACGTTGCCGTAGTCCCACGGCAGCGCGCCGAGGCCGAACGCCGGGAGGCCGCGGCAGCCGAAGGAGAAGTCGTCGCTGCCGCCGCCGGCGGGGCGGCCCGCCTCCACCGGCGCGCCGCCGTTGATGCGCGGTCGCCACTCGATCGGGACCTCGGCCAGCCATGCGTTCAGGTGCTCCGGCGCGTGCACGAGGCCGCCGCCGCCGATGCGCACGATGCGGCCGGTCCCGTTGTCCTGGTTGAAGAGCGCCTCGAGCCCCTTCAGCACCTCGGGGTGATCCTCCGTGAACGCCTTCGAGCCCACCTCGCCCTCCTCCTCGCCGCTCCAGTGGCCGACCAGGATGGTGCGCTTCGGGTGCGGGTAGACCGTCTTCAGGATGCGCATCGCCTCGAGCATGGTCAGCGTGCCGGTGCCGTTGTCCGTCGCGCCCGACGAGCCGTCCCAGGAGTCGAAGTGCGCCGAAAGCATCACGTACTCGTCCGGCTTCTCCGTTCCGGGGATCGTGGCGATCACGTTGTAGACGGGCTGCTCGCCGAGGAGCTTCGAGTCGAGGTCCAACCGGATCTTCGGGTGGTCGCCGTCCTTCGTGAGCCGGTAGACGAGGCCGTAGTCCTCGCAGTCCAGCGCGATGGCCGGTGTCTTCGTGTTGTAGGTCTCGAAGACCTCCATGGCGCCCCAGCCGGTGTTGAGCGCGCCGGCGAAGCCGCCGAAGCCGCCGTCGCGCCCTTGGAGCTCGGCGGCCACGACCTGGTCCGGCGTGCGCCCGCCGCCGATGCGCCACGACAGCTTGGGGCGCGAGCTGATGATGCCGGCGGCGCCGCCCTCCTCGAGCCGCACGCCCAGGTTGCCGCCGCCCAGCGCGGGGTAGTAGCCGGTGCCGCGCAGCCCGGCGCTCGCGCCGTCCACGCCGGGACCCGGTCGGACGACGCTCCACGCCTTCTGCGTTTCGACCATGAGCGTGTCCATGCGCGCCCTGGACTCCGGCTCGGCGTTCATCGCCCAGTCGTCCTGCGGCCGGCAGGTGGGGAGCCCCGCGGAGATCAGCACCAGCTTGCCCTTCGCCTGCGGCAGCCAGCGCACGAACTCGGTGCTGTCGCGGAAGGTCGGCAGGATGATCGTCTCGAGCGCGACGGGCTTGCCGCCTGTGCCCGGGCTGTAGCCGACCATCTGCCCCTGCAGCGTCCGGTTGCGCGGCGCGACCAGGTCGATGTGCGAGTGCCCGCGCACCCACCCGCGCCACGTGCCGTACCGCTCCTCATGCGCCTGGATGCCCCAGCCCGAGTACTGACTCACGAGCCAGTCCTGCGCCCGCTTGAGGTCCGGGCCGCCCATGAGCCGCGGCCCCAGCGAGTCGAACAGCACGTGGGCCTCGGTCTCGAGCCGCGAGCTGTCCATGCCGACGGCGTAGATGCGCCGTAGCGTCGGGTTCTGCGTGGGAAACGTCTGCGCTTGCAGCGGCGCCGTCCACAGCACGGAGAACGCCGCGGCCAGCGCTCCGGCGAACCTGCGGCCGGCGAGCGTCGGGAGTCGCGTCATCATCGATCAGGTCCTGAGGTCGGGAAAGCGTGATGGTCCGGGAAGTCTAATGCGCCGGCCGCGGCCGCGCACGCGGGCGCATTCCACACTCCGTCCCGACGACGTCGGGTAGGAGTGCAGCCCGTGCCCCGTCAGCCGGCTTGATGGGCGGGAGGGGGGCGCTCGCCTTCCCCGCCCTCGCGCTGGTCATGGCGGCCGTCGGCTCCCTCGCCGCCCTCGGCCCCGCGCGGCGCGGGCTCAAGATCCAACCCACGGACGTCCTGAGGGAGGAGTAGAGGCTCCGTCGCCTCAGCCTGGCCGGTGGAGCGTCTCGGGCATGCGCCGGGCGACGAGCACGCCCGAGAGGAAGGTGAGGACGGCCACCGCGCCGATCGCCCAGGCCATCCCGAAGAGATCGGCCAGCACGCCCGCCATGAGCGCTCCCACGGCGTAGCCGCTGTCGCGCCAGAGGCGGTAGACCCCGACCGCCGAGCCGCGCCAGCGCGGATGCGCGACGTCGCCGATGCTCGCCAGCAGGGTGGGGTAGACCATGGCGGTGCCGGCACCGAGAAGCGCCGCGGCGGCCGCCCACGGCCAGAAGCCGCGGGCGAGCGCGATCCCGGCCAGCGCAGCGCCCTGCAGCGCCATGCCCGCGGCGCGACGGCCGGGCCGTCGTGCCTCAGCGCGCGATCTCCGCCTCCGGCTCGGGCTCGCCCTCGGGCGCCGAGCGGTTGGCCGGCGTGCGCCGGGGGAGCGGCAGGAAGGCCCGCACCTCACGGCGGTAGCGGCGGTACCGCTCGCCGAAGTGGGCCATGAGATCCCGCTCCTCGAGCTGGACCGCGAGCAGGATGTAGCCGGTCGTGGCGACGGCGAAGAGGAGATGGCCGGCCGTCATGGAGGGCGTCGCCCAGAACGCGATCAGGAAACCCACCATGATGGGATGGCGCACGAGGCGGTAGAGCCCGGGCGTGCGGAAGTGGTCCGGCGGCCGCACGCGGCTGCGCAGGTGCCGCCATACCTGCTCGAGCCCGAAGAGGTTGGCGTGGCCGATCATGAAGGTGGACAGGAAGACGGTGGCCCAGCCGAGCGCGAAGAGCGTCCAGAGCAGCGCCACGGCCGCGGGCGCCTCGGCATGCCAGACCGGGGCGGGGATGGGCCGCCATAGGGCGAAGAGGAGCACGAGCGCGGAGCTCGCGAGGAGCACGTAGGTACTGCGCTCGATCGGCTCCGGGACGAGCCGCGTCCACCAGCGCTTGAAGCCCGGGCGGGCCATGCCGCTGTGCTGCGCGGCGAAGAGCACGAGCAGCGCGGCGTCGATGAGCGCGGCCGCGCCCGCCGGTCCGGCCGGCCCCGAGTCGATCGACTTCGGCACGAACAGGTTGCCGACGAAGCCGATGGCGTAGGTGAAGCTTCCGAAGAACAGCGCGTACGCGGCGAGGCCGTAGAGAAAGGCGAGGCTCCTGCGCATGAGGCATCTCCGGGGCTGGGGGACGGGCGGTCCCGCCGCGCGGCGTTGCGACGGCGGGACGGGTGCGGCCGCCGGTCGCGGCCGTGCGGCAGACGGCGGTCAGAGCAGCTCGGCGATGGTCGCGGCCGCGCGGCGCGCGCCATCGGTCGCGACCTCGCGGTAGGTGATCTCCCGGCCGAGCTCGGCCGCGATGGCCTCGGCGATCGCGTCCGGCGTGGCGGTGGCGAAGTCCATGCGGCGCCCGGCGCCGTAGCGCTCCAGCCGGTGCGGCACGTGGAAGTTCTGCTCGAAGTGGTGGCGGAGCGGGAAGTAGAGGAACGGCCGGCGGTTCGCGGTCAGCTCCATGGCGGTGGTGAGCCCGCCCTGCACGACCGCCAGGTCGCACGCCGCCAGGTGCCGGTACAGGTCGGCGACGAACGGTCGGACCTCGAGCCCCGCGGCCGCCGGCAGCGAGGCGGGGTCGATCCGCGGCCCCGCCACGAGGATCATGCGCAGCGCGGGCACGCGCCGCCTGGCCTCGTCGTACGCGGCGGCGACGCGGCGCAGCAGATGCGCGCCCACGCCGGAGCCGCCGACCGTGACGATGCACACGCGCTCGTCGGCCCGGTACCCCAGCTCCTCGCGCAGCCGCTCGCGCGCCGGGAGCGCGAGCGGATCGAAGCCGCCGATGTAGCCGGGAAACGTGAAGTGCTCTTCGGTCCAGGCGCGGATCTCGGGGAGTCCGGGGCCGAACCGCGCCGGCACGATGTCCTCGGGCTCGCCGACGAAGAGGGCGCGGTCGCGCACGCGGGGGTAGCGCGCGATGTGCGCGATCATCTCCGCGTTGTAGTCGGCCGCGAGGCCAGCCTCGCGGGCGCCGCCATCGGCCATGGGCAGCCAGCCCACGAAGTCCGTCAGCCAGACGTACGCCGCCCGCTTGAGCTCCGGGTTCTCGTGGAGATAGTAGTCGAGCTCCCACGCCTCGTCGCCGATCCAGAGGTCGTACGGCTCCCGCCGCACGAGGTCGAGGAAGACCATGAAGTTGGCGACGAGGATCTCGTCCATCCGCCGCCACGCCTGGAAACAGTGCAGGTCGTGCTCCGCCGACTCGCTCTCGATGTGCCGCGACTCGTTCGCCAGCCCGGCGCTCGCCGGGTGCACGCGCTCGCCTTCCGCGGCGAGGAGCTGCGTGACCGGGTGCTGCGCCAGCCAGTCGACCTCGAGGCCGGGCACGAGGCGGCGCAGCTCGCGCGCGACCGCCACGTCGCGACGCGCGTGGCCGAGCCCGATCGGCGACGAGAGGTAGAGGGCGCGCTTGCGCCGCCCGCGGCCGCGCGCCCACACGGCGGGCGCCGCCGGCCCCGCCAGGAAGTCGCGGAGCACGAGGTTCACCCGCACGGGATCGCGCGCGTGCGGCGCGTGGCCCGAGCCCTCGAAGGTGACCAGCGTGCCCCCCGTCGCGCGCGCCAGCGCCTCACCGTGGGTGCGCGGAATGATCGCGTCCTCGTCGCCGTGGATCACCAGCACGGGGCAGCGGACGCGCCGGCAGAGCTCGAGGATGCGCGCGCGGTCCGGGTGCGGGGCGACGTGCGACGCGATCAGCGCCTCCGGCGTCGTCTCGAGTCCCCAGCCGACGCCGTCCTCGATCTGCTTGGTCGAGTGCGGCTCCGTGAAGACCTTCGAGAAGAAGAACTCGAGGAAGCCGCGGTAGTCCCGCAGCCAGGAATGGCGGTTGTACTTCGCCCACCCCTCGTCCGTCGCCGGCGGCTCGTCGAACGTGTGGACCGCGCGCTCCGGGTGCCCCGGCCCCAGCGGCACGGCCGGCCCGATGAACGCCGCCGCCGTCACCCGCTCGGGGTGCTCCGCCGCCAGGATGAGCGCGCGGATCGCGCCGAGCGAGAACGAGACGAGCGACGCCCGCTCCGTGCCGGTGGCGTCCAGCACCGCCAGCGCATCCGCCGCGAACTCCTCCTCGGCATAGCGCAGGGGATCCAGCGGCCGGTCCGAGGCGCCGTTGCCCACGCCGTCGAACGTCAGGACCCGGAAATGCCGAGCGAAGTACGGTAGCTGCCCCTTCCAGTGCCGCGAGTGGATGATCGACCACGTCGGCAGGAAGAGCACCGTGCGCCCGCCCTCGCCGAACACCTCGTAGGCGATGCGGGCGCCGTTGCGGTGGACGTGGCCGCTCGCGGCCGGCTCAAGCGCCCGCATCGCCCGCTCCATCGAGCCCGGTCCCGCCCGCGTCGGCCGCGTCTCCGGCCGCCAGACGCCGCTGCGCCTCCCGCTCCAGCGACTCGAGCCAGCGGTCAATCCCCGCGAGCAGCTCGTCATGGCCCCGATAGATCCCGGAGAGCCGCTCCAGGATGAGGCCCTCGTTCACCGTCACGATCAGCGTGGTCCAGGCCTCGGCCGAGAGTGGGCCGTCGCTCAGACCATAGCGCACCAGCGCGGCCGTCACCGCCTCCCGCATCGCATCGCTCCACGCGTCCAGCACACGCGCCACCCGCGCGCGAAACTCCGGCCGGTTCCACGCCATCGCCTGAAGCTCCCACCAGACCTTCTGGTAGGGACGGTCCTCCTCGAGGTAGCGCATCGCCTCCCGCCACTTCTCGATGTAGGGCGCTCCGGACGCGTACATGGCCCGCTGGCGCGCGATGAGCCGCGCCGTGAACCGCTCCAGGACCTGGAGGAACAGCTCCTCCATCGAACCGAAGTAGTAGTGGACGAGCCCGAGGTTGGCGCCCGCCTCCTCCGCCAGGCGCCGGCTGGTGATGCCCGCATAGCCCACCTCCACGAGCAGCCGCTCCGCGGCGTCCAGGAAGCGCTCTTCGGTCTCTCGCCGCGCGGCCTGCGCGCGCTCGGGGTTGCGTGGTGCTGCCATGCGCTCCGGGGTCGGCTCCGGTCGTCTGTTGGTCGGATGTCTTAGTCATATGTATAAATGGGCCGCGGGGCGCGTCAAGAGCGACGTCGGCGGCGGGGCGGGCGGGCGGGACCTCCGCTGCGCCAGCCGCCGCCGCGCACGCGGGCGCATTCCACCAGGCTCTGCGCCGCGCGTCGACCCTGCCGAAGGCGTGGCGCCGGCGCGTGTGCGGGCGGTATCGTCGGGAGAACGGCCCGTTTCCTCGTCGGGGACCACGCTCTCGCGCTCCACGGCGGCATCCTTCGCCACCCTCGCTTCGCCTTGCATGCAACCACCACTCGACGCCGTCGCCGTCCGCGTTCTCGGGTCGCTGATCGAGAAGGAGAGCACGACCCCGGACAACTACCCACTCACGCTCAACGCGCTGGTCGCGGCCTGCAACCAGACGTCGAACCGGGATCCGGTCATGTCGCTCGACGAGGCCACGGTCGCGAGCGCGCTCGCGGAGCTCTCGCGTCGCGGGCTCGCGCGCGAGGTCCACCGGAGCGACTCGCGCGCGAAGCGGTACCGGCAGACGATGTCGGAGGCGCTCAGCCTGCATCCGGCGGAGACCGCGGCGATGTGCGTGCTGATGCTGCGCGGCGCCCAGACGCCGGGCGAGATCCGGACGCGGGCCGCCCGCCTCTTCGACTTCGCGGACGTCGCTCGGGTGGAGCTGACGCTGGAAGCGCTGATGACGATGTCGGAGCCGCTGGTCGCGCAGCTGCCGCGGCGCCCCGGGCAGAAGGAGCTGCGGTACGCGCACCTGCTGTCGGGCGAGCCGGACGTCGACACGGAGCCTGCCCCGACGGCCGGATCGGCGAGGGCAGACCGCCTCGAGACGCTCGAGCAGGTCGTGGAGGGGCTGTGCGCCGAGGTGGCGGAACTGCGCGCGGAGCTGGAGGCGTTCCGGCGCGAGTTCCAGTAGGCGCCGGGGCGTCCGAGTCCATCGTCGCACTCTCCACTTCAGACCGGCGCCCCGGCTCGTAGAGGAGCGCCGCGAGAAGGCTCGCCGCGCCGGATGCGCAGGCGAGCACGATGGCAGGATGGAGAGGTTCTGGCCCGGTTTTCGAGGCACGTGACGGGAGGCCCCGACCGAACGAGCGTCACGGGGCGGCTTGCCGGGAAATTGCCGTGGCGCTCGGTCGAGGGCCACACGCCCGTCGAGGTGGCGCGGCGGTGCCGACACGCGACCGCGGGAGCAGGCACGAAGGCGCACCGCGCCTGGATGGTGAGGTGAGCGTGGCGAACGGGACCATCGTCCGGCGAGCGGCATCCGCCGACCTGCCGACCCTCGGCCGGCTCGGTGCGCTCCTCGTCAGGACTCACCACGACTTCGACGCGAAACGCTTCCTCTCCCCGACGCGCCGGACGCCCTCGGCCTACGCCTCCTTTCTGGGCACGCAGCTCGAGGATCCGGATGTCGCCGTCCGGGTCGCCGAGGACGACGGGATGGTGATCGGCTACACGTACGCCGCCGTCGAGGGCTACGACTACATGTCGCTCCGCGGACCGGCGGGCGTCGTGTACGACGTCGTCGTCGACCGCGCGCATCGAGGTCGCGGCGTCGGCCGGCTGCTCCTGGAGGCGAGCCTGGCGTTCCTGAAGTCGCGCGGCGCGCCTCGCGTCGTACTGTCGACCGCCGTGCAGAACGAGCCGGCGCAGCGGCTCTTCGCGAGCCTGGGCTTCCGCCGGACGATGATCGAGATGACGCGTGAGCTGGACGATCCTCCGCCCTGATGCTGCGACCAGGTGCAGAAACCGGCGCTCCGCGGACCCCCGGGATCAGGTAGGGCCGGGCGCCGCGACTGCCGAGGCCGGGGCGTGGGCGCGCACCGCGGCGGCGATGATCCCCACCGCCTCGTCCACCTCCGCCTCGGTGGTGTAGCGGCCGACCGAGAGCCGCACCGTCCCCATGCCCCATTCCGGAGCGATCCCCATCGCACGGAGCACGGGCGAGAGGCGGACGTCGTGGGCGTGGCACGCCGAACCCGCCGAGGCCGCGACGCGCGCGGACACGGCCGCGAGGAGCGCATCGGCCCGGACCCCGCGGAACGAGACGCTCGCCGTGTTCGGCAGCCGGTGCTCGGGGTGCCCGTTCGTCCGCATCGCACCCCGGCCCAGCTCCTTCCGCAAGCGCTCCTCGAGCCGGTCTCGCAGGGAGCGGAGACGGCTGGTTTCCGAGGCGAGGCTCCGCGCCGCGATCCTACCGGCCTCGGCCAGGGCGACGATCTGGGCCACCGCCTCGGTGCCCGGCCGCGTCCCGTTCTCGTGCGCGGCACCGTGGAGCACCGGAGCGAGTCGCACGCCCGGCCGGACGTAGAGGGCGCCGATCCCTTTCGGCGCATAGATCTTGTGGCCGGCGACGGTCAGCAGGTCGACCCCGAGCAGGTCCACGGCCACCGGGATCTTGCCCACGGACTGCGCGGCATCGGTGTGCAGGAGGGCGCCGTGAAGGTGGGCGATGGCCGCCAGCTCGGCGATCGGCTGGATCGTGCCCACCTCGTTGTTCGCGTGCATGACGCTGACCAGCAGCGTGTCCGGCCCGATCTCGCGCTCCAGGTCCTCGGGGCGCACCCGGCCATGTTCGTCCACGGGCAGCGTGCTGACGCGCATCCCCAGGGTCGCGAGCCAGCGGAAGACCTCGACGACGGCGGGGTGCTCGATGGCCGACGTGACGAGGTGGTTCCTGCCGTCACGGCTCGCCCTGGCCAGCCCCTCGATCGCCAGGTTGTTGCTCTCCGTCCCGCTGCTCGTGAAGAGAATCGCCCCGGGGTCCGCGCCGAGCAGATCCGCGACGGCCCGTCGCGCCGCAGCCACCGCGTCGCGCGCGGCGGCGCCGTAGCCGTGGGCGCTGGACGGGTTGCCGAAGTGCTCGCGCAGATAGGGGAGCATGGCCTCGACCGCCTCCGGGGCCACGGGCGTGGTCGCGTTGTAGTCCAGGTAGATGGGGCGCATCGGACCCGCGCTCTCCTTCCCTCAGCCTGGCCGGTGAAGCGTCTCGGGCATGCGCCAGGCGACGAGCACGCCCGAGAGGAAGGTGAGGGCGCCCACCGCGCCGATCGCCCAGGCCATCCCGAAGAGATCGGCCAGCACGCCCGCCATGAGCGCTCCCACGGCGTAGCCGCTGTCCCGCCACAGGCGGTAGACCCCGACCGCCGAGCCGCGCCAGCGCGGGTGCGCCACGTCGCCAATGCTCGCCAGCAGGGTGGGGTAGACCATGGCGGTGCCGGCACCGAGAAGCGCCGCGGCGGCCGCCCACGGCCAGAAGCCGCGGGCGAGCGCGATCCCGGCCAGCGCGACGCCCTGGAGCGCCATGCCGCCGGCGATCAGCCGTTTCCGGCCCCAGCGGTCGGAGAGCGCGCCCGTCCAGAGCTGCAGCACGCCCCAGGCCGCCGGATAGATGAAGCCGAGGATCCCGATCCGGCCGACACCCAATCCGGCGGCGGCGAAGAAAAGGGGGAAGAGTCCCCAGGCGAGACCGTCGTTCAGGTTGTTGACCAACCCGGCCTGGCTCGCGCTGGAGAGCGCGGGATCGCGCCAGGTCGCGCGGGCGAAGACTTCGCGCGTGGTGAGGGCGACGCCGTGCTCCTCGCCCCCCGGGCGCCGCTCGAGGTCCCTGGCCTCGACCGCCGCGTGATGCCGCGTCTCGCGCACGAAGAGCGCGGAGAGGGCGAGCCCCGCCGCGGCGAAGGCGATCCCGAGATAGAAGGGCTCGGGGCGCAGCCCGTGGGCCTCGGCGATGTAGCCGGTCGCGAGCGCCGAGAGCGCCACCGCCAGATAGCCGGCGAACTCGTTGAGCCCCATCGCGAATCCCCGCTGCCTCGGCCCGACGAGGTCGATCTTCATGATCACCGTCGTGGACCACGCGAGGCCCTGGTTGATCCCCAGCAGCACGTTGGCCACGACGATCCACGACCAGGACGGCGCCCAGATGACGAGGAACGGGACGGGGAGCGCGAAGAACCAGCCCGCCACCAGGACGTGCTTCCGGCCGTTGAGGTCCCCCAGCCGGCCGGCGAAGAAGTTGGTCGCGGCCTTGACCACGCCGAACGTGGCGATGAACGAGAGCGCGGCGCTCTTCGAGGCGAGGCCGAACTCCGTCTCCGCCAGCAGGGGGAGCACCGTGCGCTCCAACCCCACCATCGCGCCGACGAAGGCGTTGACGAGCACCAGTAGCCAGAACTGGCGCCAGTTCGCCCGGAGCCCCAACTCCACCGCCGGTGTGGAGTGGGCGCGTGCCGCGGCCGCCTGAGCGGTGCCCATGGCTCTACGCCGGGGCCGCTACGGCTACGCCCAGATTGGCCGCCCGGATCTCCTCGGCCCCAGCGGGGCGCGGCGGGATCTCCCGCAGCATCAAGGCGACGAACGCCTCTTCATCCGGCACCGCGAAGGCGCGGTTGAAGCGCCGCTCGAACCCGATCGTCGAGCTAGCCTTCCCGGAGAGACCGCGGCCGCAGACCGAGCCGGAGAACGCACCGGGCAGGACCTCCAGGTAGTCGGGAAGCTCGCGCAGGCGCTCGGCGCTCCGGAAGAGCGCTCGCGCCCCCGCTTCGGCGCTCGAGGCGAGCTCGGTCCGCCCCATGTCGCCCGCCATCAGCGTGTGGCCCGTGAGGACGAACCACGGCTCCGGGCCGCGCGTCCGGTCCGTGACCACCAGCGAGATGTGCTCGGGCGTGTGTCCCGGGGTGTGGTGCGCGCGCACGGTCACGTCGCCGACCTCCAGCGCCTCACCATCCTCCACGCCGCGGAAGCGGAAGCGCGCCTCGACGCCGGCAAACAGCACGTACTCCGCGCCCACGGCCTCGGCCAGCCGCCGACCGCCCGAGACGTGGTCCGCATGCACGTGCGTGTCGATGACGTAGCGGAGCGGCAGGCCGAGCACCTCCGAGTCGCGCAGGTACGGCTCGATCTCTTCGACCGGGTCGACCACTACGCCCACCGCCTTGCCGCCGCAGCCGAAGAGGTAGGACGCGGCCACGACCGGCTCGATGTGCAGGTACTGCCGCAGGATCATGGCTTCCTCCCGTTCCCGCCGACCGCCACCTCGAGGCCGCGGGCGCGCCAGTCCGGCACGCCCTCCTCCAGCCGCCGGGCCCGAAAGCCACGCGCGCGCAGGACATCCAGCGCCGTGAGCGCCATCACGCAGTACGGACCCCGGCAGTAGGCGACGACCTCCCTGTCCGCTGGAAGCTCGGCCAGGCGCCGCTCGAGCTCGTCGACGGGGATCGAGATCGCGCCCGGGATGTGGCCGGCCGCGTACTCGTCCTCGGGGCGGACGTCGAGCACGACGACGTCGTCCGCCCGCATGCGCTCCAGCAGCTCGGCCGGACCCACCGGCTCGAGCTCGTCCGGCGCCTCGTAGTAGTCCTGGACGATCTGGCGGGCATCGGCGAGCTGCCGCCGCGCGATGTCCTGAAGGCACCGCAGGAACGAGTGCACGGCCGGATCGGCGAGACGGTAATGGACGTACGGCCCGTCCTTCCGCGCGGCCACGAGCCCCACCACCCGCAGCTCCTTCAGGTGGTTGCTCGTGTTCGTCACGGAGAGCCCCGACTGCCGGGCGAGCATCTCGACCGACTTCTCGCTCTGCGCCAGGAGGTCCAGCAGCAGGAGCCGGGCGGCGCTCGAGACGGCCTTGCCGATGCGGGCGAACTGCTCGAAGAGCTCGAGCTTGGCGGTGCTACGGTCCACGTGTCCTCCATCGTTCCATTGACTCCTGGAATAGTGGAGTGTAGCGTGTGCCACGTCAAGGGTGGGGCGCGCAGCCGGACGCGCCGCCGCAATCCAGCGGCGCATTCCGCGGCGTATGCTCGGCCGGGGTCGTCAGCGGGACGGCCGGGGCCGTGCTGCACGGAGTCGCCACGGGCGCGTTGGCCTGCGAGCCGACCGCCCCTCCGGCAACGCGGCCGGCAGGGAGATCTCGGATGACGTCGGGTGCACCTGAGCGGAGGAGCGCATGATGAGCACGGAGGCGAGCGAGTTCACGGGGCTGGATCTCGGGGCGCTGCGGCGGGCGATCCGGGAGGAGTACGAGGTGGTCGCGCTCGAGCCGGGGCGCGGCTTCCACTTCCACACCGGCCGGCCCCTCGCACACCTGCTGGGGTACCGGGACGAGTGGCTGGCGGGCGTGCCGGAGGCGTCGATCGAGTCGTTCGCCGGGACCGGAAACCCGTTTCGCCCGGGCGCGCTCCAGCCCGGCGAGCGGGTCGTCGATGTCGGGAGCGGCGCGGGGATCGATTCGCTGATCGCGGCGCGGATGGTGGCGCCGGACGGCGACGTCGTGGGGGTGGACATGACGCCGGCCATGCTGGAGAAGGCGCGCCGGAGCGCCGCGGAGGCGGGCGTGGGCAACGTGGAGTTCCGGGGCGGATACGCCGAGGCGCTGCCGGTCGAGGACGGCTGGGCGGACGTCGTCATCTCGAACGGTGTGCTCAACCTGATGCCGGACAAGGCCGCGGCGCTCTCCGAGATGGCGCGGGTGCTTCGCCCCGGCGGCCGGCTGCAGATCGGCGACATCCTCGTCCAGACGCCGGTCCCCGAGAGCGCGAAACGAAAGATCGACCTATGGACCGGCTGAATCGCCGGGGCTCTCCTGGAGGGAGAGCTGGAGGCCACGGTCGTGGCCGCGGGATTCGTCGATTTCGAGCTCACCTGGCGCGCCGACGTCTTCACCGGCGCTCCGCAAGCCAGCAGTGCCGGGACGTTCGGCACGCTCGGCATCGACTTTCGGGCGCGGAAGGCGGCGAGTGAGCTGGAGTGGGCCGCGGCCCTGCGGCGTCTCGCGTGCGAACGCCCCTGACGCCCTTGGCCGCGCCGGGGGCGTACGATCCCGATCCCTCGCGGACCGTGCGCTTCGCCGACCGGCTCGGGCCCCGAGCATATTCAACGTCCGCGCCGCCGAACGAGCGTTCCTCTTGACGCCCGAGCCCGCCTCCTTTACTGTTCGCGGCCTGGGAGTCGCGTCCCGATGCACTACGTCCGTTCCGCCACCACGAGGCGGCGCGGGCCGCCATGGCGCAGAGCGCCGGGCGAGCATCGGTGGCGCGATTTGTCGTTTCCGGCGCTGAATCGGCCGTTCGCAAGGAGAGTCGACGTGCTCACGACCTACACCATCGCTTGCGCGGGAAGCGCTTCGGCCGTTGGGCCGAGTTCGCCCGTCGCTCGGCCGGAAGGGCGCCCAGCGCCTGCGGCCGGCGGCGCGCGCACGTGGTCGAGGTCGCGGCGCGACGCGAGCGGCTGCGGTCTGGAGCGCGCGCGCCTGCCGATCGGCTCGGGCGCCTTCGAGACGAAGTGCATCGACCGGGGAGCGGCGCATCCGGCGTACACGAGACAGGACAGCGCAGGGGGAGGAGACCGGGCGTCGTAGGACGCCGTCCCGGATCGAGGGAGCGGATTCCAACGCCCCACCTGCGCTGACCGGCAGGTGGGGCGTTCGACTTCTGCGCCCCAGGCGACGACGGCGCCGCATCCACGCGGCATGTGAGAACCGGTCCCGTGGTGGCCGGCGGTTGCGAGGGCGGGCGAGGAAACGCGACTCCCAGCCCGACTCGCCTCCGCCGCGCCGCCACGGGACGGCCGGGGCGGGCGCGTGCCTGCGCCGGGATACCTACGACGGGGATATGAACCGGCTGAAGGACTACTTCGAGGAACCGGAGGACGTGCCGACATTGGACAACTACTACGTCGTCCGGTGTGGTTGGACATCCTACGTGGTGACGCGCGAGACCGCGGCCGAGGTGGTCGCTCGGCTCGGACGTTTCCGGCGGCGGCGGTGGCTGCACTTCACTGATCACGTCGGCGCCGCGGTTCACGTGCGCACCGACACGGTCGTCGCCGTGTTCGAGTCGACGACGGGACAGCGTCAGGCGGAGCGCGAGTTCGAGCGCGCGCGCAAGCTGGAGGAGAAGGCCGACCGTCGCCCATGGGAAGACGACGATTGATCGCGGGGCGGCGCGCCCGGAGTCCGGTCATCCGGGCGCGCCGGGGGCTCCTGACACAGATTGCACGCGCCCGGGCCGCTGCCGGTCCGGGCGCACGGCCTCAAGGTAGGGGAGACCGATGCTCCTGACGATTTCCACGACGCACGAGCCGGCCACCGACCTCGGCTACCTGCTCTACAAGAATCCGGCGCGGGCGCAGAGCTTCGACCTGTCGTTCGGGCGGGCGCACGTGGTCTACCCGGAGGCGACGGCGGCGCGCTGCACGGCCGCGCTCCTTCTCGACGTCGACCCCGTCGCCCTCGCGCGGGGAGAGAAGGGCGCCGGGGCGCCGCTCGAGCCGTACGTGAACGACCGGCCGTACGTCGCCTCCTCGTTCCTGAGCGTGGCGATCGCGCAGGTCTTCGGCAGCGCGCTCTCCGGGAGGAGCAAGGAGCGGCCGGAGCTCGCGGAGACTCCGATCCCGCTCGAGGCTCGGATCTCGGTGCTGCCGTGCCGGGGAGGCGAGGAGCTGCTGCGCCGGCTCTTCGAGCCGCTGGGATACGAGGTCGTCGCCGAGCGGCACGCGCTCGATCCGGCTTTCCCGGAATGGGGGGAGAGCCGGTACTTCACGGTGTCGCTCAGCCGTACGACCCGGCTCAGCGAGCTGCTCCGGCACCTCTACGTGCTCGTGCCGGTGCTGGACGACGCGAAGCACTACTACGTCGGGGAGGACGAGGTCGAGAAGCTGCTGCGGCAGGGGGAGGACTGGCTCGCCAGGCACCCCGAGCGCGAGCTCGTCGCCCGGCGGTACCTGCGGCACCGGACCAGCCTGACCCGCTCCGCATTGGCGCGGCTCACCGCGGAGGAGGAGGGGACGGATCCCGATGCGGCGGCGGAAGCCCGCGACGCGGAAGAGCAGCAGGCGGAGGAGCGGATCGGGCTGAACGAGCAGCGTCTCGGCGCCGTCGCCGCCGCGCTGCGGGCGAGCGGGGCGAAGCGGGTGGTGGACCTCGGCTGCGGCGAAGGGCGGCTCCTCCGGGTCCTGCTCCAGGACCGGGAGTTCCAGGAGATCCTCGGGATGGACGTGTCGGTGCGCTCGCTCGAGATCGCGCGCGGCCGGCTGCGGCTGGAGACGCTGCCGCCGAAGCAGAAGGAGCGCATCCGCCTCATCCACGGATCGCTGATGTACCGCGACCCTCGGGTCGCGGGCTATGACGCGGCGGCGGTGGTGGAGGTGATCGAGCACCTGGACGCGCCGAGGCTGCGGGCGTTCGAGCGTGTGCTCTTCGAGTTCGCACGACCGGCGACGGTCGTCATGACGACGCCGAACCGCGAGTACAACGAGACCTGGGAGAGCCTGCCGGCCGGCGCGTTCCGCCACAAGGACCACCGCTTCGAGTGGACCCGCGCGGAGTTCCGGCAGTGGGCGGAGGCCGTCGCGGAGCGGTTCGGCTACAGCGTGCGCTTCCTGCCCGTGGGCCCGGAGGACCCGGAGCGGGGCGCGCCGACGCAGATGGGAGTGTTCAGCCGTGAGTGAGAGAGCGTTCAACCCGCACCCGATCGTCCCGGCCGGGATGATCGCCGCGGTGAACCGTGCCGTCGCCGGCTCCACGAACATTCAGGAACCATGAAGATCACGATCCCCGAACTCTCGCTCGTCCTGCTCGTCGGCCCGTCCGGCGCCGGCAAGTCGACGTTCGCGCGCCGACACTTCGGCCCCTTCGAGGTGCTGTCGTCGGACTACTGCCGCGGCCTCGTCGCGAACGACGAGAACGATCAGAGCGCGACCGGCGATGCCTTCGAGGTGCTCCACTACGTCGCGGGGAAGCGGCTCGACCGCGGCCACCTGACGGTCGTCGACGCGACCAACGTGCAGCCGGAGGCGCGGAGGCCCCTGGTCGCCCTCGCGCGCCAGCACCACGTCCTCCCGGTGGCGATCGTGTTCAACGTGCCGGAGAAGCTCTGCCACGAGCGGAACCGGGCGCGACTCGATCGCGACATTGGCGGTCACGTCATCCGCCGGCAGGTGGACCAGCTCCGCCGGTCGATGCGGGGGCTCCAGAAGGAGGGATTCCGGCACGTCTTCGTCCTGAACTCGCCCGAGGAGGTCGACGCGGTCGAGGTCGTCCGGCAGCCGCTCTGGAACAATCTCCGGCATCTGCACGGCCCGTTCGACATCATCGGCGACGTGCACGGCTGCATGGACGAGCTCGTCGCGCTCCTGCGCGAGCTGGGCTACGCGGTCGAGCTGGACGCCGGTTCGGACGGCGAGCCCACGTACGCCGTCCGCCCGCCGGAGGGGCGCACGGCGGTGTTCCTGGGCGACCTCGTGGACCGGGGGCCGGACACGCCCGGCGTCCTCCGGCTGGTCATGGCCATGGTCCGGGCGCGGAGCGCGCTCTGCGTCCCCGGCAACCACGACGTGAAGCTGGTGAAGGCGCTCCGCGGCCGGAACGTCCAGGTCAAGCATGGCCTGGCCGAGTCGCTCGAGCAGCTCGGCCGCGAGAGCGAGGGCTTCCGCCGCGACGCCGCCGAATTCCTCGATGCGCTCGTGAGCCACTACGTGCTCGACGAGGGCAAGCTCGTCGTCGCCCACGCGGGGATGAAGGAGAAGCTCCAGGGACGCGGCTCGGGACACGTGCGGGAGTTCGCGCTCTACGGCGAGACGACGGGCGAGACCGACGAATTCGGGCTGCCGGTCCGCTACGACTGGGCCGCCGAGTATCGGGGCCCGGCCATGGTGGTCTACGGCCACACGCCCGTCCCGGAGCCGCAGTGGCTCAACAACACGATCAACATCGACACCGGCTGCGTGTTCGGCGGCCGGCTCACGGCGCTGCGCTACCCGGAACGAGAGCTGGTGTCCGTGCCGGCGACGCGGGTCTACTCGGAGCCGGTGCGGCCGTTCCTCCCGCAGGACCTGGTCGCGCCGCGGCTCTCCGAGCAGCAGCGGCTCGACGACGTGCTCGACATCGAGGACGTGATCGGTAAGCGGATCGTCGCGACCCGCCTGCATGGGAACGTGACCGTGCGCGAGGAGAACGCGACGGCCGCCCTCGAGGTGATGAGCCGCTTCGCCGCGAACCCCAAGTGGCTGCTCTACCTGCCGCCGACGGTGTCGCCCGCGGAGACGTCCGCGGAGCCGGGGCTCCTCGAGCATCCGGCGGAGGCGTTCGGCTACTACCGCCACGAGGGTGTGCCACAGGTGGTGTGCGAGGAGAAGCACATGGGCTCGCGCGCGGTGGTGGTGGTGTGCCGGGACGAGGAGGCCGCGCGGCGCCGCTTCGGGGTCCTGGACGAGGGGGTCGGGATCGTCTACACGCGGACGGGCCGTCGCTTCTTCACGGAGACGGCGCTGGAGAGCGAGCTCCTGGACCGCGTGCGGGCCGCTGTCGGCGCCGCCGGCCTCTGGGGCGAGCTGTCGACCGACTGGATCTGCCTGGACGCGGAGCTCATGCCCTGGTCCGCGAAGGCGCAGGAGCTGCTGCGGCAGCAGTACGCCGCCGTCGGCGCGGCGGCGCGCGCTTCGCTCGCCGACACCGTCGCTGTGCTCGAGGAGGCGAGCGCACGCGGGCAGGCGGGGCCGCTCCTCGAGCGCTACCGCGGCCGGGCCGTGCTGGCGGAGCGGTACGTGGAGGCGTACCGCCGCTACTGCTGGGACGTCGGCGGCGTCGCGGACCTGAAGCTCGCGCCGTTCCACCTTCTCGCGACGGAGGGGGCGGTGCACACGGGCCGCGACCATGCCTGGCACATGGAGACCCTCGCCCGCGTGTGCGCCGCGGACCCCGAACTGCTTCTGGCGACGCCGTACCGGGTCGTGGACGTGATGGACCCGAGCAGCCAGGACGAGGCTGTCCGATGGTGGGAGGAGCTGACGGAGCGGGGTGGGGAGGGGATGGTCGTGAAGCCGCTGGAGTTCGTCGCGCGGGGGCGGCGGGGGCTCGCCCAGCCGGCGGTGAAGGTGCGCGGCCGCGAGTACCTGCGGATCATCTACGGGCCCGAGTACACGGAGCCCGAGAACCTGGCGCGGCTGCGGTCCCGGGGAGTGTCGCACAAGCGCTCGCTGGCGCTGCGGGAGTTCGCGCTCGGCATCGAGGCGCTGGAACGGTTCGTCCGACACGAGCCGCTCCGGCGGGTGCACGAGGCGGTGTTCGGCGTGCTGGCGCTGGAGAGCGAGCCGGTCGATCCACGGCTCTGAGCGGGGGGCCCGATGCTCGGCGACGGGTTGGATCGACCGGTCGATGGCGGTCGAGGACGTACCGGCCTCGTCGCCGGGCACGCCCCGCCCGCCTCCTGCCGACCCGCCTGGTAAGCGTTCACGAGGAGGTCGGAACTGCGGGAACGGATATGACTTCGGGCGGGCGCTCGAACTGACTGCGGGTCCAACGGCGGGCGGGGGCAGGGGGGGACGACTCCGGGTCCGACGGCGAGTGGGGGCGGGGATTGCGGGTGGGGCCGAGCGCGGGCGCGAGCGCGGGCCCACGGTGGGTGCAACTGCGGGCGGCGGGCGGGGCAGCGTCCTTCGGTGAGGCCCTGCCCTCGGTCGAGGAGGGGACCCACGCGGGGCTGGAGCGGAGGCGCAGGGGCCAGGCGGCGGAGGCGCCCCTCTCGGGCCGGCGCCTTCCGACCGAAGCGGAAGAGCGCGGCCGATATGATCGCGCGAGAAGGAGCGAACGAGACGCGAGCCGTATTGCAGCGGCGGGCGGTGCGGCGCGTCTTCATCGACCGGGACGTCCGAACGCCAGCGACCTCCCCGGTGCAGGTGTGGGCATGCAGCCGGCCGGCATCCTCGCCCTGGAGAAGCGTGCGGCCGGGTGCAGCGAGCG
>DASTKT010000196.1:0-7280 GCA_035715725.1 Longimicrobiales bacterium | reverse complement strand
CGACGGCGCGCGCCGCCTCCTCGCGCTCCCCGCCGCCCGCTACCGCCTGTTCGCCTTCGACGACGACCGCGGCGAGATCGCTCCCGTTGCGCCCGACGACATCCGGTCCTGGACCGCGCTCGCCATCCCGGAAGCCCGCATGGACCGGCTGTCCGCCGTCCCGATCCGCGCGAACGCCTGAGCTCCCCGCGCCACTCCGCCCCGGCGCCGCGCGCGCCGGCCACTGTCACGATCGCGGCCTCCATCTCGTCTACGCTCGCGGGTACAACGTCGGACGAATGGAGGAAACCCGATGAGAGTCTTCGTTGCCGGCGCCACGGGCGCCCTCGGCCGCCGGCTGGTTCCCATGCTCGTCGCCGGTGGACACGAGGTCACGGGGATGACCCGCACGCCGTCCCGGAGCGCGCTGCTCCGCGAGCTCGGCGCGCGCCCCGTCGTCGCCGACGCGCTCGATCCCGAGGCGGTCGGACGCGCCGTCGCCGAGAGCGAGCCGGAGGTGATCGTCCACCAGCTCACCGCGATCCCGGCGAACCTGAATATGCGTCACTTCGACCGCGACTTCGCCCTGACGAACCGCCTGCGCACGGAGGGCACCGACAACCTGCTCTCCGCGGGGCGCGCCGTCGGCGTCCGGCGCTTCGTCGCGCAGAGCTACGCCGCCTGGTCCTCCGCCCGCACGGGTAGTCGGCTGAGGACGGAGGAGGACCCGCTCGACCCCGATCCACCGAAGCCGTTCCGCGGCACGGTCGAGGCGATCCGCTACCTCGAGGCGGCCGTCCTCGGCGCGACGTGGACCGAGGGGATCGTGCTCCGCTACGGCGGGTTCTACGGCCCGGGCACGTCGATGTCGCTGCGGCCGCCGAGCGCGATGGTCGAGATGATCCGGAAGCGCCAGTTCCCGATCGTGGGCGACGGCACCGGCGTCTGGTCGTTCATCCACATCGACGACGCGGCGGCCGCGACCGTCGCCGCCATCGAGCGCGGCCGGCCCGGCATCTACAACATCGTCGACGACGAGCCGGCGCCGGCCTCGGAGTGGCTCCCCGCGCTCGCGAAGGCCGCGGGCGGGAAGCCGCCGCTGCACGTGCCGCGCTGGCTCGGCCGCCTGCTCGCCGGTGAGGCCGCCGTCGCCGTCCTGACCGAGGTGCGCGGCGCCTCGAACGCGAAGGCGCGCCGCGAGCTGGACTGGCGGCCGCGCTTCCCGAGCTGGCGGCAGGGATTCCTGAGCGAGCGGAGCTGAGCGATGGCGGAGGAGCTTCTCGAGCGGTTGCGGCCGAAGGCGTTCGCCGTCGCCTACCGCATGCTCGGCAGCGTCGGCGAGGCGGAGGACATCGTCCAGGAAGCGTTGCTGCGCGTGCACCAGGTGCTCCGCGCCGGCGAGCGCATCGAGTCGCCGCAGACGTACGTCGCCACCGTGGTCACGCGCCTCGCCATCGACGAGCTGCGCTCGGCGCGCGTCCGCCGCGAGACCTACGTCGGCGAGTGGCTCCCCGAGCCGCTCCTCGCCGATGAGGCGGAGGATCCGGCCGAGCGCGCCGAGATGGCCGACTCGCTCTCGTTCGCGTTCCTCGTCCTGCTCGAGAGCCTCTCCCCCGAGCAGCGCGCCGTCTTCCTCCTCCACGACGTCTTCGGCTACGCGTTCGCGGAGGTCGCCGCGATCGTCGGGAAGAGCGAGGCGACGTGCCGGCAGCTCGCCTCCCGCGCCCGCCGGCACCTCCGCGAGCGCACTCCGCGCTTCGAGCCCCGGAGCGACGACGCCCGCGAGCTCGCCGACCGCTTCTTCGCCGCCGTCCAGCACGGCGACCTCGACGGCCTCGAGGCGCTCCTCGCCCGCGACGCCTCGCTCCACGGCGACGGCGGCGGCAACGCCCCCGCCGTCGCGCGCCCGCTCCAGGGCCGCGCCCGCGTCGCCCACGCCCTCCTCGGCTGGACCCGCGCCGGCGAGCGCTTCGGCGGCTTCACCGTCCGCCGCGTCGACGTCAACGGTCAGCCCGGGGCCGTCAACGTCGACGCCGCCGGCCGCGTGATCAGCGTCATGGCGCTCGACATCCGCGACGGCCGCATCCAGGCCGTCCGCGCCATCGTCAACCCCGACAAGCTGCGCCACGTCGGCCCCGTGGCCGACCTGCGGGCGTTGCTGCGCGGGCGGGACGCGGAAGCCGCCCGCCGTAGCGGTGGCGGTCGACGCGGGGCGGCGGGATCACGCGGGAGAGAATCGAGTTGATCCGGCCGAAAACGGCGGCGCGGCCCAACCCGCCAGATGGCACGCGCCCTGCGCCCCACACCCTTCGGGACACCCGAAGGAGAGTCGCCATGCCCGATGCCACTTCCGTCGTCACCAGCTGGCTCGATGCGCTCGAAGCCCGCGATATCCCGCGCATGACCGACCTGCTCGCGGACGACGTCACGATCGAGGCCGAGATGATGCGCACCCCGATCGTCGGCAAGAAGATGCTCCCCGCCATGATCGGCGACACGATGAACGCGATCGAATCGCTGCGCATCGACCGCAGGAAGATCATCGCCTCCGGCCGCGACGCCGCCTTGCTCGCCGAGGTGCACGTACGGTTCGGCAAGGACCTCGAAGTCTATGGCGAGAAGATCCGGGCCGCCGGCAAGTCACTGGACATCCTCAGCGCGGCCTTCGTCGAGGTGAACGCCGAAGGCCGGATCTCCCGCATCACCCGCGTACGCGACAACCTCCGCCTCGTCCAGCAGCTCGGCATCTCGCCGGAGCGCATCGCCGCGATGGTGGAGAAGCTCGAGCGGCAGCGGCGGGCAGCGTAGGCGACGGCGCGGGGTTGCGCCGCGGGGCGTCGCTCTCCGCGCGGCTCGTCACCTCTGCCAGGGTAGCCGATCGCTCCGGCCCACGAGTGGCCCAACCGGCGGGCCGGCGAACCAGGGACGCAGGCGAACCTCTTGGCCCGACTCCACCGGCGAGGTGCGCGTGCGCCTGGCACCGGCTAGATTTCCGGCACTCTTATGCGCCGCCTGTCCTGTGCCAACCGGCTCCTCCGCGTGCTCACCGCACTCGTCACGGTGTGGTGCTTGGGCTGCTCGGCGTTCGAGCCGATGTTGGACCAGCTCGCCGTGGATGCTGCGGTGCCGGCGATGGCGTGTGGCGGCGCCGGTTCAGCGGACCGGGCGGCGGCTGGCGTCGTTCCGCCCGGCTCCGTCATCGACCGGAGGAGCCCGGCCGGACCGACACGCAGCACCCTCGTGAGGCCAGCGGACGAACCCGAGCGCGGCTTCGACTGCGGTTGCCACTCGTGCATCGCCGAGGTGGCGCCCGAGTACACGTTCCTTTCCGATCACGCCGCGTCGCCCACTCCAGAGGTCCACCTCCCCTCCGCCCACCGCAGCGTGGTGCGCGAACCGCTCGTCCCACCGCCGCAGCATACCCTCACGGCGTAGCGCGCCTGGCCGATTCGCTGGCCGGACCGCGTTTGCTCTCGACGGGCTTCGCGCCGGCCCCGGCGGCCCGAGAACGCCCCGCGCATCCGAGTTCGAGATCACAGCCGCGCCGCCCGGCGGACTCTCCGCCGGAGCATCGCTCCGAAATCCGTGCAGCGTCCGAGCACGACCGGACGCTGCCCGAGCGTCGAACACTGTGCACCCGTGAGCTTCTCGTGAGGATCCGAACGAACCGGTCTTCATCCCCGCCCGCCCGGCGCGACCGGGCGTGGCGACTCGCTCCGCGTCCGTCCAGGTGGATACCTGCCGCGCTCCTGGCTTGGCTGGCGCTCCCGCGGCCGGGCCTGGCCCAAGGCGTCCCTCGACAGGTGATCGAGCCGGCCGCGGCCGCCGCGCCTCTGGCGCTGCGTGAGCTGCTGGACAGCGTCCGCACCCACTACCCGGCCGTCGAGGCGGCACGCGCTCGGGTCCGGGCGGCGCGCGGCGCCCGGACTTCCGCGGGGGCACTCGCGAACCCCGTGCTGGCGTATGGCGTCGAGAACGCACCGCTGCCGGGTCGGGTGGCGCCGCCCATGGAGCGCGAGGCGATGGCGACGGTGACGCTCCCCCTGGAGGCGGTCTATCAGCGCGGTCCCCGCGTCCGGCGCGCGGCGGCGGAGGTCCGGGCCGCGGAAGCGGACGCGGCGGCGGCCGCGCAGCAGGCGATGCTCGATGCAGCGCACGTCTACTACCGAGCCGCGCTCGCTCAGATCGGGCTCGAGGCCGCGCGCGATCTCGCCGCCTGGCTGGACACGGTCGTCGCGTACAACCGAACGCGCGTGAACGAAGGAGTCGCCGCGGAAGCCGACCTGCTCCGCTCCGAGCTGGAGCGTGACCGCGCGGCCGCGGAAGCGACGATGCAGGAGGCGGATCTCGCCCGCGCCCGCGCGGATCTGGCCAGCTACTTCGCGAATGTCGATCCCGACACTCCGGTCGAAGCGATGATCCCTTCGGTCGTGGTCGATGACGCCCCCCTGACCCTGCCCTACACGCCGGGCCTGGCCGGGACCCCGGCTCCGGCGGATTCGGCGGCCGTCCGCGAGGCCGGGGCGCCAGTTCCCGGCCGTCCCCAGGTGCGTGCGGCACGCGAGCGCCTGGCTGGAGCGTCGGCCGCGGTCACGGTCGAGCGCCGCTTGCTCCTGCGTGAGATCGGAGCCGTGGTCGGCACGAAGCGAAGTGCCGGCACGACATCGCTCGTCGCCGGCCTCAGCCTTCCGGTCCCGCTCTTCGATCAGAACCGCGGCGAGACCCGACGAGCGCTGGCCGAGCGCGACGCCGCAGCCTTCGAGCTCGCCGGCGTCGAGCGGAACGCCCGAGCCGAGCTCGCCGGCGCGGCCGAGGCGGCGCGGCTCCTCACCGCGCGCGCGACCGCGCTCTCCACCAGAGGGCCGGACGGCATTCCCGTCTACCTGGCTCGCGCCGACGAGGCGCGCCGCATCACGCTCGGCGCCTACCGCGAAGGCGCGATCCCGCTCCTCAACGTGATCGACGCCGCGCGCACCTGGGGAGAGGCCCGGATGGCGTACTACCAGACGCTGTTCGCCCAGCACGAGAGCACGCTCATGCTCCTCGCCGCCCAGGGAATCGACCTCGCGGCCGCGCTGCCGACCCCGACGCCGGGAGGGAACCGATGACCCGTCGAACGCCACGCTGCGCCGTTCTCGCGGCGCTGATCGCCCTCTCTCCCCTGGGTGCGTGCTCGAAGGGCTCCACGAACCAGGAGAAGACCGAGAGGCCGGCCACGGCGACCGCACCCGGCGAGGTGCCGGGGATGTCGATGCCACCCGGCCGCCCGAGCGACACGTCGCCGGGCGAATCCGGCGCCGGCACGACGGCCACGGCCGTGACGCTCACGCCAGCCCAGGTCCAGCATGGCAACGTGCGGTGGGCGCCGGTCTCGCCGGGGAGCGCGGCCGTCTCGGCGACCGTGCCGGGCCAGCTCGTCCCCGACGAGGACCGGACCTCGCGCCTCGGCGCTCCGGCGGGCGGGCGCGTCGTGACCGTCCGCGTCCAGCCCGGCGACCGCGTGGCGCGCGGCCAGGTGCTGGTCACGATCCAGAGCCCCGAGGCCGGCATGGCGCAGTCCGACCTCGCCAAGGCGCGCGCGGAGGTGACCGCGAGGCGCGCGCAGGCGCGCTACGCCGGCGCCGCCCGAGGCCGCGCCGAGCGGCTGCTCGCACTCAAGGCGATCCCGCGCCAGGATTATGAGCGCGCCGTGGCCGACGACGAGGCCGCGCTGGCGGCGCTCGCCCAGGCACAGGCCGAGCTCCAGCGCTCCGCCACCGTGGCCGAGCAGCTCGGGGCCAGCGGCGCCGCGGCGGGCGCGATCGCGCTCCGTTCCCCGCTCGCCGGCGTCGTCCTCGCCCGGATCGCCGTTCCGGGGACGGTGGTCGAGCCCGGCACGCCGCTCGTCACGGTGACGGACCCGGCCACGCTCTGGCTCCAGGTGAGCTCCCCGGAGCGCTTCGCCGGGCTGTTCCAGGCGGGCCGGCCCCTCCGCTTCACCGTGCCCGCCTTCCCCACCGACACCTTCGCGGCCCGCATCCAGGCCGTCGGCGCGGGGCTCGACCCGGACACGCGCACGCTCCCGGTCCGCGGCCGCGTCGCCAGCGCGGGGAGGCTCAAGGCGGAGATGCTGGCCTCGGTGATCGTCGAGGGCGCGGGCTCGGTCCCGGGGATGCTGCTCCCCGACGACGCCGTCCAGCTCCTCGATGGCCGGTCGGTCGTCTTCGTCGCCCACCCCGATGGCAAGGGAGGCGCGCGCTTCGAGGCGCGCCCGGTCGAGGTCGCCTCCCGCTCCGGCGGGCGCGTGGCGATCACGCGCGGGCTCGCGGCGGGGGAGTTCGTGGTGACGCAGGGCGCGTTCGCCATCAAGGCGCAGCTCCAGAAGGGCTCCATGCCCGAGATGGAGATGTGACGATGAGCGTCGTCAGCGACGTTATCGACTTCGTGATCGCCGGCGCGATCCGGCACCGCGCCGCCGTCCTCGGCGCGACGCTCGTCCTCGCCGCCGCCGGCGTCTGGGCGTTCGCCACCCTGAACACCGACGCCTTCCCGGACCTCACGCCCAACCAGGTGCTCGTGATGACCGAGGCGCCGGGGCTCTCCCCCGCCGAGGTCGAGCAGGAGGTGACCTACCCCATGGAGGTCGCCATGCTCGGGCTCCCGCGGACGCAGGGCGTTCGCTCCATCTCGAAGGTCGGGCTCTCCGTCGTCACCGTGACCTTCGACGACGACGTCGACCTCTACTTCGCCCGCGCGCAGGTCCAGCAGCGCATGCAGGACGCGATGGCGCAGCTCCCGCCCGGCGCCGAGCCGATGCTGGGTCCGCCGTCCACCGCCATGGGCGAGGCGTTCGAGTACCTGGTCGAGCCGGCGAACGGCGCGCGCGATACGCTGACGCTGATCCAGCTCACGAACGTGCAGGAGTACACGATCCGGCCGATGCTGCGCACCGTGCCGGGGGTCGCGGACGTGAACTCGTGGGGCGGCATGCCGCAGCAGTTCCAGGTCGAGGCCGATCCGACGAGGCTCGCCGGCTACGGCCTCACGCTGGACGACCTGGAGACCGCGCTCGCCCGGAACAACGCCAACTTCGGCGCGGGCTACGTCGAGGACCGCGGAGAGCGCCTCACGGTTCGCGGCCTCGGGCGGATCACGGACGCGAGCGACATCGCGAACGCGGTGGTCGCGACCCGCGGCGCGACGCCCGTGCACGTGCACGACGTGGCGACGGTGAGCGTCGCGCCCCGGCTGCGCTACGGCGCGGTCACGCGCGACGGCCGGGGCGAAGCGCTCTCGGCGACCGTGCTCCTCCTCAAGGGCGC
>DASTKT010000195.1:0-14413 GCA_035715725.1 Longimicrobiales bacterium | reverse complement strand
CGCCTTCCGAGTGGATCCGGGCCATGTCCGCGCCGTCCATCTTGAAGAGCTGGACCAGCGCCGCCACGCGGTTCACCGGCACCACCGCGATCTGCCGCGCCGGATCCACCGCCACGCCGCCCCAGTGCGCGCCGCCGAGGTTCACCGATCCCCAGGAAGGATCAGCAGTAACTCCAGCGGGCATCAGCGCCTGCAGCGTCCCCAACGGGACCTCCCATTTGCGAGCCCCCGTCGTCAGGTCCACAGCCACCAGCGACCCCCACGGCGGCGGCGTGCACGGCAGCCCCGACGGCCCGCGCAGGATCCGCCGGCGCATCATGTACGGCGTGCCCTTCATGTGCGTGATCTCGTCGCCGAGGCGCTCGCCCTCCGCGTGGACCTTCTTCATGTCCGTGCCCTCCATCGGGAAGAGCTGGACGAGGGCGGCGACCCGGTTGACCGGCACCACGGCGATCTGCCGCTCCGGGTCCACCGCCACGCCGCCCCAGTGCGCCCCGCCGACGTTCGACGGCACGACCAGCGTGCCCTCGAGCGACGGCGGGGTGAAGATCCCCTCGCTGCGGAGCGGCTTCATCTGGGCGAGGCACGCCTCGCGGTCGGCGGGGGTGGGGCCCCAGGCGTCCTCCGCCTTGAAGTGGTGCGGCGAGAGCGGCGGCGTCGCGACCGTGAACGGCTGCGTCGGCCACGACTCCTCGCCCGGCACGGTGCTCCGCGGGACGGGGCGCTCCTCGACGGGGAAGATCGGGCGGCCGGTGGCGCGGTCGAGGACGAAGAGCATCCCGGTCTTCGTCGCCTGGAGGACGGCGGGCACCGAGCGCCCGCCCACGCGCACGTCGACGAGCGCGGGCGGCGCGGCGTTGTCGTAGTCCCAGATGTCGTGGTGGACGGTCTGGAAGCTCCAGACGACGTCGCCCGTGCGGGCGCGCAGCGCGACGATCGAGTTCGCGTAGCGGTTCTCGCCCTTGCGCAGCCCGCCGAAGTAGTCGGGGGCGGCGCTGCCGGTCGGCACGAAGACGAGCCCGCGCTCGGGGTCGGCGACGATGGCGGACCACGCGTTCGCGGCGCCGCTGCGGTGCGCCTGGGGGCCGCGCCACGTCGCGTACGCGGGGTCCTTCGGGTCCTGCGGCACCGGGTCCCACGTCCAGCGGAGGCGGCCGGTCCGCGCGTCGAAGCCGCGGACCTCGCCGCTCGGCGCGTCGAAGCGGTTGTTGTCGGCGACGGCCGAGCCGACGACGACGACGCCGTCGACGACCGCCGGGGGCGACGTCTCCTCGTACTCCTCGGTGTACGCCGGCGCGTTGCGGAGCCCGCGGCGCAGGTCGACCGTGCCGGCGTCGCCGAAGCCGGCGCACGGCCGGCCGGTCGCGGCGTCGAGCGAGAGGAGGCGCGCGTCGATCGTCGCGTAGAACACGCGACGCCGGCACGCGCCGCCCGCCGGCGCCTCCGGGTCGAGCCAGACGGCGACGCCGCGGCTCGCCCAGTCGGCGAAGTGCTGATCGGGACCCACCTTCGCGTCGTGGACCCAGCGCTCCTTCCCGGTCGCCGGGTCGAGCGCGATCACCTTGCCGAGCGGGGTGGGGAAGTACATGACGCCGTCGACGACGACCGGCGTCGCCTCGAACGACGTCCCGCGGTCGGACCCCACCTCCACGCCCGCCTCCCCCGTCCGGTACGTCCAGGCGACGCGGAGCCTGGCCACGTTCGCGGGCGTGATGTCGTCCAGCGGCGAGTAGCGGCTGCCGCCGGCATCCCGGCCGTAGGCCGGCCACTCGCGCGCCGCGGCGGCGGGCGCGGCCTTGTCGGGGACCTGCGCGTCCGCGGCGCGCGAGGCCAGCCCGAGGAGCGTCAGGATGAACACTGCGAACGTGCAGCGGCCGGCGAGGCCGTTTCGTATCGGAAATCGCATCGTCGCCTCCGGTGAAGTGCGTGGGAGAGGATGGCGTCTCCGGAGGCCGGCGGGCGAGGACTTCCGGACGGGCGGGACTGGGGGAGGACGAGCGGGATACGCGGCGGACGAACGGGGCCGCGCCGGAGAGCGCGCATGGCGGGCGCGGTCCCGTCGGCGGCGCGGACGGCGCCCGGCGCGGCACGGCGAAGGCCGGCGGCGGCGAAAGCGCCCGGGCTACCGGGATCGCTCCCCGGGTCGGCCGCTCCGTGCCTCGCGCAGGAGGAACGTCAGATTGGCGCCGATGACGTTGGTGTCGAAGGGGCGGGAGAACCGGTCGTCCTGGTGCAGGGAGTAGAGCTCGGCGCTCGCCCGGCCGCCCACGGGTACGCCGAGCCCGGCGTAGTAGCGGGTGCGGCTCCACGCGTCGACGGCCGAGTCGTAGAACTTCTCCCACATCACGTACGGCGTGTATTTCCTCGAGCCGGTCTGGATGGGACGTTCCAGCCGCAGGCGGTTCCGGAACCGCCGCGTGAGATCCGAGCCCGTCGGCCGCTGGAGCCACCGCAGCTCGCCGCGTGCGCGGTCGTGCAGCAGGAAGCCATGAAGCTTCGGCGACTGGAAGGTGAGGTCGGCATAGGCGCGGTTCTCGTGAGAGCGCCCGGTGAAATCCGGATCGGCGTGGGCGTACAGGTAGCCGGGACCCGTGGACAGCCAGTGCCAGGGCGAATAGGTGATCTCCGCGCCCACCCGCTCCTCGTAGAGGTGCGACACGTCGTTGCCGACGCGGGCCTCCCCGAACGCCGTGAGTTTCAGCCGTGAGTCGGCCTCGTACGTGAGGTCGACGTGGGTCCACTGCTGGAAGTCGCTGGCCGGGCGAGTCTGCGCCGCCGCGCCCATCGCCGGGAAGAGGAGTGGAAGCACGACGCCCACGAGCCGGCGGCGGGGACGCCGCGGAGGTTGGCGCGGGCGATCTCCAGCGTCCGCCCGCCGGCGCCGCTCGGCGCCGGGCGGGGTGGACGGAGGAGTGTCACCCGGAGCCACCGGGGACACGGAGGGATGGAAGTCGTTCAGCACGCGCCGGAGGCCCTCCTTCAACGTGGGTGCGCCGTCATGGCGGGATCCGCTGGATGCGGCCCGGGCGGGGCGCCATCTTGCCCCCGCCGATTGGATATCGTATCCTGGCCTCGGGCCGGGTACGCGCTGCCGGCCTTCGCCTGCCCACCGATCTCAACGAAGTCTCTTCGATAGATGTCGCCGGACGCGACGGAAGGCCCCTGGAGCCATCCCGCCGCGCCCCGTTCCGGGTCTGCGCCTACGAGGCCGTATGCAGCCGATCCCTCTCTCCGACCGCTCCGATTCCGCCGCGCGTCCGCGGCTCGACGACTCGGCGCTGCTGCTCCGCATCCAGACGGGGGATGCAGCCTCGCTGGCCGAGCTGATGAGACGGTACTGGACGCCGCTCGTCCGGTATGCCGCGCGGCTGCTGGAGTCCCGGGATGCCGCGGAGGACATGGCGCAGCAGGCGTTCTTCGTCGTGTGGAGCAAGCGGGCGCGGTACCGGGCGCACGGGACGGCGCAGGCGTACCTCTACCGCATCGTCCGCAACGAGGCGCTCCAGGAGCTGCGGCGGCGGCAGACGCGTCAGCGGGCGGCGGGCGACGTCGCCCGTGGCATGGTCCCGGAGTCGACGCCCTTCGAGCTGACGACCGCCCGGGAGCTGGACGACGCGCTGCAGCGGGCGCTCGCCGCGCTTTCGCCGCGCCGCCGTGAGGCCTTCGTTCTCTCCCGATACCACGACCTGTCGCTCGACGAGGTGGCGGCCGTGATGTCGATCTCCCCGCAGACCGCCGCCAACCACGTGAGCGTCGCTCTCGCCGAGCTGCGCAGCGCCCTCGCGGACTTCCTCGGCTGACGTCCGCTGGGGGCCGGAGGCCCCGGATAGTAGAACCGGGCCGCTCGCGCATCCTAGGTGTGTTCGAGGCGTCCCGGACCACGCACGCGGGTGGGCGGCCCCATGCGCATCAACCGCATCATCATCCTCTCGCTCAGGAACGAGGCGTCGGTCCGGGAGCTCCGCGAGCTCGAGGCGTGGCGGGGTGCGTCCGCCGACAACGAGCGCCACTACCGTGAGCTGGTCCGCGTCTGGGAGCTGACCGCCGGCGGCGACGACGGGATCGTCGTCGCGCCGCCTCCCGGCGTCGAGGAGATCGTCGCGAGCGGCGGCGCCCCGGCGCCGGTGCAGCTCCTTCCGCCCGCGCGGCTCGGTCCCCGGCCGCCGTCCTGGCTGCGCAGCCACTGGATCCGGTACGCGGCGGTCGGCGCGGCGGCGATCGGGATCTGGATGTTGAGCCGAGACTGGACGTCCACGGGCGGGTCGGGCATCGGGGAGGACCGATTCGTCACGGGCAGAGCGGGAGCCGCCACGGTCAGCCTGAAGGATGGCACGGTGGTCCGCGTCGCTCCGGGGAGCAGCCTCTCGATACCGGAGGGCGCCGACGCCGAGAGACGCGTCGGCCTCGAGGGGCGAGCGTTCTTCGCGGTGGCCCACGACGAGTCGCACCCCTTCCACATCCGGACCGCGGCGGGCGACGTCACCGTCCTCGGCACGCGCTTCGATCTCCAGGCCCGCGACGCCAGCCTGAGCGTCATCGTGCTCGAGGGGACGGTGTCGCTTTCCGCCGACGGCCATCGGGCCCGCGTCCGCGCGGGCGAGATGGGGCGGATCCTCGAGGGGACGCTGCTCCCCCCCGTCCGGGTGCCGGATCCGGTCGCCGCGATGGCGTGGCGAGGCCGCTTCCTGGCGTTCCAGGACACGCCCCTGGACGAAGTCGCCCGCGAGATCGCGCGGGAGTACGGCGTCCCGGTGCTCATTGCCGATACGGCGCTCGCCCACAGGACGGTCACGGGCTGGTTCGCGGACCGGGAGCTCGACGACGTGCTGAGGATCGCCTGCGCCGCCGCCGCCGTTCGCTGCGTCCGCCAGGACGGCATCGTGACGATCACCAGCCTGCGCGCCGGGAGGCTGCCGGACGTCTGGCGCTCCACCGACTGACTTCCAGCCATCGAGAGGTACGATGCGAGCCTCACCGAGAGTCGAATGGCGCGCGACCCTGGCGCTGGTCACGGCCCTGGTCGTGACGGTGCCGGTCTCCGCGCAGACGATGTCGTCCTTCGGGACGCAGATCGTCCGCGGCTCGCTGCTCGATCGGCGCGCGCGCCTCGAGGCGCACGACGTCACCCTGGAGGCCGCCCTCTTCCAGCTCGCCCGGAACTCCGGCGTGCTCGTCACCTACAGTCCCAGCCTGCTCGACGCGAACACGCGGCGGGTGACGTGCGCGTGCGCGGACGTCAGCGTGGGTGAAGCGCTGGACCGGCTCCTGGCGGGCACCTCGGTGCGGCCGGTCGAGCTGCGCGGCCAGATCGCGCTGACCCCCGAGCTCGCCCCGGCGCCCGCACCGGTGGCGTCGGTCGTCGCACCCCCGCCGGCTCCCATGCTCTACCTGGCATCCGCTCCCGCGCCTCCGCCACCCGTGCCGCTGGCGGGCGCGATCACCGGCCGGGTCACGGACGCGGCGACCGGCCAGCCGCTCGCCTCGGCGCAGGTGTTCATCTCGGCGCTGAACCTGGGCACGCTGGCGCAGGCGGACGGCCGCTACCGGCTCGAGAACGTCCCGGCCGGAACGCACACGGTGTCGGCGCAGCTGATCGGCTATGGGACCGTGACGCACGACGTGACGGTCGCCGACGGGCAGACCGCGGTGCAGGACTTCGCCCTCGCGCAGCAGGCGCTGCAGCTCAACGAGATCGTGATCACGGGGACGCCCGGCGCCACGCAGCGCCGCGCGATCGGGAACGTCGTCGCGCGGGTCGACGCGGCGAAGGTGTTGGAGAAGGCGCCCGTCGCCGACGTCCAGCAGCTCCTCGGCCAGCGGACTCCGGGTCTCGTGGTGCTGCCGTCGGCGGGGCAGGTGGGCACCGGATCGCCGATCCGCATCCGCGGAACGAACAGCATGTCGCTGACGAACGATCCGATCGTCTACATCGACGGCGTGCGCATGGACAGCGATCCGAGGGCGGGTCCGTCCACGCGCGGCGGCTCGCGCATCAGCCTGCTGAACCAGGTGAACCCGGACGACATCGAGAGCATCGAGATCATCAAGGGGCCCTCGGCGGCCACGCTGTACGGCACGGAGGCGTCCAACGGCGTGATCCAGATCATCACGAAGCGAGGCAAGACGGGGAAGCCGCAGCTCGACGTGAGCATCCGGACCGGCGCCAACTGGCTGCAGGACCCGGAGGCGCGTGCCGGCGGCCAGCCGACCGACCGGGTGAACGGGCTCCAGTGGCGGAGGAATCCCACGACCGGCGAGCTGGAAGGCATCAACCTGCTCCGGCACGAAGCCTCGCTGGGCAACCCGTCGATCTTCCGCACCGGTCTCCAGCAGGGCTACGACCTCAGCCTGCGCGGCGGGACCGACGCCGCCCGCTACTTCACGTCGGTCTCCTGGGACCACGACGGCGGCGTGGTGGGCTACGACTACGCGAAGCGGTTCACGGCGCGGGCGAATCTCGACATCGGCCTGGCGGAGCACCTGTTCCTCCAGACCAGCACGGGCGTCGTGCAGTCGCGCATCCGTCTGGCGCAGAATCCCGGCGGCTTCGGCGCCGAGCCTTTCAGCAACGTCATCTGGGGCAACCCGAACACGCTGGACACGCCGCAGCGCGGCTTCATGGTGGCGCCGCCGGAGGAGTGGCGGAAGGTGGAGACGCGGGGCGACAACGACCGCGTCACCACGAGCGCGGTGCTGCGCTACGAGCCGCTGCCCTGGATGAGCCACCGTCTCGCCGTCGGCTTCGACCAGAACGAGCTGAACAACTGGCAGCTCTGGCCGCGCCAGCCCGAGGGCACGCCGAACTTCTGGGGCTCGCTCGCGCGCGGGCAGAAGAGCATCGACCGGCTGACGACGCGATTCCTCACGGCCGACTATTCCGGATCGGCCACGGCCAAACTCCGCGATTTCACGCTCACGACGTCGCTGGGGATCCAGTACTACGGGCGGCGGACGCTCGAGGTCGACGCCCAGGGGTCCGAGTTCCCGGCGGTCCCGATCACGACGATCAGCGGCGGGGCCCAGCGCACCGGCGGCGAGACGTTCGTGGAGAACCGCACGCTGGGCGCGTTCGCCCAGGAACAGGTGAGCTGGAACAACCGCGTGTTCGTCACCGGGGCCGTGCGCGCCGACGACAACAGCGCGTTCGGCAAGGAGTTCAACGCCGCGATCTACCCCAAGTTCAGCGCGACCTGGGTCGTCAGCGAGGAGCCGTTCTGGCACGTCCCGTGGCTGGACCAGCTCCGGCTGCGGACCGCCTGGGGTCAGGCCGGCCAGCAGCCCGGCACGTTCGACGCGCCGCGGCTCTTCACGCCCGAGGTCGGATACGGCGACCAGCCGAGCCTCGTACCGTCCTCGTACGGCAATCCCGCCCTGAAGCCGGAGCGCGGCCAGGAGCTCGAGGCCGGCTTCGACCTGGCCGTGCTGAACAACCGCGTGGGCATCGTCTACACGCGCTTCCAGCGTTCCACGAAGGACGCCATCGTCAACCGGCCCGTTTCGGGCTCGACCGGCTTCTCGGGGAGCCAGATCGTCAACCTCGGGCGGATCTCGTCGTGGGGGAACGAGCTGGGTCTCACGCTCCAGGCGGTTCGGCGCCGCAGCTTCCGGTGGGAGCTCGATGGCCAGCTCGCCACGATGCACAACCGGATCGACGACCTCGGCGGCCTCGCGTTCGTTCCGGCGGGCGGGCAACAGTTCCACGAGGTCGGCTACCCGATCGGGGCGTTCTTCGCGAAGCGGGTCCTCTCGGCCAAGATCGACGCCAAGGGAAACGTGACCGAGGCGCTGTGCGACGGCGGCACGGGCAGGGGTGGTGTGGACAGCGGTGGGGCTCCCGTTCCCTGCGCGAGCGCGCCGCGGGTCTACTGGGGGACCCCCACGCCGACGTGGGAGCTCGGGCTGACGAGCACGTTCACGTTCTTCAACAACCTCAGCGTGTACGGGCGGGTCGAGGGGAACGGCGGCCACTGGGAGTACAACTCGGAGCTGCGCGCCGCGCACAACGTGGGCGTGACGCGCGACGTGCTCTGCAAGTGCGACCCGATCATGCAGGCGACCCGCCTGTACGAGAACAACGTCATGGGCTTCCTCGAAGGCGGGTTCCTGCGGCTCCGGGAGGTCGGCGCGAGCTACAACCTGCCCAGCGCGTTGCTGGCCCGGACCGGCGCGTCGCGGGCGTCGATCAGCGTGGCCGCCCGGAACCTGTACATGCTGTGGACGAAGGCGCAGGGCTGGGACACCTGGCGCGACGGCCGCATCGCGCCGCCGAGCGGGTTGGGCGGTCGTTGGTCCTGGGACGCCGAGCTCCGAAGCTCGGACAACGTGCAGGTGGATCAGCAGACGGTGCTGCCGCCCTTCGCCAGCGCCACCGTGATGATGCGGGTGAGCTTCTGAGCGGCTCGGGAACGTTCGGTCGAAAACACGCCATCGAGGACGACGAGGTGATTCGCATGGGATGCACCGGATCGAACAGCAAGCGCCGGGCGCGCGGCCGGCGTGTGGTCGTGACCGTCATCGCCGCCACGCTCTGCAGCACTCTGGTCGCCTGCGACTCGCTCCTGGACGTGGAGCTGCCCGGCCAGGTGACCGACGACCAGCTCGACAACCCCGCCCTCGCGGCGACCATGGTCACGAGCGCGCTCGGCGAGTTCGAGTGCGCGCTGAACGAGCTCGTGCCCACGAACGCGTTCCTCACGGGCGAGTTCGTGTCCTCCAACTTCTATCTCGACTCGAACCGCTGGGGCCTGCGCGACGCGGTGTTCATGAAGGCCAGCCCGGGCGCGTGCCCGACGGTCCGCGCGAGCACGAACTACGGGTACTACGTCCCGCTCCAGCGGGCGCGGTTCCTGGCGGAGGACGCGGCGAGGCGGATCGGCGGGTTCGCGGACGCCGACGTCCCGAACCGGGCGGACCTGCTGGCGCAGCTCAAGACCTACGAGGGCTACAGCCTGGTCTGGCTCGGCGAGAGCTTCTGCGAGGTCGCGATCGACAACGGTCCGCTGATGAGTCCCGCCGAGGTGCTGAAGGCCGCCGAGGCGAGGTTCGGCGAGGCGCTGGGCTTCGCGGCCCAGGCGAACGACGCGGACATCCAGAACCTGGCCCGGGTCGGCCGGGCGCGGGCGCGGCTCGACCTCGGCGATGCGGCGGGCGCCGCGGCCGACGCCGCGCTGGTGCCGGCCGGCTACGTCCGCAACGCGAAGTACTCCACGATCGAGATCCGGCGCGAGAACAGCACCTTCAACCGGACGGAGGCCGCGTACCTCTCCGTCGGCCCGGCGTGGCGCAACCTGACGGTGAACGGCGCGCCCGATCCGAGGGTGCCGGTCGCCGACGCCGGAAAGATGGGCCAGGACGGGGTCACCCCCCAGTGGGACCAGAAGAAGTACACGGCGAGGACGTCGCCGATTCCGATCGCGTCCTGGCGGGAGGCGCAGCTCATCCTCGCCGAGGCCCGCGGCGGGCAGGCCGCCATCGACGCCATGAACCGCGTGCGCGCGAGCCACGGGATCCCGCCGCTCACGGCCGCCGATGTGACCGACGTGACGGCCACGATCCTCGAGGAGCGGCGGCGCGAGTTCTTTCTCGAGGGGCAGCGGCACAGCGACATGATCCGGCACCACATCCCGTTCCCTTCCGGGCTGAACAACAAGGGGGAGACGTTCCAGGACTACACGTGCATGCCGCTCCCCGACGTCGAGACGTTCAACAACCCGAACATCCCGGGCTGAGCCGCCGGGTGTGGCGAAGGTGACTCCATGAGCAGATCCGTCACGCTCGTTTTGTTTCTATTGCTCCTCGTCCCCCGCCCAAGCGCGGGCCAGGAACCGGACATCGTCCTGACGGGCGGCCGCCTGTTCACGTCGACCGGCGACGCGACCGTGCCGAACCCCGGGATCCTGGTCCGCGCGGGGAAGATCCTGCGCGTTGGCGGGGACCTGTCCATCGCGGGCCCGGGCGCGCGGCGCATCGAGCTGGCCGACTCGGAGACGGTCATCCCCGGGCTGTTCGATCTCCACGCGCACTACGCGATGGAGCTGTTCGGCGCGGGTCGCAAGGACGAGACGGCGGCGTACCCGGCGCTCTTCCTGGCGAACGGCGTGACGTCCACGTTCCCGGCCGGGGAGATGGATCCGGACGCCATGCGCGCGCTGCGGCTCCGCATCGATCGCGGCGAGCAGCCCGGCCCGCGGCTGTGGAACTCGGGGCCGTACTTCGGCTCCGCGCGCCCGGGGTGGAAGAGCGACATGTCGCCGGACTCGATCCGGAAGGAGGTCGACTACTGGGCGGCGAAGGGGGCGGGGGGCTTCAAGGCGAAGGGCATCGAGATCGAGCCGCTGAAGGCGCTCGTCGAGCGGGCGCACCGGTGGGGTCTCACGGTGACCGGCCACCTCGGATCGGGGTTCCGCGGCAGCGTGAATCCCCGGGATGCCATCCTCGCGGGGATCGACCGGATCGAGCACTTCATGGGGGGCGACGCGTTCACCGCGGACCGCTCGGCGTACGACTCGTACGAGCACATGGGCTTCGACACGCCCGAGTTCCGGCGCATCGCGGCGCTGTTCAAGGAGCACCACGTCTACTTCGACGCCACGCTGAGCGCCTACGGCTACTACGGCAAGAAGGATCCCGAGGTCTTCACGTACTTCGCGGACGAGAAGCGGTTCCTGACGCCGTACATGCGCGGCATCCTCGAGCGGCGGCCGCCGCGGCCGGTGAACGAGCAGTTCGAGAACATCTACTGGACGAAGCGGAAGGAGATCAAGGCGTTCTACGACGCCGGCGGCGGCGATCTCATCACCCTGGGCACGGACCATCCGAGCTGGGGCGAGTACCTGACGCCGTTCTCGGTCCACCGGGAGCTGCTGTCGCTCTCGCTGTCCGGGATCCCGAACGCCGCCGTGCTCCGCATCGCGACGATCAACAGTGCGCGCGCGCTCGGTCTCGGCGACCGTCTCGGCTCGATCGAGCCCGGCAAGTGGGCCGACCTGGTCATCGTGAGAGGCGACCCGGTCAAGGACATCCGGGCCGCGCGGCTCCCCCGCCTCGTGATCAAGGCCGGCCAGGTCTACGACCCGCAGGCGCTCATGGCGTCCGTGGTCGGGAAGATCGGTCCCGCGGGCGCCGCCGATACCGCCGCCTGGGCCCCGACGCCGCGCCGGCCGCGCGCGGGGACGCGGGCCAACGGAGCGGCGTCACACGCAGACGCGGCGGCGCGGAGGGGTGAGCGTCGCTGACGCGTTCCTGCTTCCAGGGGATACGCACATGCACGGCATGATTCGGGTGTCGGTCCTTGCCGCGTTCGCGGCCGCGGCGATCGCCGGGTCCGCGCGGGCGCAGGATCCGCGCGGCCTCGAGGCCGCCGACCTCTTCAAGCTGCGGACGCTCGGCGACGTGCAGCTCTCGCCGGACGGATCGCGGCTCGCCTACGAGATCCGGCTGAGCGACCGCCCCGGCCGGCCGCGCTCCGAGACGTGGATCCGCGTGCTCGCCACCGGCCAGGAGAGCCGTCTCGGCGCGGGCGCGACGGCCGCCTCGAGCCCGCGCTGGTCGCCGGACGGTAGGCTCATCGCGTTCTTCGGCAGCGTGGGCGACAGCTCCGGCCTCGTGGTGGCCAACGCCGACGGCGGCGGGCTGCGCTTCCTCGCCCCCGTGCGGGGCACCAATCACGTCCTGCCCACGACGGGCGACCGGCTGTCGTGGTCCCCCGACGGGACGCGCATCGCGTTCGTCTCGAGCACGCCCGGGCCCGAGGAGGACGCCGGCGGCGACCCGATGGTGATCACCCGCTACTCGTACAAGCCGACGGCGAGCGAGGGGCTGACGCGCTTCGACGACAACCAGCGGCTCCACGTCTTCGTGGTGAGCCTGGCCGACCGGAGCGTGCGGCAGCTCACGTCGGGGGACTACTACGAGCACAGCATCGACTGGTCGCCGTCGGGGCAGGAGATCCTCTTCGTCTCGAATCACGGCGCCGACCCCGACCGCGTCTTCAACTACGACGTCTTCGCGGTGAACGTGGCGAGCGGGGCGGTCCGCCAGATCACGCGGACGCCCACCGCCGAGTACGTCCCCCGGTGGTCGCCCGATGGAAGGACGATCGCCTTTCTCGGCACGAAGCGACCGCTCACGTCGTCCGAGACGACCATGGAGGACACGCACGTCTGGCTCATGAGGGCGGACGGCACCGACCGGCGCGAGCTCGGCCTCGCCATCGACAATCGGCAGCGCGATCACGGCTGGGCCCCTGACGGCCGCAGCGTCCTGACGCTCGTGCAGGTCGGCGGGAGCGTCGCGCTCTATCGCCTGCCGGTCTCCGGCCGGCCGCCCCAGCTCGTCGTCGGCGACACGGGACGCGTGGGGAGCTGGGCGGCCACGCCCGACGGCGGCGTGCTGTACACGTTCGCGGGCGTCGACGAGCCGGCGTCGCTACGGGTCCGCGACGCGAAGGGACGCACGCGCGAGCTGCTCCGCATGAACGCGGCGCTCCTCGCGCAGCGGGCCACCGCCCCGGTGGAGTCCCTGCGCTTCCGATCCGTCGACGGCATGGAGGTCGAGGCGTTCCTGACGCTGCCGCCGGCGCGGCAGGAGGGGCGTGCGTACCCGCTGATCGTCATGATCCACGGAGGGCCTCACGGCGCGCAGGGCCCGGAGTACAACTCGAAGGCGCAGGTGTACGCGGCGCACGGCTTCGCGTCGCTGATGGTGAACTACCGCGGCTCGACCGGCTACGGGCAGCGCTTCGCCGACGCCATCTTCAAGGACCAGGACGGGAAGGAGGCCGAGGACGTGCTGGCCGGCGTCGATGCCGCGCTGGCGCGGTGGCCGTGGCTCGACTCGACGCGCATGGGCATCGAGGGCACGAGCTACGGGGGGCAGCTCACCGACTGGCTCATCACGCGGACGAACCGCTTCCGCGCGGCGATCCCCACGGCCGGGATCTCGAACCTCGTGAGCTTCAACTACATGGCCTACTACCACGACTACCTGGCCGTCGAGTTCGGGGCGTATCCGCACGAGGACGGCCTCATGGATACGCTCTGGGCGCGCAGCGCGCTGCGGTACGTCGCGCGGGTCAGGACGCCGACCATGCTGGTGCACGGGGAGAACGACAACGACGTGCCGATCGCCGAGGCCGAGCAGTACTACATCGCGCTGAAGGACGTCGGCGTGCCGGCCGTGATGGTGCGCTATCCGCGTGAAGGGCACGGCGTGCGCGAGGCGGCCCACGTCGTCGATTTCATCGAGCGGAGCCTCGCGTGGTACGACCGGTGGTTCGAGAGGCCGAGGTCGTAGGGGCGGGCTCCTCGCCGGGCCGGCTGAACGGAAAAGTGTCACACGGAGACACGGAGGGCACGGAGGGGTGGAAGTCGTTCAGTACGCGCCGGAGGCCATCCTTCAACGTGGGTGCGCCGAAGTTGATGAGCAGCCCGACCGGCAGGTGCAGCAGGCGCAGGTAGGTCAGGAGTTGCCGCCAGTGCACCGGCGCGAACTGATCGGCGGACTTCAACTCGACCACGACGATGTCTTCGACGAGGAGATCCACCCGCAGGCCCTCGTCGAACACGAGGCCGTCGAACTCGAACCGGACCCTCTTCTGCCGCTCGACACGGAGTCCCCGCCGTTCCAGGTCCCTGGCGAGTAACGCTTCGTACACGGATTCGAGGAGCCCCGGCCCGAGCCGCTTGTGCAGCTTCACCGCGGAATCGATGATCTCCCCGGTGATCGGATCCGTCGCCCTCATTTCCCCCTCCGTCTCGCCGTCCCGTCGCCCCGCCGCCCCTCCGCCCCTCCGCCCCTCCGTGCCCCCGTGTCTCCGTGTGACACTTTTCCGTTGGGAGTGGGGCGCCGCCATGGCTGGATGCCCGGAGAGGTTATCTTCTCAGACGCTGAACGCCCCCTCCGCCCGCGCCCTGTACCTCCGGCTCCAACTCAGCGTGGTGCCATCATGCAGCACCACCCGGTAATCCCCGTGCGACCACGGGTGCATCTCGCGGATCGCGTCCAGCCGCACGATCTCGGAGCGGTTGATCCGCAGGAACTCCGCCGGGTCGAGCCGCGCCTCCAGCGCCGAGATGCTCCCGCTCAGCAGGTACTCCCCCGACGCCGTGTGCAGCCGGACGTCGTTGCGGACGGCCTCGACGCGCCGGATCTCCTCGACGGGGACGAGCCGCGCGCGGCCGCCGGCGTGGACGAGGATGCGCCGCAGATAGGGCGCGGGCGGCGCAACCTCCCGGAGCACCGCCGCCAGCCGGGGTGCGCGCTCCTCCGCGGGGACCGCGAGGCGACGGACGCGCGCCAGCACGCTCCGGAAGCGGTCGGGCGTGAACGGCTTCAGCAGGTAGTCGAGCGCCTGGACCTCGAAGGCGCGGAGCGCGTGCGCGTCGTGGGCGGTGACGAAGACGAGCGCGGGCAT
>DASTKT010000194.1:0-3339 GCA_035715725.1 Longimicrobiales bacterium | reverse complement strand
AGCTGGCCGAGACGCTGAAGGCGTTCGTGCGCGAGCGGCTCGAGGCCTACAAGGCGCCGCGGGAGGTGGTGTTCCTGGACGCGCTCCCGCGGACGCACCTGGGGAAGGTCGATCGCGGGAAGCTGCGCGCGGCGCGCGAGCAGGAGGCGCCTGGCGAGCCATAGGCGACGGCGATCCTCGTTCGGCGTCCCGCCGGGAAGGGAACGGAAGGGTGTCACACAGAGGCCCGGAGGGCACGGAGTCACGGTGGGGCGGCCTGACGGGCGGGGGAGACGCACCGCAGAGGTCTACATTTTTGGCTCCTCGCTGATCCGAGTGGGTAGGCCCCCGGCTCGAGGTCGCGCGGAACCGTCGGCGAGGGTGCGGCGAGGCCGGGAGCGCGCACGATCGACCCTGCCACGCCCGGCTGAAGCCGCGCCGCCGAGCGAGCGCCCTCCCCCTACGCCTGCCCCTGCCCCGACCCCAGGTACCCGGCCGAGCGCAGCTCACCGCTCCCCTCGCCCCTTCCCCTGACCCCGCACGCGCCGGCGGTCGGCGGCGACTCCGCTCCTCGCGGACGTTCCTCGAACTCGTCGGTCCGGGGCCTCGGGACGGGGGAGGGGTGAGCTGCGCTCGGTCAGGGATGCGGGGCCGGGGCAGGGGCAGGCGTCGGGGCGGCGTGGCCGTTGCCGTGGGCTGTCGGGTCCGCGGGGTGGCGCCAGGAGCGGGGCGGTGCCATGGCGCATCGCGGCGCTCTGCCCCTTTGCGTCCGCCCCCCGCGGCGGTACTCTTCGGGGTTCGACGATGAACGCTCGACCCCTTCCAAGTCGTGAGCCTATGCGACGCTTCGCCATTTCCGCCACGCTCGTCCTGGGCCTCGCGCTGCCGGCGGCGGCGCAGCAGGCGCCGGACACGTCGACCCTGACGCTGGCGCGGGTCTTCTCGCGCGAGTTCGCGCTCCAGGGCTTCGGCCCCGCCCGCTGGCTGGACGCCGACAGCTACACCACGCTCGAGCCGTCCGAGCAGGTGCAGGGCGGCACGGACCTGGTCCGCTACGACGCGGCGACGGGCCGCCGGGAGCTGCTCGTGCCGGCGACGAAGCTGGTGCCGCCGGGGGCGCAGCAGCCGCTGGAGATCGAGGACTACGGCTGGTCGCCGGACGGGCGGCTGCTGCTGGTGTTCACGAACTCGGCGCGCGTCTGGCGCTACAACACGCGCGGCGACTACTGGGTGCTGGACGTCGCCTCCGGGAAGCTGACGAAGCTCGGCGGGCCCGAGGCTCCGCCGTCGTCGCTGATGTTCGCGAAGTTCTCGCCGGACTCGAGGCGGGTGGCGTATGTGCGCCAGAACAACCTGTACGTGGAGGACCTGGGCACGGGGAAGCTCACGCCGCTCACCACGGACGGCTCGCGCACGATCATCAACGGCACGTTCGACTGGGTGAACGAGGAGGAGCTGAACCTGCGCGACGGCTTCCGCTGGTCGCCGGACGGGGAGCGCATCGCCTACTGGCAGCTCGATGCCTCGGGCGTGCGCGACTTCGACCTGATCGACGACACCGACTCGCTCTACTCGTTCGTGAAGCCGGTGCAGTACCCGAAGGCGGGGACGACGAACTCGGCCGTGCGCGTCGGCTCGGTCAGCGCCGCCGGCGGCGCGACGACGTGGCTGAAGGTCCCCGGCGATCCCCGCAACAACTACATCGCCCGCATGGAGTGGGCGGCGAGCCCGACCGAGGTCGTGCTCCAGCACATGAACCGCCGGCAGGACACGATCGAGGTCATGCTCGGCGACGTGCGCACGGGCGAGGTGCGCACGGTGCTGACGGAGCGGGACAGCGCCTGGGTCGACGTGGTGGACGACCTGCGCTGGCTCGACGGCGGCCGGCGCTTCACCTGGGTCAGCGAGCGCGACGGCTGGCGCCACCTGTACGTCGTCTCGCGCGACGGCCGGGACGTCCGCCTGGTCACGAAGGGCGCGTTCGACCTGGCGAACCCGGCGTCGGCGTTCGGCGAGCCGCAGGTCGTGGGCATCGACAGCGCGGCGGGGCTCATCTACTTCACCGCGTCCCCCACGAACGCGACGCAGCTCTACCTGTACCGCACGCGGCTGAACGGCTCGGGCGACGCGCAGCGGGTCACGCCGGCCGCGCAGGCGGGGAGCCACCTGTACCAGGTCGGCCCCGGCGCGCGCTACGCGTTCCACACCTGGTCCGCGTTCGGCAAGCCGCCCCGCACCGAGCTGGTCCACCTCCCCGACCACCGCGTCGTGCGCACGCTCGTCGACAACGCCCAGGTCGCCTCCCGGCTGGCGGCGCTGAGGCGCGGCGAGGTCGAGTTCTTCCAGGTCGACAACGGCCAGGGCACGAAGCTCGACGCCTACATGATGAAGCCGCCGGGCTTCGACCCGAGCCGCAAGTACCCGGTGCTCTTCAACATCTACGGCGGCCCGGCCTCGCAGACGGTGCTCGACGCCTGGGGCGGCCGCAACTACCTCTGGCACCTGATGCTGTCGCAGCAGGGCTACATCGTGGCCAGCGTCGACAACCGCGGCACGCCCGCGCCGAAGGGGCGCGCGTTCCGCAAGGCGATCGCCGGCGACATCGGCAGCATCGCCACGGCGGACCAGACGGCGGCCGCCCGCGCCATCATCGCCGCCCGGCCGTACGTCGACGCCGGCCGCATCGCCGTCTGGGGGTGGAGCGGCGGCGGCACGAACACGCTCAACCTGCTCTTCCGCTCCCCCGACATCTACCGCACCGGCATGTCCGTCGCCCCCGTCACCGACGAGCGCCTCTACGACACGATCTACCAGGAGCGCTACATGGGGCTGCCGGAGGAGAACGCGGAGGGCTACCGCAAGAGCTCGCCGCTCACCTACGTGGACGGGCTGCGCGGCAACCTCCTCGTCGTCCACGGCTCCGGCGACGACAACGTCCACTTCCAGAACACGGAGATGCTCGTCAACGCCCTCGTCGCCGCCGGCAAGCCGTTCCAGATGATGGACTACCCGAACCGCACGCACTGCATCTGCGAGGGCCGCGGGACGACGCTGCACCTCTACTCGCTCCTGACCCGCTACCTCCACGACCACCTCCCCGCCGCCGCGCCGGTGGCGGACGCGACGCGGTGAGGCGACGGAACGGATGAACGGCGTTTTCACCGCAGAGGCGCAGAGTACGCAGAGAACGGCAACGGAAAGCGGGGCGACGAAGCTTCGTCGGCAACCGAACGAATTTTTCACAGGGAGCTCGGGAGCTTGGGAGGACGGCCTGTGCCGGCGGGGCGTAGCATCCGCGGCGAACGCATGCATCCACTATTGAAGTTGGAACCGGGCTGGGCCGCCTCCAGCGCCGACGCC